>CAVLBD010000013.1:0-59997 GCA_963661195.1 bacterium
GTTATCACTTTTCTCTTATAATGACAAAAATACCCTCTCGTATATCTCGGTAAATTAACATTTTTATGTTTCTTCTTCTTTTAAATTGTAAACATTGATGTTGCAATTTTGGCCTTTTAATCACGGAAAACGTCATTGCTAATCTGTGATAACGTATATTGATAAACAAAAAGAGGATGCGCCAAACGTGGCGCATCCTCTTTAAATATTGTGAGTGTTCTTTGATTACTGCTCTGTAATCTGAACAGTTGCACGGCGGTTGAATGATATTGGCGATAGAGTATCTACACCACCATCAGCAGCTGTTGTGATGTTGTCTGCATCAACACCGAGCTTGATAAGTTCCTGCTTAACTGTTTCAGCACGCTTTTCAGAGAGTCTCTGGTTGATTGCTGGTGTACCTGTTGCGCTATCAGCGAAACCAGTTACCTTAATCTTAGAATTGTTCTCCTTAGCATACTTAGCAAGTGCCTCAACGTTTACGATATCCTTGCGGTTAGCAACTTCTGTCTTGTTGATGTTGAAGAATACAGAGATAGGAGTTGTTATGAATTCCTTGATTGACTCGTGTGTGTCTGTAGGTTTCTGGTTAGCCAACATCTCCTTCAGACGATCGTTTTCTGCCTTAGAATCAGCCAACTGAGCGTTGAGAGCGTCAATCTGTGACTGAGACAGAGCCTTGATTGCGTCAATATCAGGAACTTTGTTCCAGCCTGTCTTGCCGATGTTTACTGTAAGTCCAACTTCTGCATAGAGGTAGTTGTCGTGAGAATCCCATCCGCGAGGACCGTTATTTGCGTAACCTTCTGAATAGAAGTCGTTCTCAAGACGGTTCCATCCGAGTTCAAGATTGATAGCGATACGCTTGCTAACATTGAATTCGTTGAGCAAACCGACACTCATACCCATTGCATACATGTTGGTGTGCATGTTGCGTGCGAAACCTGCACCAGCAAATGGAATACAATTGTAAATGCGGTTAGGGTTATAGCCGCAAAGCATGTTGCTAAGGTTGAAGAGCACTTGTTCCTGTGCGTTCCAATACTTGAAGCTGTCACCGTTGCACTTGCCCCAAATTCCTGATACTTTCGTACGGAGACCAAGACCTGGTGTGAACCATTTACCGATGGCTACTGCAGCTTGTGGGTTTGAACGGAAGCTTTTGAATGGGTTATTGGATAAATCATAGCCGTGCTCTAGGGATGAGTAGAAAGCAGTCCACTGAACACCGCCCTGAACGAACCAATTGCTCCAGAATGAGTTTGTTGCTACACTGTACTTTTCTGTAGCTTCTGTTTCCTGTGCCATTGAGGTCAAGGAAACGCCGGCGATTGCCAGCACCGTTAATAACTTTTTCATAACCTATATTAAAATAAATCTAATTTATCGTCCTTACAAAATTGTTGCTTACTGCAAAGGTAGTAATATTTCTGCAATCGGTATTCTTTTCTGTAAAAAAAACTTGAATTGTTGTAATATTTCCTTTCTCTTTGTCTCGTTTTTTATTTGTTTGGAGCGTTTTTGTGTCACAATGTGCAGACTGCTGTTCTTTTCTCTTTCTAAGCTCTGACCTGCTTGGATTCTTATTCCGTTGCAGGTCAAGCTTATGAGTTGAGTATTTTTGTCTGCTTTGTTATATACAATTCTGCCTTATTAAATAATAAGGTGAACATTTTTAGTTAATCCTTGTTCGAGCGTTTGCGTCCAAGATGGTCTAGTATTATCTTGCGCATACGCATGCTCTTTGGAGTAACTTCCACAAGTTCGTCTTCCTTTATGTATTCTAGTGCTTCCTCAAGCGAAAGGACTGTGCGCGGCACGATGCGAGCCTTGTCGTCAGAGCCACTGGCACGTGTGTTTGTAAGCTGTTTTGCTTTTGTTACGTTGACAACGAGGTCATTGTCATGAACATGCTCTCCTACAACTTCGCCACCGTAAACTTCTTCGCCTGGATCAATGAAGAATTTTCCGCGGTCCTGCAATTTATCAATAGAATAAGCGTAGGCCGTACCTGTTTCCATAGCAATCATGCTACCGTTCAGGCGTCGTGTTATCTCGCCCTTGAATGGTTGGTATTCTTTGAAACGGTGTGCCATTATCGCTTCGCCTTGGCTTGCAGTCAGTACATTTGTTCTCAAACCGATTATACCTCTTGACGGAATGTCGAACTCAATATCAACGCGCTCACCGAGATTTTGCATCGAAGTCATTTCTCCTTTGCGACGAGTAACCATGTCGATCATTTTGCTTGCGAACTCTTCAGGTACGTTTATTGTCATTTCCTCAATAGGTTCGCATTTCACTCCGTCTATTTCCTTGTAGATAACTTGCGGTTGACCTACTTGAAGCTCGTAACCCTCGCGGCGCATCGTTTCGATAAGCACTGAAAGGTGGAGCACACCTCGGCCGCTGACAATCCATTTGTCGGTGGAGTCTTCAAAAGGCTTTACACGTAGTGCAAGATTCTTTTCCAATTCTTTTTTCAAGCGGTCGTTGATATGTCGGCTAGTCACGAACTTTCCTTCGCGTCCAAAGAATGGTGAATCATTGATGGTGAATAACATGCTCATTGTTGGCTCGTCTATAGCTATTGGCGGTAGTGGCTCTGGATTCTCAAAATCGCATATAGTATCACCAATCTCAAAGTTTTCCAATCCAATTACAGCGCAGATGTCGCCACTCTTCACTTCTCCGGTTTTGTTGTGTCCCATACCTTCGAATGTGTCAAGCTCCTTGATCTTTGTCTTTTCCAATGAGCCGTCGCGGTGAGCAATGGTTACGTTCATTCCATCTTTCAGCTCTCCTCTGTGTACTCGTCCCACGGCTATGCGTCCAGTATAGCTTGAATAGTCAAGGCTTGTTATGAGCATTTGTGGAGTTCCCTCAAGAACATTAGGTGCAGGTATGACCTCCACGATCTTGTCAAGCAAATAGTCTATGTTGTCAGTGGGGGAATTATAGTCTTCGCTCATCCATCCGTTTTTAGCACTTCCGTAGACAACGGGGAAATCTAGCTGGTCTTCCGTAGCGTTTAGCGAGAACATAAGGTCAAACACCATTTCGTAGACTTCTTCTGGACGGCAGTTCGGTTTGTCAACCTTGTTGACTACAACAATAGGCTTTAAACCTATCTGAAGAGCTTTCTGTAATACGAATCGTGTCTGCGGCATAGGACCTTCGAATGCGTCAACTAACAATAGACAACCATCTGCCATGTTGAGCACACGCTCCACCTCTCCACCGAAATCGGAGTGTCCAGGAGTGTCTATAATGTTGATTTTTGTGCCTTTCCAATTTATTGAAACGTTTTTTGAAAGGATGGTTATACCGCGTTCCCGTTCCAAATCGTTGTTATCCAATACCTGACCGCTAAGATCTTTTCCGTCGCGGAAAAGGTTGCCGGCCAACATCATCTTGTCCACCAATGTAGTCTTTCCGTGGTCTACGTGGGCAATAATCGCAATGTTTCTAATGTCTTGCATATTTACCTTAAAAAATTATGGATGCAAAGGTACTATTTTTATTTTATAATGTCAAAAATGTCGGCCTGTGTTTTAGTTTTGTTGCACATTATTGCTTGCCCGTACAATAAAACGACTATATTTGCAGTTAACAAAAGAAATATTGAATTGAAACTAATAAAAACAGGCATTTATGAAAAAGATCTCTACTCTGATAGCTGCTTTCCTGCTAGCTGTTTCAGTAACAGCGGTAGCGCAGCCGAAAGCCGGCACTTTCTCAATAATACCACGCCTTGGCGTTACACTTGCATCTCTAACGGGAGAGACTGTATATTTGGAAACTGGTGATGGAAATGCTCCCGCAGGAAACCGCAACTATCAGCCAGGATTGATGGCAGGCTTAGATCTTGAATATCAAATTACGGATATTCTTGCTGTTTCGGCTGGCGCGTATTATTCGCAACAAGGCACAAAGTATGACGATATTGACGAATACCATGAAGCAACTACAAAAAAATGGCAGGAAGTGCGCAAGTGGAAAGAACACTATGACTATGTCAATATACCAGTAATGCTCAGTGCATACGTTTATAAAAACCTTGCCTTAAAATTGGGAGCTCAGCTCGGTATCAATACAAATGGCAAGATGGAATATACGACCATACCTTTTTCGCGGACTCAAAGTGGAGAGATACAGCGCGGAGATTTATATAAAACAGAATATGACATAATGCTTAAGAAGGTGGAGTTCTCTATTCCTGTAGGAATCTCTTACGAATATATGAATGTTATCTTGGATGCACGCTATAACATTGGCGTGACAAACGTGAACAAGTATGACGGAAGTACGAATCGTAATTCTGTGTTTACCTTCAATGTAGGCTATCGCTTCTCTTTGTAATCTTTCTTGGTTTTCTTACTGGCTCCGTTAGTAAAAGCTATTGGAATAGTGTATTCTTAATGGTTTGCCTGTGGGTTCTGTTTTTGAAGCCTGCATGCATTTTGAGATAAGGCCGCGCCCTATTTTATGTAAGTCCGCACGATTATTGCATTAATTGGATGGTAAGAATTGTTAAATTTTACTTTTGTCACATAAAAGTAGTAGAATTGTGAAGGAAAAATATTACCTTTGCAGCCGATTTAAGCATAATAATAATTTTAACAAAATCAAAACAATGTATTTAGATCAAGCTAAAAAACAAGAGATCTTTGGACAGTACGGGAAGTCTAACTCTGATACTGGTTCAGCTGAGAGCCAGATAGCATTGTTCTCCTACCGTATTTCCCATTTGACGGAGCATCTTAAGAAGAACCGTAAAGATCATAGAACAGCTAGGTCGCTTACCATGCTTGTAGGTAAGCGCCGTGCATTGCTAGATTATCTGTACGATCGCGACATTGAGCGTTATCGTGCGATAGTTAAAGCTCTTGGCTTGCGCCGATAAGCTTATTGCCAACAGATGCACAAAAAGAACAATCCCGTAGGACAATTTCCTTCGGGATTTTTTTGTGGTTTAAACTTGTATGGATATAGCCGCCGTTATGTGTTGGCATACTTAAATTGATTGGGCATTAACAAAAATAAAGGAATACATGAATATACTGGATAGGCGCATATTGCACATAGCAATTCCGGCAATAGTAAGTAACGTTACGGTGCCATTGCTTGGACTTGTAGATGTGGCAATAGTGGGACATCTCGGTTCGGCAGCATATATCGGTGCCATTGCCGTAGGTGGAATGTTGTTTAATGTAATGTATTGGCTCTTTGGTTTTCTGCGAATGGGTACAAGCGGTATGACATCCCAAAAGTTAGGCGCGCGTGACTTTTGCGGTAGCTTGCAATTGCTGGTTCGTTCTGTTGCCGTAGCCGTAACTATCGCATTCTGTTTGGTCCTTTTTCAACGTCCTATCCTTTCGTTGGCTTTCTGTCTTATGTGTCCCACAGAGAGTGTGGCATTGTATGCTGCAACATATTTTCATATACTTATTTGGGGTGCTCCTGCAATGCTTGTGCAGTTTAGTCTTACGGGCTGGTTTATAGGTATGCAGAATTCGCGGTTGCCAATGTTGGTTGCGGTGGCGCAGAATTTGGTAAATATTGTGACGAGTTTATGTCTAGTAATGTTGTTTGATATGAACGTAGAGGGGGTAGCTTTTGGAACACTGATTGCACAATACGTCGGACTGCTTGTTTCCTTTATTCTTTGGGGTGCGGTCTATGGTCGGTTGAAGCGGCATTTCTTGGTTGAAGGGCTATGGTGCAAATCAGAGATAATGCGTTTCCTAAGTGTAAACCGTGATATATTCATGCGTACGCTTTGCCTTGTTGCTGTAATGCTCTTCTTTACGTCCGCAGGTTCGTGGCAAGGCGAAACCGTGCTTGCGGTAAATACCATATTAATGCAGTTTTATATGATATTTTCTTACTTTATGGACGGTTTCGCTTATGCTGGTGAAGCACTTGGCGGTAAGGCTTATGGATCTGGAAATAAAGTGTTGCTCTCATCTACTTTACGCCGAATATTTATTTGGGGTGGGGTATTGACTGTTTTGTTTACCCTGCTTTATGGTGTTGGGGGGCAGTCTTTTCTCTCCCTTCTTACAAATGAGCGGACGGTTATCTTAGTAGCTGCAAACTATCGCTTTTGGGTGTTGCTCCTTCCTATGTCTGGTGTGGCGGCATTTGTATGGGATGGAGTTTATATTGGTTGCACAAAAACACGAGGAATGCTCCTATCCATGTTCTTAGCCGCAATAACATTCTTTGCTGTTTATTTCTCTTTGCGCTGCATGTTGGGGAATCATGCCCTTTGGCTGGCTTTTATTCTTTATATGTCAGTGAGAGGAATAGCGCAAACCGTAATGTGGAAAATTAGTTAGGGTAGATCAAATTATCTTCGCTAATGTGTTCAAGAGTTTGCTCTACGTATTTTCTTGATTCCAAACGCGCCATTGGCAGATCGTGAAGCAGATAGTTTCCGCAATCTTTAGGCGCAGTTCCAGGCACTTCACCTTCAAAGTTGGCAACAAAAGTAAAGGTACGTTTCATAAGTTCCACGATATCCTTTGATTCCAAGTCACCGCGCAGAAGAAGATAATTGCCTGTAAGACATCCCATAGGCCCCCAGTAAATAACGCGGTCTTTCCACTCCTTGTCGTTGCGGAGGTATGTTGCTGCGAGATGTTCAATGGTATGTAGTGCCCCCGGGTGTAAAGTTGGTTCACGGTTTGGCGCTTTCATCCTGATGTCGAAGGTCGTAACAGTTTCTCCACCTACGGTATCTTTTCGCGAAACGTATATTCCTGGTAATAATTTCTCGTGATTGATAGTAAAACTCGGTATCTTGTCCATAATTCTTTTGGTGTTTTATTTGTTAAATTGCCTCAAGGAATCGGCGTGTAACATTGAATGAGCCTTCGGCTAAGCGTGCCCAAAAGTCGAAATACTGGGATGCCTTTGTGTCTTTAAGCGGAATGTCGCTTATAATGCGGAAACTGACGAAGGGAATTCCATAGATATGGCATGTCTGGGCAATGGAGCAGCTTTCCATGTCAACAGCTGCTGCGGTTGGGAACTTTTCCAAAATGCTTCGCATTTTCTCTTTGCTGTCAACAAACCATTCACCACTTACAATTAAACCGGCGTGGACTTTTGTTTCTGTATTTAGTGCTTCTGCTTTGCAGAT
Source organism: bacterium (assembly GCA_963661195.1). Classification (GTDB taxonomy): domain Bacteria; phylum Bacteroidota; class Bacteroidia; order Bacteroidales; family Bacteroidaceae; genus Prevotella. The sequence continues at coordinate 7,151 of CAVLBD010000013.1, forward strand.
AAGCTGCTCTTGTGCTGCGAATTTGGCTGGCATGCCTATTATTTGCCCGAATTCGCACTCGTCTCCGCAGTAAGCATCATGATAAACATACTGAGTGCCTACTACAACATCCCCAACTTCCATTTTTACGTCAGCGCCACCAGCTACGCCAGTAGATATAATCAGGTCCGGTGCGTAGCGGTTTATCATTTCAATTGCTCCGATAGTGGAATTTACTTTGCCAATGCCGCACTTTTGTATTACTATCTCTTTGTCGTCAATATTGCCGCATACGAAATCTTTGTGGTGAAACCTCTCTACAGTGCTTTCTGTTAGCAAAGATTTCAACTGCACAAATTCCTTTTCCATTGCAACTATAATTCCTATTCTCTTTCTCATAACTTCCTGTAAGGTAATTTTATTTCTGTGTGCAAAGGTATGAATAAAAATGAAGAAAAAGCCGCTTTGGCAACAATTCATTCTGCCACAGTTTCCTAGCTATCTTCTAGAGTTTCGATTTTTCGCCTGCATGTTCTGATAATTCGTTTGTTTTGCATAACTTTGCAAACAAACAATTACAGCTATAAATACATAATGAAAAATTGGAAACATTATCTGCCAGATGTTGTGGCAGTGCTGCTTTTCGCAGTTATTTCTTTCGCTTATTTTTTTCCTGCCGATATAGACGGGAAGATACTTTTCCGGCATGACTCTTCCGCCGGGCGTGGACTTGGTGAGGAAGCATCGGAGTATTATGAAAAAACAGGAGAAACCACACGGTGGACTGGTTCTGCATTTTGTGGAATGCCTACCTATCAGATATTGCCAAAATACCAGAGTTTGGATGCAATGGACTTCATTGTAAAAGCATATCATCTAGGTTTACCGGAAAATGTGTGGTATCTTTTTACATATTTGCTTGGGTTCTACATCATGTTGCGGGCATTTAACTTCAAGCAATACCTTGCTGCTTTGGGCGCAGTAGTGTGGGCTTTTTCCAGTTACTTCCTGATAATAATAGCTGCAGGCCATTTATGGAAGGTTATGGCTTTGGCCTATTTGCCACCGATGATAGGCGGTATAATGTTGGCCTATAGAGGCAAATATCTGCAAGGCCTTTTTGTTACGGGACTTTTTACGGCATTTGAGATCTATGCTAACCATGTTCAGATGACATACTACTATCTGTTCATTATTTTCTTTATGGTTATTGCTTTCTTTGTTGAGGCGATGCGCAAAAGGGAAATGCCTCATTTCTTGAAAGCCACGCTTACATGTATAGCTGGTGGCTTGATTGGCATTGCTCTAAATGCAAGCAATCTATATCATACTTGGGAATATAGTAAGGAGTCAATGCGTGGCAAGAGTGAACTATTGAAGAAAAATTCCTCCAACCAAACTGACAGCGGCTTGGAACGCGACTACATAACGCAGTGGAGCTATGGTATTGATGAGACATGGACACTGCTCGTTCCCAATGCCAAGGGGGGAGCTTCAGTGCCGCTCACGCAGAGCGAAACAGCGATGCAGAAGGCTGATCCTCAATTTACTGAAATATATCAGCAACTTGGACAGTATTGGGGTGATCAGCCAATGACTAGTGGTCCTGTTTATGTGGGAGCGTTTGTGCTTATGCTCTTCTTACTTGGTGCATTTATTGTAAAAGGACCGGTAAAGTGGGCATTGCTAGCTGCAACATATCTCTCCGTAATGTTGTCTTGGGGACATAATTTTATGGGACTTACGGATTTCTTTATAGATTATATTCCGATGTATTCAAAGTTCCGCACGGTTGCTTCAATACTTGTCGTTGCCGAGTTTACCATTCCGTTGCTTGCAATGCTCGGCTTGAAAGAACTTATAGAGAATCCTGGTGCGTTAGACGAAAAACTCTCATTAAAAGATAAGTTGCCGAACACGGTTTTCGTAAATGTACTTAGTATATTTGCCCGTAAGGAGCGTGACTATGTGCTGATAAGCTTTATCTTAACAGCAGGCATCGCAGCCCTGTTCGCTCTTATGCCTTCGGTTTTCTTTAGCGACTTCGTTTCGCGCAGTGAAATGCAAGCTTTAAGTCAGATACCGCAGGAGTATTTACAACCGTTGTTATCTAACTTGCGACAGATGCGCCAGACCATGTTTACGGCAGACTGTTGGCGCTCTGTGTTTATCATTGTCCTCGGAACGCTCTTCCTCGTACTCTTCCTTGCAAAGAAGTTGAACGCCAAAGCTATGGTGGGGCTTACCTGCGTGCTCTGTTTGATAGACATGTGGCAAGTTGACAAACGATACCTCAATAACGACATGTTTGTAGAGAAGAGTGTTAGAGAAACCCCTGCTCGCATGACAGATACTGACAAACAGATACTCAGAGATAAGTCTGAGTGCGGAAATTATCGTGTGCTGAATTTCTCAACAAGCACATTTAATGAAAATGAAACATCATACTACCACAAGAGCATTGGAGGTTATCATCCAGCCAAGTTGCGCCGGTACCAAGAACTTGTTGAACAGTATATCCAGCCCGAGATGCAAAGGGCTATGCAATCCATTGCTGAGGCTGGTGGAGATATGACGCGCGTGAACGGAGATAGTATATTCCCCGTCATAAATATGCTCAATGCTCGTTATTTCATATTCCCACTTCAAGGTGGACAGACTGTTCCCGTGTTTAACCCATATGCCAAAGGTGCTGCATGGTTTGTAGACAATGTTGAGTTTGTAGACAATGCTAATAAGGAGATTGATGCCATCGGAAAGATAGATTTGCGGCATGAGGCCGTAGCTGACAAGAAATTTGCCGCGCAAATAGGAAAGGCAGCTAAGCAAGATGGTAAGTCAATAGTAACGATAACATCCTATGAGCCCAACGAATTGAAATATGATGTTACTTCAGACAAAGGTGGCGTCATAGTATTCTCCGAAGTATACTATCCTGGATGGACGGCAACCGTGGACGGTAGAAATGTTGAGGTGGGACGTGTTAACTACGTGTTGCGTGCCATCAATGTAACGCCGGGCACGCATAAGGTTACATTAGCTTTTCATCCGTCTACGGTAACGAAAACCGAAACAATTGCCTATGTGGGATATGTACTTCTCATAGTTGTTTTGGCATTGCTCGTTTATGGTAAATACAGAAAAGCAAAGGCGGGTGAATCTAAGGCAGAACGTGCTCATTAAAAAAAGGAAATTAGACATGATAAAGAAGCTTTTGTCTCTGCCACCAAATTTGGTGGATTGTTTTCATGATATTACAGGGTATGACCGCAAAGAATGGTTTTGCTCCAACGACCCGATAGGCAAAAAACTTGGTTCAGGAGGAGGAACAACATGGTTGCTGCAACAGGCTTATTCTGCTTCAGGAAGCGATCTTTCCTTTTACCAATGGTTGTGCGGGGAGAAACGTCTCGTTTTGCATGCCGGAGGCCAAAGTCGCCGATTACCAGCTTATGCCCCGTCTGGAAAAATCCTGACACCGATACCTGTGTTCCGCTGGGAGCGTGGGCAACGATTGTCTCAAGATTTGCTTTCATTGCAGGTTCCTTTATATCAACAAATCATGGATGCAGCCCCAGATTGTCTGCATACGATGATTGTTAGTGGTGATGTCTATATCCGAGCGACGTTGCCTTTGGGAGTAATTCCAGAAGCCGATGTCGTTTGTTATGGTTTGTGGTTAGGTCCTGAGATAGCAAAAGATCATGGAGTTTTTGTCTCAAAGCGTGATGCCCCTACAGTCATGGAATGTATGCTGCAGAAGCCTTCTGTCAAGACGCTTGGCGAACTACTAAATACTCACTTCTATCTAACAGATATTGGTATTTGGTTATTGAGCGACAAAGCCATGAAACTTCTCATGAAAAGGTCGCAAAGAAACGGTGAAATAGTGAATTACGACATGTATTCTGAGTTTGGTTGCGCACTTGGCCAAAAGCCGACAATCAATGATCCCGAACTACGGGAGTTGACCGTTGCGGTGTTACCATTGCCTGGCGGAGAATTTTATCACTATGGCACCAGTCACGAGATATTATCCTCAACGCTTGCCGTACAAAATATCGTCAACGACCAGCGAGAGATAATGCATCATTCTCTAAAACCTCATCCGTCGCTTTTTGTTCAGAACGCTCAAATAGAATCGCCTTTGTCTGCAAACAACAAAAATGTATGGATAGAGAACAGCTGGATAGGCAAAAACTGGACATTGACCACGGAGAATATCATTACAGGAGTGCCTGAAAATGATTGGAACATAGACTTACAACTGGGGCAATGTGTAGATATAGTACCAGTAGGGGAAGACGAAATGGTTGTGCGTCCTTATGGTTACAATGATAAATTTCGTGGTGCCCTTAGCGAATCTGCCTTGTTGTATATGGGGAAACCTTTCATAGATTGGGCAGAGGAACACAACATTGATCTTGATTCTATTGATGGGAATGAAGACCTTCAGTCTGCACGCATATTCCCCGTGGTGCAAAGTGCAGATGAAGCAGGACTATTGTTGCGTTGGATGCTTTGTAACCCGCAGACGATGACGTCTGACGAAGCGAAACGGGCAGAGGATTTATGGCATGAATGCCGTAAGCTTAGTGCTGATGACATTTCGGCAGAGGCTGACCTCATCAGATTAACGCGACAGCGTTGTGAGTACCGGGCAAAGAATTGGCAGGCTTTAGCTAAAAATTATCGTCATAGTGTATTTTATCAGACAGATCTTTGTGATGCAGCTCGGGAATTTCAACAATATGATATACCGATGCCAACGGAAATATCTGCAGATACTCCATTGTTAACACGGATACATGATAACATGTTCCGTTCGGAGTTGCTGCGTTTGAAAGGGAAAGCTGAATTGTCAACAAGTATGGAAGAAAAAGCTTTCTCATTACTACGCCAAGGTTTAATAGCTTCACAGGCGACAGAAAAGCAGCATCCAAACCTGTCAGTGTATTCTGACCAAATTGTATGGGCTCGCAGTCCGGTACGTATAGATATTGCAGGAGGATGGACAGACACACCGCCTTATTGCTTGATGGAAGGCGGAAAGGTTATTAACCTTGCAATAGAATTGAATGGACAGCCACCGCTTCAGACATATGTCCGCCCTAGCAAAGAATCGCATATCATATTGAGAAGCATTGATCTTGGGGCATCGGAAACGATAAATACATACGAACAGCTAGCTGATTTCAGCCATGTAGGTAGCCCATTCTCAATACCAAAGGCAGCGTTGGCTTTGGCTGGATTCTTACCCAAGTATTCGGTTGAACAATATTCTTCGTTGGAGGAACAACTGAAAGCTTTTGGAGGTGGTCTAGAATTGACGCTTCTTTCCGCAATCCCTGCTGGAAGTGGATTAGGTACAAGTAGTGTGCTTGCATCAACAGTACTTGGTGCCCTAAATGATTTCTGTGGTCTTGGTTGGGACAAAAGCGAGATAGGCTGTCGAACTTCCGCCCTTGAGCAGATGCTTACTACTGGCGGAGGATGGCAAGACCAGTTTGGAGGCGTACTTGAAGGCATAAAAATGTTGCAGACGGAGCGTGGCTTTAATCAGAATCCAACCGTCAGATGGTTACCAGGTGACCTATTTATACGGAATGAATACCGTTCATGTCATCTACTTTATTATACGGGGATAACACGTACGGCAAAGACAATCCTTTCAGAAATCGTGCGCCGTATGTTTCTTAACCACGGTGGTGAGTTATCAGTGCTACGTAGCATGAAACAGCATGTTGACGATATGTATGACGCTATCCAACGTGCCGACTTTATACGCATGGGGCATCTTGTCAGGAAGACATGGGCGCAGAACCAAATTATGGATAGTGGAACAAATCCTGATAGCGTGCAGCAGATAACAAACCTTATAGATGACCTTTGTCTTGGCTATAAACTTCCTGGTGCAGGTGGGGGTGGATATCTTTATATGATAGCAAAAGATCCGGAAGCAGCCGCACGCATAAGGCAGATTATTGATGCGAACCGTACCAATGCCAATGCTCGCTTCGTTGATATGACATTGAGTGAAACTGGTTTGCAGGTGAGCAGGAGTTGACAAAATGAAGTTCAGAACAAAAGTACAAATATCTAAACCATCGTTCAGCATTCCGCCTCTTCAGCGTATGCTGTTCGTTGGTTCTTGCTTTGCCGATAACATAGGCAGACGTTTCTGCGAAAACAAATTCCGCGCTATAGTAAATCCATATGGTGTAATGTATAATCCCATAAGCATATTCCATACAGTTGAACGTTATGTAAGAGAACAGCTTAAAGAAAAGGGCAGTGTACAGAAGGGAGAAGTACCTGAGACATGTGTGTTCACGCTTGGTACTAATCATGTTTACAGGTTAAAGGAAACCGGAGAGATTGTAGATAATTGTAGGAAACGTCCACAAAAGCTTTTCCAAGAAGAAGAACTTTCTGTTGAAGACTGTTGTGAAGCAATGTCTAACGCAGTAGATATATTGAGAAGTATAAATCCTGAAATAAAAATTGTCGTTACGGTGAGTCCAATACGCTATGCTAAATACGGATTTCATGGTAGTCAGTTGTCAAAGGCTACGTTGCTTCTTGCAGCGGACAGGCTTGCAAAACGTTATGCTTGTGTAGAGTATTTCCCTGCTTATGAGATAATAAATGATGAATTGCGCGACTATCGCTTTTACAAAGAGGATATGTTGCATCCTTCAGATCAAGCTGTTTCATTTATTTGGGAGCGATTCTTAGAAACCTATTTTACGGCCGAAACATTATCTTTTCTAGATAAGTGGCGCCCAATAAAAGATGCGCTTAATCATAAACCATTTAATCCTGATGCCGAAGAATATCGAACTTTCATGCAGCAAACGCGTAAAAAAATTCTTTTGCTGAAAGAAGAATATCCTCAGCTGGAAATATAAAGAATTTAACTTGTTGATTCTTGTTGAGAAATACCTACAGCAGTAACTACACCTTATTATAATATATAAGAGAAAAGACGCAATATGATGGAAAACGGCTTTAATCAAAAGTTTATGCCAAAACCAGACAATCATTTAGCATTGGCCATTATTTCAACAGCCTGCTGTTGTCTGCCTTTTGGAATAGTGTCTTTAGTTAAATCGTTAGAAGTGAACAATCTTTATTGGGCAGGAAACTATTCAGCAGCAGTTAAAGCTTCAAACGATGCACGCAAGTGGGCGATTATAAGTATTGTGGTTGGGGCAGCTGTAAATGCAATATATGCCTGTGTTAATTTATTCACAGATATACTTTCATTGTGGAATGCGTGAAAGAAAAAGGATTTTAAGGAATAACAAAACTATGAAAATAGCGTTTGTTGTCACTTTGATTGTTATGGTGGCAATATTGCTATTTTTCTTTGACCCTAATACAACATGGTATGCCCCGAAGTGTCCAATTAAGCTTCTTACAGGCTTAAGTTGTCCTGCATGTGGTGTGCAACGTTTTATCCACGCTTTTCTTCGTGGGAATTTTGCTGTTGCCCTACAATTTAACTATTGGCTTGTTCTTGTATTGCCGTATTCTATAGCTTTTCTTATTGCTTGGCTTTTGCCGAAATGTAAAGTCAAAGTCTGGATATCATCGCTTGTAGAGAATTCAAAGGTAGTAGGAATATATATAGCAAGCATGGTGATTTGGATGATAGTCAGAAATATACTATGTATATGAAAGAACAAACGTAATTTGTTGAAACGTAGATTTTAAAATATAAGTTATGGACGAAAACAGAATAGAGCAGCTTTTGATTGCACATAGTGACAAGTTCCCTGCTTCAATGTATCAGGAATTGAGAAATCGCCTTGCCGAACTTGAACCAGCAGAGGCTTGCATGTATCTCTCCCAAATGAAAGACCCGACAATAATGCTTGTCTTATCAATCTTTCTTGGGCAATTGGGTATTGACCGCATGTTGCTAGGCGATGTTGGACTCGGCATACTAAAGTTGTTGACATGTGGAGGTCTGGGTATATGGTGGATAATTGACATATTTCTTGTTATGGATCTTACCAGACTCAAAAATGCGCAGAATTTAATTTCTTACAAAATCTCATGACAAATATAGATACTTTTGGCGATTTGTTTATAGAGTTGGTAATAACTTTTCTTTGTTCAATAGTGATATTTTGTCGTAACATTTTGTGTTTTTTGTGAATTAATTGTGCCGATTCGTCATGTTTAAATGACAAAATGTCATGTTTTTCTTTAATGGTACGCACCTTGCAATGCTCAAATCGTAAGATCTTGATAAAATAATCAGAAAGGAGACAACAATATGACATTGGATAAATTCACAATTAAGGCGCAGGAAGTTGTTAGGCATGCCGTAACAACAGCGCAACAAAATGGACAGCAGATCATAGAACCAATACATCTACTAAAGGGTGTTATAGTAAAGGCAAAGGAAGTATCAAACTTTATCTTTCAAAAGCTTGGGGTTAATGCTCAGCAAATAGAAGTACTTGTTGATAACGAGATACAACATTTGCCACGTGTTCATGGGGGGGAGCCTTATTTATCTGGGGATGCGAATAATGTCCTTAACAAGGCAGTAAGCTTATCTGGTAAATTTGGTGATGAATTTGTAAGTGTTGAGACTGTACTGTTAGCATTGCTTACAGAAAAATCTACGGCAAGCAGAATACTGAAAGATGCCGGATGCACAGAAAATGCAATGCAACAGTCTATCCTTGAATTGCGTCAAGGACAGAAAGTGAAAACGCAAAGTGCTGACGAAAACTATCGCAGCCTTGAAAAATATGCGAAAAATCTTGTAGAACAGGCACGCTCAGGAAAGCTAGACCCCGTAATCGGGCGTGACGAAGAGATAAGACGAGTGCTACAGATACTTTCAAGACGTACAAAGAATAATCCTATTCTCATAGGAGAGCCGGGAACAGGAAAAACAGCAATAGTTGAAGGCTTGGCAGAACGTATTGTGAGAGGTGATGTTCCTGAGAATCTAAAGGACAAACAGCTATATTCTCTTGATATGGGCGCACTTGTTGCAGGCGCAAAATATAAAGGAGAGTTTGAAGAGAGGCTGAAAAGTGTTATTTCAGAAGTAACTAAAAGCGAAGGACGCATAATCCTTTTTATCGATGAGATTCATACTCTTGTTGGGGCTGGAGGTGGCGAAGGGGCCATGGATGCTGCAAATATACTAAAGCCTGCACTTGCTCGAGGAGAATTGAGAGCAATAGGTGCTACCACTCTAAACGAATACCAAAAGTATTTTGAAAAGGACAAGGCACTTGAAAGACGTTTCCAAACAGTGATGGTAGACGAGCCAGATGAACTGAGTGCAATATCAATATTGCGTGGACTAAAGGAGCGGTATGAAAATCACCACAAGGTTCGTATACAGGATGATGCATGTATTGCTGCTGTAAAACTGTCAGAACGATACATAAGTGAACGTTTTTTGCCAGACAAGGCTATTGACCTTATGGATGAAGCCGCAGCAAAGTTGAGGATGCAGCGTGATTCTGTGCCAGATGAGCTCGATGAGACAACACGAAAGTTGAAACAGTTGGAAATAGAGCGCGAGGCCATAAAGAGAGAAAACGATATTCCAAAAATAGAACAGTTGGATAAGGAAATTGCAGAACTGCGTGAACAAGAAAAGCAACTTCGTGCAAAATGGGAAGGTGAGAAGGCCTTGGTTAACAAAATACAGGAGGATAAGCAACAGATTGAGAGACTTAAACTGGAAGCAGAACGGGCAGAACGCGAGGGAAACTACGAACGTGTGGCAGAGATACGCTATAGTAAGTTGAAATCGCTAGATGACGACATAAAGAATATACAAGAACGTTTAAAGAGCGCACAGGGAGCAGAAGCAATGGTGCGTGAAGAAGTTACAGCCGATGATATAGCAGAAGTTGTAAGTCGCTGGACTGGTATTCCTGTAACGCGAATGTTGCAAAGCGAACGCGAGAAGCTGCTTCATCTTGAAGAGGAACTTCATAGAAGGGTAATCGGCCAGAACGAGGCTATAACGGCAGTTAGTGATGCTGTACGCCGAAGCCGCGCTGGTTTGCAAGATCCCAAACGTCCAATTGCATCCTTTATCTTTCTAGGAACAACTGGTGTAGGAAAAACAGAACTGGCGAAAGCACTTGCCGAATACCTGTTTAATGATGAGACAATGATGACACGTATTGACATGAGCGAGTATCAAGAAAAGTTCAGTGTGTCGCGACTTATCGGTGCGCCTCCAGGATATGTAGGATATGATGAGGGAGGACAACTTACAGAGGCCGTTCGACGCAAACCTTACTCCGTGGTCTTGTTTGACGAAATAGAAAAAGCTCATCCTGATGTCTTCAATATCTTACTACAAGTGCTTGATGACGGACGACTGACCGACAATAAGGGGCGTACGGTTAACTTCAAGAACACAATAATAATAATGACATCCAATTTAGGAAGCCAGTATATACAACAGCGTTTTGAATCAATAAACGCCAGCAATCGTGAGGCTGTTATAGAGGATACTAGACTAAAAGTTATGGAGATGCTGAAAAAAACAATCAGACCAGAGTTCCTCAATCGTATTGACGAAACGATAATGTTCCTTCCGCTTACAAAGAATGAGATTTCGCAGGTCGTAATGTTGCAGATGAATGCTGTGAAGAAAATGCTCGAGTCGCAAGGCTTTACGCTTGACGTCACTCCATCAGCAATAGAATATCTGGCAGATGCAGGCTATGATCCCGAATTCGGTGCACGTCCTGTAAAGCGTGCAATCCAACATCTTGTACTTAACGAATTGTCAAAGAAGATTCTTTCAGAACAAGTGAGTATGGAACAACCTGTTGTCGTTGATGTAAACAGTGAAGGATTGCAATTTCGTAACTGCTGACAGATGAGCAGATAGATTTGTTGCTACACACCTTGTCATCTGTGTATGTGAAGTAATAATCTTTCTTAGAGGGATACTAATTAGAAAATGTCCATATAGCAAACCATTTTTTTGAGGCTTGTTGTATGGACATTTATTTTTGGGGGCTTATTACTCATATATTGCCACCTCTTATGTAGTATGTTTTTTCTTGAATTGCTGTGGTGTATCGCCAGTGTGCTGCTTGAAGTATTTGCAAAAGAACGAGAGATCGCTGAAATTATATTCCCAAGCGAGTTCTTTTGCTGATTTTTGTGTTGTAGAAAGCGCAAGCTTTATTTGCAGGACGACAAAATGATCTATTATGGTCTTCACGTTATGACCTGTTATGCGTTGCGTTATGGAATTTAAGTATTTGGGTGTTATATTAAGGGAAGCGGCATAGAAAGCCACATCGCGCGACTCTTTATAACATGTTTCTAGTAAAAGCATGAAATCATTGAATATTTCTCTTGTACGAGGTGTGCCTATTTCTATCTTCTTTTCTTTTGGATTACGTTGTAGGTAGTCATAGAAACCGAGGAAAAAAGCCTTTAGCTGAAGAACGACAAGCTGGTCAAGGCATGTGCAGTCCTTTTGCTCAAAATATATTTTAAGCAGTTGAAACATTCCGTTTATAATATTTATGAGTACTTTTGACTCAGTGCGACAACGGTCGGCCTTAAGCCTGGAATAAACAGTCTGCTCCAGTTGCAGGCTAGCCTCGCGTAAAATGGAAGCATCATATTTTAGTGTTTCAACAGAAAACTCTTTATCATATCTTGTAATAACAATAACATCATTTGGAAAGAGCGTCACTACAGAGCCTTCTTTTAGCTCCCATTCCGAGAAATTGACCTTTATAGTGGCGTTGCCGCTACGGCAAATCAAAATCATGCCATAATTTACCACGGTAGCTTCTCCAAACCATTCATTTAGATTGCGTATACACAATTCTACACTGCCACTACGGTGCATATCCCAATCGCGTTTCATATATTTGTTCTTATTTTAGCTGCAAATATCGTTATTTTATGTAAGATAACGGAATGGCTGTTCCGAAATATACCATACCAAAGGAAAAATGTAAAACGCGCGCAAATTCGGAAACAACTACCTTTGCACTCGAAAATCAAAAGTTTTAATATGAAAATAACAACAATCGGTTGTGTTGTTGCTGTGACTTTGTTTCACGTTCCTTCCGTGGCACAGACGCAGCGTACAATGACTGTGAACCAACTGTTTGAACTCGTTGAGAGTGGTAATACGGCGTTGAAGGCAGAGAGAAGTGGTGTCGCCGTGTCAACGCATGGGGTAGAGGAGGCGAAAAGTAAGCGTCTTCCTGATGTGAACGCAATGTTGCAGCTTAGTTATAATGGAAATGTTATAATGACAGATCGGGATTTCTCCAATGCAAAAGGAATTTCTCAGCCACATTTCGGAAACTCTTTCGCTTTGGAAGCCCAACAAGTAGTATATGCCGGTGGAGCGATAAATGCCGGAATACGCTTGGCTGAATTACAAAAGGAACAGAGCGAGACTAGTCTAGACATGAGTCGTGATAACCAACGCTTTATGGCTCTCGGACAATACTTAGACCTTTATAGACTAGAGAACGGGATTAAAGTCTATGATAGCAATATTGCACTGACAGAAAAGCTCATCTCCGACATTCAAGCCAAGCATCAGCAAGGTATGGCTTTGAAAAACGATATAACTCGCTATGAACTGCAAATGGAATCTCTGAAACTAGGTAAACGGAAACTCGAGGACCAGCATGTTATATTATGTCATCAGCTATGCACATCATTGGGTATTGACGATGTTTCCATTAAAGCCGATATCGATCTTGACAAGATAGGTGAGCAAAGTGGAAGAGAAATAGATGCGCAGCAGATGGCTACCGTTGAATCTCCAATGATAAAGCAATCTAATCTCAGAGTGCGTATGGCCGAACAGCAGCTAAAATTGGCAAAGAGTGAGTTGTACCCTAAGGTTGCGGTTGTGGCTGCAGATAATTTCGCAGGTCCGTTTACCTATGATTTACCGCCAATCAATAACAATTTCAACATTTGGTATGTAGGTGTTGGTGTAAAGTATTCTCTAAGTTCCTTGTTCAAGAGTAACAAGTCTATACGCAAGGCTCGAGAGCAAGTAAAAGAACAGCGTGAACTTCTCGCCCTGTCTGGTGAAAATGTCAATAACAATGTTCAGCAGGCGTACGTTATGCATCAACAATCCTTTGTTGAACTGCATACTCAGCAGAAGAGTGTAGAGTTGGCAAGGCAGAATTATGAAGTGGTTAACAATCGTTATTTGAGTCAGTTGGCATTGGTCACCGATATGATAGACGCTTCAAACACAAAGCTGAATGCCGAATTGCAGGAAGTCAATGCTAAGATAAATATCGCCTATACCTATTATAAATTAAAGTATTCTACTGGTGAGATATAAACACCCACTAGGAAATAATAACGCATAAGATAAATCAGACGTACTGTGCCTTAGGCCGTATGCAATAAAAATAATAACAATGAACAACAAAAAACATATAAAGCGAGTTTACAATATAGTGATTATCCTGCTTCTCATAGGAGCCATTTGCTATGTCTTCAGCCGTTTTGTCCATACTGCCGGTGAGTATACCGATGATGCACAGGTGCAACGTTACATAACTCCAGTCAATACGCGTGTGCAAGGCTTTATAAAAGAAATAAGATTTGAAGAATATCAACATGTTAAGAAGGGGGATACTCTTGTAGTGCTTGAAGATAGCGAGTATCGTCTTCAGCTTGCTCAGGCTGAGGCAAATTGGCGAGGTTCAAAATCCGGTTCTTCGGCAATAACTGCAGGGATGAACACTACTGCAAGCAACGTGCGTGTGGCATCTGCAGGCATTGATGAAGCTCGTGTCAATATGGAGAATGCGAAGGAAGACTTTGAACGTTATGCAGCACTTCTGCAGAAAGACGCTGTAACAAGGCAGCAATATGACGATGCCCGTACACGTTATGAAGCAGCTCGTGCACGTTATCAACAGGCGGCAGCCAGCAAGCAAAGCACGGCTCTCGTGAAAAATGAGCAGCAACAGCGACTTTCTCAGAATACGGCAGGCGTGAGTGTTGCAGAAGCAGCGGTGAATATGGCAAGACTTAACCTTTCTTATACTGTTATCGTAGCGCAAGCCGATGGTGTAATGGGGCGTAAGGATATTCATGTAGGCCAATTAGTTCAGCCAGGGCAGATGCTCGCACGTATTGTTACAGATAATCAAGTTTGGGTGATAGCCAATTATCGTGAAACCCAGCTGAAAAACATCAACATAGGCGGTGATGTTGAATTTACTGCCGATGCTCTTCCTGGAATTGTGTTCCACGGGAAAGTTGAGGCCTTTAGTCCTGCTACAGGTTCTGCATATTCAATGGTTGCTGCCGACAATGCTACAGGCAACTTTGTTAAAGTTGAGCAACGTGTACCCGTGCGCATTGCCATTGAACCTTCGCAGAAGAAAGAAGATTTGGCCAAACTTAAAGCAGGCTTGAATGTGGAGTGCACGGTAAAAAAATAACGTATTTAAATAATTTCCTATTATGCCCGGTCCTCCAATTCTAAATGGTCCGTTTACGATGCCAATGTACAATGGCTTCGTTCCGCGCAAGATACAACCTTGGATTTACGTGTTGTTCGCTTTCCTCTTCCAACTATCAGGCGGAATGTATGGCGGTGCTCTCTCAAATGTCATGGGCGACACGTGCATGATGCGCGAGGATGTCTTGATGATAATCCTTTGCGGCGTTGTGGGTGTCAACATGCCGTTCCCTTTCCTTTTCCGTTTCAAGTTTCGTTTCACCAATCGTCAGTTGCTTCTCACCTCGGCGTTGGTTATAGCCTTGTGCGACTTCTTGTCTATGCAGACGGAAAGTATGCCTATTCTTTGCTTCCTTTCTTACGTGTGCGGCTTCTTCAAGTTGTGCGGCACGTTTGAATGTATGTCAAACATCCAATTGTGGATGACGAAAAAACGTGACTTTACGATATTTTTTCCTTTGCTCTATTGTATAGTGCTTGGCAACATGAGTCTTTCACCGTGGATTACCATAAAGTTGACTTACTGGTTGCAGAGTTGGTATGCGATGCATTGGCTAATGATTGGGGCGATGTTGACAGTGGCACTGCTTACTTTTGCACTTACTCACAACTTCCGTTTCATGAAGCCTCTGCCCCTTATAAGCCTCGACTGGCTTGGATGCATACTATGGTCTGCAATTATGATAGAAATCATATTTCTTTTCAATTATGGTGAGTACTATAATTGGTGGGATAGTCGTGTTTGGGTGACTGTAGCTTGCATGCTTCCTGTTACAATATATTTTGCTGTGCAGAGAATGTGCCACATCCGCCATCCTTTTATAGCGAAAGAAGCTTGGCAATACAAGAAACTCGTTTACCTGTTCTCGCTTTTCATTCTCGTAGAGCTGATAAGTTCAACACCTAAAGTGCTGCAGGGTGTACTGACAGGCAGCGTGTGGCATTTTGGAACGCAGCAGACAGCCCGACTTTATCTCTTGGAATGGACGGGTACTATATGTGGTTGTCTGTTTGTACTGGTATGGTGCAGATTGCTAAAACGTAAGTTTACCAAGCTTCTCACACTTGGGTTTATTACTCTTCTGGCATACGAGATACTTATGTATTTCTTGGTAAGCCCTGGTGTAAATATAGAAAAGCTATACCTTCCAACCCTGTTGCGCACCTTTGGCGTGGCGATATTCTTTGCTGCTCTAACGATATATCTTGAAGAAGTTATGCCGTTCCAGCATTTCTTTATGGGACTGACAATGGCAGGACTTATTAGAAACGGAGTTGTTGAAACAGTCTGTTCCGCCATTTACAGCCACTATATGCGCTATGGCATAAAGGACAATCTTGTCAGAGGCTTGCCTTATGAACCAATCCAGTCGGTGATGATTAGCGTTAAATACCTCTTTGGGGCAACGTGCCTTCTTGGATGT
Source organism: bacterium (assembly GCA_963661195.1). Classification (GTDB taxonomy): domain Bacteria; phylum Bacteroidota; class Bacteroidia; order Bacteroidales; family Bacteroidaceae; genus Prevotella. The sequence goes on from CAVLBD010000013.1 coordinate 23,039, forward strand.
ATCGTGCTTTTTGTATTTCTTCTTTGGGATATTCAGCCAATACGCTCAACATTGCGCCGCATGCCATACTGGAACGTGGTCGGTCGGAAGTTAAAGAAACAATATGGTGCTTGATTGTCTGCCTCAGCCGTTTCTAAAGTTGGCTTTATTTAAATGACTTTATTCTTAAAGTCCAAAAAGCAACGGCTGAGGCTGCAGCCACGTTTAGTGAGTCTACGTTGTGCGACATGGGGATTCGTGCAACATAATCTGCGTGGTCTATTGTTTCATGTGGCAGTCCGTCGCCTTCTGTGCCAAGGATTATTGCCAATTTTGGCTCAGCCAGAAGTGCTGTATCGTCTATGCTCACCGATTTGTCTGTGAGAGTCATGGCAACAGTCTTGAAGCCATAGGCGTTCAGCTCTTGTGGGGAACCTTCAATCCATCCCCATGGAATGAGAAAAATTGAGCCCATTGAAACCCTAACGGCGCGCCTGTTAAGCGGATCGCACGAGTCTTTTGTCAGTAATATTCCGTCTATTCCGAGTGCTGCAGCGGAACGGAATATTGCTCCAATGTTTGTCGTGTCCACAACCCCGTGGATAACGGCTATGCGTTTGGCGCTTCGGCATATTTCTTCTGCAGTAGGCAATTGCCTACGCTCAAAAGCGCAAAGCACACCTCGCGTCAGCGTATATCCGGTGAGCGATGATAAAATTTCCCGTTCGCCGGTATATACGGGCATGTTGGGGAATCTGCTTATTATATCCTTAGCGTCGCCTTCAATGTGTTTCCTTTCACAAAGAAGAGCCGTCGGCTTATAGCCGGCATTTAGTGCGACGTTAATTACTTTTGGACTTTCGGCAATAAAAAGTTTCTTTTCAGTGAAATTACCCGACCGCAGCTGGTTTTCGGTCAGTTTGCTGAAAATTTCTATGCCTGGGTGGTTGAGTGATGTTATGTTTATAGTCGGCATGACGTTGTAGTTTTGCTTTTTACAAAGTTACAAATTATTTGTCATAATATCACCCCCACAGCCAGCTTTGTGTCTTTGGGAGCTATAAGAAGTTGACAAGTGTATGAAAAAAACGGTTAATTTTTGCGTTGCTACTGATTTTCACTATCTTTGCAAAACGTTTAAACGGAAAAGCATATATAAACTATGGGTACAAATTCTGCAATTGCAAAATTCCGCATCGGGAGTCAGCAGGTAAAAGACTTTGCCTTGATTTTCCTAGGTATTTTTCTGTATTCTTTTGGGTATACAGCCTTCATCCTGCCTGAAAAGTTCGTTATGGGAGGAGTGTCAGGTCTTTCGGCGCTTATCTTCTATGCCACGTCTTTTAAACCGGGATATTCAATTTGGTTGCTCAATTTCCTTATGCTTGGCATTGCAATCAAGGCTCTTTCGAAACAGTTTATCTGGAGAACTGTAATCGGAGTGTCATTGCTTTCTGTGCTTGTAGCCTTTATGCAACCTTTTTTCATTGAGCATCCAATGATTACTGTTGGCGAAGACAAGTTCATGCATTTGCTTATAGGAGGTGCATTGTGTGGCGCAGGTTTAGGGTTGGTTTATTCTCATAACGGTTCTACCGGAGGCACGGATATACTTGTTGCCATGCTTAACAAATATTTCAGAATGAGCTTCGGGCGTGCTATGCAATTTATCGACTGCACCATTATCGCTTCTTCATATCTGCTGTTCCACAGTAGCGAGACAATAGTCTACGGTGTCGCATTTACTCTCATTGCAAGTTATGTGTGTGACTATGTGGTTAACGGAACACGCCAGACGGTGCAGTTCATAATAATCTCAAGGAAATATAAGGAAATAGCCGATGTTATAAACCAGAAAGTGCTGCGCGGAGTTACGCTGATTGAAGGTAAAGGATGGTATTCGCAGAAGGAAGTGAATATACTTATCGTTATGGCTCGTCGTTATGAAACGCAAGACATTTTTAATTATATAAAGAAAATAGACCCTATGGCCCTTGTATCGCAGTCTAACTGTCAGGGTGTTTTTGGAGAAGGGTTTGACACTATGAAATAAAACTAAAAGCAAAGAAGAACATTATGGAACAAAGACTCATAATCTACAATACGCTTTCGCGCACAAAGGAACCGTTCATACCGTTACACGCCCCTAATGTAGGAATGTATGTATGTGGCCCAACGGTTTATGGCGACCCACATTTGGGCCATGCGCGCCCGGCAATAACTTTCGACCTCGTTTTCCGTTACCTTAAGCACCTAGGGTATAAGGTGCGTTACGTGAGGAACATCACCGATGTAGGCCATCTTGAGCATGATGCCGATGAGGGCGATGACAAGATAGAGAAGAAGGCCCGATTAGAGCAGCTCGAGCCGATGGAGATAGCACAGTATTATACAAACCGCTATCACGATGCGATGAAAGCACTAAACGTGCTGCCACCGAGCATAGAACCTCATGCTTCTGGTCACATCATAGAGCAAGAAGAACTGGTAAAGCAGATTATTGACAACGGATTTGCCTATGAAAGCAATGGCAGCGTGTATTTCGACATAGAAAAGTATAACAAGGTTCACCGCTATGGCATCCTTTCCCACCGCAATCTTGACGACGTAATAAACGAGAGCCGACAGCTTGATGGAGTAGGAGAGAAGCGCAACCAAGTGGATTTCGCGCTTTGGAAAAAAGCATCGCCAGAACATATTATGCGTTGGCCGAGTCCATGGAGTGATGGTTTTCCAGGTTGGCATTGCGAATGTACCGCTATGGGTCGTAAATATCTTGGCGATCATTTTGATATCCACGGTGGAGGCATGGACTTAGTATTCCCTCACCATGAATGCGAAATAGCGCAGGCAGTGGCAAGCCAAGGCGACCAAATGGTAAAATACTGGATGCACAATAATATGCTCACCATAAACGGACAGAAAATGGGTAAGAGCTTGGGCAATTTCATAACATTGGAGCAGTTCTTCACCGGCAATCATCCATTGTTGCAGCAGCCGTATTCTCCAATGACTATACGTTTCTTTATTCTCTCGGCGCACTACCGTGGCACAGTGGACTTCTCTAATGAAGCATTGCAGGCCAGCGAAAAGGGACTAGAGAAACTTCTCAATGGAATTAGCGACCTAGAGCATGTGCCAGTGGCTGAAAAATGTGACCAAGAGACAGAAAAAGTTGTTAAGGAATTGCGCCAGAAGTGCTATGATGCTATGAACGATGACTTTGCCACGCCACAGGTTATAAGCTATCTCTTTGAGGCATGCTCCACTGTCAACAAACTCGTTAACCACAAGGCTACGATATGTCAGGATTGCCTTAAAGAACTTTCAGAGACAATGCGTCTCTTCACTTTCGATATTCTCGGCTTGTGCGATGAGCGCAGCAACTCAAGCGATGCACGTGAAGAGGCCTTCGCAAAGGTAATGGATATGGTTCTTGAGCTTCGCGCCAAGGCAAAGGCAGACAAAGATTGGACGACGAGCGACAAGATACGCGATGCTTTGAAAGAAGCCGGCTTTGAAGTGAAAGACACAAAAGACGGTGTTACTTGGCGACTGAACAAGTAAAGCATTTTGTCGTCACATCAATATAATTATCGGCAAGATTGGTCTTTGGCCAAATCTTGCCGATAATATTTTTTTGCCCTTTAGAGATATTCTATAAGCACATCCCAAACAGCTACGATATGGCATATGCTTCCAGCCAACACAAAGAAATGGAAAACGCTATGCATGTATTTCCTTTTGTGAAGACTATAGAACAGGGCACCAGTAATGTAGCACACCCCCTCAGCAATTATCCATATCACAGCAGCCTGGCTGACACTGTTAAGGAGGGGCTTGAAGGCAACGAGAATGCTCAGCCCCATCGCAACAAAGCAAATTGTCTCGAAATTGCTGTGCGATTTAAGCTTCCGGAAACTCATCACCGTTCCCACTATAGCGCAAGTCCAGATAAAACCAAACAGCCCCCACCCCCATCCTCCGTCTTGACGGAGTGCTATGAGGGTCAGTGGGGAGTAGCTTCCTGCAATGTGCCAGTATATTGCCGCATGATCCCATTTCCTCAAACGCTCTTTCCACACGCTTCGTGCGCTAAGAGCATGATATACAGTTGAGGCGATGTAAGAACACAACATTCCGAAAAGGTATAGTGAAACGCCTGCCGTTGCCCATGCGTTCTTATGCCCGATACAGAATATCAAGAATGCAATGCCAACGGCAACACCCATCACAATGCCGCCAAAGTGCGACCACGCGTTCCAAAGTTCTTCCTTATGTGAGAAATAAATTTTCATCTTTCTTTTTCTTGATTGACTGGTTGGTTTTGCTAAATTAAAAATGTAGTAAGCTGATGCAACGGCAACCTGTTTACAGATTGTCGGATGCTGCCTATATCTTGCAAAGATAATCTTTTTTGTTGTCCAACCGTTATTCGTTTAACTTAATTCATAATAAATAATGTATGATGGTCTGGGGCAGATATATTTCCCTGCGGAGAATGAAACGTAATTGTAAACGTTTACGTTGATTTTTGTCAATTATACAGCCTTTTTTTTTGTGGAGATAGTGCTTTAGCAATAACTTTGCATCAACAAACACTGATTTTCAGAATTACATGCTACATTAATACTAACAGCTAAGACATCCAAAAAATGATGAAAAAGGGCTTCGACGAGGTGTCGAGGCCCTTTTTGACGGTATAAACCCCGCAGCGTACTAAAGTTTACATAGCGGAGTAGGGGAGATAAAAGAATAATTCGTAAATTTGCCTCAATAGAATTTTAATAATATGGAAACGATAAACACTCGACGTACTATAAGGAAATATTCCGATAAACCAGTGACTGACGAACTTCTTGAACGCTTGCTTTCCCAAGCAATGCGCACACAGACAATGGGCAACCTGCAGCTTTATAGCGTTGTCGTGACACGCTCTGATGAGCAAAAGCGCAAGCTCGCACCTGCGCATTTCAACCAGCCTATGGTGACACAAGCTCCAGTCGTGCTGACAATATTGGCAGATTTCAACCGTACAACAAAATGGGCGGAATGCCGTCAGGCTACACCAGGATATGACAATGTCCTGTCTTTCCTCAATGCATCCACGGATGCTTTACTCTTCACCCAAACCTTTTGCAATCTTGCTGACGAAGAGGGGCTTGGCTATTGCTTCCTTGGTACTACCGTATATAACCCACAACAAATAATAGATGTGCTGCGTCTGCCTCGTCTCACCATGCCTGTAGCAACCATTACGCTAGGGTGGCCTGATGAAACTCCAGCCCTTACCGATCGTCTGCCGCTTGAGAGTGTTGTTCATAAGGAAACATACACAGATTATAACCCTGAACTTATAGACAAGTATTACTCTGCTAAGGAGCATCTCCCAGAGAATGTTGAATTTGTGAAGATTAACAACAAACAGACTCTTGCACAGGTGTTCACTGATTTGCGCTACACTAAAAAAGACAATGAAGCAATGTCAGAGACAATGCTTCAGACTCTACGTCGGCAGGGCTTCCTAAATTGATAGGGATGCCTTCGCTGCGCCTTCTGTTGCCGTTAGTGATGGGCATGTTTATTGCCTACATGCTACCGTTGCTGCATTGCCCGCATATTTGGACAATGGTTACGGTAGTAGCGTTGGCTATAGCTTTGGCAACTGTCAGAACACGGTCTGTTTCTTCATTCTCGTTGATAGCTTTTTCCTTTTCCCTCGGTGCTTTACTAATGCAAGGGGCAAAGGGAAAAATGCTTAGTAGTCCACCGCATGAAAAGGTTGAATACGAGGCTGTTGTTTTAAGCAATCCCTTGCAAAAAGGCAAGACCATGCGTTTCGATGCATACATTCTTGCTATAAAAGGCTATGACGTAGAACCATTCAAGGCAAAGGTTCTTGTTTATTCTCCAAAGCGTGTGCTACCTCTTGCCGTTGGTACGACATATTGTGCCTCGTCTGTATTCAGTAAACCCACGCAGTTTGGAGACTCTAACTTTGACTATCCGCGCTATCTCTTCTCTCAAGGTTTCAGTGCACAGACGTTGGTGTTTTCTGATTACATAAAGTCTTGTTTAAATCCCCGCACGCAGACGTTGCCAAAGTCTGTGAGTTTTGAAATAAAGCTTGCGAGCTTTCGCAACAAACTCCGCGGCAAGTTATCGTCTATGGGCATTGACGGTGACAACCTCGCCGTATTGTCTGCTCTGACCCTCGGCGACAAGTCTTTGCTACATACAGGGCTTCGCGAAGCCTATTCCGTTTCTGGCGCTTCCCATGTATTGGCACTTTCCGGTCTTCATCTAGGGATAATATTTTCAATTCTCACAATGTTCTTCGATGCGTTTGGCATGTTGCGTTGGTGGCGCCTGTTGGCTCGCTTCTTTGTCATATCAACAGTGTGGTGTTATGTCCTCATGGTTGGAATGCCAACCTCGGCAGTTCGTTCTGCTATCATGCTTACAGTATGTTCTCTCGTTGTTGTTTCCGGGCGCGACACAAAGACTCTTAATTCGCTCACGCTAGCCGCAATTCTTATATTGCTGGCTAATCCAATGAGTCTTTTCGATGTTGGCTTTCAGATGTCGTTCATCGCTGTTGCCTTTATTGTGCTTTTTGCCGTACCTGTAGTGCGCTATATAAACAGATGCCTCGGCAATCGCCATTTAATTTTAAAGTGGGCTGCAGGTATGGTTGCCGTTTCGTTTGCAGCGCAGATGGGTGTGGCACCTCTTGTGGCTTATTATTTCGGGCGTTTCTCTTGCTTCTTCCTTATAACTAATTTTGTTGCTATTCCACTTACCGTAGTTCTTCTCTACGGTTCCGTTGCAATGGCGTGTTTATTCTTCTCTGCAGGATTGCAACAGACGGCTGCAACAATTCTTAATGACTTGGTGCGCTTGTTGAATTCAGCTCTTTTCAACATCTCGTCATGGCCGGGCTCAAGTATAGAGGGCATAAATCTCAATGCTTGGCAAGTGGTTGTGGCGTATGTTATAATGTTTCTTTTGCGCTATGCCTTCTGCCTTTGGATGCATAACAGGATAGTGCGACCTTTCAAGACGCCTTATCCAGACGTCACTCGCAGTTAGTTTCCTTGCCAATGGCCATGGCTCTTTCTGAGTATGCAGCAATCTTGTCTTGTAAGTATCTTATGAAACCTTCATCACCAACCACTGTGATGTCGTCAAATAGCCCGAGAACAAAGCGTCCGATACCCTTGTAGCTGCATACGTCAAGTTGCAGCCGCCAGTGCGAATCGTCCTCCTGGCTAATATGTTTTGCCGTTCTAGGGTATTCCTCCATCAGCATGTCGTGGGCAAGTTGGCCCATGACAAGTTCTACTTTCTGAAGAGTTTCCGAACTGAAATAGAAGGCGTCTGTATGCATGCGCTTGTGCTTGTCTTTGAATTGCCAATTGTCGCTCAGTGGCATAACGTCGTCCATACGCACAATTTTAAATGTCTTGTTCATGCCAGAGTCCGGCTCATAGCACCTCACTTCTCTGTTTCCGTCGATTAGCATGAACGGTTCAACTAGTCTGTCGCGTTTTGTTTTACTGTGTGGTGAGGAGTATCCGCGCAAGACAACCTGCCGTTCATATTTTATTGCGTCGTGCAGTGTACTTATGCTATGGGAGAGTTTTTCGTTGGATATGCCGTCGTTGGCTAATATTCCGAAATCATAGAAACGTTGAATCTTGCGCCTTATTGTTTCTACGATGGCGTCTTTGTGCCCGGCATCGTTAAGTAGTCGACTGATAACTATTGCTTCTTCTTCTGTGAAGGAAATGCGTTCTGTAAGTTTTCCAAAGAAAGGTGATGAACGGTCTATGGAGTAGTAGCCTCCGTATTTGGCTAGATTGAAGCCCGCATCGCGGAAAAACTCCAAATAGTAGTAGAGATTGCGTTGCGAAATGTCCAGCTTCCTGCCGATCTGCTCAAGTGTCAGTCCTTTGTTTTCTGTCAATAGCAACAGTAGTTGGAGCTCTTTTTCAAGTTTGTCGTGCCTCATCGTTTTTTTATTTTTTAGGAGTGCAATTATTTTTAGAAAGGAAGGCGCATCCTATGCCAGTTGGTGATAGAATGCGCCTTAATTGCTTTGTGCCTTAGACAGGTTGCGTTGATGTGCTTATTTGGCAACCTTGACAGTCGTTTCCTTACCTTTTATTATATATACTCCAGCTGGAGCATTGTTGCCATTCACCATACGTCCAGTCAGATCGTACGTCCGCTGTTCGCCTTTGATAGCGTTATTTGTTATTCCGCTTACGGCATCTGTTGTTTTCTGTGTGGTGAGAGTCAGCTCTTCCGATGGAATAGTAAGCTGTCCGTTGTTCACGGCAGAAACAGTAAGCCCGTATTCCGTTCCGCTTTCCAGTGAAGTGAAGGTGTAAGTGCACTTGTCTGTTGTTACGGGATTGTAGTTGGCAACAGGTTTGTTTACCATTGCATTTCCACTCACCGTTATGTCGTCAAGCAGAATGTCGCCCTTGTTGTTACCTGTGGCTTGCCTGTTGAAATAGAGACGCACGCTCTTTGCCGGTTCAATGTCGATAGAGTATGTCTTTCCGTTGTCTTCACTTAGAGCAATCTCTTCTGCATCGACCCATTCGCCTTCAACATTGCGCTGAATCTTAAGCGTGGCATTATTTGCCGGCTGGTATGCACGCATCCAAAAGTCGATGTGTGATATGGAAGCCTCACCGTTTTTCATGACAAGGTTAGCGGCGTTGGTGCTTAAGCGCAGTGAAGGCGAAGCATTGCCGTAGAAACCGCTGGCGGTAGCATACATCTTTGAAGATGACGACCAGCCGCTTGCCAGTGTAGAGCCTGTGAAGTCACAAGAGGTAGTCCCCTTCTCTCCTTCGTATGCGTGCTTGTTGAGAGTTGCCTGATACCCTTGTGCATCGTCAATGGCGTCCCATTCTGCGGTAAACGATGTTTCGCCAATTTCTGTAGCCTTGACGTTCTTAACCTGTTGCTGGTCGAAAGGCATCTGCTCGGTTGTCACTCTTAGTGTGTTGTCGTGCGTGATGAATGTTCCGTTGCTGCTTGCTACGGCAATCTCATAGGTCGTTTCTGGCTGAAGTCCCGTTACGTTGAGGCTTGTTGCCGTGCCGGTTGTTTCTTCATAGCCTTTAACAATGGTCATAGTGCTGTCGGCGTTTACTTTCTTAACGCTTGTAACGTAGCCTGTAGCCTTGTTGACTGCAGGCCATGAGCAGTTGAAACTGTTGTGCGTAACATCGCTAACTTTAGGCTCAGGCGCAAGGAGTCCTTGGTCAGAACCTTTCAGAATGAACTCGATATTTGAGCCATTGCTCTTTATCTTGTCTAGATAAATAGCTGTTTTGTTGTTCCAATCTTTGAAATCATAGGCTGTTTTATTGCTAGACCCCGGGAAAGGCACTCCGTCAAGATAGTAGTAATAATTTGAATACAACCCATTGGCTTCTACTATGTCTATGCGTTGGTGACTGGAATTGGTGTTTACATTGTTGTTATACCAAGCGTCATAGTCGTAGTCTATATGCCATGCAAGCATTCCGCTACCGGGAAGATAAGCGTCCCAGCCACTTTGCATGCGGTTTTCAAAGATAAAGTATTCGTCAGGGTTGCCGTCTACGCTCACTTTGTAGGCCTTGTCGGTTTCTGCAAATGGAGTAAGCACGTTAACGGTATCGGCTCTCATTGTCAGTTCCTCAAGTTTTGTCCATTCAAGTTCCGAACATTCGTATGCAGAATAGAGCGGAGGCGTGTTACTGTTGTTGTTATATGAACCGCTTGCCATGGTGTCCCATGAGCCTGGCGCGGCAACGTCATAGTTATTGTCGCTGTTATAGTGGTCCATAAGCCCGAGACAGTGGCCAAACTCATGCACGAAAGTTCCTATACCTGCAGCATAGTTGCGGCGCTGGCCGTTAATCTCGTTGCTACAATTATAGCAACCAACGTTAACTCCGTCGTCTGTTGACAACGGAACACCCCACAGACGCATGTCATGCTTGTGTGGCCAGATATATCTGCCCGTTGCACCAGAGTCTGCATCGCCAAGGCCTGCATAGAAAAAGTATATGTTGTCTACATATCCATCGTGGTCGTGATCATATTGTGAAAAGTCGATTTCGCTGTCAAGACCCTTCACTGCCTCTACGACAACTGTACTGAAGTTTGGCGTTTTCTCTGTCGTTCCGTCGCCGAAGGCATACTGTGAGTAGTTTATCTTCACAGGACCGTAGACATCGAATATCGGGCTGAACTGCCCTTTAGAACTGGCAATGAAGAAGTCGCGTGCGCTGCCGTTAGCACCATTCTCGGCTGTAAAGTTCTCTTTGTTAAGCGCATCGGTATAATACTGCTTGGCATCCGTCATTTTTGTGAACGAACAGTCGTTGAACTCCACTAGAATGACGATTGAATGTTGCTCTCCGAAGTGTGGAAAGTTATTCATTAGCGCTTTCATCGGTTGGCTAGCCTTTGCTACACCCGCTTGGGTTGCTGTGCTATTTGTACTTGCCATTCCGTTTTTCAGCTGGGCTTCCATTGTTAGGCGCACCACTTCTTGCGTGTTAACCGTGTTGAGGAAAAGCTTGTCCGCTTCAGACCGCTTTGCCATGTCTGCAGCTACGCGGTTGCTCGACACCACTTTTCCTGCTTTCACCGTGGCGTATTCATAGTTGCCTGTGGCTTTGTTGAAGATAAGCGGAAAGCCGTCTTCTGTAAGTGTATAGTGTGCCCATTCGTCACCTCTGGCTTGAATTGTTATCTCCGTGCCGTCAGCTTGCGTTACCTTCATCGGACGTGGATAGGCAGGCACTGCCGTTGCGCTTTGTGCTAGACAGGCTGAGAGCACTGCCGCGGTAAATAGTCTTTTGATTTTCATATATACTTTTTATTGCTCGTTTGTTCTGAACTAGTTATTGCTGCCAACAATCTTTGTTGCCTTGCCACCTTTTTTCACAATATAGATTTCTGTTGATGTTTTCGCACCATTCACTTTGCGTCCCAGCATATCGTAAGTAGCCTCGGTGGTGCCATCGTTTTCTGAAAGCGTGTTGATGCCAGTTGTTTCTTCTGCAGTTGTTATTATGAGCTGCTTTGATGGACGCGTGGTTTCACCGTTCATTATTCCGCAGACAACTAAGCTATAGTCTGTTGCCGCTTCAAGGCCTTCAAAAGTGCATTTGAGAGATTCACCAACATTGAGGTTGTTGTATTTTTCTAATGGAGTATCTTTCATGCTGTTGCCGCTGACGCTAACATCATCAATCAGTACGTTGGCAGAACCTTTGCGATTGAAATAGATGCGAACGCTCTTGGCTGGTGTTATGTCAAAGCAAACGTTTTCAGACTTCACCTCTGTGAGGCTTAATGTCTTGTCGGTTGTCCATGTTCCGTCGGTCAGAGTCTGTATTGCAAGAGTGGCTCCATCGACAGCTGTAACCGTGTTGTACCAGAAGCTTACTTTGTTTATTAGCGCTTCGCCATTGGAAACGATGAGGTAGTTGCCGTCCTTTGCTAAACGCAGTGACGGAGCTGCAACACCATATGAGCCTTCGCTACTCATGTAATTTGAGCTGTTTGTCTTCCATCCGTCGGGCAATCCGTTGGCCCGGTCGGTAAAGTCGTATGCTGTTTCTACTACTTCGCCATTGTAAGCGTGTTTGGCTAAAGTAACAGCGTACTGCTGCGCTTTCTCAATAGCGTCCCATGAGGCCTCGAAAGACTGGGCACTTATTGCGCTAGCCTTGACATTCTTCACTTGATCTTCGGTGAAAGGCATTTCAGGAGTCGTAATGTGTATGGTGTCGTCTTCCGTGACAAATGAAGCAGAACGGCTTGCGAGTGCAACAATGTAAGCAGTGTTTTGTTCAAGTCCGTCAATATCTATTGTATCTTCGGTAAGCCTAAGGTCTGTGTAGCCAGAAACTTCTGATAGAGTATTGTCGGCGTTAACCTTCTTAATGTTCAGAACGTATCCTTCTGCCTTGTCTACTTTATTCCAAGAGCCGTGGAAACCATTATATTTCACATTGCTTATATTCAGTTTTGGCTTTACGATACCGCTGTTAGCCCCTTTTACTATGAATGAGGCTAAGCTGTCTTTCATAGCAATGCTGTCGATGCTTATAAGCTCTGTGCCTGCCCATGAAGTGAAATCATATGTCGTAACATTAGTGTTTCCGGGGAATGGTACTCCTGCCGCATAGTAAGATTGTCCAGAAAGCTTGCCGTTGGCTTCGACAATGTCCACGCGTTGGTGGTTGTCTGTGTTGTTTACCACATCTTGATCCCAAATTGTCTGGTCGAAGTCTATGTGCCACACAAGCATTCCTGCGGCTGGAAGATATTCGTCCCAACCTTTCTGCTGACGGTTCTCCAAGAGATAGTATTCGTTAGGCTTGCCCGGTACGCTGATTCTATATGCTTTGTTAGATGAGCCAAGCTCGGGTAGCTCGTTTGTTCCTGCTGTGCGACAGGTTATTTCTTCAGGTGTGAGCCATCCAAGTTCGTAGCATTCGTATGAAGAATATCGCGGTGGCGTGTTGCCATTGTTGTTGTATGAGCCACTAGCCATGGTGTCCCAATCGGATGGAGTATATGTTTGCTTACCGTTGCTAGCGGTGTTGTAGTGGTCGGCGAAGCCGAGACAATGTCCGAACTCGTGTACGAATGTTCCTATACCAGTGGTCATACCTGTACGTTGGCCGTCGACTTCGTTGCTGCAAGTGTAGCTACCGATGGTTACTCCGTCGTTTGTTTTTAGATTAATTCCCCAACTGCGCAAGTCGTAGGCGTGTGGCCATACAACTTTTTTGTCACTTGAATCGTTGGAACCGTTGCCTGCATAGAATATATAAATGTTGTCCACAACCCCATCACCATCGTGGTCGTATTGCGAAAAGTCAATTTCATTGTCCAATCCTTCTATGGCGGCTTTTACGAAAGTGCCCATATTTGTGTTCGTATTGTATGTGCCTTGTCCTGCGTCATGGCATCCATAGTCGATAGTCACAGGGCCGTAAACATCGAATATGGGTTTGAATTGTCCGTGAGAGCAGTCAACAAAAAAGTCGCGCGCACTGCCTTTAGCTCCGTTGCTTGCGGTGAATCCCTCTTTGTTCATAGCATCTGTGTAGTATTGCTTGGGGTCTTCCATAGTGGAGAACGTCTTGTCGTTATACTGCATGAGTATGACAATGGAATGTTGCTCACCGAAATGAGGAAAATTGTTTATTAGTCCGCGTCGTGGTCCGCTGGCTGAGCGCATAATTCCATTGGCGGTAGCCGAAAGGTTGTGGCGCTGTTCCATAGCAATTGTTAAGATTGCTTCTTTGTCGGCCGTTGCAATATACGCCATTGCTTCGGCGGAGCGTTTTCCCTCGTCGGCTGCCACAATGCCGCATCCTGTGATTTTTCCGTTTATAGCCTTGGCATATTCATAGTTATTAGTGGTTTCGTTATAGAAGAGCGGAAACCCGTCGGCCGTTGTTTCGTAGTTTGAGAACTCGTCGCCGTGAAGCCTAATGGAAATCTCCGTGCCGTCTGCCTGCTTTGCCTTTATAATGCCTGGATAAGCGGGGACAGCCATTGTAGCTTGTGCTACCGACAATGCCGCAATTCCCGTAGCGAACAGTTTTTTTGCTTTCATAGTTGCGCTTTTTTTATGTATGTTTTTGCAAGAATGGGGCATCGCAACCCTTTTCAAGATTGCCGACGCCCCTTTCATCTTATGTCTGATTATTTTTTATTTCAAGACAACTTTTGCTGTTGTTTTGTTGCCTTTTGCATCTGTTGCAACGATGATAAACATGCCTTTAGCCATCTTTGCGGTTGACATTGTTTGGCCATTGGCTTTTGCAACCATGCATCCGTCAGTAGAGAATGCGTAGATTTGTGTAGCTCCAGCTGCTGTAATGTTTCCGTTGCCAGGCATGATGAATAGTTTACCGCCGTTCATAGTCGTAGTTTCGGAAATGGCGCTTGTTTCGGTAACCGTGACTGTGCATGCGGCAGTTATGCTGCCCAATGTTATTGTTATGTCGGCTTTGCCAGATGCTTTAGCCTTGATTGTCAAGTCAGCGTGCTTAGAGTCAACGTCAGAAGCTGTTATTTCAGCGACCTCTTCGTTGGTGGAAGAGAAGTCCATTGCTCCAGCCGATGTTCCGTAGGCTGTGGCTTGAAGCTTCAGCTCTTGACCGATCTTCATCGTTGCCGCGCTTTGTGAGAGTACGATAGCCTTTGCTTCGTTTTCGAAATAGAGGGCAGGCATAGTCGTACCGTTTTCTTTCCATGGCTCAGCAGCGCTGTTTCCGAAAGCATAGCCCATTGCTGTGAGCGTTTCTTTCGTTATGTCGCTTTCAGATGCGTCGCGTCCTTCAACACTTCCACCGTCGGCAGAAGTAACTGTCTTGCCGGCTACAGTCATAGAAGCCATGGCAAGGTTGTCTGCCAAACGCTTCTCCACAACAGTGGTGTCGCCTTCGTTTGCAGCCGAACGGCCTATTATACGATGTAGAGTATTGTCATCTTCTGCTGTAGAAGCGATGGCAATTTCTCCGCCGGCAATGTTGTTGTTTATGATAGGCTTGGTGCTTCCCGTCCAATCTGAGTCAAGTGCTCCAACGATGCCGGCAGCTGCTAATCCACTCCAGCTAGCTTCTTTTACGCTTGCCTTTCCGTTGAAGATACATTTCTCCACTGTTGTTGTGCTATTGCTGCCAAGTATTCCGCCTACGGTATGTGATGCGTTAAGTTCTCCGTTGGCATGGCTGTCGTTCACTTGTGAATTCATTGCTGATCCCACAATACCTCCTACCGTAGACTGTGCATTAACGCTTATTCCGTTTACAGCTGCTGCGCTAATAGTGGAAGTCGTGCGCATGTCTCCGGCAATACCACCCACTGTTGAAGCTGCTGGAGCATCGATAGTGCCGTTGTTGAATGATACAGACGTTAGGCCAGTGTATAAAGCCGCCTGCCCGATGATACCGCCAATCTGCGCCCCATCGTTTTCGTCTCCAGAGATAACCGCGTCATAAACGTGCACGTTGTTTATAGTGTCGGAAACGGCACTTGCTGCCAACACGCCGACAGTAGAGTTTTGTGACGCCAGTTCAACTGTTGGATTCGTGATAATCACGTTCTCTATGCGTGCCTTCTCGCCGAGATCGCCAAAGAGTCCCACACTGCCTGCCGTGGTGTTGAGATACAAGTTGGCAATGTAGTGGTTGTCACCGTCGAGCGTTCCGCTGAAGTTGGCAATAGGTTTCCATGTAGAGTTGGCGTTGTTGAACTTATCCATGTTGATATCGTTCACGATTTTGTAGCTTGCTGCAGGTTCCTTGTCAATGGCTGCCAAGTCGCCGGCTGTGGCTATGAGATATGGATTCGTGACAGTTCCGTTGCCTCCGGCCGTGAATTTGCTTACAGGGAGCTTAAAGAATTCAAGGTTATATTTGCCTGTAATGGAATCGGTGTACTGCAGATAAAGTTCCTTCTCGTCGGCTGTTGCGTTGAAACATCCTGCGGTGGTTATTGTGCCCAATGTGTCGGAGTTGGTGAAAGTCTGTAGCGTTTTGCCGTCTTCGTCGGCAATTACGTAGACGTTGTCAATTTTATCCGAATTCTCTTCCTTCATCTTTGCTTGATAGAAGAACTCAAGTTTGTCATCGGTATTGAAGAGATACGGTGTCATGTAGGTGTCTGACAGAGTAAGAGCGAAGTTCTCTGCATTTTGTCCGAGGTTGAATTCTGTGTAGTGATCGAAGCTCCAGTTTTTGTTAAACCAGGCTATTCGTGCCAAGACATTGTTGTTTTCATCTGTTGCTCCCGTGCGCACCTTCATGAGATATTTATAGTTGTCGGCGCTGCCGTAGCGGTTGAGTACTGTTGAAGTTGCTATGCCTTCAAGCTCAGCCGGTATGATGGCGGCTTGTTTCATAGAGGGTAGGTCAACAACTTTCATTTGTTGTGCTGTTTCATCTGTAGTATATTGCAGGAAAACCATTTGGTCTTCTGTTCCTTTCACGCTGGCCATGTCGAACCATGTGGAGTAGACGTTGTCGCAAACCGTGCCTAGTTTGTTTCCATCATGGTCATAGGCAACAAATTTGTAGCGGAAGTCGTCGTGCGAAGTGATATAGTCGAAGAACGTTACCACGTAGGCTAAGTTGCCGTCGTTTGTGAAATAGTTCTTTGAAACCGTTCTTGTTGAGCTGAAATCTCCCAGTGAAGCCATCGGGAATTCTGTGTCTTCGCTCTTTTCAACAGGTATGTTGAGACTATCAACCAACGCCATCTTGTCGTTGTATGTGCGGATTACGAGACTATTGTCGGCTGTAGGTATTGGATCGCCGTTTTCTGAGTATTCTCCCGAATCCCAAATTTTAGCGTAGTGTGCAAGAACGTAGTATGCTTGGCCGTCCACTTGATAGATGTTAAGCGGCGCCCCGTCGGAGCCATAGTAGGTAAGATCTTCGTTTACAGTGAACGAGTGTTCTATGGCAGGTGTGTCTTGTCCCCAACCCACAGGCTTGTAGATGTAGATGTGGTCGTTTGTCTGGTAGTACTGGCTGCCATCGCTGTATGTTTTGCCTTCCACAGCCTCAAGTGCCGAGTTGGAAACAACGAGTCTTTGATATTTTGTCCACGAGTTCTTTGTGATGTTCACGAATACGCCGGCGCCAATGAACTCGGTGGCTAGCGTTCCATCAAGATGGTAGGCGCGTGTGTGGTAAGTTCCCTGGTAGTTGTTAGAGGCATCGCCCACCTGATGCATTTCCACGAGCACTTCCTGTGTTTTGTTGTTCAGGTCAAAGAACTTCTTTGTTATTGTTCCGTAGGGTGTAATCTGGTTAACTTTAATGGTGTCCGGCACGTCAATTGTAATAGTTCCCGCCAGTTTGTGATTGTTGTCGTATAAGTTTATTGTTGTACTGCTGATGTATGAGCCCCATGACGAGCCGTCGTTCACGATGTCCTGTGTGTAGTACCACATGTTGTCGTCTTCATCGTAGAGGTATCCCCATGCCTGTGCTTGCATTGTTGCAGTGGAATTCCATGCTGCAGCCGCGCGCGGAGCTTGATTGAATCCGTGCAACTGTACCAATGGTGATGTACGCTTCTTTTCCTTGAATTGTTGCGTCATGTTGGCCATAAGGCTTTTTCCTTGTTGGTGTGCCGTAGTGGTAATGAAACCATCGGCGTGGCATGCAAGTGAACATGCAGCC
Source organism: bacterium (assembly GCA_963661195.1). GTDB lineage: Bacteria > Bacteroidota > Bacteroidia > Bacteroidales > Bacteroidaceae > Prevotella. The sequence continues at coordinate 40,252 of CAVLBD010000013.1, forward strand.
ATAAGTGGCAGAGTGGAGAGTAGAAATTTCTTCATCTTCTTTAAAAATGTTTTTGTTAATTGTGTCCGTATTGTATCGGGGAAGCCGCCTTGAGGTATGCTTCCATACATTCTTTTTAGGAAAGACGGGCGGAGCGCCATTTAAGAACGGACGTCCCCGACCGTCATTTATTATTTGAATTTAATGATATGCGCATGCTTTTAATGACATTGCAAAGATATTACTTTTTTTATAATATGTAATAAAGCTTTTCTTTTTTAATGCTTTGTTAACACAAACATCCTTTCTTGTATCTATGGAACTACTGCTTTTTCGTGATTTACACTTGGTTATAATGTTTCTTTTCGGTTAACAAATGTTTTCTTTTACGCTTTGTTAAAATGTTAAAATACAGGCTTGCTCATGCGAAAGTTAGGGCTTCTTTTCGCTAAGTTTATAGAACGTATAAAAAGAGATGTTTGTTTGAATGGAACTGAAGCGTGATTTTCTGGAGAGTTCATGCGGGCTAATTTCCTTAATCCAACGTGCAAACAATCTGTTCGCCGCGGGGAAAATATTGTTTCCCCAAGGCTTTTTTAGCGCAAACCACATGTCTTACAATAATCGAATCAAGTGAAACAGAAAACGGAGACCAAGAAAACGTTCATACACCCTTCAGGTATTGCATCGCATCACGGCATGATTGCTTTACGCAATGCCTTAGCTGCTTTTCTAGGCTTGCTGAAAAATGAGTAAAAGTAAATTCTGCAGCAAACCAATCTGAGCGCTTTCTCTTGGTGATACCCTTTGGCTCATTGGTACAAATATCTTAACTTTGCATTCAAAAAAAAGCAGACAATGGCATATAAACTTCTTTTTGTTGCATTGGGCGGAGCGTTGGGCTCAGTAGCACGCTATTTGGTTTCCGAATGGATACGGGAGGCTTCTGAAAGAACCTTTCCACTGGGAACATTGCTTGTCAATGTAATAGGATGCCTACTCATTGGATTATTCAATGGGATAGCCGAACGCTGCGGTATAGGAGGAATGGCTAAAACATTCCTCACCGTAGGTTTCTGTGGAGGTTTCACCACCTTCAGCACATTTATGAACGAGAACCTTACATTGATGAGAGGCGGAAATTTTCTCGTTGCAGTGGGATATGCAGTGCTCAGCCTTGCGCTAGGGCTTGCAGCCGTCTGTCTAGGACGTTTCATTGCAGCTGCGGGCAACTGATAAAAGATTAAGCATACAAATAAATTACTTACAAGAGAATGAAGAAACAAATATATACATGTGCCGTTACCTTGGCTTTAATATTCTCCGCGTGTGGGGCAGGCAACAACGGTAAGCCGCTAATAGGAGGAATAGCAGAGCGGGCAACAGACAATGTTGCCGGAGAAGGATACGACAAAAATGGTGAAAAACAGACAGCGTCTGCCACAGACGGAATGGAGATGCCAGCTCCGTTAACGTCTCAGCCCGAACAGATACTGCAGCGGGAGGGGTATACGGTGTCGTACAACTCTGAGACAAAGCTGCCAAATTGGGTGGCATGGCATCTGACTGCCGACCGGCTGAAAGGGAAAGCAAGCCGAAAAGACAAAGATTTTACTGAAGACGAAGAGGTGAAAGCTCCTCGCGCAACCGACAACGACTATTACTGTTCACGCTACGACCGCGGGCACATGTGTCCGGCTGGCGACAACAAATGGAGCGAGACTGCAATGACACAGTCTTTCCTCTTTACTAATATCTGTCCGCAAGCACCCAGCCTGAACCGCGGAGACTGGAACGAGATGGAAAATCAGTGCCGTAAATGGGTAAGGGAAGGAGAAGATCTTTATATAGTGTGCGGTCCTATACTTTATAAAGGGAAACATAAAACCATAGGGCGCAATAAAGTAATTGTGCCGGAAGCATTCTTCAAAGTTGTACTCTCGCTGCAAGGAACGCCAAAGGCGATAGGTTTTATATACAAAAATGGCGATGGCAACAGACCAAAGGGTGACTACGTGAACACAGTAGACGAGGTTGAGCGTATAACTGGCTATGATTTCTTCCCATCGCTCCCCGATGATGTAGAGAAAAAGGTTGAGGCCGAGGCTGACGCTGCAGCATGGGGAATTTAACGCAGCGCCATTCGTATTGCAGATGTCATAATGTTATTAAAACATGTTAAATAATAAAGACCATCCTTTTGCATAAAATAGATATTTGTTATTTTTGCACACTAATTGACGGGTGGCTATGCATAAGAAGCAGAGGCATACTAAAAAAGAAAGGCTGAAAAGCGTGAAAATAAAAGAAGTGGTAAGTGCCCTTGAACGTTTCGCGCCTCTGCCCTTGCAGGAAGGATACGACAATGCCGGCTTGCAAGTAGGATTGACAGAGGCGGAAGTATCAGGGGCATTGTTGTGTCTTGATGTGACCGAAAAGATAGTTGAAGAAGCCGTTGCAAAAGGCTGTAACCTCATAGTCTCACACCATCCTCTTATTTTCCATCCACTGAAACATCTCACGGGAAAGAGCGATGTGGAGCGGACTGTCATGGCTGCAGTGAAAAACGATGTTGCGATAGTTTCCATGCACACCAACTTCGACAACGCCCGTGGAGGAGTCAATTTTAAAATCGCCGAGAAAATGGGGTTGACAGAGCCACATTTCTTTGCCGAAAAAAACGTGGACGGGATAGTATGTGGAAGTGGCGTCATAGGAGATTTGCCGCAAGCATTCGCAGCAGATGACTTTATACTGATGCTAAAGCAGCGCTTTGATGTTGAAAGCGTGCATTGCAACCAACTCTTGCGCCGCCCGATACGCAAAGTGGCCGTATGCGGCGGAGCGGGATCTTTCCTCTTGCCGGAAGCCATGGCGCAGGGAGCTGATGCTTTCGTTACCGGAGAGATGCACTATCATGAATACTTCGCACACGAACAAGAGATACAAATAGCAGTGATAGGCCACTATCAAAGCGAACAATACACCAAAGAAATATTCAAAACAATAATAGAGGCAGAGTGTCCCGGCGTGAGAACAGAACTCACCGAGCTGAACACAAACCCCATAATTTACTTGTAATACATAATATGGCGAAAAAAGATCCAACAGACTTGACGGTTGAAGAGAAACTTTACACCCTCTTCCTATTGCAGACCACACTCTCAGCCATTGACGAGAAAAAGGCTCTGCGCGGTGAATTGCCGCTAGAAGTTGACGACCTGGAAGACGAAATTGCCGGTCTCAACACGCGTATAGAAAAAATAAACGGTGAAATACAGGATTTCCAGTATGCCGTTGCACAGAAAAAGAACGAGATCGCTGTGGCACAGGAAAGCGTTAACCGCTACAGAACCCAGCTCGATGAAGTTAAAAACAACCGCGAATATGACACGCTGAACAAGGAAATTGAGTTTCAGTCGCTAGAAATAGAATTATGCAACAAGAAGATACGCGAAGCTGCCACAAAGGTTGACGAGCGCAAGGCTGACCTCAAACGCACACAGGAGCTTGTTGCTGACCGCAAGTTGGCACTCAACGAGAAAAAAGGCGAGCTTGAGGAAATCATTGAAGAAACACGTGCAGAGGAGGAGACACTCAAGGAAAAGGCAAAAGACCTTGAAATGAAAATAGAGCCGCGCCTATTGACTAGCTTTAAGCGCATACGTAAAAACGCACGCAACGGACTCGGTATCGTTTATGTGCAGCGTGATGCATGCGGTGGATGTTTCAACAAAATACCGCCACAGCGACAGCTAGATATAAAGATGCACAAAAAAATTATCGTCTGTGAATATTGCGGACGCATAATGATAGATCCTGATCTTGCCGGTGTGGCTCCTGTTGCCGTAGAGGAGGAAAAGCCAAAGCGCAAGCGCGCAATACGCAAGACGACAAAAACGGGCGGTACTACCAAAATCGAGGGAATGATAGGTGTGCCGGAAGATAAACTGTCGTAACTTCCAATCTAAAACACAGAAAAAATAAGCAGATAAATGCCGAAGAGTATACAGAACAAAGACAAAAGTTATGTACACTTCGGCATTTATGCTTTGAAGAAGCCTGGAAATGCCTCTTCAACTAATACTACAACCTGTTAAGAACACTAACTTATGGAAACATTTCAAGAAAAAAAATCTAAGGCGCAGAGTTATACCTTCGCGCTGATTGTCGTATTTGCCGTGCTGTTCCTCATCGGATTCATTACGACTATGAACAATTCAATGATTGAATTCTGCAAGCAAGCCTTTAATCTGAAAGATTCACAAGGTCAGCTTGTGAACACAGCTTTCTACGGTGCTTATGCTTTGTCAATACCTTTTGGATTAATGATGAGTAAAATAGGCTATAAGAATACGCTTCTTTTAGGTCTAACCTTTGTTGGTATTGGTTTTATACTGAACTATGCTGGCATAGTATCACTTCTTGACAGTGAGGTGAGCGTTATTTATTCAGTCTTTTTGGGAAGCATGTTTGTTGTAGCCTTGGGCATAACTATGCTGCAACTTGTGGCAAATCCATATGTTATGGTGCTTGGCTCGCCCGAAGGCGGCGCATTCCGTATGACATTGGCCAATGCTCTTAATTCAGCAGCCACAACCGTGGCACCAATTTTTATAACATATGTCATTATAAACGGCAAAACACCTACACCAAGTGCAGTGCCTGGACCTTATCTTGGTCTGGGAATATTTACTCTTATACTGTGTATCGTTCTCTTCTTCCTGAAGTTGCCAAATATTAATGAAGAGGAACAGGCCGAAGCAGAGACGGGTGAACACAAGCAGTATAAAAGCAGTGTGTTTAAATATCCACACGTTTGGTTCGGTATGTTAGGCATATTCTTCTATATGGGCATTGAACTTGGTATACCTTCCATGCTACCAGCTTATTTCAAGAACGATGCTTCGCTCGCAGCCTACGGTACTGCAACTGATTTCTTACCTTATTATTGGGGCGGAATGATGATCGGACGTTTTGCAGGCGCTATAATCCTTAATAAGTTCAAACCGCGTGTTATTCTTTCGGCTTGCCTGTTGTGTGGCGCACTGTGTGTAGCAACTTCATTTGCCCTCAGCGGTATTGCAGCAGTTTGGGCAATGCTACTTGCAGGTCTGTTCCATTCTGTTATGTGGCCGCTTGTTTTTAACCTCGGGCTTCAAGAACTCGGTCCGCACACAAAGGCAGCCTCTGGCATCATAAACCTTGGTGTTGTGGGAGGCGCGTTGCTTATGCCTTTGATGGGTATGGTTGTTGACAATCCAACCCTCGGTGTCGGCTATGCAATTGCAATGATGTTTATCTATTATGTCTATGTATTCTGGTTCTGTAACTTCGGCAGTAAAATAGGATTGGGAAAATAAACATTACCAAGTTTTACCTTTTATTATATATATATGCGAAACCCGCTCAGTGAGTGTTGCGGGTTTCGCTTTTTTTGGCTTCTGTTGTTATCACGGAATGTAGAAAATACGGATAGACAACTAAAAATAAAGAAAAAGTATTCTTGTAACATAATTGTTATATAATTCTTGGGTATTCTTCAATATTTCTTCAAAATTTTTCTATATCTTTGCCGGCGTAAACAAAATCTAGGATAAACCGGACAAAATATGCGGCATTATGGACATACTGCAAAATCTTGATACAATGGATAAGGCGGCAACTCTTTCGCTTAACGCCAATATGGGGAGTTTTGCCGATAGTGTATTTTGGGGATTGTCGTCAAAGCTTATATGGATACCTGTTGCTTTGTTGTTTCTTTATTTCGTGTTTAGAAAAAAAGACCTTCGGCCGATAGCCAAAATTCTCATTGTTTTGGCTCTTGTGCTTACGATAACGCTTTGCGACCAGTTTACTTCATCGCTTGTCAAGCCGCTTGTTGCGCGTTTCCGCCCGTCGCACGACATACAACTTTCAGCATTCCTCCATTATGTAAATGGATATCATGGTGGAAAATACGGCTTTATGTCAAGTCATGCTGCAAATTCTTTCGGCGCAGCCGTGCTTGGAGCGAGGATAATTAAGAAGATATATTTCACTATGTTTCTATTTGTGCTAGCCACTTTGGTTAGTTATTCTCGAATATATTTGGGCGTTCATTACCTTGGCGATGTCGTTTGCGGTGCAATTGTCGGCTGCTTGATTGGTTATGGGGTATTTCGTGTTCTTCATGCTACCTGCACTTATTTTAGACTACGCCATAAAAGCGGCGCAAAGCCGAATTTGGATTTGCGCCGAAGTATATGGAATTTAAAAAATAGCCGCAATATCGTTGTGGAATAGCAGTATGTGGCATCCGTAACTTATAGCTTTTTTATGCTTTATCAGTCTATAAACCTTTTTGTTATACCGGAGTATTCTTCAATGCGGCGGTCGCGGAGAAATGGCCACCAACGTCTAACTTGTTCGCTATGCTTGATGTCTAAATCTATCACAAGGCTCTCTTCTTCATTGTCGGCTGCTTGATAGAACAGTTCGCCTTGTGGACCCGCCACGAACGAGCTGCCCCAAAATTGTATACCCTTTGTCTGTCCAGACGGGTCTGGCTCGAAACCAACGCGGTTTACTGTGACAACAGGAATGCCATTGGCCACGGCATGCCCACGTTGAACCATGGTCCATGCAGTGCGTTGGCGTTGTTGCTCTTCAGGAGTGTCGCTAGTTTCATAACCGATGGCAGTTGGATAGATTAGCATTTCCGCACCTTCAAGAGCCATCAGACGAGCTGCCTCAGGATACCATTGGTCCCAACAGACTAGGACACCGAGCTTTCCAACAGAAGTCTGTATTGGATGGAAACCGAGATCCCCTGGTGTGAAATAGAATTTCTCGTAGTATGCAGGGTCGTCGGGTATGTGCATCTTGCGGTATTTCCCAGCGATAGTTCCGTTTTTCTCTATGACAACAGCCGTGTTGTGGTAAATTCCTGGTGTACGTTTCTCAAATAGCGAAATTACCATCACAATATTGAGACGTTTTGCCAAGGCGCAATAATATTCTGTTGAGGGTCCAGGGATAGGCTCCGCGAGGTCAAAATTATTAACGTCTTCCACTTGGCAGAAATATAAAGAGTTGTGAAGCTCCGATAGTATTACAAGTTTTGCCCCGCGTCTTGCCAAATCTACCACTTCCTCTTCGATAGATTTTATATTAGCAATAATATCGCCCGTTTTACGCTGTTGCAGAATTCCTATTCTAAGTTCAAACATTGTTTTTCTTGTTTTTTATTTGTTGATAAGGCTTAATATAGTTGCATGGAACAGCAATGTAGCGAGCCGTGTTGTCTTACTATAATACTGCTGTCTATGCCAATCATTTCTCTTCCAGGGAAGGCTTGTTTAAGCGTTTCCTCTGCTTTTGTGTCATTTTCAGGTTGGTTGTATGTAGGATATATTACCGCATTGTTAATGACTATGAAGTTTGCGTATGTGGCAGGAAGGCGTTCCTTGTCGTAGAACATTGCTTGGGGCATAGGAAGGCGTAGCAAACGGTATGGTTTGCCTTCTATGGTTCGTAGTGTTTTAAGCTGTTCCTCCATAAACTGTAACTCTGTGTATTGTTCATCTTGCGGGTTATCACATCCCACATATATCAAAGTTTCGTCAGGAGCCATGCGCACAAGAGTGTCTATGTGCCCGTCAGTGTCGTCACCTGTCAGCCTTCCATGATCAATCCATATTATCCGTTGTGCATAAAGACGCTTTTTCAGCTCTGTTTCTATTTGATTTTGTGTTAGAGGTTGATTACGATTGGGGGCGGAGAGGCAGCATGTAGTGGTTAAAACCGTGCCTTTGCCATCGCTTTCTATAGACCCACCTTCGAGTACGAAGTCGTTGTTGTCTGAATAGTCACCGTCAACAACGTTTGCTGCGTGCAGACTATGGTTTATTTTATTGTCAAGTGAAGCTTCAAATTTGCGCCCCCATCCATTGAACTGGAAGTCAAGAAGTTTTTTCGCCTTGCGGTTTAATTTGTCTTTGATAGTGATAAATCCGTGGTCGCGTGCCCAAGTGTCGTTTGTTGGACACTTGTGGAATGTAATTCTTTTCATTCTGTCTGTGTCTAGCCGCTGAGCAAGAAATTTCATTACACTTTCACACTCAGGAGAGACCACTATAAGTTTTTCGTATCTTGTTATGGCTTCAGCCATTTCTGCGTAAGTCTCGTTTATTTCGGCAAGATATTCGTTCCAATCAGTTCCCGAATGTGGCCACGTCAGCTGTATTGCTGATTGCTGTTCCCATTCCGCGGGCATATAAGGTTCAGTCATAATCGTCAGTGTTGTTTACTTGTTGATTCAGCAGGCTGGCACTTTTAGATATAAGAGCAAGCGGACTAAACATAACAATCCTTTATTCGGAGCTTGCATATGCCGGATAGTATCTTAGCTTTGTGCTGCTGAGAAACATAGTCAAAGAAACTCCGACACATGGCAAAGTTAAGCATAAAATCTGATGTAATGACACTATGCTAAGTGAAAAGCATAAAGAATATGAAATAATATGCCAGTGTGTAAAGTTTTATTTATGTGAATATTGTGATAAATATGGGAAGATTATTTTGAAAATTTGTTGCTTAATGTTTAAAATATGTGTACTTTTGCATGAAATATGAGCTAAAAATATGTAATATGAAACATTTAAAGAAATCATTGCTCCTCTGTTTATTGTTCTCTGGCTTTTCATTCGGTACAGTAATGGCAGGAGAGGTGGGCGTGACTTTCCTTTTTCGCAATGGTACTAGGGCTGTTTTTACTTTTGATAAAAAACCTTGTATCGCAATGACTGTGGATGGTGTATGTGTTAACGCAGAGGGAGAAAATCAGACACAGTTCTTGTTCAGTGATATTCAACGCTATTATTTTGATGATGACATTGAAACGGGAGTAAATGCACTACAGACGAAATCTATTGCCTGTCCGTTATTCAGGTATGTAAATGGTGTAGTTGTTGTTAGCGGCATGAATCCAGGTGAGACACTCAGAGCTTTAACATCCAATGGAATGCAAGTTTCCTCTGTTAAAGCAGATTCTGATGGCAATGCCCGTTTAGACTTGAATAGTATATCGCGCGGTATTCTGGTAATAACAACACCAAGTGGTATTGGCTACAAGGTAGTAAAAAAATAAAGGATGCTACATATTTATAGGAAATCTATTAAAATGAGAGTTATAAACAAAGCATTAAACCTAAATGTTATATAGCCTTATGCGCAGAATATTTACACTTTTATGCTGCATAGTTATTGCAGCGCAATTTTCAACTGCTTCGGCACAAAAAGTTATGCAGATTTGGAAAGATGGCAAAATCGTAGCTACGTATGAAACTTCTGCCGTTGATTCCGTAAACTTCGCTGAAAAGCCTTATAAACTGGTAGACTTAGGATTGCCTAGCGGTGTTTTGTGGTCAGAAACCAATGTCGGGGCCACACTGCCCGCAGACACCGGTGACTTTTATGCTTGGGGAGAGACGTCAACAAAGAAAGAGTATAGTTATGAAACTAGCGTGTGGTATGGTAAGGAATATACGAAAGATACTATACTCGTAGCGGAGGATGATGTAGCTACGCAAGTGTGTGGTAGTGCTTATCGCATGCCAAGACCTGAAGATTTCAATGAATTGTTTGAAAACTGTGAATCGGTTTGGACAACACAAACTAACTCAGACGGGAAAGACCAAACGGGGTATTTGATGAAAGGGAAAAACGGAAATTCAATATTTCTTCCAGCTGCGGGCTATTATATTGGAACTGAATATGCAAATGTTGGAACTCGTGGAAGCTATTGGACAAGCCAACCGGATTGTTCTCAAGGCTTTAGCAAATACATGGCATATATAATAAAAGGTGATCCGAGTACGGGAGATTATTTGCGCTCAAATGGGTGTTCTATTCGCCCCGTATCACAACCATAAAATGTTCGCCTTGTATTTACAGGGGCAAGAATTATAAAAATGGTTAGACCGTTTGTCTAGTCAGAAAAAACTATAAATACTTACAAAAGAAGAACTGGAAACCAAATCCTTTAGCGTCTGGTTTTCAGTCCTTCTTTCTTTAGAAGCTTCTTGATAAGTTATTCGCTATGTTGTTTATGTCGTAGCCTGTACTCTGCTTTTTCACAGAACGAGGTTCAAGTCTCGCTTTTTTTTCATAATTTTGCTCGCCATAAATGTCTACTGAGGCAAAGAATAACTTCTCGTAGGCAGGATTAATAAAGACTCAAAACACACATTGTAATGGAATATATGTCACAGGAGGGCTACGATAAATTAGTGGCCGAATTGCATCAACTTGAGAGTGTCGATCTTCCTCAAGTGCGGGAGGCTATAGCTGAAGCACGGGACAAGGGAGATTTGAGCGAGAATTTTGAATATCATGCAGCTAAACGGGAGCAAGGACGGATATTGGGACGGATTCGTTTCAAACAGAGAGTTCTCGAAAATGCTCGTGTTATAGACAAGTCTAGACTAAATGATGATAGTGTAGGCTTGTTGAGTCGGGTGGAGATTACTAATCTTGCCAACAACCGTAGAATGGAATATACTATCGTAAGTCCGCATGAGGCAAATATAAGTGAGGCAAAAATATCTATAAAGTCCCCTATAGCAATGGCCTTACTCTCAAAGAAACCAGGTGATGTAGTAGAAGTTCGCGTACCAGCAGGGCTGATGAAACTTCGTATAGAGAGCGTTTCTCTTTAAATCACTATGGAAAATCGGGTGCAATGTCTCTTTAAAACGATACGATAGGGGAGGATAGGAATATATAATGTATTTAAGTATGTGGAAAATTCTTTTTTCTGTAATTCTTTTAAGTGGATTCTTTTTCCCAATTCTTATTTCTTGCTCTGATGATGATGCTCTTTCAGAATTAGATGCTAGGCATGTTGAAGTGCCACACATTTCTGATGAAATGGCAAAAGTTCGTGATTATGTGCCGCTCTATGCAGTGATTGCTCATAGAGGGTCTACTTTTTGGGCACCAGAAGAAACGGAGGCCGCATGGCGTTGGGCTCGTGAAATGGGCGTAGACTATTTGGAATCAGATCTTCAGTCGTCAAAAGATGGAATTGTCTTGGCTAATCATGACGAGAGTTTGAGGCGAACTACCAATATAGATGACGTATATGCAGACAGTATGCCGGCATCGCGTGCAGATTTCTATCGCAGTTTTCGTAATACCGATGGTTCGCAACATTTTTCTGACGAAGACATAGAAGCGCAATGTCGTAGGGATAAAGCTGACTTTGTGCCCTATTGTACTTCATCGTATTTCTATCATGAGTTGTTAGCGCTGGATGCAGGTAGTTGGTTTAACAATGCTTGTCCACAACAAGCGCGTCAGTCTTTTTCTTCTGATGGAGGTATACATCTTTATGTCTCGGCATTGCAGGATCAAATGGCTTATGCACGGGGAAAACAACTACGTCGTGACGCTAATGGTGAAAGAATCTTGACTTATAAAATTAAGGAACTTTATAAGAATATGACTTTAGCTCAAATATATGGTGCGGAGAAAAGAACGGTGAAGTGTGACGATAGTAGCGTGACTTATAGCTATGCACCAAAATATATGGACTTTATTGAATATGATTTTGCTAAAGCTTACGTGGATGACTCACAAGACACAGGAAATCGCCCTGGCATTTACATAGAGTTCAAGAAACCATCGCTTAATCCCGAAGATATGGAGGTAAGAGTCTACAATCTTCTCGCAGAAAATAATTGGAATATAATAACGTCTCAGCCTGCTGAAGCGCCTTTTTATGAGGATGGAAAAGTTAATGTCGGAAACACTATGGGAAAAGTTGTTATGCAGACGTTCTCTTTAGATGCTTTAAACAAGGCTTATCAGGTATTTCAAGGAAAAGTTCCCATGTGCTATTTGTTATGGAAAAAGAATGATTCAACAGCGGTGAAGTACGAAAAACCTTCGCGTTATGTGGCGGTGATAAAAGAAGGACTTGATAATGGAGCACACATCATAGGTCCATCAATATCTGGCGCTCCAAACAACTATGAGGAACTGGATAGTCTTTGGCAGGCGTATTTGGTGCGTCGGTCTGGAATGTGGAATCATCCTTTTACGTTTGACTCAGTAGAACAGATGGAAAAGTATACCGGGCGCGACAGTACTGCGCAGCAAACAGAATATGATTATTTGCTTAATGTAAAAGTGTCACCAACTGTTAATACTATTTTCAGTACCCCTACATCCACAACTGTCTTATTTGATGGAATATTCACGAACCGTGCAGACATGTCTCTACTATTTATGATTAAGAATGGTTATCGTTGCAATGCCAATCTTCCCAATCCTTTTGATAAGGGCAAGGTGTATGATAATTCTGCGGCACCGTCAGTAGTGCCTAATGCGGAAGAAACGCTACTGCGACTAGGGTATTGAAAAACAAAAAATATTGGTTTGATTCCTGTTGAGAATATTTATTAATTCTAACGATATTTCCTATCTCTCTTAATTTGATGCTATAAACGTTGAAGCCTAAGATTGGCGTACATTAAAAAGAGAAACCGAAATTTCCTTAATAGGTTTTTTTCCGTTATCTTTGCAATTCTCAAAAGATAAATAATCTATTCTACAGAAAATATAAATAAGTAAGATATACATATAAGTGCAAATGGACAAGACATATACTTTTGATGAGGTATTTAAGGCCGCAAAAGAATATTTCGACGGCGATGAGTTAGCAGCCCGTGTTTGGGCAAATAAATATGCAATGAAAGATAGTTCCGGACATATTTATGAACTGTCACCAACAGATATGCACCACCGTTTGGCAAAGGAAATAGCGCGTATCGAATCTAACTATGCTAATCCTCTTGCAGAAGAAAAAATTTTCGAGCTTCTTGACCATTTTAAATATATAGTTCCTGCAGGAAGTCCTATGACAGGAATTGGAAATAATCATCAAGTTGCTTCGCTTTCCAACTGTTTCGTTATTGGACTTGATGGTGACGCTGATTCCTATGGCGCTGTAATGCTTATGGATGAAGAACAGGTGCAGCTTATGAAGAGGCGTGGTGGAGTAGGACACGATCTTTCTCAGCTTCGCCCAAAGGGGTCGCCAGTAAACAATTCCGCGCTTTCGTCAACGGGGGTGGTACCCTTTATGGAGCGTTATAGTAATTCAACGCGTGAAGTTGCCCAAGATGGGCGACGTGGCGCATTGATGTTGTCCATTAGTATAAAGCATCCTGATAGCGAGGCTTTCATAGATGCAAAGATGCAGGAAGGAAAAATCACTGCTGCAAATGTTTCTGTGAAAATAGACGATGAGTTTATGAAAGCCGCTATTGAGGGGCATGAATATGTGCAGCAATTCCCTGTTGACAGTCAGAATCCTTTGGCTAAAAAGGCTGTTGATGCAAAGAAGTTGTGGGGGAAAATTGTACATAATGCTTGGAAAAGTGCAGAGCCTGGAGTTTTGTTTTGGGATACGATCTTGCGTGAAAGTATACCAGACTGTTACGCAGATCTAGGCTTTAGAACAGTTTCTACAAATCCTTGTGGAGAAATACCACTTTGTCCTTATGACTCTTGTCGACTCTTGTCGGTAAACCTTTATTCATATGTTGTCAATCCTTTTACTGCAAAGGCGCATTTTGATTTTGAACTGTTCAATAAGCATGTACGCATAGCGCAGCGTATTATGGACGATATTGTGGATATGGAACTTGAAAAAATAGACACAATAATAGAAAAAGTAAAGAATGATCCACAAGCAGATGATGTAAAGACTACGGAACTTAACCTTTGGAAGAAAATAAAGCACAAAAGCGGTCTAGGACGCCGCACAGGTGTAGGCATAACGGCAGAGGGAGACATGATTGCCGCAATGAATATGAGGTATGGAACACAGGAAGCAACGGATTTCTCTGTTAAGGTTCATAAATCATTGGCTCTTGCGGCATATCGTTCTTCTGTGGAGATGGCTAAAGAACGCGGAACTTTCGCTATTTATGACGCAGAACGTGAAAAGAACAACCCTTTCATTGAGCGTCTGCGTGAAGCCGATGAAAACCTTTATGATGACATGCTTAAATACGGACGAAGGAATATCGCTTGCTTGACTATAGCTCCTACGGGTACAACGAGCTTGATGACACAGACAACAAGTGGCATAGAACCAGTCTTCATGCCTGTTTATAAACGTAGGCGTAAGGTCAATCCCAATGATGAAGGGGTACATGTGGACTTTGTTGACGAGAGTGGCGATTCTTTTGAAGAATACATTGTGTTTCATCATAAGTTCCTAGAATGGATGAAAGTAAATGGTATTGATACGGAAAAGAAGTATTCACAAGAAGAACTTGACCAACTTGTTGCTATATCACCGTATAGTAAGGCTACAGCAAACGATGTAGACTGGCTTATGAAAGTAAGAATGCAGGGAGCAATACAGAAGTGGGTTGACCATAGTATCAGCGTTACTATAAATCTTCCGAACAGTGTAGATGAACAACTTGTTAATAAACTTTATGTTGAGGCTTGGAAATCAGGATGTAAAGGATGCACCGTCTATCGTGATGGTTCACGCTCTGGAGTTATGATTGCCGTAGAAAAGAAAGACAAAAAGAAAAAAGAAACCGAAAAGAAAGAGCACATTCATGTATGTGAACCACCTCAGGTAACAGAAGTTCGTCCGTCCGAACTTGAATGTGATGTGGTAAGATTTCAGAACAATAAGGAAAAATGGGTCGCATTCGTTGGCTTGCTTGATGGCTATCCTTATGAAATATTCACAGGCTTACAAGACGACGAAGAGGGTATTGTATTGCCAAAGACAGTTACTAAGGGAAAAATTATAAAGAAAACGGATGCTACAGGAAAAAAACGTTATGATTTTCAATTTGAAAACAAGCGTGGATACAAAACTACAGTGGAAGGATTAAGTGAAAAGTTCAATCCTGAATACTGGAACTATGCCAAACTTATTTCAGGAGTGCTTAGATACCGTATGCCGATAGCGAACGTAATAAAGCTTGTTGGTTCGCTTCAAATGGATGGGCAAAGCATTAACACCTGGAAGATTGGAGTTGAGCGTGCATTGAAGAAATATGTTGCTGATGGTACTGAGGCAAAAGGACAGAAATGCCCCGTTTGTGGACATGAAACTCTAGTATATCAAGAGGGATGCCTAATTTGTAAAAATTGTGGAGCATCAAGATGTGGATAAAAACAGAAAGGATGGAACTGCATACAGGTAAAGTTTATATCAAAGATATGCGCTTTTATGCACGTCATGGCGTTCTTGCGCAAGAAACAACAGTGGGAGCTGAGTTTCGTGTTTCGCTTGAAGCTGAATATCCACTTGAAGAAGCAATGGCTACTGATGATGTGCAAACAACTCTTAACTATGCTGATGTTTATGACATCGTAAAGGAAGAAATGGCAATACCGTCAAAACTCATAGAGCATGTGGCTGGACGGATAGGTAAAAGGCTATTGAAAGAAATGCCAAAGATAAGGAAACTGATGGTGAATGTTATGAAAGTGAATCCTCCTATGGAGGCGGATTGTAGCGGTGCCGGTGTTCAGTTGTACTTTATAAATGACTAAAAACGGCAGTAATTTGATGCCGGTAAAGCCGGATCGTTGTTGAAAAACAAAACTTTAGCTACATTTGCAATGGTGATTGAAAACGGACACAATATAACAAAACGTATCAGCATACTTGCTATCTTACTTGTATTGGCGGTGGCTTTCGCTTTCGCTGATAAATTTGTTTTGGTCATTGATGCTGGACATGGTGGCCATGATGCTGGTGCTAGAGGCAGTTTTTCTAGTGAAAAGAACATAAATCTTAATGTGGCCTTGGCTTTTGGTAAATATGTTGAGAAAAACTGTCCTGATGTAAAAGTAATATACACGCGCAAGACGGATGTCTTTATTCCCTTGCACAAGCGTGCAGACATAGCAAACAAGAACCACGCAGATGTTTTCGTTTCTATACACACAAATGCCTTGCCTGCAGGACGTGTGGCGCGTGGGCTTGAAACATATACTATGGGAATGCGTCGTTCTGATGAGAAACTTAGCGCAGCACAACGCGAGAATGCTGTAATCACTTACGAAAGCGACTATAATCAACACTATGAAGGTTACGACCCCAATTCACCTGAAAGTGCCATAATGTTTGAGTTTATACATGACAAGAATATGGCAAAGAGTGTTGAATTGGCTCAACTCGTGCAAAAAAATGTCTGCGAGACGGCAGGAAGGCCCAATAAAGGAGTTAAGCAAGACGTCTTTCTTGTCTTAAGGGAAACGTCTATGCCTGCTTGTTTGATAGAATTAGGTTTTATAACTACACCAGATGAGGAAAAGCTCTTGAATGACGAAGCTGCTATAGATAATATTGCTAATGGAATTTATAACGCATTTGTAATATACAAGAACGATAACTATTCTGGATATACTGTTCCTTATGAGGCAACAACGCAAGAGACAGTAAGAATTCCTAATGTACTACCTAAAAGTTCTGCTGCGGAAGAAAATACTCAGAAAAAGACTGAACAGAAAGAAAAACCCATAGAGCGTATATCTGTTAAGGCTGAAACCAGTTATACTGCTAGTCAAGCAACAACTAGTGCAGGTAGTAATACATCAACTATTGAAGGGAGACCGGTATTCAAAGTGCAGATTCTTGCTAGCAATACACCTCTGTCTTCAAAAAGTACTAAGTTTAAAAATTTAGCTAATGTGAGCAGATATGAAGAAGGAGGAATGTACAAATATACTGTCGGAGAATCAGAAAATTATAATGAAGTAAACAAGTTGCGTATCTCCCTAAGTGAAAAATTTCCAGGATGTTTTGTAATAGCATTCAAGGACGGACAGAAAATGAATATAAACGAAGCCATACGGCAATATAGAAAAAATAAATAATAAAGACTATAGAATGAAATCTTTTACCAAAGAAGTTAAAATCGCTATTGTTGCAGTTGCGGCATTAGTGGTGCTTTTTCTTGGAATGAACTTCCTTAAAGGCTTAAACCTTTTTTCGTCTGCACAGAGATATTATATATCGTTCAAAGACATAAGTGGGCTGTCTTCTTCATGCCCTATTTACGCTGATGGCTACAAAGTCGGCGTTGTTAGGGGAATTGACTACGACTATTCTCACTCAAAGGACATTGTTGCAGAGGTGGATATCGACCCAGAAATGAGAATTCCAAAGGGAAGTAGTGCGGAAATCGTCAGCGATTTGATGGGCAATGTTAAGGTAAATCTGCTTCTTGCCACAAATATGCGTGAGAGAGTTAATCCTGGAGAAACAATAGTCGGGGGCATTAATGATGGTGCCGTAGGACAAATGAAAGACCTAATACCTATTGTCCAGCAGATGCTCCCTAAATTGGATTCCATATTGGCAAGTGTCAATACTTTGTTGGCTGACCCAGCGCTCTCTAACTCCCTTCATAATATAGAGAATATTACGGGAAATCTTACGACATCTTCAAAAGAATTGAATTCGCTCCTTGGGTCGCTTAATAGCAAGATGCCGGGTCTGCTCAATAAGGCAGACAACGTTATGGGTAATGCTGAATCCGTAACAGCAAAACTTGACAAAATAGATCTTCAAGGAACAATGAGTAAGGTTGATGCTACGCTTACAAATGTACAGCAATTCACAGACCAACTGAACAACAATCAAGGCTCTCTCGGGTTGCTAATGCGTGATCCAAACCTATACTATAATCTGAATTCAACAGTTAAGTCGGCAGACTCGTTACTTATAGATCTAAAATCACATCCAAAGCGATACGTGCATTTTTCCCTCTTCGGAAAGAAAGATAAATAAATCAATGCAAATAGACCATTAAAGGCATGTCAACCAGAAAGTCCGTCCATTGAATACATCTTCAATGGACGGACTTTTTATATAAAACACATAAGTTTCACAAATAAAGAACTTTACAAAGTTGTTTCAAAAATAGAATATCTGTCGTTTGTTAAATCCGTTTTTTTTTGCGAAATTTGCAGCACTTTTCCCGCTAGGCTCATAAAAGGCAAGGGAAAATTAGCGAAAAACAGAAAGTAACCACGTCGGAAGACAAAATCGATAACTGCGTATTATGACTGAGAATCCCAGTGCTCTTTGGGACAAAAGCCTTTTGCTCATAAAGGAAAAAGTCACAGAACAACAATTCAACACATGGTTCAAGCCAATCGTGTTCGAATCCTTTAAAAAGGAAACAAACACGTTGTTGCTGCAAGTTCCGAGTCCATACGTTTATGAGTACTTGGAACAGAACTTTCTTGATTTGTTGGCAAAGGTATTACCATGCACTTTTGGTAATAATATAAGCCTTTCTTATCGCGTTGTTACCGACAAAACAAATAATTTGGCACAGATTCTCTCGTCTGATCCCCCTGCTGGAATAAACGAGAAACAGCCTAGGCGTACTTACGAAAATCAACCTTCTACTCCTTTTGATGCAACGCGCCAGCAGCAGATCCCCTCTCAGTTGAATCCACATTTGACATTCAATAATTATTTTGAAGGGGCAAGCAACAAATTGCCTCGTTCAATAGGGCAGTCTATCGCTGAACACCCAAATACATCACAGTTTAACCCGATGTTCGTATTTGGCCCATCAGGGTGCGGAAAGACTCATCTTATCAATGCAATTGGTGTGTTGACAAAGCAAACCTATCCGGATAAAAGGGTATTGTATATAAGTGCGCGACTTTTCCAGGTGCAGTTTACTAGTGCCGTGAGCAATAATGCGGTCAATGCCTTCATAAATTTCTATCAAACAATAGACATGTTGATAGTAGATGATATTCAAGAATGGACTTCTGCAGTGAAAACCCAAGAGACATTCTTCCATATCTTCAATCATCTCTTTATGAATGGAAAGAGAATCATTCTAGCCAGCGACCGCCCACCCGTAGATTTAAAGGGGATGAGCGATAGACTTCTTACACGTTTTAGCTGTGGACTAATCGCAGAGCTTGAAAAACCCAATGTAGAACTTTGTGCTGAAATTCTACAAAACAAAATTAAACGCGATGGATTACGCATTCCTAACGATGTCGTAATGTACATTGCGCAGACAGCTAGTGGAAGTGTACGCTATCTTGAAGGCATGATAAGCTCTTTGATGGCATATTCAATTGTTTACAACAGTCATATTGACATGCGGTTGGCAGAGCGTGTTTTGAAGCGAGCTGTAAAGATAGACGACAATCCACTTACAATCGATGACATACTTGATACTGTATGCAAGCATTTCTCTGTTTCTCCCGCAGCTGTAAATGGGCGTAGCCGTAAGCGAGAATATGTTGAGGCTAGGCAGATATCAATGTATCTTGCACAAAAATATACAAAAATGCCAGCGTCACGTATTGGTAAATTACTTGGTGGACGCGATCATTCTACGGTTATTCACAGTTGCTCAAAAATAGAAAAGCGTATATCTGTGGATAAAAGCTTTCAAGATGAATTGGCAAGTATAGAGAATTCATTTCGATTGAAGAATTAGAAAAATTACGGGGATTTTAGTTGCAACAATTTCTGTTGTTGCATAAATTTTCTTACTTGTCTTGTTTTTGCATGAATGGCATTGTTTTGCCACTCTAATCATGTAATGGCGCGTTTTCCCCCTCGCCCATTTCCCTTTTCCTCCGCTTGCTAAGTTTTTTTAGCCCGCACGTAGATAATGTTCCCCGTGCGGGCAAATAAACCATTGGCCGCTGCATAAAGTTGTTTTTCTGTTTCGTTATCGCGAACAGTCAAAA
>CAVLBD010000014.1:0-59560 GCA_963661195.1 bacterium
AGTAAGCAATAGTATTAAGATACTACGCAATATAATAATATGTGTAGGGTGGAAATTTATTTCCACAGCTCATGTTGGCTCACTTTTTTAGAACACGGGAAGAGCAAGTAACTGGTAAACAAGTGTCTGTGCCATACGCTTATGTCCAATGTCATTGGGGTGTAAACGGTCTGTATCCTTGTCTCTGAAAAATTGTGCATGCTCGTCCATAAGTGGGAACATTCCACATAGCGCATTCAAGTCTATCACAGGTACACTCCAAATGTTAGCTGTTTCCTTCACCGCTTCAACATAGCTGAGGAAATATTCACCACATTTGTTTCGATAGTCTTCGCGAGGCTGCCAATTAGTTTCACTACGGTAGAATTCTGCACGGTGGATAGGCGTGAGAACTACAATCTGTTTGTCGGGAAACATGCGCTTTACCTTGTCTAGCGCAATGTTTATTCGACCACGGAATGTAGAGTCTGTCATACACATGTATTTGTGCATGCGCTCAACAAAGTGCTTCTTTTCATGAATACCGGCCATTACATTCTCTTTCTTCTCTGTGAACCATTTGCCAAGAGGTACACCTGCATTGAAATCATTTGTGCCAATGAAAATTATTATGGCGTCAAAGTCGTTCCCATGTTCTGCTTTTAAGGCTTCAGCTTGGCGCGGAATGTCATTCCATTGCCGTCCGCTGATGCCATAAACGTAGGGGTTAATGTCAAGCCATTGCTGCAACCATCCCCAATATTTCGTATTTGAAGCTTTGTTGTTGGGATCTGTTATGGAATCCCCAAAATAAGCTACGTGTTTTCCTGCCCATGGGTGTATGGCTTTCAGCGTGTTGGAGCATACTTCATTTGCTTCATTTATAGAAACTAAAGGTGTTGTAGCGAAAGTCGTTGTCGAAATGGTTAACAACAAAGCGGCAGTTATGGTAATTGACTTTTTCATCTAACTCAGAATTTTGTGAGATGCATATCGCCTTTTTCCGCAAGTGCTATATGCATAGCAAATGCTTTGCCAAGATTATGGCGCGTTTGTCCCATTTGGGCAGATTTAAGGTATTCGCGTAGCAAGGGTTTATAGTCAGGATGAGCACAATTCTCAATAATGAGGTGGGCACGTTCTATCGGACTTTTTCCTCTTAAATCGGCAACTCCTTGTTCTGTTACTATTACATTCACATCGTGTTCTGAATGATCCTGATGGCTTACCATTGGGACAATGCTACTTATCAGTCCTCCTTTTGCTGTTGATGGGCATGTGAATATGCTTATGTAAGCGTTTCTCTCAAAGTCTCCGCTTCCGCCTATGCCGTTCATCATCTTTGTTCCGCTTATATGTGTGGAGTTAGCATTTCCATAGATATCCACTTCAATGGCAGTGTTTATGGCAATTACTCCCAATCGACGTATTACTTCGGGTGAATTGGATATTTCGCTTTGGCGTAAGGTTATGTGGTCTTTGAAGTAATTCATGTTGTCGTAAACTTGTTTCAGACATTCGTTAGAAACAGTGAGAGAGCAGGCAGAAGCGTTTTTCACACGCCCCTCCAACATCATAGCAACGACGCTGTCTTGCATTACCTCTGTGTAGACATTGAAATCAGGTACGCTCTTGTCGTGTCCTAAAGCTCCGAGTATTGCATTGGCAGTGCTGCCCACACCACTCTGAAGTGGGAGGAATGATGCAGGGATTATGCCGCGTTTCATGTCGTTGACAAGGAACTCAGCGACATTATGCCCGATTTGATCTGTTATAGGATCGCTATCTTTAAAGGCACGGGCTTCGTCGGGTAGGTCGCATTCTACGACACCTACAATTTTTTTCGCGTCAATTTCAACGTAATTCTTACCAATCCTGTCGCCTACATTTACGATTGGGATTGCTTGTCTTTCAGGTGGATCAAGAGGTTCATATACATCATGAATGAATTTCGCATCTTTACTGTGAAAAGCGTTTAGCTCTAAGATTACGTTCTTTGCCAATCTTGCAACAGTTGGGCTTATTCCGCCTGCAGCTGTCAGGTATGCCTTGCATGTGTCTCCGTTTTCTTCGATATCGCACACTTCAAGTATTGCCCAGTCAATGTTTCCATAGAACCCGTAACGCAGTTCTTGTGCCATGTGACTCAAGTGTATGTCGTTATAGGCAATTTCTCCAAGGTTTACGCTTTTGCGGAATGAAGGGTTCGTTGTGTATGGGGCTCGGTAGTTTATAGCGTGAGCTTCGGCAAGCACTCCATCGGTGCTTTGTCCTGTTGAGGCTCCTGTAAATATGTTTACTTTGAATTCTCGTCCTGCTTCGTGTTCGGCAGTGGCAATCTTTGCAAGCTCGCGTGTTACGGCCTTAGCTGTTCCTGCTGGGGTAAAACCGCTCATACCAAGCGAGTCTCCGTTCTTTATCATTGCGGCTGCTTCTGCCGCAGAAATGCGTTTGTATGCCATATCTTTGTGTATTATTTAAAGTTTTGCTTTTCTTTACTTTATGGTGTATATAACAATGTGGTATTCACCATTGCAAATGTATAAATTTTTGATTAAAGTGGAATCCTTTTCCTCGTTTATTTCCGGCTATATTACGAATAGTCTGTGCTTATGTTCAAACTTTTCCAGCACGTTAAATGCTTCACGAAGTGTTTCATCCTCGTTCCATCCTCTGCGTCTGGCGTATCCTCTCACTACATATTCATACAGGTCACGTCGATGTGTGAAGCGTTTCAAGTTTTCTATACATTGTTTTCGTGTGGGCCATCCTTTCACAAAGTGTGATCGGTTAGTGTCAATCATGTCAAAACAATAGTTGCCGTACGCGTCTTTTGTGTATAGGAAATTTGCAGAATTCAAATCTCCATGGAGTATGCCTCGTGAGTGCATGAAAACAATCTGGTCTGCAACGGCATCAGCCAAAGGTTTGTTGAAGTCTACCTTGTCCACAAGTTCAAGGAAAGCTTCTTCTCCTTTACTTTCCTCATAGACGAAGTAGCCTATAGTGAACAATCCGTGCTCTTTCTGTTCCATATAGGCAACAGCTTTTGGTGACGATACGCCTCGCCGTTGAAATTCCGTAGCGAATGCGTAGGCTCGTTCTGCTTTTGTTCGTCGGAAATATGTGTAGACAATTCGCTGTACGAAGTTAGCTCGTTTGTAACGTTTTGCAATAAATGCCACTCCATCGTGCATGATGCGTTTTACATTGTTGCGCTTGTCCTTTAGTGTTTCTCCTTTATCGCTATCAAAAAATGACGGTATGGAGAGGATAAAGTCGGTATACTTTGTGTATTCTTCTGCTATTATGGTCTTCATGCTTGTCGTTTTGTCAGACAATATCCTGACTTTGCAAAGGTACAATTTTTTATGTTTATCACATTGTTTTTCATCTTAATTCGGAAAGAAAGGCTTTGATGTGCGCAGAATGGCTTTTATGTTGTTGTTTGACAGACTTGCGGTTAATGCAAGAAAAGGGGAAGTCTATACGCTAAACAACTTTTCTTTACGTATAGGCTTCCCCTTTATGTTATGTTTTCCGTTCGTCTATTCTTTGTATGCTTCTGCCATTGATGCCGCTATTATGTCTTCCGGACTTTGCTCCTTAGGTGTCGCTCTTATATCGGAGAGATCAAATTCGTCAATATCCTTTTCTTGTAGAGTTTTTTCTCTCTTGGTTGTTTGGCAAAAGGATGTTGTTTCTTTTATGCCATAACCTATTTCCCTTGAGTCGTTTCTATGGCTTATTCCATCTTGGACGTTCTCTTTGTTTTGTGTGATGATGAAATCTTGTTTCACTTCAGTATCAGGAACGTTCAATACTGGTTCTTCTTCCATTTTCGTCCGATTGCCTTTTGCAGCGAACACTGCATCAATGTATTGTGGCTTGCGTTTTAGTTGTTGCAGTGTTAGCTTGCTTGCCAGTTGCTGACTTTCCTTTTTCGAGTATCCTTCACCGATGCCTCCTTCAAGTCCCTCAATAAGGACTTGATATTTAAATACTGGGCTGTTTTTGCCTTCCTTGCTTTGTTCCAAGAGCTTGAAATCAAGGATAACTTTGTTTTTTTGGCACCATTCTATAAGTTTGCTCTTGAAATTGATTTCCTTGTAGGCAACCTTGTCGATGTTTATGAGCTGCGAAAGAATGCGTTTTTCCATAAATCGCATGCAAACCTTGTATCCACGGTCTAGATACATTGCTCCGACCAGGGCTTCAAACGCATTCCCACCCATATAATTGTTGTGGGAGGGAGTGTGTTTGCCGTATTTTATCAGTTGTGTTATGCCCATTTCGGCTGCAAGACGGTTGAGCGTTTCACGCTGTACTATTTTGCTTCGTGTGCTAGTAAGGAAGCCTTCGCGCTTACCGTCGAAATGTCGGTATACAATGTCGCCCACAATGGCATCAAGTATAGCGTCGCCAAGAAATTCAAGCCGTTCGTTGTTTAGCGGACGCCCTTTCTCGTTGCGCCGTGTCACGCTTTTGTGCATCAGCGCAAGCTTGTAGTAGCGTATTTTGTGCGGATAGAAGCCGAAAATTTTGTATAGAGCCGCATAAAGCTCCTTCTCCTTGCGGAATGGGAGCCTTAAGCGGTCTATGATGTTACTGACCATCATACTTCTTGAAAATGACGCAAGCGTTGTGCCCGCCGAAACCGAATGTGTTGCTTAGTGCGGCGCGCACGGTACGTTTTTGCGCTTTATTGAAGGTGAAATTTAAGTTATAGTCAATATTTTCGTCCTTGTCATCCTCGTTGTGGTTGATTGTTGGCGGAACGATGTCGTTCTTTACTGCGAGAACTGAGACAAGTGCCTCCACTGCTCCTGCTGCACCAAGCAAGTGACCAGTCATTGACTTTGTTGAACTGATGTTCAGTTTATATGCACTTTCACCGAAAAGTTGCTGAATGGCCTTAACTTCAGATATGTCACCTACGGGCGTTGATGTTCCGTGTACGTTGATGTAGTCAATATCTTCAGGTTTAAGCCCTGCATCTTCCAAAGCGCTTTTCATTACGAGACATGCTCCCAGTCCTTCTGGGTGTGAAGCTGTGATGTGGTATGCGTCTGCACTCATGCCTTCTCCAACTATCTCTGCGTAAATTTTTGCTCCGCGTGCTTTGGCATGTTCCAATTCCTCCAAAATGAGACAGCCTGCTCCTTCGCCCATGATAAAGCCATCACGACTTGCACTGAACGGGCGTGAAGCATGTTGCGGATCGTCATTGCGTGTAGATAGGGCATGCATGGCGTTGAAACCGCCCACGCCGCATGCACAAATTGCAGCTTCTGCACCTCCAGCTACGATGGCGTCAGCTTTACCCAAGCGGATTAAGTTGAATGCGTCAGCAAGTGCGTTTGTTGATGAGGCGCATGCTGAAGTCGTAGCGTAGTTAGGGCCATGGAAACCGAAGCGGATGGAAATCTGTCCTGCTGCGATGTCTGAAATCATCTTGGGGATAAAGAATGGGTTGAACTTCGGTCCGTTCTCTGGATGAGTGCTATAATATCCAACCTCGTCCTCAAATGTTTTTATACCGCCAATTCCGACGCCAAATACAACGCCTATGCGGTTCTTGTCAACGCTCTCAAGATCCATATTGCTATCGTCAACAGCTTGTATAGCCGAGGCCAATGCCAACTGTGCATAGCGGTCCATCTTGCGTGCCTCTTTGCGGTCGATATAGTCGGCTGCGTTGAAGCCTTTCACTTCGCAAGCGAACTGTGTTTTGAAGTTCGAAGCGTCGAACAATGTAATAGGAGCGGCTCCGCTCACACCATCAAGAAGATTGTTCCATGTTTCTTCAGGATTGTTTCCTACTGGCGTGATGGCTCCGAGTCCTGTTACAACAACTCTTTTCAATTCCATAATTAAAATAGGTAATATATATATGATAAAAATAAGGTGAAAGACATGAGGTGAGATCCATTTCCTGCGGTCTCATCTCACCTCTTTCACCTTAAGTCTTATATCACTTTTTTCGTAAGAAAAAGCTTATTTCGCGTTCTCTTCGATATACGCGATAGCGTCGCCAACTGTAGCGATAGACTCAGACTTGTCGTCTGGGATAGTGATGTTGAATTCCTTCTCGAATTCCATGATCAGCTCTACAGTGTCAAGAGAGTCTGCACCAAGGTCGGTAGTGAAGCTTGCTTCAGGCTTAACTTCTGCCTCGTCAACACCAAGCTTGTCAACGATGATAGCCTTTACTTTTGATTCAATTTCTGACATGATAATTAAAGTTTTTAAAGTGTTTAAATTATATTCAATTTCGAAAATCGGATGCAAAGGAACGCATTTTTTATTACGTGTGCAAATATATTGTACAAAAAAGCTACTATTCTTGCACAAACCATATATAATTGTGCAAGAATTAGAGTGTTTTCTTACAATTTCTCGCGCCTTAAAGGGTAATTTCCGCGCAAGTCTTCGAAAGCTTCGGGGTGGCATTTCAGTTGTTCGCTGTCCGTCAAAGGGTTATAAAGCTGCAGTCTCAGCTCCTCTTCGTCAGTTGATGGAATGAAGTCTTTGGGTAATGCCGGGGGGACAATATTCCATTTGTTCTCAATGCCGAAATGTCGGCATAGCCCGTTGATGACCATGTTGTCTGCATTGGTCTTGCCATCTGCGCTATATCCTGCTATATGTGGTGTTCCTATATATGTCCGTTGCAGCAACGGTAGGTTTATTTGCGGCTCATTTTCCCACGTGTCTATAACAGCTTCTCCTACATCCTGGCTTTCCAATGCATTTAATAGAGAAGGGTTGTCTACAACTCCACCGCGACTCGTATTTATTATTATAGGATGTCGTTTGAGTCTTCTGAAGAATGCTTTGTCAGCTAGGTGGAATGTGGGGTATTGCCCAGCATAGGTGAGCGGAACATGGAAAGTAATTACATCAGATTCGCTTTCTATCTGCTCCATGCTGACGAATTTTTCTTTTGTACAATGCGCTTCCTTGAGCGGAGGATCGCACACCAATACCCGGAATCCCATGGCTCGTGCTTCAGATACAACTTTTTTCCCTACGTGGCCGCAACCGACAACGCCCACAGTCGACTTTTGTGGGCTTAATCCTCTGTGTCGGCAGAGCAGTATGAGTGTAGAACGCAGGTATTGCGCCACAGACCCCGCATTACAACCAGGGCAGTTCATCCATTTTATGCCTGCATCCTTAAGGTATTGCGTGTCAATGTGGTCGAAACCTATTGTTGCGGTAGCAATGAAGCTCACGTTACTTCCTTCAAGTAGTTCTCTTCCACAATGTGTGCGAGTGCGCACAATCAGAGCATCGGCATTCCTTACGTCTGAGTTTTTGATGGCCGCCCCCTTTAGATAGACAACCTCATCGGCTATCTCCTCAAGTGCGTTATGTATGTATGGTATTTTGTCGTCTGCAACAATCTTCATGTTTGTACAAAATGATTTGGTCTTGTCTTTATAACCCCATGTCAGGCGAATTATTGTGTTTTCGTTGGCTGTTCAAAATAAATTTATTAGATTTGCCACAAAAATAAAAACAGCTGAAACATTATGACATTCACACAACAATGCAACAAGGTGTTTAATATGGCAATCAATGACTACCATGTAAAGGACGATGTAGATACGGCCATACAAAATCCTTTTGACCGTGATTCCATTGAAAACCGCCTTTATCTGAAGTGCTGGATTGACACTGTGCAGTGGCATCTTGAAGATATCATACGCGATCCACACATAGATCCTATCGATGCTCTGCAACTTAAGCGTAGGATTGACAGAAGCAATCAAGACAGAACGGACCTCGTTGAGCAGATAGACAGTTATTTTCGTACAGTCTACAATGATGTGAATGTGTTGCCCGATGCTACAATCAATACAGAGAGCCCTGCATGGGCGGTTGACAGGCTTTCAATCCTAGCCCTGAAGATTTATCATATGAAGGAGCAGGTTGAACGCGCCGATGCCTCAGAAGAGCACAAGGAAAAGTGCAGAAAGAAACTTGGTGTGTTGCTTGAACAGCAGATAGACCTCTCTACAGCAATCGACCAACTTCTTGACGATATACAGTCTGGGCGTAAGTACATGAAGGTATACCGCCAGATGAAAATGTATAACGATCCGTCTACAAATCCAGTCCTCTACGCTGCAAAGAAGTAACACGGCGGAGACTTTAGAACAATTCCTTAAAGATACGATGAAAACCGACCATATACTGGTGATAAGATTTTCAGCCATGGGAGATGTAGCAATGACTGTTCCTGTGGTCTACTCTTTGGCTAAGCAATATCCTGATGTGAGGATAACAATGCTTAGCCAAAAATTTGCCCATCCGTTTTTTGCAAATATGCCTCATAACGTGGGTTTCATGGAGGCTGATTTAAAGAAGGAGTACCATGGAGTGACAGGTCTCAATGCCCTTTATAGGCGTCTTGTGGCAAAGAACTTCACCGCCATAGCCGACCTTCATGACGTGTTGCGCTCCAAATATTTGCGCATGCGTTTCAGTATTGACCGCTACAAAGTGGCGCATATAGACAAACATCGTCAAGCGCGGCGGCAGATTACGCGCCAGGAGAATAAGATTATTCAGCAATTGCCCACACCATTCCAAAACTATTCTGATGTATTTGCGCAGCTTGGTTATCCAATAGAGCCTGATTTCTCCACGATATTCGGTGATGCTCGCAACGATTTGCAACTGTTGCCTCAGACTTTCCGAACAAAGCCCGCGGGCGAAAGATGGATAGGTGTCGCACCTTTTGCTGCACATGTGGGTAAGATATATCCGCTTGAACTTATGGAGCGTACGCTTAAATCCCTCTCTGAACGACATCCCCATGCAAGGCTAATGTTATTTTGTGGTGGAAAGAAAGAAACTGAAATTGTGAACCGTTGGCATACAACCAACCCATGCATTGAGAACGTCTCGGTTCAGCTTGGAGGCATTGCCAATGAACTGGTGCTTATGAGCCATCTTGACGTGATGATTTCCATGGATAGCTCAAACATGCATTTGGCTTCTCTCGTTGGAACACCCGTTGTCAGCATTTGGGGCGCAACGCATCCTTGTGCAGGTTTTATGGGATGGGGACAGAAACTGGAGAATGCCGTTATGGTTGATCTTCCTTGCAGACCTTGCAGCATATACGGTAATAAACCCTGTTCGCAGGGCGATTACCCATGTCTTAAAGGTATAACCCCTGAAATGATAATAGCAAAGGTGGAAAGAGTCATAAGATAAAGGTACGCTTATTGGCTTGTTGTTACTTTTGAAAAACATATATGGGATATGCTTTTACTGCAGATCCCATATATGTTTTTCTTTTTATCCTTTATATGTGGCTTAAATCTCAGCTTCCAATGCTTGAGTAATTACCGGTGCCATGTCGAAATATTTATATTGCGCAAGGCGACCGCCGAACAAAACATCTTCCTCCTTGTTTGCCAACTCTCGGTATTG
Organism: bacterium; assembly: GCA_963661195.1. GTDB lineage: Bacteria > Bacteroidota > Bacteroidia > Bacteroidales > Bacteroidaceae > Prevotella. The sequence continues at coordinate 9,430 of CAVLBD010000014.1, forward strand.
TTCTGCAAGTGTGTTGTTACGTGTGTCGTTTACGGGATAATAAGGTTCCATCCCAGGTTCGTATTCAGTGCTATATTCCTCAGAAATTACGGTTTTCGGGTAATCATAGACTTCTTGTCCGAACATTTCAAAATGCTTGTGCTCTATAACTCGTGTGAAAGGCACGTCGTGACTAGTATAGTTGACCACAGCATTGCCTTGATAATTGGGCATGTTTTCAATACGTGTCTTGAAACTAACGGTACGCCAGTCAAGATGTCCTAGACAGAATCCAAAGTATTCGTCCAATGGCCCTGTGTAAACCAACTTGTTGGCTATCTCCCTCCAGTTATGGTATTCTGCAGAAAAGAAGTCTGACTCCGTTCTTGTTTCCGTTCCTTCCAACAGACCTTCCACCAGCCGGTTGTAGCCACCAATGGGAATGCCTTGATATTTGTCGTTGAAATAGTTGTTATCGAAAACCATGCGCATGGGCAGACGTTTTATTATGAATGCTGGTAGTTGTTTGCAGCTACGTCCCCACTGCTTTTCTGTGTATTCTTTTATCAGTTTTTCGAATATATCACGTCCAACGAGGAGCATAGCCTGTTCTTCAAGATTGTGCGGCTCATCGGAAAGCCCTGCGGTAGCATTCCTCTTAGTAAGTTCTTCTTTGTATTCTCGACGTTGCTCTTCTATTTTTTTCTGTGCTTCTGCTGGTGTTGTTACGCCCCACATCTGAGCAAAGGTGTTCATGTTGAATGGTAAGTTATACAGCTTCCCTTTGTAGTTTGCCACAGGATAGTTTGTATACCGATTGAATTCAACTATGGAATTGACGAATTGCCATACTCTCTTGTCTGACGTATGGAAGATATGAGCACCGTATTTGTGCACGTTTATGCCTTCTGTCTGTTCACAATATACATTGCCTCCCAAGTGCTTACGCTTATCTATTACGAGGCATCTTTTGCCCGCTTTATTTGCCTTGTATGCGAATGTTGCACCGAACAGGCCTGAGCCTACTATCAGATAGTCATATTTTTCCATATTCTTCACTTACTTTATTGTTTTTCAATGTGCCGTTTATATTGAAAAGTCTTGCCGCAAATTGTATTGTAGGCAGGCCCCCAAAGCCGAATCCGCATCAAAGGTAAGAATTATTCTCGTATCTGGGGTATGGCGATTCCTAAATATAGTTTTAGTTTATCCGCCATGACTGTTTTTATTAACTCTGTGTAATAACTTTCGCCAATTCTTTTGGTAAAAAAATGAGCCGCCATACACTTGTCCGTCGCGGACAATGAGCAAGGCGGCTCTGCATACATGGAAAATTATGCTATATTGTTTTTTAGTCTACTACGCATTTCTTTCCGTTAACAACGTATATTCCTTTTTTCAAGCCAAAGAGTGGGCTGAAGCCGTTCTCAGCTTTCTTTACAAGAACCCCGTCAAGTGTATAGACATTGGTGGCAAGTGTTTGTTCTGTAGCTGAAGGTATGGTGTTGATACCTGTTGTAGCATCAAATTTGAGCTGTGGCATGCCGTTCGCTCCAACTTCCCATGTTGATGCTCCATCAATGTTCTTTGCTTCAGAATTGAGAGCTTCCACTGCTTTTGCAGCATCGGCTACCGAGAAAGCTTTGCAGTTAGTGATGACGCCATACTTACAATTGTTTACGTCGTTGTAAGCCTCTGCCAACACATCCTTATGGCGAACGGAGCAAGTGTCAGTCCAGTAGCAGTTCTCTGCCTTGCTTGGATTCTCACATATTGTGATAGTCTTTGTTTCGTCTTCGGGATCAGGCTTGGTAGTCGTTGTCTCAGTGTTGCCAATTTCTGGAGAAACAGCTCCCCAATACTTGAATTTTCCCATATTGGAATAAACGCCGCCAATCCAACCATTGAAGTAACAGTTGTCAACATAAGAGGAATTGCGCACTGTTCCCACGATGCCGCCAGTCTGGTTCTTTGCCCAAACCCATGCATCGCTATAGCAGTTTAATGTTTTGCTGGTGCTCAGTTGTCCTACGATGCCGGCATGATAAGAACCTCCGCAGTATATTATGCCGCTTGACTGGCAGTTTATAATTGTAGAGTTGTTGTCTGCAGAACCAACTATAATGCCGACGTTTGCATTTGCAGTGATGTAAGCATCTTTAACAATGAGATTCTTTACAGTTGCTCCTTCGATAAAGTTGAAAACACCTGCTCCTGAACTTTTGGCATTCGTATGGTAAAGACCGATAATTGAGTGCCCATCTCCATCGTATGTACCACCGAAACGCTGAAAGTCAACGTCTCCGGCTTTGTAGCCTATACCATTGAAGGTGCGCAGTGAACTACTGTTGTTCACAATGCTGGCATCTCCGTCGGCAAACTGTACCTTTCCTATTATATTCTCGTTGAAAACGAGATCTGCAGTCTGCTTGAAGTATTTTCCCTTTGTGTAGTCAGCGTCCCAGTTGTCGTCAATAGCTCCTAGATTTTCAATCTCCACAGCAAGTTTCATAAACTGTTCCGGGGTTGCGATGAGGTAGGGGTCTTCTGCTGTTCCCGTGCCACCTGCATAATTGTCGGCAGCATAATGTTCCCACTGGGTGCTGGCATAGTTCGTTGCGGCTCCCGTAGTGTTGGCACTCTGAGCCATTACGCTTGTTGCTGATGCGGCGAGAACGGCCGTCAGCATCATTGAGGTAATTCTACTTTTCATAGTCTTATAATTTTGTTTTAATTGTTTACCCGTCAATTTTCCATGTATGCGGGTATTATTCTTTTAAGAATGTTTGCTATAACTTGTAAAGATATTACAATGTGATCTTCTTTGCATTACGGTAACCCTTAGTATTGGTAACCCATATAATGTAGGTCCCGTTACTCAACTGCGAGGCATTAACCGTTGCAGAATTGCCGTTTATTGTTGTTGATAGACAGCAGCGTCCGTCAATGTCAAAGATATGTAGTGAGGTAATGCCTTCTTGTGCTGCAATGTTAATCTGTTTCCCGATTATGTTGACGCTGAACTTCACTGCATGTTCACGGCGTTGAATGTCGGTTGTCTTGAATTCTCCCTTAATTTCTTCGCCCATCAGTGAGCAGAGATACTTCTCTAGTGCAGTGTACCCCTCAGCATTGATATAGTTTCCGTCAGCAGCATCATTCGGATTGAAGCCGTTAGCCTTTTCCCACTCATCCGGCATTCCGTCTCCATCAGTATCCCAACCATTTGGCCGCTGTTCCGATGGCTTAGCGGTAGAGCAGTAAAACGTACCGTCGTCAGCCTTCACCATTTCTGCATCTATAGGGTCGTCAATGATTCCGTATTTCCCGTTGCCCCAAGATCCACCGTATGTAGCTGTTCCATCTTTTGTTTCGTTGATAATTCTCGTTTCAATGGCATCACGCACTATGCAACCAGCCTTCTCAACCGTCTCGGTGTACGCATCGTCAGCAGACTTCATCTTGTCGAGTATTGTGTATGCCTTTATGTCAAAGGTCCAGTCAGCGGTATAGAATTTTGTGGGTGTAAGGATATTATCAACAAGATGTCCGTTAGAATCCACCGATACACCAATCTTGTTGTCAGCTGTTATGTCACTGCGCCTGTCAAGAACGTTGCCTGCCACGTGGAAATATGACGAATTAGACCCTCCGCCTTGTGTAAAGAGCATCAGCTTTTGGTCGCCTATCAACTTGGTTGCTGGTCCACATTTCCAATAGTTGTTTTCTATATTTGCCAAATAAGCGTTATATCGCCTTGAAGTGCTCTTGTTGTCACCGCCGTATATTGAATTTGACCGTCCCCAATTATAGATTATGTTATTTACAAACTCATAGTAAGTGCAGTAATCATAGTCAACACTAGCTGCAAATCTTGGCGAACGGCTATTGTTGTGGGCAAGGATGTTGTTGGTGAACGTGCTTGCACCGCCTCCCCAGCACACTCCATATCCGCGAGTCCCCTTTTTGTGGCCGGCGTCATAAAGTCCTTCATGGAAGATACAATACTGATATGTCTGAAAGAATGAATTGCTGTTGGTGCATATCTCTTCGCCCGACCAGCCAAAAGAACAATGGTCTATTATGATATTGTTCACGTTCTCTGTGCCTAATGTCTGATCAGGGTTGGCAATGTCCAGCAGTTCCCCGTCCCATCCGTGACTTCCTGTTCTTACACGGATATTTCTCATCACGATGTTTTCGCTGGGATTGAAGGTTATTCCGCGCGGATAGAGCGTGATACCCTCACCAGGAGCTGTTTGTCCAGCAATGGTAATGCCTCCCTTGTGAGTAACTTTAAGCTTGTCTTTTAGTATAATCCAGCCGGAAACGTTGAAAACTACAGTGATTGGTTCTCCTTGATACTGGTTTACTGCCCATCTCAGAGAGCCAACGGGTGGATTTGTCGCGTCGTCTTCCAAAGTCGTTACGGTGACAACATGGCCTCCCCTGCCTCCTGTTGCATATTTCCCGAATCCCATGGCTGTAGGGAAGGCGGGAATGTTTTGTGTCACCGTGGGATATGCATATGTCCCGTCTGCATTGTAGCCTTTGCTATCCGTATCTTCTTGTGCCGAGAGTGGTGCTGAGAGCGCAAAAAGGCTTATGGCTGCAGCGTATTGAAGGAAAGATGATATTTTCATTGTTCGCTATTTATTTTTGTTTTATAACATTCTGTGGAAAAGCTTGTCACTTTCTTATGATTTTTCTGCTTATTGCATTTCCCGAAGCCGTGCGAACCTTAAGGATGTAGCATCCTTTTGCCGCATTGTTCCAGCCGATGCTCATGCCTTGGTCAGAAGAAACACGATGTCCGTCAAGGGAGTATAGTGCAGCATTGGCATATTCTCCGAAGTGAATGCCGTCGGCACTTACTGTAATGTCGGTGTCTTTTGATTTTATCGTTTCGATACCTGTTGTAGTCATGTCCACCTGTTCACCCATACAGCCAGTTTTGCTTATGGAGCACAACGTGTATTTTGAAGAAGCGGAATAGTTGTTGTCTTCAAATGTAGAGGCTGTTGTGTTAGTGATGTAACGCCCGTCCTTGTAAATCAAGTATCCTAAAGCATCTGGAGAGGGTGTCCATTGGAACTTTCCTCCATTGATTGTGATGCCTGTGGGGGCAGCAGCAGGGGTAGCCATAGGAATTGGTTCAAACTTTCCTCCGGCACGTGCTCCTTTTTCGCCAGCAAGCGTGAATATATAGTCCATGTCATAGATGTTGTCAATGACTTTTTGGTCAATATACTGTGCGTTATGATTGGGGTCTTCCGTAAATTCCCATTCAATGCGCTTTGAAACGTCAATGGCATTGCCGTCAAGATCCATGCTTTTGTATTCTCCGATGTATTTTTTGTTGCCCTCCGACATATTGTCAAAGCCCGCGTCCTTTATGTGTTTGTCCATCTTGCAACGTATATACATGCCAGAGCTTGTCGTCTTGCCCCACGGACGTCCAAGAGCTGAGGCTCCTTTACCAACATTTGCCTCGTCATAGATGAGTTTGGAGTCGCGGATATTGATGCCAATGCCCCAAATCTTTTTCTGTCCGCAACGTTCATACGATGTATTGCGGTCTATTGTTACATAACTGTCGCCTGGAGCTATTATGTATCCAGGGTAAAGTTGCTTTATAGTGCAGTTGTCTAGATATGCTATGCCGCTGTCATAAATATAGTCGACCGTTCCTTCTATATAGCAATCCACAAGATACGAGCGCGAAGCATTGTCAAAGCGCACGCCGTCTTGGTTTGCCTTCATCGCAACGTTGCGCAATGTCAGTCTGTCTCCGTCGTTTGTCATGCATTCTGCTTGGCCTCCGTTTCTTCCAACGGTGTTTTCTGTTGTGAAATTCTCGCCGTACATATCGTATGCCGTAACGTATAGTGTTGAAGTCTTGCTCTTATCGGAACTATCATTGTGTGATAGTTTGTGTGTAATGACCACTTTGTCACGGTCTTCGCCCAGTAGTGACAAGACAACTCCTGAGGGAACAGTTACTTGCTCGTTGTATGTACCGTTTTTTATGAAGACAAAATTGCGTGTTCCGTCTTTACTGCATGCATCTATCGCTGATTGTATTGTGGTATAGTCGCCCGTGCCGTCGGCTGCCACAACCTTCATGAATTGCGACTGTGCCGCAATGTTTCCGCCGATAGGTAAGATTATTGCGGAAATACACCCGATTATTTTTGTTTTTAACAGATTCATATTATTATCTTTTTCCATTGTATGCCTATGTTCGCCTTACTTCTAGGTGAACGTGATTGTTATTCTCTTTTTTAAGGAGGTTGTCCGTCCTTTTGTTGGGCGGGCAACCTAGTTTTGCTGTCCTGAAAGAATCCTTTTTTAAGAAGAAATTTTCAATTTGTGATAATCTTAAATCTTACTTGTTATGAGAAATTTACTGCTTTTCTTTATCATATAGAGAATGATGGTTCCCGGTTTAGTAACCATTTGTGCCGAATTCGTCAGCGTTTGCAATTTGGTCAAGGAACTCTTGAGGTATTGGTCTCACGAGATTCTTTGTATTGTCGAATGTCGTGATATAAGGATTCATGCCTGGAGTCGTTAGATATTCTGCTGTGAGGTGGCGAGTGCGTTTTAAATCATACCAGCGCCATTGTTCTCCGCAAAGCTCTCGCGCACGTTCTTTCAGCAGATATTCTATATTCATCTGGTCAATGCCAGCCTCTATCTCTGCAGCATCACCTGCAACGGCAGCGTGGTGCCGCACGGCATTAAGATATTTCAGACCATCAGCCGGCGTTCCTTTCGCCACAGCCGCCTCGGCAGCGATAAGATAAATGTCGGTGAGACGAAGGATAGGTATGTCCATCATGTCATACTGATTGCTGTATGCGTATTTGAAGCTGCGGAATTTTTTCAGCGTAGGCTGCAAGCTGCGGAAGTAAGTGAACTGAGCCTGGTCGCCTTCGTGTCCCTCGCGCATGTCATAACACTGGTTTAATCCTGCACACAAACGCTTGTTGTATTTTATTTCCAGCGTGTCAAGATTCCAGTTCGGTGTATAACAAGCTAAAGCATCGTCAATTGATTCGTCTTCGAAGATTTCTCCTGACAGAGTTCCCGAGGCATAGAAGTTTGCTCCAGGATATTTTGAGTTGTATTCCGTACCGCTTATTCCCGCACCCTTAATCTTTCGCTTGGTTGAACCATAAAGTCCTTCGCGTCCGGTTTCGGGGTTTAGTTTGAGAGTGTCCTTTCCATAGCGTGCAAGTATGGTGCGTGCCATCTGCGTCGTGCCGCGGGCATAGTATTTATAGTAGAAAGCATCGTTGAAACGTGTGTCCGGTGTGCGGTCTTCCTTGTTTTCTGCAAGGTTGATAAGCTCGGTGTTAGTCTCAATCTTCGGGAGTTTAGGCTCAAAGCAATCATGCAGCAGATAGTAAGTGGGTCCCCATACGGTAGCATTGTCGCGCCCATAGCGAATACCGCTTCCGTTAACACCGAAGTTTTGTGCCTGTGACCCTATCTTCATCATGTAGTATTGTGTCGTTCTTCCTCTGTTCCATCCCTCGGGATTGTAAGCATTGACGTGGTCAACAGCCTCTACGAAGAGAAATTCTTTGTTTGATTTGTTGTTCTCGTCGTCCCAAGCCAGCGAGTTGCCGCTTCTTGTTGCAGTGCTGGCGTAGAGGGAACAATCGTAAGCAGTACTATTGTCAATCAATTCTTTTGCCGTTTGGAAAGCGGAGTCGGCATATGCCTTGTATTCGGCGGAGCCTTCATCGTAAAGGCGCGTGCGCTGCAAATAAGCCTTTGCGAGCATGCCGAGAGCAGCCTTCTTTGTTGCGCGTCCACGCTCCGACTGTGATATAGGTAGGTCTGCCGCAGCGATTTTCAAGTCATGGATTATAAGATTGTAGAAGTCTGTTTCTGTGGAGCGATAAGCCTTTTCCGATGCCACTCCACTTGTGGCAAACGATACGGTGTCAAGCACCACGTTGCCCCATTGTTCTACGATATGGAAATTAGCAAAGCCGCGCATAAACCGTGCCTCTGCAGCCATTTCCTTAACATCTTCGGCTGTAAAATTCTTGCTATGGTTCTGATAATATAGAGCTGTGTTGCAATAGCCTACAATGCAGTACAGAGCGTTCCAAATAGTCCTTATCACTCCAGTACTTGGCGTCAGGTTTTCGTTGTAGTTTGTAACGTCTCCGTTACTACCGTTGCGGCTACCGTTTTTCCAAAGGTCTGTTCCCATTTCCATCGGGCCTATGCCATCGGACTTTCCGTACATATAATAAACATTCTCGTAGCAGGCATTGATGAGCGACTGATAACCGCTCTTTGTGCTATAGGCTATTTCCGTGTCGAGTGACGAATAGTTTGTCTCATCGAGCGAGCAGCCTGTCAGACATGCTGCGCCGAGCATTGCAATTAGTGAATATGATGTCTTTTTCATTGTGTGCGTGATTATAAATGGTTAGAATGAAGCGTTGATACCAAACACAAGTGTTTTGTAGAGTGGAAAACGGTCAGAGGCATTGTTCTCCGGGTCCATACCCTTCAGCATGTCGTTCTTGCGCCAGATGAACGGATTTGTTATTGTGCCGTAAACGCGTAGGCGTGACATTCCAATCTTTTTCAGTGCGCGTCGTGGAACGCTGTAACCCACAGTTATGTTCTTCACTTTTATGAACGAACCGTCAACATAAAGCATTGATTCTTTTTGTGCCGTTGTCATGCTGTGGCCCTGATGCGGGCGTGGAAAGGCGTTTGTCGGGTTGTTTGGCGTCCAGTAGTCGTAACATTCCGGCTGGTTTGTGTTGCTAACGTAGCCAAGCAATGCTCCGTTTACCATTTGTCCCCATCGCATCGTCGCCATTATAGAAATGTCAAAGTCGTAAATGCGGAACGTATTCTGCAGACCAATTTGCCATTTCGGTGTCTTTGAACCGAGAATCTGCTTGTCTGTTGTTGAAACGGAGTAAGTTTGCGCTGCAGTGTAGTACTTGTGTGTCACATTCCCGTCAGCATCCGTCTTGTCTTCGCTGGGTTTGTAGTATGCCCCTTTGTGTTCTGTTTCTGTAACCACTTCGTTCCCGTCGGCATCCTTGGATGTAGAAGATGTAGTGTATGTGTAGTTGGGATCATATACAAGTCCTGGCACGTCAAGCTTCACATCTCCAACTTCAGAGCCGAAGCAAGCCGCTTTGTCTTCTTCGCCAAGTTGCCATATTCCCGTTTTCTTGTATCCGTAGAACGTGTTTACAGGATGGTCAAGGAACAGGTTAAGGGCGATAAGCTCGTCTACCGTGACGTTGTTGCCCATGTTGATTTCCTTCAGTTTCTCGTTGTTCTTTGCAAAAGTGAACGTGGTGTTCCACGAGAAGTTCTTCTTTTCTATGTTGCGCGAGTTTACTGTTATCTCAACACCGTTGTTCTTGATGCGTGCGATGTTGGACATCTTGTAGTAAGGCTGCTTGGCATTGAAACCACCGAATGATGTTGGTAGCGGACGGTTGTAGAGCACGCCTTTGGTGTCGGTGGAATAGAATTCGATAGAGCCGTCGATACGGTTGTTCAGCACGGCGAAGTCAAGACCGATGTTCCAGTTATATGATTTCTCCCACGTGAGGTCGTGGTTTGCTACGTTGCGCGAAAGGATATAGCTTTGTATTTGTCCTTGTCCGAGGTTCAGTAAGTTTGCCGAATTCGTTACCGATGTTAGTGAAACATATGGTGAGATATTCGCATTTCCTGAAACGCCATAACCCACACGTACTTTAAGGTTGTCAAGCCAGCCCTTTGTGCCTTTCATCCAAGGCTCGTCGCTTATGCGCCAACCTGCCGACACTGCGGGGAAAGAGCTCCATTTGTTGTAAAGCTGCGAAGCGCCGTCCCAACGTATAGAAGCCGAGAATAGATAGCGACCAAGGAAATTGTAGTTCACGCGGCCTGCATAAGACATTTTGGCTGTCTCCTTGAAATAAGAGCTTGCATACGGCTTTATTCCGGCAGAGAGGTTATACCATAGGAAGTCGTCGTATTCAAACTGTTCGTTCTGTGCCGTAGAACCTTCGTTCTTGTTCTTGGTATATTCCACTATGCCCGTGAGCGTAATGTCGTGGTCTTTCTTGATTTTGAAATTATATGTGGCGACATTTTGCCACTGATAGCTGTATCCAAAGGCGGAAGTATATGTTGCCGAGCGTTTGTTGTCTTGCGAACCAGACAGCTTCATGTATGTGTCAAGTCCGTCCCAAACGCCAGAACGCGAGTTAGAGAGCGTTGCATTGAAAAGAGACTTGAAGAAGAATCCCTTGAATGGGCGGATTTCAACAAACGGAGCGATATTGATAGATGTGCTCTTCTGGTTATTCTGGTAGGCAGTCTCGCTGTCGTCAACAAGAATGTTGATGTAGTTTGTCATGTCGCTGATGGGGTATTTGTTTATGTTGCCCTCATCATCATAAACCTGCCCAAGCGGGATTTGGTTCAGAGTCTTGCTCAGACGAGAGTTTCTGCTGTCGCGGTTGCGGTATGACAGGCTAGACTGGAAACCCACAGAAACGATGTTGTTGATTTTATAGGTAGAACCCGCACGGAAAGTGAGCTGGTCAAGACGGTCGTTCTTGTATAGACCTTTTTCCTGTTGGTAGCCGGCACTCATGTATCCCTGTTGGCGGTCGCTTCCGCCGCGGACAGAAACGTTGTAGTTTTGCTGCACACCTGTGTGCAGAATCTCGTCTTTCCAGTTAACCCATTGGTTGTTTTTGTATGCTTGCATAGCACCTTCCGACAGTCCGTAGCTATTGAACAGCACGTCAAGGTCAGCCGGTTCTTCGTTGTAACGTGCGCGGTAGCCTTCTTTCATAAAGTTGATCCAGCCTTCTCCCGTATAGGTTGACGGATATTGAGGAAAGGCGTTTATACCGACGTATGCGTTGAAATCCACCTGCACTTTACCCTTTACGCCCTGCTTAGTGGTAACGATGATGACACCATTTGCGCCAGCCGAACCATAGATGGCAGTGGAAGAAGCGTCTTTCAATACCTCTATCGTCTCAATATCGTTCGGGTTTATCTGATCGATGTCGCCGCCAGACACTCCGTCGATTACGTATAGTGGAGAACAGTCGGCGTTGAGTGAACGGTTTCCGCGAAGGAGTACCGTTGGCGAAGAGCCAGCCTGACCAGATTCTCTCACGATGTCAAGACCAGAAATCTTTCCAGACAGACCTTCCATAGCGTTCACTACCGGTGCTTGTTTTATCTCTTCTGACTTTACGGAAGATATGGCTCCAGTAAGGTCGCGGCGTTTAACGGTGCCGTATCCCACAACAACAACCTCGTCCATCACTTTTGCATCGGGCGAGAGCTGCACGCTCAGTTTGCGTTTGTTGCCAATGGCAACGGTTTTCTTGGTGTATCCTAGATATGAAATTTCTATGTTTTTCACGCCAGAGGGCAGATTAAGCGAGAAGTTTCCGTCAATATCCGTCACTGTGGCAGCTTGTGCCCCTTTCGCTCTTACTGTTACGCCAATCATAGGCTCGCCGTTTTCATCGACCACTTGTCCCTGCACTTTCTGCTGTTGCTGGTTCACGGTCTGAAAGGCTGACGTTTCTGCCGCAGCAACACTCTGTGGCATGGTCAAAAGCAAGGCTCCTTGCAAAGCTAGTCCTGTAAATATAGTTTTCTTGTTCATGGTTAATTCCATCAGTAAAGGTTAATTATTGCTTGATAAATTTCTTGGCATTGCGATAACCATCGGTGTCTGTCACCCATATTATATATGTTCCTGCCGGCAAGTGGGCAATGGAGAAAGTGTTAATGCCTGTCTTCACAGGCGCTGTCAAACGGCAAGCTCCTGTAATGTCAAAGACATGTATTGCAGAAACGTTGGCTTTGCTGTTTAAAGTAAGGGTATTCCCGTTTACTGAAACACCGAACTTCACAGCATGCAGCACTCTTACGTCTGTTGTGCTGCGGAATTCGCCCTTTATCTCTTCGCCCATCAGCGAGCAAAGGTACTTTTCTAGGGCGGTATACCCTTCTGCATTGATATAGTTCCCGTCTGAAGCATCTTCAGGGTTGAAGCCGTTGGCCGTTTCCCAAGCGTCTGGCATTCCGTCGCCGTCTGAATCCCATCCTTCAGCACGCGTTTCGCTGGGCAGTGCCACGCTGCAGTATGTCGAACCGTCAGCGTTTGTCTTTATTTCCGCATCTGTCGGGTCGTCAATTATACCATATTTACCATTTCCCCACGTGCCACCATATGTAGCAGTGCCGTTTTTGCACTCGTTGACGATGCGTTGCTCGATCTTGTCTCTCACGATGCACCCCACCTTGTCGAGAACGTCTTGATAAGCCTCCTCAGCAGTCTGCAGATTGTTGACCATGGTGTAAGCGTTGATGTCGAACTTATAGTCTGGATAGAAGCTGCTTGGCACGATAACGTCAGCCACGGTAACGGCTTTTGTCTTGTCGTCTGTGGTGAATCCTTTCGTGTTGTCCTTGGTAACATCGGGGTAGCCGTCCATGTAGTTTCCGCTGAGATGCCATTCAGAAGTGTATGTACCAACCGAAGCAGCAATAAACATTGGATTCTTTGTCACCGCCTTTTTCGTTGCTGGCCCAAAGCGGTAGTAATTGTTCATGAAGTTTATCTGATGGCTTTTGTAGCGTTTTGAAAGCGAACTGTTCTCGCCTCCGTAACAAGCGTTCTGCCGTCCCCAATTGAAGTTCACATTGTTTACATACTCATCGTAGACCATATAGTCGGTGTCGCGCGCGCCTTGGAAGCGTGGAGAGCGTGAATTGTTGTGCGCAAGCATATTGTGGTGGAACGTAGACTGTGAGCCTCCCCACTGACATGCAAAGCTTCTGGCACTTCCTTTATGGTGTCCTGCGTCGTAGAGGCCCTCGTGGAGCAGACAATAGGAGTAGGTCTGGAAGTGGGATGTCTGGTTGTTTACAATCTCTTCTGCCGACCATCCGAATGTGCAGTGGTCGAAAATCACGTGCTCGGCGTTCTCTGCGCATAGAGCTTGGTCAACGGTTTCCGCATTTTTTATAAGGTCTGTGCCGTCCCAAGCCTTAGACCCCGTGCGGAAACGCATGTTTCTCACAACTACGTTCTTGCATCCGTTGATGCTGAACATGCGGGGGTAGAGGGTTATTCCTTCTCCAGGCGCCGTCTGCCCGGCAATGGTCAGTCCGCTGCTGCGCTTGATCTTCAGTGCATCGTGGAGGATTATCCACCCCGATACATTGAATACAATGGTTAACGGCTCGTTAGGATACTGGTTGAGTGCCCAACGTAGGGAACCGACAGGAGGGTTTGTAGCGTCATCTTCAAGGGTTGTTACAGTGACCACCTTTCCGCCACGTCCGCCGGAAGCGAACTTGCCGAAGCCTTCTGCCGAGGGGAATGCAGGAATGTTCTGCGTGGCAGACGGGTAGTCGAAATCTGATTGTGCTTTGGCCGTTGTGCCTAATGTCAGCATGGCGGCTGCGATTATAAACATTTGTTTTTCCATGTATGTAAATGTTTTGTTATTAGATGTAAAATCCATAGGTTCCCTGATAGCAAATGGCATCATTTCTATGTCGCCTCTGCGAGGATGCTATTGTTAAAGGTTTGCTTTTTTATTTTCTGTGTGCAAAATTACACTTAACAATTTTTGCCGTTGTGGATAATTTGCTGCAAAGTGTGGACAAAAGTCCGAAACCATTGATATACTATTCTTTATATGTGGATATTCTATCTCGCGGGGTTATGTTTTTGTCCGTGTGGGGATAGTGTAGAAAGGCCGCGGCGACAGTTGCGCTTGGCCGCGGGAAAAGAAAAAGCCGGGGCAAAGTGCTGCCCCGGCTTTAGTTGCCGTTTATCATATTCCTGTGTTTGTTGAGGAGTATAGTGCGCAGTTATTATTTTGGCATCTCCTGCGTGTTGTCTCTGTATTCAGACGGGGTCATTCCGGTCTGTTTCTTAAACACGCGACTGAAGTAACGCTGGTCGTTAAAGCCTACGGCGATGGAAATTTCGGATATCGTCATGTGGCTTTTCTGAATAAGCTCAATTGAGCGCTTTATGCGCAGGTCGCGTACGAAATCCGTGGGCGACATTCCTACAATACTTTTAATCTTGTTGAAGAACACCGTACGCCCCAGGTTTACGGCTGCCGCCATGTCGTCCACGCGCATGTCGGCATTGCCGATGTTTTTCTCCAAATATTCCATGAGAAGTGTCATGGTCTTGCGGTCAACATCAACGATTTTTGCATTGCTCAGCTTGTAGCCGTTGTCTTTCCCCTCAAGGCTTATCTCGTTGAAGCTTTCTTGTTGTTCATTGCGTCTGTTGGCTATTACTTCAGCCATTCTCTGCATAAGGTATTGTGCGCTGAAGGGTTTCGTTATATAGTCGTCAATGCCTTGGCTTATGCCTTGCGCTTTGTCTTCTGCCGATGCACGGGCTGAAAGGATAATGATAGGAATATGGCAGATGTCCTGGTTCTTTTTGATGAGGCTTACCATGGTTAGTCCGTCCATTACGGGCATAGTGACATCGCTCAGTATGAAGTCCGGCATTTCTGCCACGGCCTTTTCCAGTCCGTCTTTGCCGTTTTCTGCCGTTATTACGGTGTATTTAGGTGAGAGTAGCGACACGAGAAATCTGCGCAAGTCCTTGTTGTCTTCCACAACAAGAATCCTTATGCCTGACGACGCTTCAGATTCGGTGTCCTCGGCAGCCTTCTCGTCGGCAAATACTGGTGCGTTCTTGTCGTCCACGAAGTAGCTTCCCTCCATATTGTCGCTCAGCATTGTGTCAACGAGATTGAGCATGTTTCGCGAGCTGGCGCGAGCCGTTTCCAGGTAGTCGCGCTCTTGTTGCGAGAGATTGCTGCTTTTGAGTACCTCCACAATTGGGCCGCCGATAAGGGTAAGCGGCGTGCGCAGTTTATGGCTTGCTTCTCGATAGAGCATAGTCTTGCGCTCGCTTATTATTTTCTCAATGTTTATTTTGCGGCGTATGAGATAGTATTTGCAGACCAGGTACACTATTCCTGCGATAATGAGCAGATAGGCCATTTTTGCCCACCATGTCTCCCACCATGCAGGCGTGGCGCGTATTATTAGCACGGCGGTATTGTCAAGCCATTGCCCTTCAGCATTGGTGCTTTTCACCAACAGGCGATATTTACCGGACGAAAGGTCGTTGAATGACACGCGGTGATCGTAGCCGATATTGTTCCATTGTTTGTCAACACCCTCTAGTTTGTATGCGTAGCGTATGTATTTTCCGCCAGTGTAGTCGAGGGCTGCGAAGTTTATCGTGAAGCTATGTTTGTCGGAAGGCAATTCTATTTCCTTCTTGTAGAGCACTGGTGTAGTGAGTTTGTCGCCGTTTAGCAGTATGCTAGTGAAGATTATTTTGGGAATGTCGGAGAGTATGGTTACGGATTTTGGCGTGAACGTGAGATATCCGTCTTGTGATGCTATAAATGCTTTGCCGTTCATGTGGTTCATTACAGGGCGTGCTTCTGTGAAGTCGCAGAAATTTGACACTTTGCCCGGCCAAAATGTTGTTGTCTTTCCGCTGCTAACGTTGTAGCGGTCAAGATTGTTTTCCCTTACGGTCCACAGGTTTCCGCCATCATCCTCGAAGAGACCGTTTATAGGGCCTTCGTTTACCGATTCTTTCAGTACGCTCTTTGTCTTGGGAGTCACAAGAAGTGATGCTGCGTCAATCTCGCTTATTTCGCCGTTTATGGTGGCCATGAAGATGCGCCCGCTTTTGGTCACAACAGTCTGTATTACATCGTAAAATGTTTCCGTTTCGGATGTGTTGTGTGTCCGCAAGTAGTGGAATGTGATGTCGGCAGGTGATTTGAAAACGCTGTTGAAACAAACTAGTCCGTGGGTGGTTGAAAGAATGATTGTGCCGTCTTTGCATTGTGTCATGTTGCGGATACCATAGTCAATGTCAAGTGTTTTTTTGCCAAGTCGTGAGTTCTTGTTAATAAAGCGCATGCCATTGTTACGCTCATCAACAAGGTTCAGTCCTCCGCCGTAGGTGCCTATCCAGATGTGCCCGCGGTGGTCTTGCAGAATAGCATTTACGCGATTGGCTGAAATCGAATATTTGTCAGAAGCGGAGTTGCGGTAATTTTTTATTTTGCCCGCATTGTCAATAACGTATAGCCCATTTTCTTTTGTACCAATCCATTTGCGTCTTTTGCTATCCTCGAACAGGCAGTAAATAGCCCCGGAGAAAGCTTGTGGCGTTACGCTAATCTTCCCGTCTCTGCCAACATAGCCTATAAATTTTTCCGCTTGGTCGTAAACCATAAGCGAACCTTTTTCGTTGCCAGTCCATAGGTTCCCTTTTTTGTCAATGAGCAGAGCGCGCACGTTGCCAAAGAGTTCAGTTTGAGTTTTTTGGAAGTTATATTTTCCAAAGCTGATCATGTTGAATGAATGTAACCCGGTAAACCACAAATTCTTTTGGCGATCAATGAATGTGCGGCTCATTTCAGGTATGGTATACTGGCGGTTGTCCTGCTCATAGATGGGGTAGGGCACAAGTTCTCCTGTGGCTTCGTCGTAATAGGAGAATGTTCCTCCACGTGGAATTGTCCAAATCGTACCATTAAGGTCTTGCAGCCATATAGTGGCTTTGCATGTAGTTTGTAAGGTTGGCTCTGCAGCCTTGGCGGTGATCCATTGCTTGTCTTTTAGGTTTGGCTGTATGACGGTAAGTCCGTCGCTGTCAGTAAAAGCCCAAAGCCTGTGGTGGGAGTCAACGAAAAGGTTTGTTATGTGGTTGGAAGGTGAAGCCGGATGCTGTATGTTTATAAGGCTTACGCGGTGCGACTTGAGATCAATTATGGCCACACCCTTGTCCGTTCCGCAGGCAATGCGCCTTTTGTCTAGATCAGCCATATTTGTCACTTCGTTTACGCCCTCGGGCATTGGCAGATAGCTGAACGACTTCTTTTTCAGGTCATACACGGCTATTTCCCCTCCAACACCGCCGAAATAAACAGCATTGTCGCGCTTGGCCATTGTCTTTATTCCACGTTTGTATATTTGGCCACGGCCAGGGGCATATATTCCAATCATTCCGTAGATAAGCTCCGTTCCGTCGGGACATATAAATGCTCTGTAAGTGGCAGCTCTGAGTGGGGTCTTGGATATTATTTCAACTCCTTTGCCCTGAAGCACGCGATTGTCGTCAATGCGCACCAGTCCAGGAGATTCGTTGCGCATGCCGATTAGCCATGTGTGACCGTTCTCAAGGGGCATGATATCGCGTACGCGCATATTGATCCCTTGGGCTTTCATTATCTGTGCAAGGTTGTAGAATTTGTTTGTGCGACAATCGTAGATATAAAGCTGTCGGTTGTTGTCTGTGAGGTATATTTTCCTGTTGTGGGTAATGCGGGCAGAGAGGTAGCGTTGTGATGTTACCGATTCGAAAGTGCCGTAGTCATGATATGGCGTGAACTGGTATCCGTCGAACGACCAAAGGCCGTTGATTGACGAAAACCACATGAGGCCATTGTCATCTTGGGCAATATGCGTTATATGGTTGGTGGTAAGTCCTTGCGAAATGGAGAATGTGTTTACTGTGCAGTATGGCTGTGCCATAGCTTTGCCGGCAATGGCGAATACAAAGCACATTGCGCAGAGGATGTTTCTCCATGTATGTCTTTTTATTAAGGGTGTTTGCATCAGATAAAATTATGCTGGAAACGTATTTTATATTAACGTCCTCCATGTTGTAGTTTTCCTTAGCCTGTGTGTAGACAGTGTTTAGTCCTAAACATAGACCGCATGTCGTGTGCTTTGTGCAGTAGCAGGCTTTATGGTGGATAGAGCTTACTTTTTTGTAAAGATTAGTATTTCTTCTAATTGCAAAAATACAAAAAAAACAGATTATTCAGCAATGTTACATTATATAAAATCACTGTTCGGATATTTTTTGACTGGCTATATGTAATGCTATATTGGGATTGTCTCAACAAAGTTAAAGCGGAATTAGAATCGCCAACTCAGCTGAAGCTGTATGTCAGTAGCCGCAGAATGATTGATCTGCTGCAATGCTGTGCCTATGGATGAGCGGTCGAAATAATCTGTTGTGCCAGCTTTCGCTGTAAGTTGAAGAGAATCTAATGGTTTGTAGGCTGCAATTAGGCAATAGCGCACCCCCTCGCCATAGAAAGCCGGGAAGCTAAAGTTGTAGCGCATGCCGCGTTCGTATGAGTATATGCGGCTATTGTAGTCTTGAGTATGGAAATAACCAACCTGAATGTAGAGGGTCAGATGTCTTATGGCAGTTAGTCCGAAGGAAGTAGAGGCCATGTATCCGAAACTCCTTTCCTTATAGTCAGATAGGGAAACGTCGAGTTGCAATTTTGTGCTCCAGACTTTTGCTTTGTATGCGGCAGAGATGCGCCCGCGCTGGTCTTTCTTATAGATGAGGGCGGTCTTGTCGGCATTGTCTTTTTGCCGCATTTTCATCCTGAAGCGCGCACCGAAAGTCCAACCACCTGTTGAGAAAGAGAGTGAAAGCATATTGTCTATGGAGCTAGAAGCAGATGCTACCAAATATTTTGCCCAAGGAAAGTAGGCATAGTCAAAATAATAGTCTACAGTTAGTGCATGTATAGGTCGCCATCCAGCAGAGATATAGATGCCGCTTTCGTTCTGCACTATTCCTCCCTCGCTGAATGATTGTGCCCACGGGGCGTAATATTTGTAAGAATAGAACCGTTGTACTGCCATGAGGCTTAGTGTTTGTGTTGCTCGCACGGAGAGCGCATTTATCGTTGCCCATGCCCCACAGCCGCCAGTGGCCGTCTCGCCATGAAAAGAAAACCTGTTGCTTGTGTAGCCGTAGTCTAAGCTCATGTTCTGAAACTCACGTCCGTGGGCATAGAACCGTCGGTATCTCTGCGCTGTGTCTGGCTTGAGCTCACGATTCAGCCGGGCATAATAAGCCGAAATGCCGAGTTTAATGCCTTTTCTGCTGAAACAGATGTTACCACCGCCAAGGAATAGACTCGAATTGTTCTTCTTTTTCATCTCTGTTTCGGTGCGATGGTAGCCGGATTTTAAGATTGTAGCAATTGTACCGCTGCTATCGCTATTTAGAGTAGCGTCGAAATCTTTGTATGAAAGAAATGCCGTAACGTCAATGTCCTTACTTATCTGTATGGTGGTAGCGGCTCCTTGAAGATAATTGTAGCTTGATGTTGACGAGTGTTGGCGGATGTTGCTGCCTGTCCGGTTGAGAGCGGTGAGGCTCATCGACTTGCTCATTGATATATCGTTGTTGAGGATAAGTCCCATGCCTAGCCTTATCCGATAGCGTCCAAGTGTGAGGTTCTTTATGCGTCCGAGTTTTTTAATCGCCAAATAGAAGGAATAGAAATCATATCCAGCGGCGTTACGTCCTGCGAAGAATGGCTCTCCAGCATCTTGCGCGCCTACGAGACCGATGCGAAGCCAGTCGCCATAGTTGTGTTCGAACCTTATGCTATGGCGATATTTGTAGCCCAAGTAGCCATTTTTGTCGCCCTTGCGTTCGTATAGAGGAATGTTGCCGGTAAGAAGTAGCCGGTTGTCGCCATAACGTAATAGCTTTTTTATGGTAGGGAACCCTTTATCCTCTTTATGCGTCAGTGTTATAAAGTAAGAGAGTAATTGCCGTTTTTGTGCGCTGAGT
Organism: bacterium; assembly: GCA_963661195.1. Taxonomy (GTDB): domain Bacteria; phylum Bacteroidota; class Bacteroidia; order Bacteroidales; family Bacteroidaceae; genus Prevotella. The sequence continues at coordinate 29,120 of CAVLBD010000014.1, forward strand.
GAGTGAATCATGGATAGTTCGGCAGTAGACAGTATTTCCCCATTGCGGTAAATGTATTCAAGAATGTCGGCAATTTCGTTATCTTCAAGAAAAGGAATACGCTCAAGGTCTTCGCGTGTGGCGGTGTTTATTTCAACCGGGCTCTCTTCAAGATCGCAAAGGATGTCGTAGGTTGCCTCCCAATCGGAAGCTTCGTTATCGCTTTCTTCAAGCATGGTGCCCACGATATCTTCCCATGGATGAATAGGAGATAGATTGTTCTGGCCGTTATTGTCCATTGTTTGGGCTATGCCATTCATGGCATAGAGTAGATATAACATTACAAGTATGCGTAAGATGGCTTTTCGCATTTTCCGGTATGTAGAGGTTAACAAGGGCAAATGTATGCAAAATTAGGGAAAGTCCCAAATAATACCTTTGCAAAAAGGGCATGACACGCATAGTTTGTGTCATGCCCATCCTATATGGTTAGAACTGTTGGAAAGGGTGGTTATTGGCTTATTTTACAACAATTTTGCTGACCTTTCCATCGTTCGTCTTTACTATGGATATGCCCTTTGTTGGCTTTTGGATGTGCTTACCGTCAATAGTGAAGCATCTTGCACTTGAATTGCCGCAGTCTATGCCATTTATGTGTGAAGTGGCAGAAACGGAGGCGGGGGCGGAGTAGTTGGATTCTCCTTCTTTGTAGACTGCAGTTATGCAATATGTATTCTTGATATTGGTGTCTGCGTTATTGTCCGTGTAGCTATTGTCGGAAATAAGTGAAGTATTTATCTTTTCTCCGTTGCGATATATGTTATATCCGAGCAGGGTGCGTGCAGGCTTGTCACCATTGTACGGGCGATAGGTAACGTCGTCAACCATCAAGTAAAGGAAGCATCTTACTGCTCTTATTGCGAAATAGCGTGCATCGTCGGGCAGCTCGTAGGTGTATGCCTCACTATTCCAATTGTCCCAAATCGGTCTGTGCGTTTCATTGCCAAGTTGCTTGAAGCTGTCAGGGTGTTTGTCGGTTGTAGAATAATAGACTTTTATCCAGTCTGCTCCCGATGCAGAACTTGGGGTACGGGCGAAGAAGGATATAGTCTGTGCTTCTCCGTCAAGTTTAGGCGAAATGAGCCAGTCGTCATTGGCTTTGAAGTAATCGTCGTTTGACGTACACATTATGTATTGCACGCCAGAATGTGATTGAAAGACATTGTCGAAGTGTTCTTCCGTTACGACGCCAGCATCCGTAGTGTTAAAGATTTGCCATGCCATAGGCTCTCCCTCATGCGGGTATCTATTGGGTATTACGGGTGAGGCTAGCGTTTCTCCTCCGTCAGCGTCGATAACAGTCCATTCACCGATGCTGTCTGTGATAAACGGAGTATAGCTTTCAAAATCATCGGTCACGGCATCTGCTCTTTTTGCTGTTTCGCCGCTTTCAGAAGAGCATGAGTCCCAGCTCAAGGAGATGGCGCTTGTGGATATCTTGGAGGCAGAGAGATTTTGTGGTATCTGCACATCATTCATCCTGACCGTCCACCATATGCTGTCGGATATATTGTTGTTTGCAATCTCGTCGTCAGAGTATTCTACTGCAACTTTCCAGGAGGTACTGTCGTTCCGGGCATCTTGCAGTGTAGAGGTATAATCAAATTCAAACGATGCCGTTTCTGATGGTGCAAGTTCTGCAGAAGTTTGACGAGATATTTCTGTATCGTTTTTATAGAGAATCACGTCGAAAGCATTGGCGGAAACCGCTCCATGGTTGTATACCGCAACAGAGAATGTTGTTTCTTCTCCGATGTTTACGCGTTTAGTACTGGCAGAGAATGTGCGTATGGCAAGGTCTGAAGTGAAGCCAGCTTCGTCTATTGAAACACTGTCAATGAAAAAGTCATGATGAGTTCCCCAGTCGCTGTCAAGGACTGCAAGGAAAGATATTTCAGTGTTTGAGCTTTTAACCATTGGGAGCGGAACGTTGCATTTAACCCATCCCGATGTATCATCATAAGGACTGAAAGATGCATCGTTAATGTCTTGCCATTCTGCACCGTCAATGCTTAGCTGAACTTTTACAGAATCCCGAGAATATCCATAGAGATCAATATCTTCTCTTTTCCTTTTATAGAGATAGAAAGACAAAACGGAGTTTTTCATCTTGCTTAGGTCAAAAATAGGGCCCATGATCCTTGAGCTTTCACCATTCGATGCATAGTATGCTCGAGCCATAAGTAGGCCATTGTCTTCGTCGAGTGTGGTGGCGTCTTTTGTTGGTATGGAGGGATGCCAATTAAAACTTGCAACGTGCGAATCTTGACTCCAAGCCGCTGTGGTTACTTTCCCATCGGAAAAGGATTCCTTGTAGGGAGGACAGAGTGGTTGGCCGCTGATAACGTTATTGGCAACCGTGTCAACTCCGCAGCCAAACGGAACTGTTGGTATTACTTTAAATGAATAATTGCGTTGAATTTGTTCTTTTGGTATAAATGTATAGGTGCACTGCGTTGTTGTTGCAATGGTGTCGTCATCAAGAACCACTTTATATTCTATGTCAGAGGGATTGAAAAAACCTCCGTTAACTGACTTCTCTGGAGTATTCCAAGACAGGGATATATTCAAATTACTCTGTCTCTTTGCCTCAAGAGACAATACAGCAGTTGGTACATCAAGCCCTACGTAAGCAGAGCCTTTCAATGCTTCACTGCTTCCGCTGGAGTTGTGACAAAATATACTGTATGTATTAAATCCCTGTTGCGCCTTTTCGTCCGTGAATGTCAAAGTCGTACCTGGTTGCGGGTTGTTGAATGTATAAATTAGAGAATCTCCTCGCAAAATGGTAACCGATGAAATATCGGTAAGCAGCGTGCTATCTGCCTTAATTGTCGGTGTGATGAAGCTTATGTCTGCTGCCAATTTGCCTTCAGACGCGGGGGTAATAGTAAGTGAGCTGGCTGCTGCCGGAACAGCCCCAATGGATAGTTCCTTTATTATTATGCTGTCAAGTTCAATTCTTCCTTGGTTCGCTATGCTATAAGCATGAAAGCCTAGATGAAAAGTGCCATTTTCTTCAACGCTGAAGCGTTTTTCTATGTGTGTTTCATCGCCTCTCACAAAATCGCGCAAGTCAAGAAGCTCGATAGTCTGCGATATAGTGTCGGCTGATGTGCCCATAGATATACGGAGACTTTCTTTCTTGTTATACATGCCGCTGTAAACATAGCAAGACAATTCGTATATCTTGCCTTTTTCCAAGCTTATCATTGGGGAGATAAGCCAGTTGTCGTGGGCTGCTGCAGCTTCTTTCAATATGCGCGCCTGGCCATTGTCTTTTTGTGAATAGAAAATCCATGTCCTTGTAAGTGTCGTGTCACCGTTTACTATTGTCCACTTGTTGAAATCGTCTTCGGTGTTGAACTGCTCTTCAAAGACTTTTGTTGTTTCGTCGGCATAGATGCTTATACTTAGCAACAAGATGACGAGTGTCAACCAAAACCTGTGAGTGTGGGTCGCTTCTCTTTTTGCCATAATAAAAAGTTATTAACGTGTATGTTGTGTTTGTTATCGTTTGCAAATTTAGGTGACATCTAGTAGATAAGGTTCTTTTATTACTACGGCAACACTACTGCAAATTGTTAAAACCCCATTCTTCGCTGCTTAAAAAGTCCTTGAGATTGGCTTCAACAGGTAAGTTTAGTTTTTTGCGCAGGCGATTGCGTGATGATTCAACGCTCCTCACTTCGCGGAAAGTCAGTGAGGCTATCTCTTTTGTTGACATGCCAAGAAAGAGGTAGGCGCACATTCTTAGGTCTGTATCACTTAAATGCGGATATGCGTGAGATAACTTTTTCAAGTAGCCAGGATGGACTTCCTCAAAGTATATGCGGAAATCCTCGCCTGTTGACCTTTCACTATAGCGGGAAAGTTCATAAATAATTTCTTTTATCTTCTTCCTCGTGTTTTCAATAGTGTCGTTTCTTTGCTTTGTGATGAAGACTGAGGTTTCTTCCTTTGTTTCGTCATTCTTTTGCGGCACATTGTTATTTTCTTTAAGTGTTTTTTCGATTTCCTCAAGTGCTTTGCCTATTTTTTTATGAAATGCGTTTACCGCAGACATGTCAATGGTAAATGAAGTGAGTTGACGGTTTTTGTGGTCCAACTTCCTGCTCATTTCCTGTTTGTTCCTTTCATTTTCTTTCTTTTCAAAGGCAAGCAGACGTTCGCGTTGTTCGGCAATGAGTTTGTTTTTCTCTTTGTCACTTTTCATCCGTCGAACAGTTTCTATGGAAAAGCATGTTACAACTAAAAAGACAATGATTGCAGTTGCTGTTATTATACTTCGAATTTTGATTTCCTGCTGAAGTAGCTCGTTGTCTTTTTTTAGACGTTCTGAATCGTATGCTACAAGAAGTTGCTGAAGTTCTGACTTGTTGTCTATTGACTGAAGAGAATCTGATATTTCTAGTCCTGCCTTCATGTTGCGAAATCCGTTAAGAGAATCGCCCATTACGAAATATATTTCCGTAAGTTCTTTGTAGGCATTTTCTTTTACTGTGAGTGGGAATCCTTGCATGCTCTCCTTTATTATATCTGTTAACGTCTGTGCTTCTTTCACTTTTTTCATGTATGCCTTTATGAGAGCAGCGTTCAGAAAAGTTTGTATTGTCCTTTCTGTTATCTTTTTCTGTTGAAGGGTAATCGCTTTTTCTAGAGTTTGTTCTGCCTCTGCCAGTTTGTTAGTCATGAAATATACTTCTGCCTTGTTTGTTAGGACAAGTGATTGAGCTATCTTGTCTTTGTCAGAAGTGAAAGACATCGCTTTATTCATTCTCTCTATCGCGGTTGTATAATTCCCCTTTTCATATTCTAACAATGCTTTATTGTTGTAGAGGTTTCTTATGCGTGCAGAGTCTTTTATTTCAATGCATATCTTTAAAGCCTTGTTAAGTAGATCTTCTGCATTGACGAAATTGTGTTCATGGTAGTATATTGCGAAAATGCTATTGTAAATGTCTGCAAGTTTGTTCTTATCACCAAGAACTTGGGCATATTTTTCTGTTAAAGTGAAAATTTTAAGTGCCTCAGTCATATTGCCCATACCGTAATAGCATTTTGCTTTTGTCGCGTATGCTTGCATGACATATATGGAATCAGAATGATTCATTGAACCTGTCTTTTCCTTGCTTTCTATAATTTTATTGGCTGTTATAAGGGCTGATGCAAAATTTCCACGGCTGCTCATCTTGTTGGCTTTCGCTATTAATTCATTAGTGTCTTGTCCAAACAAAGGCAACATATAGGTTATGCAGCATAATATCGCGAGGACTGATCTCTGCATTTGTTTGTTTTGTATCTCTTGCTTCATATTCTTTTTATTAAGGAGTTGCGTTCTTTGATGGTAAACGATAGGAATGCCGTGTTAAGAGTATTAAAAAACAAAAAGCACTATGCTTCAATCTTACGATTTTGCATAGTGCTTTAATCTTATCTCTAAAATTTGTTGTTATGCAACCATTTAGAGCATCTTTGACTTATCCATATAAATCAGGATATTAAACCATTTTTTCAATGGCTTTGTCGCCGCGTTGACCCTTGTCGCGCTTGCTCAATATCATATAGGCAATAGGAGCAGCAACGAAGATGGAAGAAAGCGTACCGAACACTACACCAATGATCATAGCGAACGAGAAGCTACGGATGCTATCGCCACCGAGAATGAAGATACATAACAAGACAAGCAATGTTGTCATTGAAGTGTTGACAGTACGTGCCAATGTCTCATTCAGCGAATCATTGAAGATCGTAAAATAGTCGCGTTTCTTGAACAATCCAAGATTTTCACGTATACGGTCGAATACTACCACCTTGTCGTTTATGGAATAACCGATAACTGTAAGAATAGCACCGATAAATGTTTGATCAATCTCAAGAGAGAATGGCACAACGTTCCATAGTAATGAGTAGAACCCAAGTACAACAATTGTGTCTATCGCTAGGGCTACTGTAGCACCCAATGAGAATGCTAGGTTGCGGAAGCGGAGTAGGATATACAAGAATATGGCAACAAGAGCGAAAATGACGCTTATGATAGCACCATATGTGATATCCTTAGCCACAGAAGGACCGACTTTAGCACTGCTTATGATTGAACCACCAGAACGTACATCCGGATTCTTGAATACTTCAACGCTCTTTTGGGTAACCATGCCTGCTTGACTTAACCCTTTGTAGAGTATCTCTTCAACTTCGTCGTCAATGGTAGGACTTGTTGATTCTATCTTATAGTTAGTTGATATTCGTATGGTCTTGTGGTCTGTTCCCAAAGCAAGTGAACTAACAGAGCTATTAGGAAATGAAGCCTGCAAGGCTCTTGTAACGTCTTCGGGCTCTACTGCCTTCTCAAGTTTTACTGTATAGTTGCGTCCACCAGTAAAGTCAATACTCTTACTCAAACCGCGTACAAAGAAGCTTACAAGGAATACTACGATAACAATTCCGGTTACCGTAAATGTCTTCTTGTACATGTTCATGAAACCGACATGATTGTTTTGCAAGAAATTGCGAGATATGCGTGTAGTAAAGTTCTGATTCAACCACTTGTCCTTAGCCAAGCGATTTTCATATACGAGACGCGTGAGGTAAACTGCTGTGAAGAATGAACAGCAAATACCAATGATAAGGGTCGTTGCAAATCCGCGAACAGGACCAGTTCCGAATACAAACAGAATGACACCTGTAATAATTGAGGTCAGGTTCGAGTCGAAGATTGCCGAGAATGCGTTACCATATCCTGCTTTTATAGCTTCACGCAAAGTCTTTCCCTTGCGAAGTTCTTCTTTTGTGCGTTCATATATGAGCACGTTGGCATCTACTGCCATACCGAGTGTCAGCACGATACCTGCAATACCTGGCATCGTTAATGCCGCCTGGAATGACGTTAGAATACCTAAAGTAAAGAATAAATTTACAAGTAAGGCGAAATTGGCCATCATACCAGGAATGAAGTCATACATGACAATCATGTAGAGCATCAAGAGGATGAAGGCAACGGCGAAAGAAATAAGTCCTTGCTGAATTGATTGTACACCGAGTGTTGGACCAACGACATCTTCTTGAACGATACGTGCAGGGGCAGGCATACGTCCTGACTTGAGCGTGTTGGCGAGGTCTTTAGTATCTTCTATCGTGAAGTTACCTGTAATTTGTGAGTTTCCGCCGGATATTTCTCCGTTAACACGTGGAGCACTGTAAACAACACCGTCAAGTACGATAGCGATAGCCTTGCCGACATTTGTCTTAGTAAGGTCTGCCCAACGGCGTGCGCCATCAGAGTTCATAGACATACTTACGCTTGGGCGACCTGACATTTGGTCAAACTCATCTTTTGCGTCGGTAATGACATCGCCTTCCAAAGGTGCATGGCCATTACTCTGTGTTATTTTCAATGCGTATAATTCGTATACATTCTTAACAGATAGGCCATCAGCAGGCTTTGCCCCCCAAAGCAACTTTACATCAGCGGGAAGAACTTGTTTGGCAGCTTCCGAGTAAATAACTTTATTTACGGCTGCAGTATCGCGTGCATTGGCGTAACCTATAACACTGAGTGAACCTTGTGGAGCAAGCTGTAGAACAGCTAGCAATGGGTTTGTCTTTTTGGCAGCTTCAAGTTGTGAACTTCCGCTCTTTGCTGCCGCGTTCTTTGCAGCGTCCTTTTTATTTGTATTCAGTGTAAGCTTTGCTGCAGAAGCAGTGTGCGCTGCATCCGCAAGTTTTTCAGATGTGCTATCTGATTTAGCTACAGCTTTTGTTGTATCATTCTTTGCTGTTTCTCCACCATTTGCTACAATCTGGTCAAGCTGACGGAGATAAGGTGTGATTTCTTCGCTGTTGTATGTTTCCCAAAACTCAAGATTTGCACTTCCCTGCAAGAGCTTACGTACACGCTCTGGTTCGCGTACACCTGGCATTTCGACCATGATGCGTCCCTCTTGACCTTCAAGCTTTTGAATGTTGGGCTGTACAACGCCAAATTTATCAATACGGTTGCGAACTACGTTATACGAGTTGTCGATGGCTGACTGTACTTGTTCACGAAGTGCTTTCTCAACTTCTTTGTCTGAACTCTGGGTGCTTACTTGACCTTTCAACTGTTGTGTGGCGAAAATTTCAGCCAAACGGTGGCCTGGAGCATTCTGGTGATAGTACTTAATGAAGAGGGAAATGAAGTCGCTTTGGCTCGTTTCTTCTTCTTTCTTTGCTTGTTCCATCGATTTTGTGAAAGCTGCGTCTGTTTTATGGTCGGCAAGAGTCTCCACAACATCGGGAACTGAAATCTCTAAGATGACGTTCATTCCGCCTTTGAGGTCAAGACCCAAACCTATTTGCGTCTCTAGACATCTTTGGTAGGAATAAACACCAAGGTACTTTACGGAGTCTTTGTAGTCTTGCTGTGCGATGGGATCCTTGATCTCTGCCGCCTTGCTATCATAGTAGTTCGTAGCTACTGAAAAGGACAGGTAGAAGATACTTGCAAGAGTCATTAGGACTGCCAGTACAATTACAATTCCTTTGTTTTGCATTTTGATTTTATTGTTTTGATTATAAATTTCTTGATTTATGCGTTTCCGCACGTTATTTGGCGTATTTTCGGCAGACAACGTGCATTAGTTGTGGGGGGTAGTGGCCACATAGCGTGCAAAGATAATTATTTTTTTTTACTTACTTTACAGTTGTTGCGTTTTTTTGTCTTGTGACGACGTTTTCTTTATATATCCAATTATAGGGTAGTGATCAGAAACGCTTATGCTCCTGTCTATGCTGAAACGGTAAGGTTGCCAGTCAGTGGAACACATAACGTTGTCAATGCGCACGTAAATGTTGTTGTAATGGTATGATATTCCTGGTCCATTAGCGGTGGATGTATAGCAGTCTGTTAGTCTTTGTGCCATAAGATAGCGGCTATAAGATATGGGATTGTCGTTAAAGTCACCAAAAAGTATGATTGGCTCGTCTTTGCGGCTATTTATATAATCGATAATCCCTTTAATTTGTGGTACCCTCTTCTTTGCAGCGTCTCCTAATCTAACAATCATTCGTTTTGATTCCGCCCGCATTGATTTGTTCTTCATATTGCCGCTTACTATTTCCTTGAAGTCTTTTCTCTCTTCGAAGCTTAGTCCAGAGCCTTCAAAGTGGCAGTTGATGATTGTTGTACGTACCCCATCTATGAGCACTTCATATGCTCCACAAAGACATCCGTCAAACTCTGTGTTTATACGTGACTTGCTGAGAATTGGATATTTGCTTATAACAAGTTGTACTTCTCCGCTACTAAGATTTCTCACCGTATCTATGTATTGGTATTCTTTACTGAAGGCATCACGTACTTCCTCGTTGAACGCTGCTTCTTGCATGCATACTATTTTTGCCCCGCTGTTATTAATGTAATCGGCAATCTTTTGCAGACCGTTAGGGTCTTCATCGTTGAATAGAAAAACGTTGTAAGACATTATCTTAAATGCGTCTTCTGGTACAGGTTTCCAAATATTCAGTGGAGAGTAGATACGTGTTGGAATATAACTTGCTATAAAACCGATAATCGGAATTAGGGCATATCTCTTCCATGTTAAAAGGAAAATTGTAAGAAAGAGTGCGTTTGCAAGCAACAATGCGGGATAAACTAAGCCAACATTAGCAAAGATAGGATGTTCCTGTGGGTTTAGCTTATAGCTGAAGCCTACAGAAAGCATTACAATGATAGTTACTGCGTTTGCAGCAGCAAGAAAATTTCTAGTGATTTTCTTCAGTTTGTTCATTCTTGAGGTCAATTCTTTCCGCTATCGAAGAGCTTCTTTTTTTCATCCTCTGTGAGACTGTCGTATCCACTCTTGCGTATTTTGTCAAGTATTTTATCTATGTCTTCTTGTTCTCTCTTTTTCCTTGCATTGTATTCCCAGTCTGTCTCTTGTCTTGTGGGGTTTCCTGTAGTATGCATAGGACCTCTGTGGGAAGCCTTGTGCCATAGTTCTTTTATTCTTTTGGTAAAACTTTTCTTGCGCGTGACGTATCCTCCAAATGTATACCAATTGGAATAGTTTTTTGTTGCTTGCTTCCGCCAATATAGCAATAATAGCCAACCGAACAACATTCCTCCCAAATGTGCAAAATGTGCCACACTATCACCGCTTTGACTAAATCCGAGAAATAGTTCAAACGCGGCATATATTAGAACTAGCCACTTTGATTTTATGGGGACAGGAAATGGAATTATGAAAATGCGCTCTTCGGGGAAAGTCATGCCAAAAGCGAGTAAAATGCCGTATATAGCTCCTGAAGCACCAACTGTTGTCCATGTGTTGAGATAAGCTTCCATCGTTATTTGATACGAATTGTAGTTAACGAAATCGTATGAGCCAAGGTTTTGAATAAAGTATGATGCAAGTTGTGTGGCTTCTTGTGTTAATCCAGCTCCTATTCCACAGACAATGTAAAAGACAAGAAACCGTTTTGCTCCCCAAGCCGCTTCGACAGAGCGCCCGAACATCCATAGTGCAAACATGTTGAATGCTATATGGGCAAGTCCACCATGCATGAACATGTATGTAAAGAGTTGGTACACGTGGAAGTCTTGAGCAAGCATGAAATGTAGCCCAAGTGCATTTGTCAGATTTATGCCCAAAGGCTTGAATACATAGTCTGCTGCAAACATCAGAATATTGATGATTAGCAGGTTTTTTGTTATGGTTGGTAAGTCTCGCATAATTGGATTAACGATTTCTTTTGTTGATAATTAGGATGGCAAAAGTACGAAAAATATCTATTACCAGCCTATAAAAGCCCCTATCCAGCTTCCTTTTTAAGTTAAATTCTTCACTTTTTCTATATTTTTATTTGATTTGTAAAAGGTTTGCGTTATATTTGCTCCACATTTTGCGTTTATACGCCTTATTGAAAAATAGAGTGTGTATAGCGAAGTAGGTTTGAAATATTATTAATTTAAAACGATATCAATTATGAACAAGACAGAACTTATTGACAAAATCGCTGCAGGCTCTGGTCTGACAAAGGCTGACGCAAAGAAAGCTCTTGAGGCTACGACATCTGCAATAAAGGATGCTTTGGTAGCAGGTGATAAGGTTGCTCTCATTGGCTTCGGTACATTCAGCGTAACAGAGCGTCCTGCACGTGATGGCATGAATCCCTTGACAAAGCAGCCTTTGCATATAGACGCAAAGAAAGTGGCGAAATTCAAGGCAGGTGCTGATGTTGATGATGCACTTAATGGAAAGTAAAAGAAATCCTCGTACGTTGTAAATGACGTATTGGAGTGAAATAGGCAAAGGCTTCCTGTGTGGGAAGCCTTTGTTGCTTATAGAAAAATTGGGTTATTGCCCTCCAAGTCGATTGAAAAATTCTATAATTTCATCCCATGTCTTGAAAGTATCTGAACCGAGTGGGATATTTGTCCCCATGAAGGATGACAGTTTGCATTCTAATGTCGGTGCTATAAAATAATCTCCGTATAGTAAATTTGGCTGATTGGTGAAGGTTAGATGTTGCCATGCTGGTACATTTACCATGTCATTCACCCATTCCCGCGCTTCTTTTATGTAGTTGTTGTCGTAGTCTGGCGATGGAGCAACGATATACATTGCATAGCGTTCCAATAAATTGACAAAGCCTTTCATAGCACTCGCCTTCTGATTTCCCCTTTCATCGCGCAGTGCGTCAATAGAAACATATACAATAGGTCGCTCACGCCCTTCCTGCTTATCGTCAATCCACCGGATTACAGGTATGACTGCATGAATGAGCGATTTATCAATAAGCTGATGTTCTCCGTGAAAGCTGATTGCTTGAGGGTAATGTTGAGAAAAAACATCAAAAGTGTGCACTGTAGGATCTGCGTCACCAAATAGTCCGTAAACCAAATCCTTTTCTTTTTCCGTAATTGTAGAGAAGCAGTGGGTCGTTATTTCCTTATATTCTTCAATTAACTGTTTTGTTACGATAATTTCCTGCACCCCATCAGTTCTAGGGTTGTGGAAAGTCTGTTTGCCTAGCATGCCGTGTTTTGTCATTGTGTCGCCCATATGAAATGCCGGATTAACTAATATTCGGTCAAAACCGTAAAGCATCTCTGCGTACATACCGCCCATAGAAGTTCCAATTATGATGTTCGGCTTTTCTTTCTCGCATAATTTTTTTAGCAGCTCCATGGCCTCAGCAGGATGTATGGGCATGTCGTAGGCGATAACTTCTGCTGCAGGCAGCATTTCGCGCATTCGTCTTACTGTGCCTGATTGGGCAGAAGACATAAATCCGTGGACATACATTATTTTCTTTCCCTTCATTAAATCGGGATATTGAAGTATATATTTATTTTCCTTTTCCATTGCCCTATCGTTAATTAACTGTTGGAGAAACATTCTTGACTTTGTGTGCAAATTTACTCCATTTATTTCATAGGAATGAATGTGGAAGGCTTTTTCTTATTAGTAGTTGCCGTGAACCCATGCCAAATGTTTTGTCTTAAATCATGATTAACTGAAATCGTAAACGGGCTTTTGTTATGCCATTGTTGCGCTTGATTTCAACAAACTCTATTCGTGGCAATGATTCAATTGAAATGTGCGTTATGTGACAAATATGCATTATTTTTGCATAATATATTGTAGTTTCGTGCTTGTTTTTGGGGTTTTGGTGATATTTGTTTTTATATATGGCTCTTTTTGTTTAAATTTGCAAATGCAAACAAACATGTATAATAAATAATTAATATTTAACCTTATGAGCAAACTAAGCTTTATTATCACGGGAGCAACTGCGTGTATGTTGTTGTTGCCGGTTAATGCTGGAGCCCAAAAACGTTTGGATGTTCCACAAGGAGTAAGCTATGCGAAAGTGTTGGGAAAGGAACGAAAGACCAATCCCTCAATTCTTGCTGCAGAGAAAAGAGAGGTAGAAGCAGAAATGCCCTTGATGTTTAAGGGAATGACATTCCGTAACAGTGATGCAAGCACGTTGAGACGTGTGAGTAGTGGGCAGAAAATTTCACCTTTTTTCCTAAGTCCTAAAATTCCGTTGCTTCCTTCAGAAAGTTTGGCAACCGGACGTGAATTGTGGGGCGAAGTCATTCAAGACAATACATGGACTAGTGGTAATGTTTATGGTATTTATAAGTTTAATGCTCTAAGCAATATTACTGTTGACATGTTGGGGGCAAACATGGCACTTCCTAATGGTGGTGGTGCTATAGTAGGCAATCGTTTGTACTATGTTTGGTACAGTGCATATTATGGTCAAGTGTATCCTTATTTCTTTGAATACGATACAGAGACGTGGCAGCCGATAAGTACGTATGAATATACAGGCAATGTGTCGCTTGTTGCAGCAGAAACTGCACTTTCTGCCGATGGAAAGGTATATGGAGAGTTCTACAACTCTGCAGGTAATGCTTACGAACTTGGTATAGCAGACTACGAAAACAGAACACGTTCCACTATCGGTAGTCTCAACAACTTCTATGTCGCAATGGGAATGACGTCTGATAATATATTATATGGTATAGCAACAGACGGTAATCTTTATAAGATAGATATAAATACTGCTGTAGAAACAAAAGTCGGCTCAACAGGATTGACCGTAAGCAACTCGCAAAACGCATATTTCTACCAAAGTGGTGAGATAGACCAAAAGACAAATACGTTCTATTGGGCGACTTCCGAGGCTTCTGAATCAATGGATTCAGAGGTCGCTTCACTCTATACCGTTGACCTTACAACAGGTGCAGCATCAAAAGTGGGTGATTTTGAGAACCAAAATCTCATTATGCTGATGACTATTCCGGTAAAGGTGGAAGATGGAGCGCCGGCAGCAGTAACTGATTTAACCACGACCTTTGGCAATGGCGAGCTGGCTGGTACAGTAACGTTCAAGGCTCCGACAACGACTTCGGCAGGAGCGACCCTTTCAGGGGAACTCACCTACACCATAGCTTCTGGAACAGAAATATTGGCAAGCGGCACTACCTCAGCTGGCGAAACGGTTACGGCAGACATTGTGTTCAAGTCGGAAGGCAATAAAATGCTTTCTGTTTTCCTTTCAAACGCAGAAGGCGATGGAGTAAAGACAAAACAGACTGTTTATGTAGGTGTTGACACTCCAAAGGCCGTAAGCGGACTTACGTTTGACCTTGATAATGAGATAGGCATAGCTACACTTAGCTGGCAACCCGTTACGGAAGGTGTTAACGGCGGCTATATTGGCGATGTGAAATATACTGTAACGCGTTATCCAGACAATAAAGTTGTGGCAACGGACTTGACAGATACAACATTTACTGAAACACTTTCGAAAGGTGGAATCCAAACTGTCAGTTATGGAGTTACTGTTTCAAACAGCAAAAACACTAGCGCAGAAACAGTTTCCGACGGCGTGATGTTTGGCGATGGCTTCATTCCGCCATACACAAACAGCTTCTCTGACAATAGCAGCTTCGATCTTCTTACAATTATCGACAGCAATAGCGACGGAAGAACATGGGCTTGGTTCAGTGGTCCTTCGTCAGACCCTAATGGTAGCGCAAGATACAAATATAGCAGAACGGGCCTTGCAGGAGACGATTGGCTCATTACTCCTCCGCTGAAGCTGGAAAAAGGTAAATTCTATGCAGTTTCGTTCAAGGTGCGCACAAATGGCTCATCTTATACCGAGCGTTTTGAAGTAAAATATGGTAAAGGCAAAACTGTTGCCGAAATGACAGAAACGCTTGTTCCTGCAACAGAAACAACAAGTGCCTCTTTCGTGGAATATAAGCAGACGATTACCCCGACAGAAGACGGAACGATTTATATCGGTTTCCACGAAATCAGCGATGCAGGTAACTCTTATGTGTTCCTTGACGATATAACAGTAGATGAGGGCAAGTCTTATCTCGCTCCAGACTCTGTTTCTAACTTTAAGGTTGTTCCTGGTGCATTGGGTGCAAGAAAGGCAGAAATCTCATTTAATGCTCCAAGTAAGACAATTGATGGCAATAGCACTCCAGGTACAATGACAATAAAATTGTATCGTGGCAACGACGTAATAAAGACTTTCACTGGGGTCAGCACAGGTGATGCCTTGAGTTATGTTGATGGTGATGCAGAAAACGGCTTTAATAGCTATAAAGTATTGCCCATATCTGATGAATACGGAACAGGTATCGAAAGTTCAACGCGCACAGTATTCGTAGGAATTGATATTCCTGGCCATCCTCAAAATATGCAATTGACAGACAATACATCGTCAATCCACATGACATGGGATGCTCCAGAGAAAGGTGCAAACGGTGGATATGTAGATCCTCAGAGCATATACTACAACATTTATAACATTACCAACGACGGTGGTGTAAATATGGCAGAACTTGAAGATACAACTGCTAAGGGCGTGACAAGCTACGACATGGCCTTCCGTACAAACGAGGGAGCTCAGCAACTGAAGCAGTTTGGGGTTGCTTCCGCTAACGAAGATGGTAGAAGTGAAATTCTCCTCTCGCCATCTCTCATCATCGGCGCACCTTACACATTGCCTTTCTATGAGAGTATTCCAGATAAGGTATATACAAATGATTTGTGGTGGGTTGAATCATATGGCGGAACCTCCACATTTACAACTTCCTCTGAGTCTTCCGATGGAGACGGTGGATGTTTCCTCTATACTTCTGACAATAGCAATGAGTTCGCTCTGCTCGGAACAGGAAAAATCAGCCTGAAAGGTGCAAAGAATCCTACGCTTTCTTTCAAGCACAAAGCTTTGGCATCAAGTAATGCTATGATTTATGTTTGGGCAAAGAAGCCAGACGGTTCAAAAGACTTCGTGAAATTTATCATGTATAGCATACTTGGCAATGCCGGAAGCTGGATTCAAGAGACTATTCCTCTGAATTCTTCATATTCTGACCTTGACCATGTTATCCTTCAGTTTGAGTGTCATGCTGATGCCGGGCAGACTATCGCCTTCGATGAGTTCAACCTACGTGATGTTTACGACCACGATCTTGCCGTAAACAACGTGATTGCTCCTCTGAAAATGAAGAAAGGTGATGCAGCTACGGTTTCTGTAAAAGTGGCAAACGAAGGAAAGAACGAGGCTACAGGATACACTGTGAAGCTTTATGCCAACGATGAGCTTGTTGAGTCACAGAAAGAGAGCGAGACACTTGCCGCTTACGATTCGAAAACTTATACAATGCAGTATAAGTCTAGTGTGATGGACGAGGGAAATAACGTCAAACTGAAGGTAGAGGTTGAGTATGAGAGTGATTTGTACCTTGACAACAACTCTAAGACAGCAACTGTTGATTTCAATATCTCTGACAAACCACGTCCCGAAGGCGTGACAGCAACCGAAACAGCTTCAGGTAAGGTGAGCGTCAACTGGACTGCCCCCACCGAATATTCTCAGACTGTTAACGATGGCTTCGAGACCTACACCCCATGGGCGATGGATGAGTTCGGCGACTGGAAGTGTGTTTCTGGTAACACTGGCGCAATAGCAGGAAGTCCATTGGCAGATGTTTATCCAAACTATGGCGAACTATTTGCATTTACTGTTGTTGACCCATTGGCAGACTGGATTACAGAAGAAGTACTATCTAGTTATGAATCATACAAGGCACACGGTGGTGACAGATATATTGCTTCCTTCTATAAGTACGACGGTACGACCTATGCAGACCGCAGCGCTGATGAGTGGCTTGTCAGTCCTTGCCTCTCAGGAAAGGCGCAGACTATAAAGTTCTGGGTTAGCAACCACAACACAGAAGACCGCTCTTATGCAGAAACATACGACGTGCTTTACTCCACAACGGGCAGTGATACATGCAATTTTGTCAAGCTTGGTGATACCCATACCGCTAGCTCTGGTGCATGGGAAGAGGTTTCTGTTGAAATTCCAGCCGGTGCAACATATTTTGCAATACATCAAAACACGATATCTGCAAATACGTTCATGTTCCAGATTGACGACGTTACTTACGAAGGCGGCTCGGGCGCAGTTATAGGATACAACGTTTATCGTGATGGAGAACTTATCAAGAGCATAAGTGGAGCTTCAAATATAGAATTCGTTGACGAAACAGCTGAAGGCGGAAAGACATATGTTTATGCCGTTACCGCTCTGTATGCCGATGGAGAATCTGAAGCTTCTGTTGCTTCAACCATAACAACAGATATCGAAAATGTAGAGACTGCAATTAAGGCCGACAGCTATAACGTTTACACCTTGGACGGAAAGGCTGTAGGTTACGGCATGAAATCGTTGAAGAATCTGAAGTCTGGTTCGTATGTAATCAATGGTCAAAAAGTTGTAATAAGGTAATACTTGCTTAATACTTGGCTATTGCCAAATGAAAAAAGTGCCACATCCGTTTTTCAATAGCGGGTGTGGCATTTTTATTGTCGCCGCTGTCAAAGGTGAGTGTCCGCAGTTAAAGGAATGAATCCCCGTTTGCTTTCATATCAGAGGCCGCATGGTCTTGTTGCTATACGTGCGGGACTTTTTCTTGAAAGTTTGGCGTATCGGAAAAATCATAGTATTTTTGGAGATTATAATATATTGGCAAAAGAATTAAACGTGGAGAACAAGAATAATTCTACTGATTCTGTCGGGGCACTATTGCGGCAGAAAGCTCTGCTTGAGGTGGAATATCGTGAGGAACGCGATAACTTTAAACGGCTGATACAGACGATGGGACTTCAACGCCGCATAAAAAGGGGCGATGCGTGGTTTCCTGTACGCACGGGCAGATGTTACTACAATTCGCTTAATCAGCTTGCGATTGAGGTTTATCGTACAGAGGATGATGACATAGAACATAACTTTGAATATGGTAAACCCGTGTGCTTCTTTAATGTTGCCGAGGGAGAAAAAGATTCTTTCCAGATTATTACAACAGGAGTTGTGAACTATGCCGATGGCGGGCGTATGGTCGTTTGTATCCCTGATAGGCAAGGTCTGTCAACGACACTGCAGAATACTGATGGCTTGGGTGTGCAGCTTTTTTTTGATGAAACAAGCTATCGCCTTATGTTCAGCGCGCTCGAACGTGCAATTCATGCCAAAGGGAATCGCTTGGCATATCTGCGCGACTTGTTCTATAGCAGTCAAAAGGCTCAGACCTTTTCTTTCGATAGCCAACGCTTTCCTTGGCTGAATACGGCACAGGAGCTTGCTGTGAACAATGTGCTGCGGGCGAAAGACTTTGCCGTGGTTCATGGTCCGCCAGGTACGGGCAAGACAACGACTCTTGTTGAGGCGATATTCGAAACACTCAAGCGTGAGAGTCAAGTCCTAGTTTGTGCACAAAGCAATATGGCAGTAGACTGGATTTCAGAAAAGTTGGTAGACCGTGGCGCTTCCGTTCTGCGTATCGGCAACCCGACACGCGTAAATGACAAAATGCTCTCATTCACTTACGAACGTCGCTTTGAAGCCCATCCCGATTATCCAGAACTATGGAGTGTGCGAAAGGCGATACGTGAGTTGCGCTCCTCGTGGAAAGGTGGACGTGGCGATAATTTTCATCAACGGCTTGAGCGGCTCAAGAGCCGTGCAACGGAGATAGAACTGCGTATAAATAGCCAATTGTTTGGCGAGGCACGTGTCGTTGCCTGTACATTGACGGGCAGCGATAGCCGAATAATGACGGGACAGAAGTTCACTACGCTCTTTATTGATGAAGCAGCACAGGCTCTTGAAGCAGCTTGCTGGATACCGATGAAAAGAGTTTCAAGAGTAATTTTCGCAGGCGACCATTGCCAATTGCCTCCCACGGTAAAAAGTCTTGAAGCCATGCGGGGTGGATTGTCGAAAACTCTTATGGAGCGTATCACGGAACGCAAGCCTGAAGTGGTAACGCTGCTTACAATGCAATACCGCATGAACAGTCGCATAATGCAGTTCTCAAGCAAATGGTTCTATAACGGCATGGTTAAGCCAGCTCCGGAGGTTGCCTCGCGGGGTATTCTTGACTATGATGAACCGCTTGTGTGGATAGATACAAGCGGTATGGAGGCTTATGAACAGTTTGTGGGAGAAAGCTTCGGACGTATAAATAAGCGTGAGGCGCGGCTGACGATAGACATGCTTAAAGCGTATTTTGAAAAAATAGGAAAGCATCGTGTGCTGGAAGAGAATATCGACGTAGGCGTGATTTCCCCTTATCGTGCACAAGTGCAACTGCTACGTCGGATGATTAAAGAGGAAGATGCTTTGCGCCCATACCGCAAGCTAATTAGTGTGAATACCGTTGATGGCTTTCAGGGACAGGAACGCGATATGATTGTCATCTCGTTAGTCCGCTCGAACAATGAAGGTCAGATAGGTTTCCTTTCTGACCTACGCCGGATGAATGTAGCCATGACGCGCGCAAGGATGAAACTTATCATAATGGGCAATGCCGAAACTCTTTCGCATACGGAATTCTATAGGAAGCTATATCTTTATGTTACGGGCAGGGCAGACGAATAATAAAAGATGGCAGCATCTCTTGTCGAGGTGCTGCCATCTTCATAAACTCATTTGTGTCGTATTTGTTATTGTGTGTCAATAAAATGTCGGTGTTGTCATTATCCTTATTTCTCCAGAGTCTTTACTGCATTTCCATCGCTCATGCGAAGCAGATTGATGCCCTTGATCTTGGATTTCAGCTGCTGGCCATTTATGGCATAGCGGGCACGTACAGAAGGAACACCCTTCTTAACGGTTGGCTTAACAGACTTGATGCCTGTAGGTGGGTTAACAGCTTCGGTAGTGTCAATAAGATATGTTACGTAGCCTTTAGCGTCAGAACCTTCTCCGTTCACTTCCGTATTGTCGTAGCCAAAGCCCATAATGTAGCGGCCGTCGGAAGAAATGGCGCAAGGCACATTGTCACCATTTTCAAGTGTGGTTAGTTCATCTGCTGCTCCAGGGAATACTTTTGTCATAAGTTGTGGCTGCTCGCCCACTTTCCAAATGAAGCCCTTACGTGATGCCATAATTCCTGGCTCATAGTAGCCGACTACTGTTCCGTCATCGCTAACAGCGATAGGTTGCATTGTGGCGCCAGAAAGGAAATCGCCTTCCTCTTCACTAGTAAGCATGAAGTATTCAATAGTGTCGGTTTCCAAGTCGTAGCGAGCCATTCCGTTTGTTTCTTCAAATGTCTCTGGGTCAAATTTCGTAACCAAAAGTGGCATGTATTTTCCGTTTGCGCTTGATACGGTCTGATCGGGAGAGAATAATATGTATGGCTTTGTCGATTCGTATGTTCCGGCGTATAGCTGACGGCTTACCACGTTGTGTGAGAAAGTCTGGCCGTCACGGTTCAACGACCATGTGAGGGCAGGATAAGTGCCGAGATCGTCAACAATATAGCCGACAATAGAAGAGTCGTTCGTAACAGTCAATGCGGAAGTTCCCATCAATCCGTAGCCAAGGAATTTCTGTGACGGTTCTGGGAGCATTTTTACTTCGTCTCCTGCGAAATAGCATGCCTGAGTCTGCCATGTATCTGCGTCCATTATTGCGCCAACAATAATTTTTCCGTCAGGAGAGATGCCTTTGTATAGATATTTGTCTGTTTCTCCGAATGTTGTTTCCTTGCCGATACTGTCGGTTCCGAATTCCCATTTGCATGCAGGGCCATTCCAACCTACGAAAACACCAGTATTCGACACGCTCTTTATCTGTGTGTCATATTCATTATCCTTTGCAAAGGCAATCATTTTCTTAGTCTGGTTGTCGTAAATGAAAGCCTGGTTTGTGGTATAGGTCTGTCCGCCTATGTATCTTCCGTTAGGTGACATGGCAGTACCTTCCAGTTGGAGGCCTTCTGTGTCAGGTAGGATAGTAATACCGTTTTGTGCCATAGCAACGCTGCTTGTTGCCATTATGGCGATCATTGAGAGTAAAGTCTTTCTCATATTCGTCTCGTTATATTGTTAGTTAAATGTTATTCTATTCACCTGAATGAGCCATATAAAAAAGGCAATGAATGGCTTCTATACTATATCTTGGTGCGTCTATTCTATAGATGCTTTACTTTAAATAACTATTACTTTTGCAAAAGTAATCTATTTACTACAAATATACGAAGTGTTTGTTATGAAATGTTTTACAATGTGTGTTAAAAGTTTCGGAATGTTACTGCTTTTGTGTCTTTCTTAATACATATTTAAATTACGCATGTGCGTATATCTTTAAAAGTGTGCAGATAGAATACGTAAATTTAAGGTTTATATGACGATATCGATAAACGGATTATCTTTTTCTCCGTTTTCTTGTTTTATGTTTTGCCTTTTTAGTAAAAAACACTAACTTTGCATAGTGAAAGCATATGGCTTTGTGCCGTATTTGGGATATTAGAAAATAAAGTGCAGCAGCGGTTGTGTGTATATAGTGGCGACTTAAGTAGTCGCGTGATGCGAGATGATGATAATTTAAAAGTGATAACCATGAAAAACAACAACAAAGATGAATTCAAAGTGCGCACTTATGGTCGTACGGAATTGGCGCTACTTTATAGTCCCGAGCTGAATCCTGAGTCTGCATTCAGACGACTGAAACGGTGGATTATAAGATCTCCGCAGTTGTCTGAGCAATTCGTGCATGAGGGGAAATTACGGTCTTTATCCAGAGCGTTCACTCCTGCGCAAGTAAGGCTCATAGTTGAGATATTAGGCGAACCATAAATAAGAAAATCCAAAGACAAAGGCATGTACGCCACATGATGTCAACAAAGGCATTGCGGTGTTCCTGCCTCTGTCGTTTTTGTGAAAATGTATGGTGCCTGCCAATTTACTTAAACAAAAGCACCTACATTATTATTTTTTTTGGTATCTTTACTTATAAATATTCCGTGTTTGTGGAATATTTTTTTCGGTTTAACGTAAAATCCTTTTCTTTGCATCAAAATTATAATTCAGTTTACTCTTCGTTGGCATGTTGACTTTGTTGTTTGGGCAGGAAACATTGCATTCGTGGAGAGACATGCAATAGAGAAAAAGAGCTTATGAGGAAAATTATTGTTGCTTTTGTTGCGCTTATGTGCTGTTCGTACACACAAGCCGAAGATTTTGCTTATATGGGCTTTGTTAAGGCAGATGGAAGTGAGGTGACTGTAAGTGCAGAAAACCTAATCATGACATTTGTTGATGGCGCATTGTGTGTGGAGGCCACTGACAATTCGTTGGTAATACCTGTTTCTGAACTGAATAAAATGTTCTTCACGAATAATGTCGTTACGGGGATTCGGGACTTGGGCTCGGCAATAAATGAAAAGAAATATGTTTATTCTCTTTCGGGAGCTTTTCTCGGTACGTTTGAAAATATGGAAAGTGTGCGCCAATCTTATGGAAAGGGCGTATATCTTGTAAAGGAAAGCGGTAAGACTTCTAAATTGGCGGTAAGATGAGAAGAATAGTTGCAATATTGACTGTATTGGCCTTGTATGTTATGGCTACAGTGGCTCAAACGCTAAATGTTGTTGTCGGGGATGTGACTTATGCAGTTCCTGCAGTACAGGCCGGTGATATGACATATGCCAATGGCGATTCTCTTACGATTCTTGGTCGTGGATTTCATGTTAATGACATTACCAAGATGTATGTAGACAATACATCCGTTGAAGACAATACTGTTTCTGTTGCTTACAGTGGCACACAAGCAAAGGTCGTAGTAGCAGGAAATATAGCGCGTTATGTAACGGCAACAGTGGATGGGGCGCATGTAAGTGTATTGCAAAGTGCTGAAGTGGCCGATACTACTTGTGGGGAGATAACATACTCGCTTTCCGGTAGCTCAACAGACGGGGAATTTTATATGGAAGGAACATATAAAGCTACTGTTGAACTCCGTGGGCTGACTTTGAAAAATCCGAATGGTGCCGCTATAAATATTCAAGATGGAAAGCGCATTGAATTTAGCGTTAAAAAAGATACAGAGAACTTCTTGACAGACGGTGCCTCGGGTTCACAAAAGGGATGTCTCGTTTGTAAGGGCCATCTTGAGCTTAAAGGGAAAGGTGTATTAAATGTCTATGGAAACGCATCCCATGGCATTTATGCAAAGGAATATGTGGAAATGAAAAACTGCACCGTGAATGTATTGTCTGCCGTTAAGGATGGTCTTAACTGCAATCAGTATTTTCTTATGGAAAGTGGTGCGCTAAATGTGTCTGGCGTAGCGGATGACGGACTTCAGGTTTCCTATAAAGACGATACAGACCGCGAGGCTGAAGACACAGGCTCCATAACTGTCTTTGGTGGGACTATAAATGTTACAACTACAGGTACGGCAACAAAAGGCTTGAAAGCGGACGGTGACATAACAATTACTGGTGGCGAGATAACGGTAGTTACATCTGGAGGAGGAAAATGGGACACAGATGATAACAAAACCAAAGCAGCATCTTGTCTGAGCTCCGACGGAAAAGTGCAGATAGATGGTGGAACACTAAATCTGACTAGTAGTGGAGCTGGTGGCAAGGGCGTGAATTGTGACGGGGAATTCACAATGAACGATGGCACATTGACTATAAGTACAACAGGTGGTCTTTATGCTTATGTTAACGGAACGGAATATTCCAATTATACAGGTAACACGGACAGATTGACTAGCGATCAGAAGTCTTCAGCCAAAGGGGTAAAAGCTGATGGAAATATTACTATCAATGGCGGAAACATCAACGTTTCAACAGAAGGCAATGGCGCAGAAGGAATAGAAAGTAAGGCAGAACTGACAATAAATGGTGGCACCATAATAGTAAATGCTTGTGATGATGCTATCAATTCCTCAAGTCACATGTATATAAAAGGTGGCGACATTACAGTGGTTGCAACTGATAATGACGGTCTAGACTCAAACGGAAACATGTATATAATGGGAGGAACGATAAAAGCATTCGGCACGACATCTCCTGAATGTGGCATTGATGCTAATGAAGAGGATGGATATTCCGTTATCTTCACAGGTGGTACATTGCTTGCTGTGGGTGGTGGTAATTCTGTGCCAAGTACTTCTGAATCTACTCAGCCTTATGTTTCAACCAATATGAATGTGACGGCCAATACCGAAATTACGCTGAAAAACGGAAATACCGTTTTAGCTACATTCACGGTTCCGGCAAACTATAGTAAGTCAGGCAATGGAGGTGGACCACGTGGTGCTGGCGGCCCTGGCGGTGGAGGCGGCAATTGGGGCGGTAGCGGCAGTAACGTCCTCGTGTCTTGCGAAAATTTAACGAGTGGAAATAGTTACACTCTCACTTCTGGAACGTCTTCTTCTACAGTAACGGCAACGTTGCGTGGAAATGGTGGTGGAGGACGTCCATGGTGAATCCAACAACGAAGCTTATTTTATGTGATGAATAAATGTTGATTGAATAATGTTGGTATGTTGAGCAAATTTGCTCACATCAGGCCCTAATGCTCTCGTGAGAAAGTATTAGGGTTCTTTTTTTGTTTATGTGGACTTAGTAATCATCAACCGTCCCGATTATATGCGAAAGGCAGTTTTTTATGTCTTCATATTCGAAGCCTCGTCCTAATGCAAAACGGATAAGCTTGCAACTTAGTTCGTAATCGCTATTGGCTTTTGTGCTCTTCATCTTTGCAATAAGAAGTGGTTGAAGTGTTTCCGCATACTTGCTGTTGTCAATTTCATTTAGAACTCTGTTGCGGATGTCTTCATCAATATGTTTCATACGCAATGCTTGATCAACCTTTCTGCGCCCCCACTTGTTATACTCTATTTTGTCGCGAGCGAAAGCGCGTGCATAACGTTCATCGTTAATGAATTTGTTTTTTTTAAGCGATGCTATTATTCTTTCCTGTATGCCATTGTCAACACCCCAACGTTTCATCTTTTCTTGCATGTCAAATGAGCAATGTTCTGCACGGGAGCACATTGCTTCTAGTTTGCTTATAGCTTCTTTTTCTGTAATTTCTTTATTCTTTTTGTTGATCTGCATAGTGGGGTAGTTTGTTGTTGATGCTGTAATGTTTCCAATTGTGAACAAAACTACATTTGAGGTTTGCGTGCAATGGTCATACGTGCTTTCCCGAATATATCTTTGCTCGTTTCTATTTCAATAAAACCTTTCTGATTGAGCATAGCTTCGATGCAGTTTGCATAGATTGAATTTATCTCAAAAAGAAGCCATCCTCCGTCCTTTAGCGATGTTATTGCATATTCAGCTATTGCAGAATAAAAAAGTAATGGGTCGTCATCTGGAACAAATAATGCCTGGTGTGGCTCGTGTTCCAGCACTGTTGCTTCCATGTCTTTCTTTTCTTTTATGCATATATATGGCGGGTTGCTGACAATAGCATCCCAAATTTCTTTGTAGCTAGGTGGATTTAGTGCATTTTGCCGACTGAAAGCCACTTTTGCACCTAATCTTTCTGCATTGGTTGATGCGATACTCAGTGCTTTATCTGAAATATCCCATGCCGTGACGGTTGCTTTAGGCATATTCAGTGCAATGGTGCAGGCAATACACCCGCTGCCAGTACCGATGTCAAGGATGTTGGCGTCTTGATTTGCGAACTTTTTAATGGTTGTCGTACATAGCATCTCTGTTTCTGGACGGGGAATGAGTACCCCCGGCTCAACATGGAACGTGTGGAGGCCAAATCGTGCTTTTCCTGTGACATATTGTATTGGTTCTCCATTTTGGAGCCTTTTCATGGCTTCTGACAGTTGTGTTTCTTCAGGTTGAGTAAGTTTCTCTACATAGCCGCATAAGATGTCTGTAAGTGATATGCAGAAAAGGTCGTCCAGCAATACGCGAACAATGGCTTTTGCTTCGTTTTCTCCATATATTGAAGCAATAGAGCGCCACATTTCATTATATGTCATCGGTAGTACGCTTTTTATTGTCTGCGGAATAAACAAATATTTTTATGTTTTGCAAAATTATGGCTTAACCTGTTGACTTACAAACTTAATGAAGGTTATTTAATTCAGTGTGCGAAAAAAACGCTATCTTTGCAAGTTGAAAAATAATACACATTATATTAATATAAGCAACAATATCCTTTAATATATGGAAGAAAAACATTTCAAGCGCACTACTGTGACTGCTGCGCTGCCCTATGCTAATGGTGGGGTGCATATAGGTCATTTGGCTGGTGTTTATGTGCCAGCCGACATATATGTGCGTTACCTGAGACTCAAGAAGCAAGACGTTGTGTTTATTGGTGGAAGTGATGAACATGGAGTCCCGGTAACTATACGTGCTAAGAAAGAAGGTATAACAGTTCAGGAGGTTGTTGACCGTTATCATAATCTTATAAAGAAGTCTTTTGAGGAGTTCGGAATATCATTTGATATTTATAGTAGGACAACATCTGACATTCATCATAAGTTTGCATCCGAATTTTTCCGTACTCTGTATGATAAGGACGTGCTCGTTGAACATACTGAGGAACAGTTTTGCGATGAAGTAACAGGAGAATTTCTTACCGACCGCAATATCGTTGGCACATGCCCACGTTGTGGTGCAGATGGTGCATATGGAGATCAGTGTGAAAAGTGCGGTGCAACACTTTCGCCAGAGGAATTGATTAATCCTACAAACAAGAACAATCCTGGTCATGGACTTGTTAAAAAACCTACGAAAAACTGGTATCTTCCTTTGAATAAATATCAGGATTGGCTTAAGCAATGGATACTTGAAGGGCACAAAGAGTGGCGTCCGAATGTTTATGGTCAGTGCAAGAGTTGGCTTGATATGGATTTGCAACCGCGTGCTATGACGAGGGATTTGGATTGGGGCATTCCTGTTCCTATTGAGGGAGCAGAGGGGAAGGTTCTGTATGTATGGTTTGATGCTCCTATAGGGTATATCTCAAACACAAAGGAATTATGTGATGCTAACCCAGAAATATGGGGTTCTTGGAAGAAGTGGTGGCAAGATTCCGAAACTAGACTGGTACATTTTATCGGGAAGGATAATATTGTCTTCCATTGTATTATCTTCCCAACAATGCTAAAGGCGCATGGTGACTATATCTTGCCAGACAATGTTCCATCGAATGAGTTTCTGAATCTTGAAAACGACAAGATTTCCACTTCACGTAATTGGGCAATATGGCTTCACGAATATTTGCTAGAATTTCCTGGAAAACAGGATGTGTTGCGCTATGTACTGACAGCTAATGCACCTGAAACGAAGGATAACAACTTTACATGGAAAGATTTTCAAGAGCGTAATAATAGTGAATTGGTCGGTGTGTATGGCAACTTCGTAAACCGAGCTTTGCAACTGACAAAGAAATATTGGAATGGAGTCGTGCCAGAATGTGGCGAATTGCATGATTATGATAAGATTACCTTCGCAGAATTTAAAGATGTGAAAAAGAAGGTTGAAGAGCTGCTTGACATGTTTAAATTCCGCGATGCACAAAAAGAAGCAATGAATCTTGCGCGTATTGGTAATAAGTATATCGCAGACTGTGAACCGTGGAAGGTTTGGAAAACAGATCCGAAGCGGGTGGAAACAATACTTTATATATCTTTACAGCTTGTGGCAAATCTTGCTATTGCTTTTGAACCGTTCTTGCCGTTCAGCAGTTCGCGTCTAAGAAAGATGCTGAATATCGATACTTTCGACTGGAACCAACTAGGTGCAACAGACCTTCTCAAACCAGGACATCAATTGGCTGAGCCAGAACTCCTTTTTGAAAAAATTGAGGACGAGACAATACATTATCAACTTGGCAAATTGGAAGAAATAAAGAAAGCCAATGCTGCAGCTTCTTACACGGCAAAAGAAATTAAACCAACCATAGATTTTAGTGATTTCGAGAAAATTGATGTTCGTGTGGGAACAATTAAAACTTGCGAACGAGTTAAGAAGGCTAATAAGTTGCTGAAGTTTACAATTGATGATGGAAGTGGCAATGACAGAACTATTGTGAGCGGAATAGCAAAGTTCTATAAGCCTGAAGAACTTGTTGGAAAGCAGGTGTGCTTTATAGCAAATCTTGCGCCACGTAAACTGATGGGTATTGAAAGCCAAGGAATGATTTTAAGTGCTGAAGACTTTGATGGCAACCTTTGTGTTACACGAATAGACAAGGATGTGAAGCCTGGAAGTCAGGTGTGCTAAAGCGTGATGTAAATGACCATTGATGAGAAGTTTATGTACCGTTGTCTGCAACTAGCAGGCAACGGATTGCAGAATGCTAAGCCTAACCCTATGGTTGGGGCTGTAATAACTTATGGCGATAGGATAATAGGAGAGGGGTATCATGTTAGATGCGGTCAGGCGCATGCAGAGGTTAATGCCTTTACTTCAGTAAAGGAAAAAGACGAGCATTTATTGCCAGAAGCTACACTCTATGTCAGCTTGGAACCATGCTCGCATTTTGGTAAAACACCACCATGCGCAGATCTAATAATTAAAAAAGGTGTAAAGAAAGTCGTTGTTGGGTGTATGGACCCCTTTGCCAAAGTGCAAGGGCGAGGTATTCGCAAGTTGAAGGATGCAGGAATAAATGTTTTAGTTGGTGTTCTCGAGTCTCAATGTCGTCAGCTGAATAAAAGATTTATAACGGCAAATTTATTGCATCGTCCATATGTCCTGTTGAAATGGTGTAAGACTGCTAACGGCTTCATTGATGATAATTTCCGGCCAACACTTATTTCTTCTCCATTCACGCAGATGCTTAGCCACAAGTTGCGAGCGGAATATGATGCAATACTTGTGGGACGCACAACACAAGAACGTGATAATCCACAGTTGAATGTTCGGTTGTGGAGTGGAGAGAATCCATTGAAGATAGTGATAGACCGTCACAATCCTGTCTTCAGCGAATTGGATTTTAATACAAATGTCCCAAGTCAATTATTGCAATGGCTGTATGCACAAAATAAACAATCGCTGATTGTGGAGGGTGGAACTCTTACGCTGAAGAGTTTTATAGAAGCAGGTTTATGGGATGAAATACGTATAGAAACTTCTCAGACATCAGTGACTGGCGGAACATTTGCACCAGAACTTCCGCATTCAGCAAGGCTTATGAAAAGAGAAATATATGATGGTAACACAATAGAATGCTATACAAAAGAAATAACATTATGAAGACACTTGATTTCACGACAGAAGGTACATGTAGTAAATTGATACATTTGGAGATAAATGAAGACAATACCGTTAACTCTGTATCTTTCATTGGAGGTTGTAATGGTAATCTTCAGGGCCTATCAAAATTGGTTGAAGGAATGCCTGCCGATAAGATAGTAGAGCGATTGCGTGGTATAACATGCGGTTTTAAAAAGACTAGTTGTCCAGATCAGTTGGCGCGCGCCATTGCAAAGATTATGAATGAGTAAAATCCAAGCTTGAGCAGTTGGAAGTCAGTTTGCGTGGTTGAATTGTTTTTCTATATTCTTTTTATCTTGTAAACACTTTGAATAATGGAAAAAAATGCTACCTTTGCAGGCGTTCACGCTTTAATGTGGTGAAGGTCTCATAGTTCAATGGATAGAACAAGTCTCTCCTAAAGATTAGATCCGAGTTCGATTCTCGGTGAGACTACAAAACAATGCATTTGCATGCTTTGTGCATGTATATATTATTAATATAAGGTATAGCGTATTCTTGCGTCCAACCTTTGTCAACCTTAACCGATTTCTGATAAACAGAATTTAAAAACTAAAAGTATGGAAAATAATAACGAAAATCAAGAAGGTCAATTCCAACTTGAACTTCCACAGAATGTTGCTCAAGGCGAATATGCCAACTTTGCTCTTATCACACATTCACGCTCTGAATTCATAGCTGATTTTGCACGAGTATTGCCTGGTTTGCCCAAGGCTATTATAAATAGTCGTGTAATCCTTGCCCCAGAACATGCAAAACGTTTGCTTATGGCATTGCAGGAGAATGTAGCTAAGTATGAACATGAATTTGGGAAAATACAGATTCCGGGACAGGAAGGAAAAACTATTGCTCCTTTTAATATAGGAAAAGGAGAGGCTTAAATTGCCTGATGGATAATTTGACCTTAAAAAGTCATCTTTTGCGTAAGATGTAAAGCGCAAAAGATGACTTTTTTTTTGAAAACTTGCAAACTAGAACTTGCTTCGGTGAAAAACAAGACAAGTTTTAATGTGTCTTCCTGCTTAATAAGCGTTAATAAATCATATAATAAATAAAATATACGGATTGTTTGTTGTTCTTTATTCTATTTATTAGGTATTATCAGAAAATGTTCTTACCTTTGCAACCCAAAATGGTCTTATTATTGAGACTGTATCGTAATATATTGATAACAACAAAATAATAAATATAAATTAAAAATTAAAAACAATGCCTACAATTCAGCAATTGGTAAGAAAGGGCAGAAAGGTGCTTGTAGACAAGAGCAAGTCTCCGGCTTTGGATTCATGTCCTCAGCGTCGTGGTGTTTGCGT
>CAVLBD010000015.1:0-56571 GCA_963661195.1 bacterium
AAAGAAAATGCGTATAGCATAGACGGAAAGAAACTTGGCGACTATATCTACAAAGGGAAAGGGAAAATTATAATTTCTTCAAGAAAGAAATTCCTAATAAAATAGACTCTAAATTCCCGATAAAGCAATCCAAGAAACATAGACATTAATATTTTTTTACGATACATGAAAGAACACAAGCCTATATTTGGTGGTCGTCCCTATGAAAAGCCACAATCAACAGTAATAAAGATGCAGGAGGAAAGTCAACTTATAGCATACAGTGAACCCAATCTTCGTATTTCAATAAAAGGAGGTATTGCCACTGAAGATGCTGACGGAGCGTGGTAAAATGTCGGTTTTGTCACGGGATATTTGTAACACTTAACGAAATACATTAACTTTGCACTTTAATAATGGAAATAAAGTAAAAACAAAGATATGGAATTAGCAAGTAAATACGACCCACGCGATGTGGAATCAAAATGGTACAAATATTGGGAAGACAATGATTTGTTCAGTAGCAAACCTGACGGAAAGACACCATACACCGTAGTTATCCCTCCCCCAAATGTGACTGGCGTGCTCCATATGGGACATATGCTCAACAATACTATACAGGACATACTGGTAAGACGTGCCAGAATGGAAGGAAAGAACGCTTGTTGGGTACCAGGAACAGACCATGCTTCAATTGCCACAGAAGCTAAAGTCGTTAATAAACTTGCGCAGCAAGGAATAAAGAAAACAGACCTTTCGCGCAACGAATTCTTAAGTCATGCTTGGGATTGGACAAATGAACACGGAGGAATAATTCTTAAGCAATTACGCAAGCTTGGCGCTAGTTGCGATTGGAAACGTACCTCGTTCACTATGGACGATACTCGCTCCAAGAGTGTTATAAAGGTTTTCTGTGACTTATACAACAAGGGGCTAATATACCGTGGGGCAAGAATGGTAAATTGGGATCCAAAAGCCCAAACAGCCTTGTCTGACGAGGAGGTTATATACAAAGACGAACATTCCAAACTGTTTTATCTAAAATACAGAGTTGTAGAAAAAGATGTTAAACAGGAAGAGCAAGGAAACGTAATCCACAAGGACGAAAATGGATATTATGCAGTAGTAGCAACAACTCGCCCTGAGACAATCATGGGTGATACGGCAATGTGTATCAATCCTAACGATGCAAAGAATACTTGGCTAAAAGGCAAACATGTTATAGTGCCATTGGTAGGAAGAGTAATACCTGTCATTGAAGACGAATATGTTGACGTGGAATTCGGAACTGGCTGTTTGAAAGTTACGCCAGCACATGATATAAATGACCACGCATTGGGAATAAAGCACAATTTGGAAACCATTGACATATTCAACGACAATGGAACAATTAGCGATGCAGCCGGAATGTATGTAGGCATGGATCGCATGGACGTGCGTAAGCAAATAGAACAAGACCTCAACAACGCAGGTCTTATGGAAAAAGTTGAGGATTATAACAACAAAGTCGGATTTTCTGAACGCACAAATGTACCTATTGAACCTAAGCTATCCACACAGTGGTTCCTCTCAATGCAACATTTTGCTGACATGGCACTGCCGCCAGTAATGAACGATGAAATCGTTTTCTACCCTTCCAAATACAAAAATACATATCGCCACTGGCTTGAGAATATAAAAGACTGGTGCATTAGCCGTCAATTGTGGTGGGGGCATCGCATACCTGCCTACTATTTCACAGATACTGAAGGTAAAAGCAATTTTGTTGTTGCAGAGACGGCAGAAGATGCTTTGGCTTTAGCACAAAAGAAGAATGCCAACCTCAAAGCAGAAGACTTACAGCAAGACAGCGACTGCCTTGATACATGGTTCTCTTCATGGTTGTGGCCAATATCTCTTTTTAATGGTATACTAGACCCAGACAATGAGGAAATCAACTACTATTATCCGACAAGTGACCTCGTAACAGGGCCAGACATCATCTTCTTTTGGGTGGCGCGTATGATAATGGCAGGATATGAATATCGAGGCAAGATGCCATTTAAAAATGTCTACTTCACAGGTATAGTACGCGATAAACTAGGACGGAAAATGTCAAAGAGCCTGGGCAATTCTCCTGACCCGCTTGAGCTTATAGATAAATACGGTGCTGACGGTGTACGTATGGGAATGATGCTTTCTGCTCCAGCGGGGAATGACATACTTTTTGACGAGAGTCTTTGTGAGCAAGGAAGAAATTTCAATAACAAGATATGGAATGCATTCCGTTTAGTAAAGGGTTGGCAGGTTTCCGACATAGAGCAACCTGTAGCAAATTCCATTTCCGTGAAATGGTTTGAGGCTAAACTTCGACAGGTAAACAGTGAAGTTGATGACCTTTTCAGCAAATACCGTATATCGGAAGCACTGATGGCTGTATATAAACTGTTTTGGGATGAGTTCTCTAGTTGGTATCTAGAAATGGTAAAACCGGCTTATGGTCAGCCTATTGACAAAACTACCTATGATGCAACACTCTGCTTCTTTGAAAATCTGCTAAAGATGTTACATCCGTTCATGCCGTTTATTACTGAAGAACTTTGGCAACATATCATACACAGAAAAGACGGAGAGTCTATCATGCGCGACAAACTTACGATCCCTGTTGCAACTCAAGAAGACATTAAATTATCTAAAGATGTTGAAAGTCTAAAACAAATTGTTGCAGGTGTTAGAACTGTGCGTAATCAGAAGAACATACCCGTAAAAGAAAAACTAAAATTACAGATTGTAGGTGAAAACAAATACGAAGCATACAACTGTGTAATAACAAAAATGGCTAATCTTGAGACAATTGAACCTGTATCAGAGAAGGATGATACAGCTGCAACATTCATGGTGGGGACTATAGAATTTGCCGTTCCGCTAGGCGACATGATTGACATAGATGCAGAAATAGAGAAACAGGAAGCACAGTTGAAACATTTGGAAGGTTTCCTTCTAGGAGTAAAGAAAAAATTGTCAAACGAGCGATTTGTGGCAAATGCTCCAGAAGCAGTGGTTGCGCTTGAACGCAAAAAGCAGAATGACAGTGAAGAAAAGATTGCAGCTTTAAAAGAAAGTCTTGCAACTTTGAAAGGCAAAAAACAATAATCTTAAAATGCACATATTTGAATAAAGAGAAACGACATACCATATCCAAACTGAACTGTAAGAATTTAAGGTATGTCGTTATTCATATATGAGCAACAAGAATTATGATTTAAGAACTTCACTTAGGAATAAGTGATAAGGATATTAGATTATATAAAGAGAACAGAAATAAGAACAAATATGAACATGGAAACATTAGAAGCACTATACACAAGACGCAGCATCAAGGGGTTTACTGACAAAATGCCTTCACAAGCAGATATAGATAAGATTACCAAAGCAGGAACATCTGCTCCAACAGGTATGGGAATGCAGTCACCTTTTATTGTCGTTGTAAAGAACAAAGATATACGTGATGAACTGTCACGGATGAATGCAGAAGTCATGGGTGTACACTCTGACCCTTTCTACAATGCACCTATAATTATTGTGGTTCTTGCAGACAAGTCAAGGGGCACTTATGTAAATGATGGTTCACTAGTAATTGGCAATATGCTCAATGCAGCACATTCAATCGGTCTTGGTGCATGCTGGATTCATCGGGCAAAAGAAGTTTTTAACAGCACTCGCGGCAAAGAACTACTAAAGGAATGGGGCATAAGTGAAGATGTTGAAGGAATCGGACATATTGCCATAGGATATGCAAACGTTGAACCTAAAACTGCGAAGCCTCGAAAAGACGGATATGTAAGAGTTATTGAATAACTAACAAGACCCATACATAGAAAACGCATTTCCACCGATAACAGATCGATACCCTAAATTTTCTCATATCATGAAACATATACTTATCTCAGCCATAGCTTCAAGTCTTTTGTCTCCAATGGACATAGTCGCACAACAGCATAATTTTACAGTTGACACAAAGCCAGGAGTAATAATACAACCTACTATGTATGGAATCTTCTTTGAAGACATAAATTTTGGAGCAGATGGTGGTCTCTATGCAGAACTAATTGAAAATCGCAGTTTTGAGTTTCCCAACAGGCTCATGGGTTGGGAAACATACGGCAACGTTACTGTTAATGATATAAAACCCGCTTTTAACCGTAATCCACACTATGTGACGTTGTCCTCTGCCGGCCATGATAAGAAATTGACAGGAATTGAAAATCATGGGTTCTTCGGCATTGGTCTGAAGAAAGACATGACATACGACTTCACACTCTACGCCCGCTTACATAATCTACAAGATAAAGAAGCGAAAATTCGCATAGAGCTTGTAGACGAGCAGAACATTCCTGTTGACAGGAGAAGTATTACTATCGAAAACAATAAATGGAAGAAATATTCCGTAGAGCTGAAATCAAACAAAACGGAGGCTCATGGATACCTGCGTATATTTCTTGATGGCACAGAAAGCGTCGATATAGACAATGTTAGTCTCTTCCCAAGTGACAATTGGAACGGGCTACGCGCAGATCTAGTAAAAGATCTTGAAGATCTACATCCAGGAATATTCCGCTTTCCTGGTGGTTGCATTGTTGAGGGCACCGACTTAGAGACACGATATCAATGGAAAAATTCCGTTGGCCCTGCAGAAAACCGCCCACTAAACGAAAACCGCTGGAGCTATAGTACAAAAAGTCGCCCATATTCAAACTATTACCAAACATACGGGCTAGGGTTCTACGAATACTTCCTCCTTTCAGAAAAAATTGGTGCAGAACCGCTTCCGGTATTAAGTTGTGGCTTAGCGTGTCAATTCCAAAATGGAGACGCCGACAAGAATGCCCATTTACAAATCAACGAATTACAACCATACATTGATGATGCTCTCGATCTTATAGAATTTGCCAATGGCGATACAACAACAAAATGGGGAAAACTCCGTTCTGAAATGGGACACCCCAAACCTTTTGGACTAAAACAGATTGCTATTGGGAACGAACAATGGGGAGAAATATATCCAGAACGTCTGAAACCATTTGTGGAGCAAATACGTGCAAGATATCCAAGCATAAAGATCTGCGGCTCAGCAGGTCCTAAATCAGATGGAAAAAGTTTCGATTATGGTTGGCAAGAAATGCGTAAGCTAAAAGTGGATTTGGTTGATGAACATTATTACCGCCAACCCGATTGGTTTTTAAATAATGCAAAACGTTATGACAACTATGACCGAAAGGGACCGAAAGTATTCGCAGGTGAATATGCATGCCATGTAAAGGGTATCAGTAACGACAAGCCAACAGTAGCTATGAACAATTGGGAGACAGCACTCTCAGAAGCTGCATTTATGACTGGATTTGAAAGAAATGCCGACATTGTTTGGCAATGTACCTATGCACCGTTGTTCGCTCATGTAGACGGATGGCAATGGCGCCCAGATCTAATTTGGTTCGACAATCTGAATAGTGTGCGCTCCATCAACTGGTATGTACAAATGCTCTATGCAACAAACAAGGGGACAAATATTCTCCAACTCACAGAGAACGGTAAATCTGTTGCTGGCGAAGATGGCTTATATGCTAGCGCAGTATATGACAAGCCTAGCAAAAATATGATTATCAAAATTGCCAATGCTAGCGAAAGAGCACAAAAGGTTACAATCAGTTTCAAGGGTGTAAAAAAACTATCACCGGCACAGCTAATAACCTTGCATGCAGATGATAAACTTGCCACAAATACTCTTGAACACCCCCATAATGTCGTGCCTCAAGAGAGCGTAATTCCTACAACAGGAAACAATATTATGTTCACAATTCCAGCAATGACATTTCAAGTGATCAAGTTATAACAATAATGTTATTCCTATCCTCTTGAGGATATAGAAATACAACTTCTGCTCCAAGTCATTCCGCTGACATTATTATATTATGCACAATTGATTAGACACAAAACTAAATAATAAGATGTTTGCCAATCTATTCACTAAGTCAATCCCAATAATAACTTTTTTTGTTTTTTCAAACATTGTTTGTAACGCACAAATATCTAACAATGAAAACAAGACGAAGAGCATCGCCGCCAAAAGCGACAGCATTGGCATTTCACTACAACCAGCAGAAGTAAAATTAGAATACCAAAACTTTCATGGAGAATTAGAACTGAACAGAAATTACGGATACCCTCCATTAGAAACAGGTGGCAAACAAGATGTAAACAAGGTACCCAATTCATCCTTTTCTCTTAATGAACAAGTCTATGACAAAAACAGATTAAATTTCGACAGATATGGGATAAGTGCTATTTCAACAGAGAACCATTATCCCAATCTCATATTCAGTAATAGCGCAACATTTGCCCACACATTTCAAGAAGACAATCTAAGCTTAACGACACGTATTATAGCAAACCGTTATGAAACGAATCATGTTACTGCACAATTCGGAATATCCGGTTACTTGGAATATAGGCTTTCACAACATTGGTCAATGGCCATTTGGGGAACATTATACAACCGCAATCCATACTTTTCATTGGCTACATACCCTTTCGTTGAAACAAGTTCATATGGCGGTTGGCTAAAATATGAACGTGAAAAGTTCAGCATAAAATTAGGGACAAGAAGATATTACGATAATTTTAGGAGACAATGGAGAACCGAACCTATCGTAACTCCTTCCATAAAATTTGGAAAGAAGTTCGTTATGGATTTACCTATAGGTCCGTTAATCCAAAAATCTATGGAGAAAATCTTGAAGAAAAACAGAAACAATGGTCCAATGATTATGCCAGACTTTGACTAGTAAACAAGAAAACCACTAATAAACTTTTTTACTTAACAATTATCAAGTAGAAACGAAAAATATGGTTAACAACTCCTTATAAAGGGATTTTCTTTAACAATAAAGATTTAAGCTTTAAACAAAAGAAGGTAAATTTGCCGCATGAAGAAAAAAACAATATGGGTAATAGCGGCAGTTATGGGCTTTTCGTTCATTGCTTTGCTCCTGCTCCAACTGAAATACATGGATGCCATGGTGAAGATGAAGAAGGAACAACTAGACGAGTCTGTAAACAAAGCACTCTATCAAGCAGCACGCAATCTTGAACTCAACGAAACTCTAAGATATCTTGAACGCGATGTCAACGAAACCGAGCGCCGCGCATTCAAAAACGACTCTATCGGAACACGTTCTGGCCAGATAGATGGAACAGTGCAACACTCACACCAATATGCCGTTACCGACAAAAACGGAAATGTCTACTCCTCCTTTGAGCTTAAGACAATAACGATGCGCCCAGCGGCAATGCCAAAGGCTATGATACTGCGCAATGACCGCAACTCCATCTCAGAAGCTACGAAGTCAATGCGCGAGATTATAAAGAATAGATACGTCTATCAAAAAGCGCTACTTGACGAAGTTGTATACAATATCTTATATACCGCTTCTGACAAACCTTTAAAAGAACGCGTAAATTTCAAGCTCCTAGACCAAGACTTGAAAACAGAGCTTATGAACAACGGTGTTAATATTCCATATCACTTCACCGTTAGCACACAAGATGGCAGAGAGCAGTACCGTTGTCCTGAATATAGCGATGAAGGAGAAGAATATAGCTATACACAGACGCTATTCCGTAACGATCCGATGAACAAGTCTGGAATAGTGAAAATACACTTTCCTGACATGAACAGTTATATCTTCAGTAGCGTAAGGTTCATGATTCCATCACTTGCCTTCACAATCGTACTCATTATAACATTCATTTTCACAATCGTCGTAATCTTCCGACAGAAAAGATACACGGAGATAAAGAACGACTTTATCAATAACATGACCCATGAGTTGAAGACTCCCATCAGCAGCATCTCACTCGCTGCACAAATGCTCAACGACGAAACTGTTACAAAGAGTCCGACAATGATGAAACACCTGGGAGGCGTAATCAACGATGAGTCCAAACGCTTACGATTCCTCGTGGAGAAAGTTTTGCAAATGTCAATGTTTGACAGAAAAAAAGCCATCTTCAAGAAAAAAGAACTAGACCTTAACGAACTTGCAGACAACGTTGCAAACACATTCACATTGCGTGTTGAACATACGGGCGGCCATATCAAAACAGACTTAGCAGCTAAATATCCGAAAATCTACGTAGATGAGATGCATTTTACAAATGTATTGTTCAATCTACTCGACAATGCAGTGAAATACAAGCATCCAGACCGTCCTGTAGAATTAAAGCTAAAAACGTGGAATGACCAAGAGCATCTATTCCTTTCGCTAAAAGACAATGGGGTTGGTCTAAAGAAAGAGAATCTCAAAAAGATTTTCGAAAAATTCTATCGCGTTCATACAGGAAACGTACACGACGTGAAAGGCTTTGGTCTAGGCCTAGCCTATGTAAAAAAGATAGTTGAATTACACAAAGGAACCATTCACGCCGAAAGCGAAAAAGGTAAAGGCACAACATTCATAATTCAGTTGCCAATTATCAAGGAGCTTTAACCACTCAATTATGAGAAAGAAGTAAAACAAAACTTTACAACAAGAATATCAAGAATAATAACAATAAACGAAAGAAAGGAAATAACTATGGACGAAAAACTGAAAATCCTGCTCTGCGAAGACGATGAAAACCTTGGCATGTTGCTACGCGAATACCTTCAGGCAAAAGGCTTCTCTGCCGAACTTTGTCCTGATGGCGATGCCGGATTCAAGGCTTTCCAAAAGACAAAATTCGATATTTGTGTACTTGATGTCATGATGCCAAAGAAAGATGGTTTCTCGCTGGCACAGGACATACGACAGTCCAACACTGAGATACCCATCATCTTCCTCACAGCAAAAACACTAAAGGAAGATATACTTGAAGGATTTAAAATTGGTGCCGATGACTATATAACCAAACCCTTCTCCATGGAAGAGCTTGTATTCCGCATTGAAGCAATACTTCGTCGCGTAAAAGGAAAGAAGAACAAGGAGAATACAATATACAAACTTGGCCGCTTTACTTTTGACACACAGAAGCAAGTATTGACAATAGGTACCAAACAAACAAAGCTGACAACAAAGGAAAACGAATTGCTTGCTTTGCTCTGTAGTCATGCCAACGAGATACTACAACGCGACTTTGCATTGAAGACAATATGGATTGACGACAACTATTTCAATGCGCGCTCAATGGATGTCTATATTACAAAATTGCGCAAGCATTTGAAAGACGACGACCAAATAGAAATCATAAATATACATGGTAAGGGTTACAAACTTATCATACCAGAGGAAAAACAATAGACTAAGAAAATATTAAAAGAAATGTCGTTACGACTTCCACTACAAATATGGTTGTCGTAGCGACATTTTTTTTGCAACGTTTGTTATTTTTATTTTTTTATTATATTTTTGCAACACGAAAACAATTTACATAATCTTAAATTACCTAACTTAACATGAAATTACAAGAAAACCGTGTATTCTTGGGCAACGGTTCATCATTGATGATGTATGCCTCATGCGGTTTACTGACATCCATGTTGTGCTTTTCCTCCCCCGCAATTGCCGGAGCACATGTAGAGAAAGCAAATAGTGTGCAGTCAGTAAGCCAAACAAAAGCTATTACCGGAAACGTTGTTGACGAACAGGGAAATCCAATTATCGGAGCATCTGTAATGATAAAGGGAACATCCACTGGAACCGTAACAGACATTGACGGTAACTTTAATATTCCTAAAGTTGAAGCAGGAACGACCCTTGAAATATCATACATCGGATATAAGACACAATCCGTGAAGATTGGCAATCAATCAAGCATTTCGGTAAAGATGTTGCCTGAAGACCAGCAGATTGACGAAATAGTTGTTGTCGGTTATGGTGTTGTAAAGAAGTCAGACCTCACAGGTTCCGTAGGAAGCGTCAAATCTGAGACAATTGCCAAGAAAGGTTCCACATCAGTAATGGAGAGCCTTCAAGGACAAGTTGCCGGTGTAAACATATCGCAGTCATCAAGCCGCGCAGGTGATGGCTTCAATATCCAAATCCGTGGAAAGAGTTCCATGAATGATGACTCAAAACCGTTATATGTAATAGATGGTGTCGTATGCGACAATATGGACTTCCTCAACCCTATGGACATTGAGAAAGTAGATGTTCTGAAGGATGCTTCGTCGACAGCCATATATGGTTCCCGCGCTACCAACGGTGTTGTTATGATAACAACAAAGAAGGGCGACTCCTCTGCTGCCAAAACAACCGTCAGCTATGACGGATATTATGGCTTCAAGACAACAGCCAACATGCCAGAATTCATGAGCGGTGACGAATACCTGAAATTCCGCTTCAGCCGCTATCTTACAGAAAGCGTAAACACTGCAACAGGTGTTTCTTCATGGGAAATGAAGGCCAGCGACTTGACCAAGTTTTGGTGTAACGACAGTCCAGTAATCAAGCAGATGTTTACTGACAAGAATTATACAGACTGGACAGACCTTGTGACACGCGACGGCTCTCAACAGAACCACTTTGTCAACATTTCGGGAAACGCAAAAAACATAAGCTATCGTGTTGGTCTTGGCTACCAAAACGAAGAAGGTGTGCTATATGATGACTATGAACGCTGGAACATAAAGGGTGCCGTAGATCACAAGATATCAGATAAAGTTTCTGCAGGTTTCTCTACCAATCTCGCCACGTCAATGAAGAAATACGGAAGTAAGAACTCTGTTAACAACGGATTCCTTATGAACCCGACAATGGCTGCAACCTATTGGGAAGGCGAAAAAGCAGGACAATATATATACCAGCCAGGAAAGGACGAAGCGCTCTACCCATATGGTGGTGGACCAACCTCTACTATCAACCCTCTAGTTGACCGCCAAAACTCAAGCGACAATACCCGCACATACAATGCAATGGGTAACCTCTACCTTCAGTATTCTCCTATCAAAGAAGTTATACTTAAGACAACATTCTCGCCTATGTACCAGAAGTCTCGCCAGAGTGTATTCTACGGCAACCAGACTCAAGAGCGTCAAGGAAAGGGTAATCAAGCAGAAGACTCATGGGACGAGACATTCTCTTATACATGGGATACACAAGCCAACTATATCAAGCGTTTCGGAGACCACAGCCTCAATGTACTTGGGCTATTCTCCGTTTACCAGCAGAAGCAAGAAGGCAACTACATGAAGGTAACGAAGATGCCTTTCGATGTAGGTACCAATAATTTGGGCTCAGGAGAAATTGAATCACGTTCAAGCTACTACAAAAAGATTTCCATGCTTTCGTATGTTGCGCGTATCAACTATGGCTACAAAGATAGATACCTTCTTACATTATCTTCCCGTTGGGATGGTAGCTCCAAGTTCTCAAAAGACAACCGTTGGGGTATGTTCCCGTCTGCAGCGTTCGCCTGGCGCATAACAGAGGAAGATTTCATGAAGTCAACATCAAGCTGGCTAAGCAACTTAAAACTTCGCTTGAGCTATGGTGTTACAGGAAACAACCTTGGCGTGGGGCCATATGATACTCAATCGCTTGCAAACAAGAAATATTACTACAATTTCGGCAACACTGTAGCAAACGGCTATGGATATACAATGGCAAACTCAGATCTTACATGGGAGAAGACAACAGAGTTTAACGTTGGTATTGATTTCGGTTTCCTAAACAACCGCATCAATGGTTCTATCGACCTTTACAACAGAAATTCAAAAGACTTGCTCATGGAGATGCAGACACCTTATGAATTGGGGTCTGTAACAGGCTCCGTTGTAAGTAACGTCGGAAAGGTACGCAACCGAGGTATAGAAATTCAACTTAATACAGTGAACTACCGCGACAAGAACTGGTATTGGGAAACAAACTTCTCTTTCTCTCGCAACATCAATGAGATTGTTGAACTTAATGGTGAGAAGAACGACCTTGTTGGAAACAAGTGGTTTATCGGACAGCCTATTGACGTTATCTATGGCTACAAGCAAACTGGCATATGCACCCGTGAGGAAGCTGCCGCTTATGCTGCCGATGACCATTGGAAGACAAAGTTCACAGAAGGTACAATGAAGGTTTGGGACAAAGACGGCAACGGAACAATCAGTGCAGACGACCGCACTGTATTAGGTCACTGTTCGCCAACTTGGACTGGAAGCCTCACATCTACACTGACATACAAGAACATTGACTTCTCGTTCAGCATCTATACAAGCCAAGGCGGATATGTTTACTCTCCATTCATGCGCGAATTCGCACGTTATGGCTCACGCGGTACACAACATATCAAATTGGACTACTACATCCCTGAAGGTGCACCGATTCTCGGTGAAGACGGAAACGTTACAACACAGGCAGCTACACACTACGGCAGCTGGCCTTTCCCAACAGGTGGAAACGCTACAGGCTCATCTGGTGCAGGACGCTATTGGTCAGAAGACGCTTACGGACAAGCTTTCTGCGTAGACAACTCATACGTAAAAGTAAAGAACATTACTTTGGGTTATACCCTGCCTAGAAACTGGATGCAGAAGATTCACGTTTCAAGCCTAAGGGTTTACGTGAACATACTCAACCCATTCACATTCACTAACTACAAAGGATTTGATCCTGAATGGGCAGATGCTTCCGTTACCGACGGTACTGGTGGTGTAAGTTCACGCACATACCAAATTGGTGTTAATCTTAAATTCTAATAAAACAAAAGCGTTAACTGAAAGACATAAAGGGAATATATTGCATAAGCCCAAGACTTTGAAACATAAGCCCACAAGCTATGCAATAAAAGCCCACGGCCTTAAATGTTCATATGCGTAGCGTTATCCTACACATTGTGTGACATATAGCCACCGTCTAAAATACAAACGCAACAATAAACAAAAGAATAAAATGAAAAGAAAATATTTCAGTGTTTTACTCGGAGCCGTAGCGTTCATGTCCAGCTGCTCAGGTTTTCTGGATCAAGATGTACGTTCCGATGTATCAACAAAGGATTTCTATAATACAGAGGCTGGCTACGAAAGCCTTACCAATTCGTTGTATTCTTCACTAAGAACGATATTCAACAACCAGCCCCATGTATTCGTAGGTGGTACCGATCTCTATGGCGACGGTAAATCTCAGGGATGTGAAATGACTTACTACACCTACACTGAAGCAGATGCATCAATAGATAAATTCTACAAGAACTGCTTTATCGGGATACAAAAAGCCAACGAAGTAGTAGCCTACGGAAAGACAACTGCAGCATCAAGTGTAAAAGACCAATACACAGATGAAGCACGCTTCATCCGCGCATGGTATTATTTCCAGTTGGTTCAACAATTCGGAGGTGTACCAATGGCTAACGACATGTATGAGACAGCCATCATGAGTTTCCCACGCAACTCGCTTGAAGAAGTCTACACATTCATCATTGATGAATTCTCTTATCTAGCTTCCAATGACTCTAAACTTCTTGCCACAAGCAACAACGGCCG
Source organism: bacterium (assembly GCA_963661195.1). GTDB lineage: Bacteria > Bacteroidota > Bacteroidia > Bacteroidales > Bacteroidaceae > Prevotella. Next base: position 13,466 of record CAVLBD010000015.1, read on the forward strand.
TGCCAACAAGAAAGCTGCAAAATTCTTCCTTGCCAAGGCTTATCTAACACGCGGATGGCTAAATGGCAAAGACGAAGAGGCACAAGAGGACAATATTGCCCAAGCTACAGACTTTGCCAATGCAGAAAAATATATAATGGATGTCATTGGCTCTGACATTCCATCTGAGTCAATAGAGAAAGCTTTCGACATAAGCAACGAGGCTAGCAGCGAATTTTTCTGGACAGTGCAATTTAGCAGCGCATCCGTTGAAAATCCTAAAAGCGACGGCTCAATACAAATGTCTCAATTCGGTGCCTATCTTGGCGGTTCGGAATATCCACGCACAAAAGCGATAGACGGTAACTACTCGCCAACATATTATTTGCACCACCTTTATACAAAAGGTGACGGACGTTACGAACAGACTTTCATGCTTGAGCTCTATGGCACAGAAAAGGATGGAACTCCGACATACAAATATTTTGACTACTGGTATCCCGCAAATGGTTCAAAAGTCCTCTATTATTATGCTCCATGGTGGTCTACCGATGCTGACATAGAGAAATGGAGAGCAGAAGATCCAGAATTGCGCAAGGATGCTGTTGTCGGTAAGGTAGCCCTTACAGCAGAAGACGGTGGCATTGATCCAAACTCAAAGAAAGCTGCAGATTGGGCAACACGCCGCCATAGTGATGCTGCTGTGCCATGCATTAAGAAGTTTGATGACTATAGCGAAACATCTATATCAAACAGAAACTCAACATGCTCTATGCATGATGTATCATGTGCACGCTTGGGCGAAGCTTATCTTATTGCAGCAGAAGCATATTTAATGCAGGGCAAAACTGCTCAAGCTGCCGATATGATCAATAAGCTACGCCAACGCCCTGGCACAGTGAAAGCTGGCTATGAAGATGCCATGAAGGTTACTGCAGCCGATGTTGACATTGAATTTATCCTTGATGAACGTGCTCGTGAACTTGCAGGTGAATGGGTTCGCTGGACTGACTTGAAACGTACCCACAAACTTATGGAACACGTGCAAAAATACCAGGAAGATCCAGTTTCTGCCTCAAACCTTAAAGGTCCTGATGGTAAATGGAAGATTCTTCGTCCAATCCCACAAGCAGCAATTGACTTGAACAAAACAGAAATCACACAGAACCCAGGCTATTAAGCTATTGAAAAATAGTGCATAGTACCACTATAACGGTAAGACAAAAATCATTTACGGGACTGTTGGTAAAATAAAGACTAGCAGTCCCGTTTTTTATGTTTCTGTTCTTACAGAAGAAACAAAAGAGAACAAAACAAAAAGATTGAGACAAAAAAGTCAAGTAATTTTCTTATTTTTGCATAACGAAAAATCGATGTCACATAAATTCAGAGGACAGAACGACACAAATATCACTTATAAAAAAACTATAACCCAACGAAAAAAGCCATAACAAATGGGAAACATAAAAAAAATAGTGTTGACAGGGGGACCTTGCGCAGGAAAAACGACTGCCTTAGTTAAGGTAATAGAACATTTCTCTAGCCTTGGATATAAGGTATTTACCGTTCCTGAAGTGCCAACCATATTCACACAGTCCGGCATGGACTACCTCACAAAGAATACCGCTTTCTTCTATGAAGGAGAGAAAGATACTATGCGCACTCAGATACTCCTTGAAGACAGTTTTCAGCGCATGGCTGAAACACTTAACACTCCAGTTCTTATCGTGTGCGACCGTGGCACGCTTGACATATCAGCCTATCTCACTCCAAAACAATGGCAAAACATCATCGGTGAACTAGGATATACGACAGCACAACTACGCGATGAACGTTACGATGCGGTGCTACACCTTGTTTCAGCTGCAGACGGAGCAGAGCAATATTATACCACTAGCAACAATGCGCAACGACTTGAAAAAGCAGACGAAGAAGGGCTGAAAGTGGCACGCATGCTCGACAAGAAAGTGATAGAGGCATGGAGCGGCCATTCCCATTTAAGAGTTATCAACAACCATGACGACTTCAACACGAAGTTAAACCGAGTGTTAAAGGAAATAAGCAACGTGCTGGGAATACCGCAACCTGTGGAAGAAGAACGCAAATATATAGTAAAGGTTACAGGGAATATACCAGGATGCATTGACAGTGACATCATACAGACTTACCTCGTTGGAGAACCAGGAAGCGAAATTCGCCTTCGACGCCGCGAATTTAACGGAAAAGTAGTGTACGTGCATACCACAAAAATAATAGATTCGGACAATAATCAAATTGAAACGGAGCGCCAAATTAACGGCAACCTCTACGAATCAATGTTGCAACAAGCAGACCCTTACCGTCATACAATACGCAAACATAGACAAAGCTTCATCTGGCAAGGGCAATTCTTCGAGATAGACACCTTCATGTCACCCATAAGCGGTCTCACCATTATGGAAACAAAAGGAATATCAAAGCATGAAGAGATCAAATTTCCCCCGTTCATAGAGGTTGTGGAAGACATAACGGGCAACAAACGTTACTATAACTATAATATTGCACGCCGTTGACATTTAAAATACGCACCAGATAAGTTTCATACTAGCCATAGGAACTAAAAAATCAAGCTCTTCTACAATAAATGCAACATTACTGCGTTTAAATGGGAAATGAAGAATAAATTACTTTTAGCATTATTGCTCCAAATAACTTGTCTTGCTACGTTAGCACAGACATTCACTCTGCAGGGACGCGTGACCGACTCAAACAACAACCCCGTTGAACTCGCCACTGTTGCAGTGCCTAAGCAAGGAAGAGTGACACTCACCAATCTTAAAGGAGAATTCTCCATCACGCTTAACTCGGCAGACAGTGTTGCAGTACGCTTTTCCATGGTAGGCTATAAGACAAAGACTAGAGTGCTTCGCCGCCCCAAAGGGAAACAAACACTCCTCATCCAACTTTTCGACGATACCAGCGAACTGGCAGGAGTGACAGTAACGGAGAAAAAACGCCAAACGGGAACAACGGAACAACTTGATGTCAAGAATGCAACAAGTGCGCCATCGGCAACGGGAAATGCAATAGAAGAGTTGATACAGCAACAAGCTGGTGTGTCAACCCATAGCGAACTCTCGTCACAATATAACGTGCGTGGTGGAAGCTTCGACGAGAATAGCGTATACATAAACGGGGTGGAGATATACCGTCCGTTCCTTGTACGCAGTGGCCAACAAGAAGGTCTATCTATAATAAATGCCGATATGGTTGAAAGCATCGGCTTCTCTACCGGTGGATTTGAGGCAAAATACGGTGACAAGATGTCATCGGCTCTTGACATAACATACAAAAAGCCACAAAAACTTGAAGGCAAGGTAACGGCTAGTTTGCTTGGAGCATCGGCATATTTGGGGTTCAGTACAAAGAAATTCTCGTGGAATAATGGTTTTAGGTACAAGACAAACAAGTATTTGCTTGGGTCTTTACAAACTAACGGAGAATACAACCCTAACTTCCTTGACTATCAAACGTATATGACCTACGACCCAAACAAGCGTTGGCATATAGAATTTATGGGCGATATAGCCGACAATCATTACAATTTCACACCAACAGACCGCGAAACAAATTTTGGAACGCTAGACAACGTTAAGTCATTTAAAGTATATTTCGACGGTCAAGAAAAGGATATCTTCCGCACTTATTTCGGAACGTTTACAATAAGACGTAATTTTGGAGAAAACACTTGGTTAGCTCTCACAGGCTCTGCCTACAGCACCAACGAGCAGGAGAAATACGACATACAAGGACAATATTGGTTGACGCAGACCGAAACAAGCGAGAACCTCGGTGTAGGAACTTACATGGAGCATGCGCGCAATTATCTTAAAGCAAACGTGAAAAGCATAAAACTGGCTTTCCGCCACAAAGCCAAGCGGCACGAAATACTTGCAGGACTAACATACAAGATTGAACATGTTGAAGAACAAAGTAAGGAATATGAAATGCGCGACTCCAGCGGCTATAATATCCCACACACTGGCGAAGACATGAAAATGATTTACTCACTTAGCGCCCGCAACAAGCTTGACGCCAACCGAACAGAAGCCTATATTCAAGACACATACAAATTCATGAGCCGTGGAGAACACACCTTCTTCACCCTTAATTATGGCCTGCGCTTTAGTCATTGGAACTTTAATAGAGAGACAATAATAAGTCCTCGAGTGTCACTAAGCATTGTTCCACCCTTCAACAACAACGTTACATTCCGCTTTGCTACAGGACTTTATTACCAAGCCCCATTCTTTAAGGAACTTAGAGACACGACAACAATAGACGGAACGACATACGCCACCCTAAATAAGAAGATAAAGAGTCAGCGTTCACTTCAGTTTATAGCAGCCTACGATTATAAGTTCAAAATAAACGAACGCCCTTATAAATTCACCGCAGAAGCATACTACAAAGCATTGAGCAACATTGTGCCATACAGTGTCAACAACGTGAAAGTTGTATACGACGCGAGCCAGCAGACAACAGGCCACGCCATGGGCTTAGACCTCAAGCTATATGGTGAGTTTGTACCTGGTACAGACTCTTGGATAGGTATTTCTATTATGGATACCAAAATGAACCTCAATGGTAAGCAGATACCTTTGCCAACAGACCAAAGATATTCGCTGAACCTTTTCTTCACAGACTATTTCCCAGGCACAGACAGATGGAAAATGTCTCTGAAACTAGCCTTTGCCGATGGACTGCCTTTTGGTCCACCACACCGCGATTTGTCAACACAACAATTCCGCGCACCCGCATACAAACGCGCTGACATCGGTATGAGTTACCGACTGTATGACCGGGAAAAGAGTGAAAAGAAAAAATCATTCATAAAGAACATATGGCTCGGTGTAGACTGCCTTAACCTGTTTGGCATTAACAACGTAAATTCATACTATTGGATTACCGATGTTACAAACCAGCAATATGCCGTGCCAAACTATCTGACAGGCAGACAAATTAACGGACGTCTGTCTGTAGAATTCTAAAACACGACTATATGGAATCTTTCACAAAATGGGTTTGTTGTTGGGGAAATGCCACATCTATAACAGACAGAAGAGAGGCTTTATACGCAAAGGACATCACACTAAGATACCCAATAGAAATCCCCTTCAGCGGGAGCAAATTGCGTCTTCGCTTTTCAAACCTTACCGGAACAGAACCTATAACAATAAATGAAGTATCACTTGCTAAAAAAGACAAATTCAACGACACGTTATGCCTTTTGAAATTCGGTGGTAATAGCAGTCTAATACTACTGCCTGGCAAAGAAGCAACAAGCGATGAACTTGAATTTGACGTGAATGCCTACGAAACAATATGCGTAAGCATGTATCTTGAAGGCTTCACGCAGATGAATGCAGGAACACTTGTCACTGGACCGATGTCAAAAGGGAAATACAGCTACGGCAAGCATACAGACGAAGAAACTCTTCCCGATGCTCTTACTCGCAACACACAGTGGTTCTATTTCCTAAACACAATAGACATTTTTACAGAAGAGCAGAACCGTGCCCTCATTTGCTACGGCGACTCCATAACTGCACAAAGCTGGCCAGACTATCTTACCATAAGAGCAAGAGAAGAAGGCAGCAACAATGCTGCTATAATACGCCGTGCCGTCAGCGGAACACGTATTCTTAGACAATACGATTGTATTACTTATCTGGCATATGGCTTGAAAGGTGAAACACGCTTCCCTATAGAAATGAATGTTAGTGGTGCGACCGATGTTATTATACAACATGGCATCAACGATATTATCCACCCCGTTGGAATAGAGGTAAACCGATATCGCCCGTGGAGCGACATGCCAACATGTAACGACTTAAAGGATGGCATAGAGAAAATCTACGTTGAATATGCCCACAAACTAAACCTTCGTGTTTGGAGCGGAACACTTCTGCCGATAGAAGGCTGGCGCACATATAACAGTCAGCGTGAAGCAATAAGGGAAGAGCTAAACGGATGGTTACGGACATCTCCACTTTTTGACGGATGCATAGACTTTGACAAGGCTGTGAGAGATTCAAACAATTACCATTCCTTTGCAGAAGGATTTGATTCTGGCGACCACCTTCACCCTAGCGAAGCGGCATACAAAGCTATGGCATACTGCATACCAAAAGAGCTTATATAAGATTTGAACGAAAAAAATAGCTTTTCTTCATTTTTATAGCTACCTTTGCATGAGGTAAAGCAATGTGTGTACGATTACAAACAAAATTACACACGAATAAGAATATAGAAATAAACAAGAATACAGTGTCCTGGCTCTGCCGCTGGCAGCATTATGCTGCGGGAGGAAAGTCCGGGCAGCATAGGGTACTCCGCTTCTGAAAGCGGAAGCTATTGGCAACAGTAGGATACGACAGAAGAAAACAACCGCCGCTCCCAATGGGCGGTAAGGGTGAGAAGGTGGGGCAAGAGCCCACCAGCCGGTGGGTGATCATCGGGCTGTGTCGTCCGGAGGCTGCAAGTTCGCGTAAACCGTCGTTTGAGGATTACCCGTCCGACTAACTCCGACGGAGGGTAGAACGCTCGAGACAAGGGGCGACCCGTGTCCTAGATAAATGGCAGGCACTATCCATATCGAGAGGTGTGGACAGAACAGAACCCGGCTTATAGGGGCACTGTCTTCTTTTTTTTATTTTTATACTAAGCGTTTACACCTGATATTGTGCATATCATTGCGCTTTACATTATCAAGCAAGTTAACCAAGACCTATATACCCGAAACGTCACATGCCTGCAAAAGACATAAAAAACTTCTTCAAGTCAGGAATATGGAATGATGCCAGTAGCAGACCCCACTGGCAACGGTTTATCATTGCCATAATACGACTGCTAATACTTACGGTTGAACGTTTCACTACCAAGCGCATTGTTAACTCTGCAGCAGCACTAACATATTCCACGCTCCTTGCCATCGTACCAATCCTTGCCGTTGTATTTGCCATAGCACGTGGCTTCGGTTATAACAAATACATAGAAGAATGGTTTCGCGACGTACTGTCAAGCCAGCCACAGGCAGCAGAAACAATAATAGGTTTCGTCAACTCTTACCTTATTCATACGCAGAGCGGAATTATATTGGGAATAGGTCTTGTGTTCATGTTGTGGACAGTTACAATGCTTATCCGCAACATTGAATTAGCATTCAACAACATTTGGCAAGTTAAAAAGCCCCGAAGCTTCTACCGTACCGTTACCGACTACATGAGCATGTTTATACTTGCACCCATAATAATTGTAGTTACATCGGGCATATCCATCTTTGTCGCCACCGTAACGAGCCAGAGCGAAGGCATGCAACTATTTGCCCCCATTGTACGCTGGCTTTGGGACTGCACACCATACGCACTCATGTCTGCAATATTCATTGCGCTCTATGTATTCATGCCCAACACGAAAGTGAAGGTAAAATACGCTATCGGCCCAGGTATACTTGCCGGTGTAGCCATGCAAGGAGTGCAACTCTTCTACATTCACTCACAGATATGGGTCAGCAGCTACAATGCCATATATGGGTCATTCGCTGCCCTACCTCTCTTTATGCTTTGGGTACAAATTTCGTGGAACATATGCCTCTTCGGTGCAGAACTATGTTACACGAGCCAAAATCTTGAAGAAAACGCTTTCCGCACAGAAGCATACGAAATAAGTCTGCGACGTCGCATATTGATGAGCATGCTCATAATGAGCCACATATGCAAGCGATTCGAGAACGGACAGAAACCAATGACAGCCCTTCAGTTGAAACTGGCAACAAACATCCCCATACGCATAACACAAAGTCTGCTCTACGAACTTATTGACATCCACCTCATAAGCGAAATAACAAGTGACGAAAAAGGTGAGGAAAGCGTTTACCAACCAGCAGAAGACCTCTCTCGTCTCACTGTAGGACTGCTTATGGACAGATACGAAACAAAAGGTAAATGGGAACTACAACTGAACTTGCAGGGGCTTAACCACGAAAAATGGAACAAAGCAATAGCCAATCACACCGATTATCTAAAGCGGCAAAAAGAAGTGTTGCTTAAAGATCTTTAGCACTACCCTATATACAAAAAATTATTCACCAACAAGGAATCGTTTTCTAGAATGTGAGCAATATTTCAAACATTCTATAGTTATTTATTCCTTTTATCAAACAATTTTATTTACTTTTGCATATTCTAAATTTCATAATGTAATTCTTGTCGCTTAAAAAACACTAAAGCATTACATTTTACGGATATAATTTTAGTTTATGGTAAAAGGAAAATCAGTACTTTTTGCGCTTGCAATGTCTTTGGTAGCACTACCTTCGACTGCAGGAAGGGTGCAGTATGGACTGCGTATCCCCAGCATTCCTTGCAATCACATTGTCAAGCAAAAAGTTTTGCCCACACAGCGAGTGGCAAAAATGAGGGCTTTTGAGAAAAACTATCCAGCCCTTTGTGCAGTGAAAAACAAAATGACCGACAATTCGGTCTTGAAAAATCCTCTTCGGCGGGTGAAACCATTCACCCCAAAGTCGCCAGCATTCGTTCAGCAAAGTCCATTGCTCCAAACCACCGATGGTCGCGAACTTTATGGCAACGTAGTATACAGTGCCTTTTGGGACGAAATGAAACGTGGACTATACACCTTCAAGACTGGCAACCCTATTGACCCTGAGTCTATCTGGCTTAACGAGGATATGGCAGCCAATGGAGGTGGTGCATTAGTCAATGGAGTTTTTCATGAAGTCAACTGGTCGGAAAGCGATGGATATGTATTCATCACGCATTGCAGTTTTGATGCTACTACGGGCGAACTACTTTCTTCCGAAGGACTTGATGACATCTCGCTTATCGGAACCGAATTAGCCGTAGCTTTCGACGGAAAGGTTTACGGAGAGTTCTACAATTCTACTGCAACAGGCTATGAACTGGGTATCATGGACTACTCGACAATGACTCGTTCTACTATCGGAACGCTCTCTAACTGGTATGTAGCTCTTGGTATAACTAAAGACAATGTGCTTTATGGTGTTGCTTCCGATGGCAATCTCTACAAGATCGATGCCAAGACTGCAAAGGAAACTCTAGTCGGTGCCACAGGCCTGTCACTCATCAACAGCTCGGATGGAGTATATGGACAGAGCGGTGAGATAGACCAAAAGACCGGCACTTTCTATTGGGCAGCAATCACCGCAAGTGAACTATCGGCTCTGTATACCGTAGATCTGACCACGGGTGTTGCATCACAGGTCGGAGAGTTCACAGGACAAGAGCAGATCTATGCGCTCACCATTCCTGCTCCAGAAGCAGAGGATGGCGCTCCAGCATCTGTCGATGACGTGAACTTATCGTTCAATGGCGCATCGCTTACAGGAACGGTAAACTTCACTGCACCCGCAAGCACCTTCGCTGGCGGTGCACTAAGTGGCGCACTTACCTATACCATTGTGGCAGACAACGACACATTAGCTACAGGAACAACGACAGCCGGTGCGTCGGTATCACAACCTGTGACCGTCAGCTCTAGCGGAAGCCATACCTTTATTATTACCACATCAAACGAGGTTGGACGCAGTCCGCAAACAAAAATCAGCCAATTTGTGGGTTATGACGAAACATATCCCGTGGAAAATCTTACCATAAAATCAAACAGCTCCACTGGTAAGGTAACCCTCTCGTGGTCTGCACCAACAGGTAGTTACAACGATGGTTATGTGGGTGACTTGAAATACGACGTGATACGCTATCCTGATGGCGCAACAATAGCCAAAGGGCTTACCGCTACCACCTACACCGATACTCCCCAACCCGAGCAACTCACGGCCTACACATACGGTGTAGTAGCCATCAATGGAGATATGCGTAGCGGAGAAGCCACTAGCGACAAGGTTGTTGTCGGCCCGGCCCTTGTTCCGCCCTATGACAACGACTTCCCCGACGAGAGTTCACTCGACCTCTTGACCATCATCGATGCCAACGGAGATGGCTGCACATGGGGCTATCATCCAGACCAGAACTGCGCCTACTATGTATACAATAGTGAGAACAGTGGCGACGACTGGCTGCTCACACCTCCACTCAGCATGAAGGCAGGCAAGGAGTATTCTGTCACATTCACAGTTTCAAACACCATAGATGTATACGAAGAGCAGCTGGAAGTGAAATATGGCGAGGGGGATGACCCAACCACGTTCAGCGGTACGCTACTTGAGTCAACTACACTAAGCGAGAAGAAGGAGTTTACCTCTTATATAACTCCAGAGAAAGATGGTGACATAAAAATCGCCTTCCATGCACTCAGCGAGCCCGACAGATTCAACCTTCTATTGTTCGGTGTCCATGTTAGTGCAGGTTCTGCCCTATCCGCCCCCGACTCTATCAGTAACTTCACGCTGACTCCTGACAACCAAGGCGCTACCCGTGTTGCCGTTTCGTTTAACATTCCAAATAACGCCATTGATGATTCACAACTCACATCTGTGACAAAGGTTGAAATCTACCGCGACGGCACATTGGTAAAGACATTATCTGATGGTCTGAAGCCGGGCAACAATATCACTTTCAACGACGTTGTAGATGCCGATGGCATCTACGCATACAAAGCTATCGTTTACAATGAGAGCGGCGCCGGACGAGTGTCAATGGTTAAGAGTGCCTTTGTTGGAACAGATATTCCGGCTGTTGTTGAGGGTAAGAGCATTGCTGTCAAGGACAATGGCTCATCACTAAACATATCATGGAAGGGAGTTACCAAAGGGAAGAACGGCGGATATGTCAATCCGACGAACATATCATACAATCTATATGACAATCTTTCTTACGACGATTTCTATGGGTATGAGTATGGTAACCACCTAGATAGTGTTTGTGGAACATCGCAAAGCACCATTACCATGAACACCGATGAGGGTGACCAGAATATACTTACCGTTCATATCCAGCCGCAGAATGCAAAAGGCTTGGGAGAGTATAGCAAGGCAATGACCATCGTTACGGGTGCCCCATATACGATACCTTTCAGCGAACCATTTGACAATGGTGGCATAGCCTACGGCTTGTGGTGGTACAATGCCGACGGCTCATCTTCATGGTATCTCAGTAGCGATGTTGCTTCCGAAGAGGATGGCACACCTGGCGTTGCAGTATATGATGGTTGTGGCGACGAGTCTTACTTTGCCTCTGGCAAGATTGCACCTGCAGGAGCCACCAATTTAAAACTCTATTTCACCATGCGAAGCGAAATGGAGGCCAAAGCAACTCTAACTGTACAAATACAAAAGAGTGATGGAACAGTAGACAATCTCAAGACGTATGAGTTCGACGGATCGGAAGAAACCACACCTTGGCAATCTGAGTGCATTTCATTAGCTAAGTATGCAAACGAGCGTTATATCATCGTACGCTTCCTTGGCAATGGTAGAGGACTTATCCCTATCGATAATATTCAAGTACGTCAAGTTTATGCCGAAGACCTCGGTGTCACGATGACCGCTCCAGAAACACTAAAGAATGGAAAGACAGGTAATGTAACTGTCAAGGTTACGAACTATGGCGAAAACACTGCATCAACCTATACAGTACGTCTGCTTGATGGCAACGAGCTTGTCGATAGCAAGACTATCAGCAAAGCACTTGCACCAATGGCTTGCGATACGATATCGTTTGACTACACACCAACTATCTTCCATGAAGGTGATATGGCAGAACTAACCGCTGAAGTTATCTACGACGGCGACCAAGACGAGAATAACAACAAGGTCTCAGCATCTGTCAACCTCATATCTTCGTCTAAACCCGCTCCAACTTCTGCAACAGTAGTCACAGGCACTACCGGTTCAGTGATTGAATGGACAGCTCCCGCTACCGACAAGAAAGAATTGACAGAAGATTTCGAAGACTATAACTCATGGACTGTTGACAACTTCGGCGATTGGACATGCATCGATGGCGACAAGGGCTATACAGGAAGCATCTTCAATGGCTATGAATACGACAACCAAGGCGCACCTTACGCCTTTATGATCTTTGAGCCTAACGGCATTGATCCAGAACTGCTCAATAATAATCCTGAACTGACCCCACATTCTGGCGACAAGTATGCGGCAGCAATGTACAGCATACTTGATGACAACTTTGTTGATGCAGACAACTGGCTCATCAGTCCATCGCTCTCTGGTGAACAACAGACCGTCAAGTTCTATGCCCTAAACCAAGCTGACTCTGAGAACAACTATCCCGAGACGCTCGAACTTCTCTACTCTACAGGCGGTACAGACAAAGAAGATTTTACACTTGTCAAGACTGTCACAATAGATAAAGGAGCGTGGGAGGAAGTAACATTCGACGTACCTGCCGGTGCCACTCATTTCGCCATCCATCACACAACTGCAGAGGGTGGCTACTTGCTTGGCATTGATGATGTGACCTACAAAGCTGGCTATGGTGTACTGACAGGCTACAATGTCTACCGCGACGGAAAGTTACTGACAACAGTCAATGCTTCGACAACGAAGTATACTGATGCTTCTAACACAAATGAAGCTAGCGTCTACGCAGTGACTGCAGTCTACACCGACGGTGAGTCTGCACCAACAATTGCGACAAACACAACGGGTATTGAAAATATTGAAAACAATAGCAATACACAACCATTCAATGTTTATACAATAGACGGAAAACTTGTGGGTGAAAGACTTGTTTCTACCAAACTTTTGTTGCCTGGTGTCTATGTCATCAACGGGCAGAAGGTTACCATAAAGTAGCAATAAGGCATTTCATAATTAACCAACAATAACCCTAAGAAGCGCATTCGCCACTGCAACGAATGCGCTTCTTTAATTTATCTATATGGCTAATTACAATAAAAAGCCATGCACTCAAAAAAGAAGATTTGGGAACGATAGATTTTTTTAGTAACTTTGCAGTCTTAAAAAGTAATATATACAATATGGAATTACCCGATTTTATGTCATATTCCAATAAATTCACAAACGGTGAGTTTCTGGAAAAAATATCAAAGATAGCCAAACGCGCTGGAGCAAAGCTTGTCTATGTAGCTCTGATCCTCTATTATACACTGCAAAGCGACAAAGTTGCAATAAAAGACAAGGCGATAATTATAGGTGCACTCGGCTACCTTATCAGTCCGCTCGACGTTATACCCGATGCCATACCCATCGTAGGTTTGGGCGATGACCTTGCAGTTCTGCTCTATGTCCTTAACAAGATAGGAAACGTTTCTGAAGAAATCAAGGACAAGGCAAAGGCAAAGCTCAACAAATGGTTTGATGAAGACGAACTAGAGGAGATCAACGAGATCAAACTTTAAGTAAAAGCATACGTTTGAAAATTTGATTATAAGAGGTTTACGGCATCAGTATATTTGAATGTTGCCGTAAACCTTTTATTGATTTCACAAAATAGGAATATAATGGAGCGCACCCTAAAAACATGGAAGAGCGCAGACGATATAAAGTTACCAAAAGTAAGAAGAACAGACCTCAACCCTTTTAAACAACACATCTATGGATTTATTGGAAGCCATAAAGACAAGACATAGCGTGAGACGTTATCTTAAGAAAGCTCTGCCAGCAGATGTTATTGAAACACTGCAGAAAGCCATAAGTGAATTTAACCGAGAATCCGGCATGAATATCCAGCTAATAACTAATGAGCCTAAGGCTTTTAAAGGCATGGCGTCCTACGGAAAATTCAAAGGTGTAGAGAACTATATAATCATTGCAGGAAAAAAAAGCCCGAAACTCGATGAGATGACAGGCTACTTTGGCGAGCATCTTGTGTTGCTTGCCCAAACACTGGGGCTCAACACATGTTGGGTTGGAATGACATACAAAAAAGTAAATGGAACGTTTTCCCTTCAAGACGGCGAAAAAGTATCCTGTGCCATTGCTTTAGGTTACGGAGAGGCACAAGGTCATGAAAGGAAAAGCAAATCCATTAGTGATGTAAGCAATGCAGACTCAAACTCCCCAGAATGGTTCACCAAAGGAGTAAAAGCAGCCTTGCTTGCACCTACTGCCATAAACCAACAGAAATTCAGATTCACACTGACAGACAGGAAAACGTCCACAGGCAAAGCTATAGTTGAAGCCACACGGCTATTCTCAATATTTGGCTATACCAAGATTGACTTGGGCATAGCTAAGTTACACTTTGAGCTTGCTGCAGGCAAGGATAACTTTGATTGGGAATAGTCGTAAATCCTCAGTCTAACGGAGTCTTATGTTCTTATAGGCAATCCTATATCTGCGCCATGTATATACACAATGCAAAGTTCCGTCGCGACCTTCCACTATTGCAGGGTATGAATAGTCGCCAATCGGACTGTCCTCAAGCGTAAGTATTTTGTTCCAGTCCATGCCATTATCCGAAACAGCTATCGACAACGGATTGCGCGGCCCTTTCGGGGTTCCTGGTATAGTTCCGAAATCGTTATATATAAGAACATGCCTGCCTCGGCGAAGCGTCACTGCATCAGTGCCAGACTGGTTATTTGGCACGTCAATCAGCTTTACTTTAGTCCACGAATCCCCATTGTCCGAACTCCACGTTGAGGCCAGTTTACCGTTGCGCGTACGTCCAATGGCTTGCAGCCGCCCGTCTGAAAGTTTCAGGATTGAAGGCTGAATACAATAAATTGGATTAAGTTTATGCTTGCCCGTACCGTCTTTTAGCAACGACCCATCGGCAGCCATATCAGACGTCAGCGGGCACAATTCACGCTCTATAGGTCCTACATATTTCCATTGACCGGTTTTCATGTCAAGTATCTCGAAATGGAATTTCCATCCACCTTCATTTTCTGTGCTCGACGGACAAATCAAACGGTTATCCACAATAACAGGTTTGTTTTTCACCGGGCCAAGAAAACCCTTTTCAAGCGGTTCTTTCTCTGACCACGTCAGTCCACCATCACGACTTTTCACAACCCAGCCGGTCCAGTCGTTCATTACATGTCCAATCTTGAAAAATAGCCACAATTCCCCGTCAGGCATCTCAAAAAGCACGGGATTCCAGCAAGCCTTGCGGTAATAGTCGCGACGCGGTTTATTTGACTTTGCCTCTTTCCAGCTGTTGTTCAGACCAACAATCGGACCGCATTCCGCACCAACACACGCAGTGTCTATTCCGGCAATCTGAGCATTTTGCGTACCAAGTTTGAACACTCCGTCAGCAACGAGCATCGGTGCTGTCCACGAATCAGAGCCTTTAGGCTTACGGTTTACCCATATACACACATCAGGATTTCTCTCCTTTGTGCCACCGAAATAAGTTGCAACAAGATCTCCGTTTTTTAGCTCCACAATAGAAGAGGCGTGACACTGAGGAAAGTCAGTTTGAGAATACACAAACTCATCATGAACAATATTCTTCCCCCCTGCAGGCATATTCTCGTATTGCGTAATGTGAATACCTGCCTCATAGGACATTTTTTCTCCATTTGGCAGATAAGCATCGGCAGTCATTCCCTCTGGTATCTCAACACGCCAATAAAGATTTTCCAAAGTCTTATACCAATACGAGCGTATGCACCCGAACGGTGTGTCAACCGAAGCGTCAACGTTGTCAAGGTCCTGGATGTCAAAAGTAGGGCGAAACTCAAAATGCGGATTCTTATAGACATTCCCCACATTTCTTATTCCTCCCAAATACTGTCTGCACCAATAAACAAGGTCATTGCTGTCAAGAAGTTGTGCATATTCGCTTGTAGCAAGAAGGTAAGCCACGTCAGAAAAGCCATTGTCAGATAGCGTCTGCAGCAAGCACGGCACACCAGAGAAATGATTGCCCGTAAGGTTAGGATATTTTGCAAGCAGGGTTTTAACCACGTTGCGTGCGACCTCTTGTTTATATTCCCGCGGGGTAAAATCAAGAGCCAGCGGCACTATATTAGCAAGCACACTATTGCTGAGATAGAACACGCTATCTGGGTATAGAACATGGTCGTGGCGAACGGATGTTCCGCGCTTAACAAAAAGGAAACGTCGGTTAAACTCGTCTATTTTTTCTTGCGTCGGTGTTACATTGCTTGCCAGTCCACGTGCAAAGTCAGAATATTCGGGAACCCTTGATAGTAATTTTACGTAACGGTTGGCCCCCACAAGATTCTCACCTTGCTGCACTGACAGGAAAGCCTTGGCAAAGTTAGCGTCAAGTTTACTGTTTGCTGAAGTAAAGTGCCCTTTCAACGGTTTCTTTGCCACAGTGTTTTGCAATGAAAAGAATAGTAATAAAGTGCATGCCAAGACGGCATATTTATAATGTCTGTACCTAAATATCAAAGTTCTCATATGTTTGTGCTATAAAATTAAAAATGGTGTGCGGTAACTATGCCGCACACACATTTTTAACTAATAACGCAATAAGTGCCGTTTTATTGTCTTTTATGGCCTGTAAAAATAACACTATATGTTTTTGTTCCGCCCACGAACACCATTTTCAAGTGAGCCTCAACATTTTGCGCGTCGTCTATTCTTCCTAGAAAGGCATTGCCAAGACCATTTGTCTTGAGGTTGTTGGAAAATGCGAAGCCGTCGTTGCTATGGCAGATGTTTGCTATGCTCTCGTGATTCACGCCCAATGCGGTGCAAGAAAAGCTAAACATTCCAACATAGTCGCTTTTTGCAGAAATTGTCATAGTGCCTTGCTCTGTCAGAGTTGTACCATTGTCTGAAACATAACTGTACGTTCCGTCGTATGTTCCTGCCGCTGCTTGGGCAGCAGACTGGGTGAATGTCTTGTCGCCGTCGTTGTCGTCGCAACATGACGCGAGACTTATTACACCAATTATGGCAAACAAGAGAATATATAATGTCTTTTTCATTTTCAGTTAAAGATTATAATTAATAACCAGGGTTCTGATCCTCTTCCGAGATGCCAGAATTGGTGGAAATTTCTGCAGACGGAATCGGTCGCAACCATTTTATCTCTCCCTTGGCGTTGCACATGTCACTGACTGCCGACACACCTTCGTCAAATGCCAGTGCATAGCGAACGAGTTGACGAGTGCGCCTTAAATCCATCCAACGCGTCGTTTCGGCATAAAGCTCACGGGCACGCTCGTCAAGAAGCAAGTCAAGAAGTGTAAGACTGCCAAACGAGTCGGGCATTTCATAATGCGGTTTATAGTCGGAAATACTTGCTATCGTTCCCGCCTTGGCACGCGCTCTCACAGCATTTATATATTCCAAAGCCTTGGCATCGTTGCCGCTCATCAGATAAGCCTCCGCTGCCACAAGATAGATATCGCTGAGATGCAATACAGGGATGTCGCGATAACCGCAGCTCCCGGCATTTACCTGTGCGGTATTAGGGTCGTCGAACTTCTTTACTGGCGGAACGGCAGCTTGGTTTGTTTTCTTATAGTCATCATAGTCACGTATGTCTATCTTGTCTATATCGCCGTTTTCCTTAAACCACCAGAAAGCGCAGTCTGTTTTCTTATACCATGCCACATGACACAGGGCATCGCTCTCGCCTCTAACGAAACGTTCCTTGTTGGCTGCAACATATTTGTCGATTGTCTCGCGGTCTACCCAATATGGGAAATATTTGCAGGCGATGTTCAGCTTCTCCTTGGCTTCCTCTGAGGCGTTGTAGTATGCGTAATATCCCGTTACGCCCCATGCACCAGGTGTGTAGTTATAGATGGTCATCATAAATGTAGCATCGAAACGATCGTCACCTTCATCAAACAGATAGAGTCCCTTAACCGACTGAGCTAGCTCAGCATTACACTTTTTCAGTCCGCTTACTCTCGGGTCACCGTATTCACTGCCGTAGGTATTCTGGCGGCTATGGCCACCTGTCAGCAAGTCACCAGGATAATTGGCACGGTCATACTGCACAGAGAATATCTCTTCGGCATTTCCCTCGTTTTTGGGTGACCATTTGTCTTCAAACGACATAGTAAGCTGTTGTCCGGCAATTGTTGCTATGGCATAGTCAGCGGCTTTCTTGAAATAAGACACGTCTTCCGTTGTGTAAGTGCCCTTTGCCGCATCAGCAAGTTTAGTGCCTAGATCCCAACCTGCGGCAAGACACACCTTTGAAAGCAAAGCCTTAACTGCGCGTTTGCTCACGTTGCCGTTGTGATCTTCATCGGGCAGGTTGCCATCGTTCTGAATACTTTCAAGTTCGGCTATGACGTTGTCGTAAACTTCCTTCAGCGGTGTGCGCGGATAATTCTTGTTCAGATTGTCTATGTATTCGGTTATGTAAGGAACAGCCCCAAATTGCTGAGTAAGAAGAAAATAGGCGTAGCACCGTAGGAACTTGGCTTCTGCTACATATTTAGGCTTTGATGCGCCATATTTCAACACGCAGTTGGCCTGGTTTATAAGGATATACGCATTTGTATAGTAGCTGGCAATATCGCTCGTTTCGGGGGTAAACTTGTAAGCCTGATAGTCGTTGACGTTTGTTGAACGCGCACTGGAATATAGGTCGGTGCCCCACTCCGTGAGGTTTGTTTCGTTGACAAGCGGTTTCACCGTGCTATACATATATGTCCTGAGAGATTCTATTCCCTCATCGGTGGAAAGTTGTTTTCCTGCTTCTACGTTAGCTTTGTTGTCCACGTCCAGGCTGCACCCGCCCATCAACATGACACAGCCAAGAGCCGCCGCCAGCTTGATGTTTATGTATGTTTTCATGATTGTCTGTACTTTTTTGTTAGAACTTTATGCTTGCTCCGAACTGCCATGTAACGGTGCTTGGACCGTCGTTTGCAAGAGAAGCGTTTGCCCACTCTGGGTCATATCCTTTATAACTAGTGAAAACGAAAGGATTGGTCACTGTGCAATAGATGCGCAGCTTGGAACATCCAAACTTTGACAGCCATTTCTTTGGCAGAGAGTAACCCAGTGTTATATATTTTACCTTTACAAACGAAGCATTGGCAATGGAGTTTGTTGTGCCGAGCCAGTATTGTGTGCCCAGTCCGCCGCTGCTGCAACCGTTGTTGGGGAAAGGATAGCTTCCGTAATGGGTGGTTTGCTGATAAACGGGATTGATATACGACCCGTCAGCATTCTGACCTTCACAGCTTATCAATGTTCCGGCAGGGATATACCAGTCCATGTCGAGCTTTGTGCGCCCGCGATCGTTTATCGCTAGATACTCCTTATAGAAATTTGAGAATACTTTATAACCTTGTTTAGCATAGATAGAGAAAGAGAAGTCAAGGTCTTTCCATGTCAAGTTACTGGTAAAGCTACCGGTCCAGTCTGGGTCACTCTTGTAAATCTTCTTGTCTGCATCAGAGTATTTGCCGTCGCCATTGCGGTCGAGGATGATGGGGTTACCTTCAACCAAGCCATAGCACTTGTAGTAATAGTCGTATTCCTTCACCGTTTGGCCGGGTTCGAATCCCTTCAGACGTGCTATCTCGTTGTCTGGAACGGTCATGTCTTTGTCTGACACGATGCCCACCCACTCATAATCGTAGATATTTCCGTATGACTTGCCAATGAAGAGGTTGTTGAGGCTGGAGCCTGAATATAGGTCGCCTGTTCCGTTTATCTCAAGCACGCGGTTTTGGTTATGCGCAAAGGTAAACGTTGTTTCCCATAACCAGTCCTTGGTTGACACATTTGTAGTGGTCAGAGCAACTTCTATACCGCGGTTTCTCACTGAGCCTACGTTAGTGTAGACTGTCTGCCCGCCGGAAACTAGCGGTAGCTTTGTTCCGTAGAGAAGGTCTTTCGACTTTTTATTGTATATATCCACAGTTCCTCTGATGCGTTCGTTGAGGAATCCGAAATCAATACCGAAGTTTATCTCGTGGGACATTTCCCATTTCAGGTTCTGGTCCACGATACTTGCTATTGACATACCTTGGGAATATGTATCGCCAAAGGGATAATAAACAGAGCTTCCCATTACTTGCATCGTTGCATAGTCGCCAACATTATTGTTACCGGTTATACCATAAGAGAGGCGCACCTTAAGGTTAGATAGCCAGTTCTTTGTCTTTGCCATGAATGGTTCTTCTGTTACGCGCCATGCCACAGCTGCTGAAGGGAATGCGTCCCAACGGTTGCCGCTTCTAAAACGAGAGCTACCATCCCAACGCACCGTTCCGGTAAAGAGATAACGCCCTTTATAGGAGTAATTGGCGCGCACGGCATACGACATAAGTTTGTTTTCTGAATAAGTACTGTTGGAATTGTTATAGTCGTATCCTTGGTCTGTCGTACCGATATTCCACCAATATGTTCCATCGAGAACTTTATTATATACGAGGTTCTCCGTTTCACTGTTTGCATAGGTATAGGACACAAGGCCCATTAGGTTAAGGTGATGGTCATCACCGAACATGCGGTCGTAGGTTACTTGGTTGTCCCATGTATAGGCAAAGGTCTGAGCGGAAGAACGCTTAGCGGTGTTCTGCACTTCGCCTGCCTTCGTACCTTCATAAAATCCGTAACGGCTATGAGTGAAAGTCGGCGACAAGGTTGTCTTCAACGATAGCCCCTTTATAGGATGAGCCTCAAGGTATATGTTTCCCAAAGCCGTCCAGGTCAGGCGATTGGAACTTTGGTCCTGCATATATATGAGCGGACTTATCTGACCTGTAAACTGATACATATCCGTACCAAGGGCCTCTTTTGAACCTGGTTTGTAGTTTATGTTGCCGTCCTTGTCGTAGGGTTGCATAAATGGATTCACACGGAAAGCATACTGCACGGCGTTGTCGCTAGCATAATTCTTCTCCGTCCGTGCAAGATTAACGCTTGCTCCAGCACTTAACCACTTGTTGACTTGCGTATCAAGGCTAGTCTTCATAGTGAACTTCTCTTGCTCATCGTTTTTGTAAATGCCTTCTTCCTGAGTGTAACCAAAGCCCACATGATAATTTGTCTTGTCTGTCGAGCCGCTTACTGCCAGATAATGATTCTGCTGTTGGCCGTCTTGGAGTACAAAGTCTTTCCAGTCGTATGTATCGCCGGATTCCAACAGTTCCGTCATCCTGTATTTGCCACTTACACCATCCCTAAGCAAACAACGGTCAAGGTCATCGTTTATCCATACAGGACGTCCGCCGTTATTGTCGCCGCCGGCCTTGCTCAAGAATTTCATAAAGCGGAACTTATAGAAGCCTTCGGCACTTAGAAATTCCGGCATGTTGTTAACCTTGCTTATGCCGTAATATCCATCGTAGGTTATCTGTGGCTTATGAGAACTCTTTGCCACACTACTGCCACTCTTGGTTGTTACTATTACCACACCTGCCGTAGCGCGAGAACCATAGATAGCTGTACTTGAAGCATCCTTCAATACATCAACACGCTCTATGTCTTGTGGGTTGAGGAAATCAATGTCTGAACAAATTATCCCGTCAACGACATAAAGAGGAGTTTGATCGCCCTGTACAGAATTCTTTCCGCGAATCTCAATGTTGAATGTTCCGCCTGTACGACCTGTGCTCTGCGTTATGTTCACTCCTGGCACCGCTCCCTGCAGATTGGCAATAACAGAAGTTGCACCTTTTTCGTTTAATTTCTGCGTGCCTACACTGCTTACCGAACCGGTAAGATCGCTTTTCTTCATTGTGCCATAGCCCACGACCATGACTTCATCAAGTTGCCTGTCTGTTCCCTTCATCACGACACTCACAGTGCCTTTGTTACCCACAGCCATCACGATATCGTCATAACCTAGATAAGAAAACTTTAACTGTTGATTGGCCTTGGCTGAGGGAAGAGTGAAATTGCCGTCAATGTCTGTCACGGCAAAAGGCTTCCCGTCAACATAGACAGACACCCCGATAAGAGGTTCGCCATTGGAATCGGTCACTGTACCTTTCACGGTCTGCTGAGCTGCTGCTGTTATCGCCATGGCAGACAGAAAGGCCAAAGCTACTTTCCGCTTGTTCTGTTTTGACATATAAAGATAGATTTTTAAGGTTAAAAAAACGTAAGCCGTAAGGCAAACATCTAAAAATCGGACGTATTGGCGCAGAGTTTGTAACCAAAAACAAAAAGAATTGTTAAAAAAAGCACAAGAACACGTCATCATTATCTGATTTCAACGAGGGAAAGTGCTGAGTCTCCATTATTAAATCTAAAAATGTTGCACACTAAAGACGTGTTCTATAAATTCCACGCACCATTAAATTTGAATTTAGACGGATGACTCTTTGTGTCTTTTTGATTATATCCGGCAGATTTTCCTTCCTCCTTCAGTCGCATAGCCCGCTATGCTCCTTCAGAAAGGAAGCAAAATCTACTCGGCTAAAATGCAAAAATCCATTAAAGGTTATTTTTAGAACACGCCTAAACTCATTTTTTTCGTATTATATTTGCACGTAATTTTTTTAATATTACATTGATTCCATATAAATAACAAATAAGATTTAGACAATGACACACGGACATGAAGTTCTCCACATGATGGAAGGAAACAGTTATGCAACAAAACAGGAACTGATAAACGCCATAATAAGTCGTTTCGGCGAAACGGAACGCTTCTATACTTGTTCTGCTGAAAATATGACTGCAGCGGAGTTGGTTGATTTCCTTGAACAACGCGGCAAATTCATGCCAACTGCAGGAAAAGCAAACTTTACTGTTGACATAACAAAAGTTTGTAATCATTGATACGAACCAACATGCTTTGGAATAATCGGTAAGACTATTCCAAAGCGTTATGTTATGAACATTTCTAAAATTCGACGAAAAAAAATCCAGCTAAAGATGAAGCATGAAACGAGAATAGGCTTTCTGACATTTTTTGTTTGGGCTTCTGCATGTTTCTGCTTACAGGCACAAACGGTAAGCATCAAGACACAGAAAAACATCAGCGACAATATGAATGTTTCTGAAGACTTAAAAACAATGAGAATGAAGATTGATTCTCTTGATAACGAGCTGCTTGACATACTCGCCAAACGAATGAAAATTTGTATTGAGGTTGGCAAATATAAGAAGGAGCACGGAGTTGCCGTAGTACAATCTAACCGTTATAAAGAAATTCTAGAGGACAGAAGTAAAAAAGGACGGGAAAAGGGATTGGATGAGACTTTCACAAAGCAAATCATGCACCTCATACATGATGAATCTGTAAGGCAACAAACAGAACTTACAGGAAAGTAGATCAACAGTTTTTGCACGGACAGAAGAAATCAATCCGGAAATACGTTCATTGTATAAATGCGATATAAGATGAACAGTATTTCCAGATTTTCTTAGTCTATTGAAATGATTATCAAAAGACTAGAAGTCTATTGCTTTTCCCACGCCTTTATGTTTCGGAGCAAAAGTAATACCCAAGAATTTTGCGACAGTAGCAGCTATCTGATTATTGAAATATTCTCCAGAAGTTAGTACTCCTTTGTCAGGAATGCCCTTTCCAAAAGCCATTAACCATGTCTGATGAGAATTTGGTGTCAGAGGTCCATGGTCACGCCAAGCATTTATATTTGTGTCGCCACGTCCGTGATCGCAAGTCACAATAACCGTTGTCTGATCTTTATAGAATGGATCACTTTGTATAAGACGCCAAAGGTCTTCCAAGAAAAAATCCGTATTGTGCGCAGCATCAAGATACAGACGATAATTACCGGCATGTGCCCATTCATCGGTATCGCCGTAGCCTATAAACACCAACTTGGGATGTCGAGTGCGCATCGCCTCCATAGCATATTCGTGAGTAAGGAAATCAAACCTTTCTGCTCCCCAATACTTGGGGCATATTTCCTGAAGTTTATCAAGATATTTCTCACGCTCTGTAGGTGTTTTAGACATAGAATGACGATAGTTCGCATTGACCTCCAAGCCACTTCTCTTCTCGTTGAATATTTCAATGAAACGGGCCCAACTGCCAAAACACAACACACTGCCCTTATATTGCGGCGTATTGTTGGCTATTTCAAAAACCGTCATGTTGGGATTGGGTATTGCATCGTTGCTGTGAATGTTGGCATCATCGGCATGTCCGCACAAATCTTCATTGTAACCAGGATAAGAAAACCACATTTTGTTGGTTACATCCATCTTGCAACCTAAATTACGATCGCCAATGATTGTTCCGTTCTTTGCAATGAATGTCCATGTGAATGGCATCAGCTCCATGCGCCGCTGTTGGGGTGTTTCTCCTTTCCAATAACTTGACTTCATCATAGTTACATCACCAAATTGCTTGGAATTTATAAGTAAGCTGTCTGCCCCGCCAAACAACTCTTGCCAACGATAGCCGTCAACAGTTACTAACACCACTTTCTTTTCTGCCTTGCTCAAATTAGGAATGAGGGCTAAGGCCATTAAAACAATCAAGAAAATCTTTTTCATCTTTTATTTATTTTAACCACCAAGGTTTAGCGCTTATTTTGTCATTATTCTCGCCAAACTGATTTTTCACCGCATCTTCTACGTTTAGCGTGTTATACTTATTCTCTGTATCGGGATACATCCATCGATATGGAATGGGATTGTCTGCCAAATGTGCGAACTGGGGATATCCTGTACGCAAATGCTCAAAGAATGGATACCAACCTCCCTGAAAGAAACTGACGCAATATTTTTGATATATTATGCGCTCTATTTTCTGCTCTTGCGTCAGTTGGTCATCCCACTTAACCTCGTCACCTTGCAGATATGAAGCAGCAGCAGTGTCTGTAACATATTGTGCGTAGTCTCCAGAATATGTATGATACCACTCAAATGATGCTTTCACACCATTCTCATAATACACTTTTGCATCACCTTGAATCCACCCCCGGACAACAGCTTCTGCCAAGATTTGCTGCAGCTCTGCATAGCCTATCAAGATTGTGGGCTCACCTGTTGCATTCGTACGATAACGGGAATTGATCTGTGAAATCTTGCCCGCACCCACAAGGTTCTTGTTCTCGCCATACGGAACAGTGGGATCGCCACCAGCATAAGCAGTAAAATCTGTTACAGATTTACCTGCAGAAGCGGCCTCATTCGTGGGGAGGGCATATAGGAACAAACGTGGATCGTTTCTGAGTGCCATGCCATCGATAAATGTCTTGTCCATATAAAAGCCTGACCATTGCGCATTGAACTGAGGATAACGGTTCCCTTCCTGATCTATATAGGAAAGTTGACCATTCTCTGCATTTGAGCTTATCAGAGGTAATTGGGAAATTTGTCTAAATTCCTGTACTACATCGTGATTGCCGACTTTCGTTTTATGAGAAAGAGTGAGTAGAACCTTCAGACGAAAAGTGTTTACCAACTTCTGCCATTTAGCTGAGTTCCCACTAAAGACAATGTCACCGTCTATTGTTTCTCCCTTACTTGCAGCTTGTGCCAATTCATCGTTTGCAGTAGCCAACTCGTCAAGAATTCCTGCAAAAACAGTTTCTTGAGTATCATATTTAGGCGTAAACAAACCTTCGCTTTCACCTTTCAATGCCTCGGTATAAGGAATGTCACCAAACGTTAACGTCAAATTATAAAAATAATAAGCGCGAAAGAAATGATAAAGTCCGTCATAAATGGTCTCGCCCGTTCTGTCGGCTTCCTCTTTCAATTTAGTCACCTGCAGAAGTTCATTGTCGTAAGAGCTAAAACTGCCACGATTCCATTCAAAAAACTGTTCTGAATTATGTCCATCCGTCTGAACAACCATTTTGTCGGCATACATACCATCTGTTCCACGCGAAAAAGCACTCTGACAAATGTTGGGAAGAAGAAGCTTCGGAGAAACCTCGGTAGGGTCGTTCGGATTATCGTTAATTTCATCAAAGCTGCTGCATGAACAACATAAAGCACCAGCCATAAACAATGAGATAAGTATTTTCGTTTTCATCTTATTTTTGCTATTAAATTAAAGTTGCTAGAATTTCACATTTATACCAAAGCCAACATATCTTGCTGTTGGGTCTGCTGCACCTGTATCGCTACTTGTATCACCGCTAACATCGGGATCTACATACGGAACCTTTGCCCAAAGGAAGGGATTGTTGCAGAAGAGTGTAGCTGTAAGCGACTTGACAACAGAACCTTGCGGCAACAGATTATGAAAATCATAACTGAGGCTTATCTGCCTTACCTTTAAATAAGTTCTGCTAAATGTGTTGGCAAAGAATTTATCCATCTTGTCGGTTACGGTTGCGCGGTAGGGATAATTCTGACACCAGGACTGCCAATCGACTGCATTGGTAAACTTCTCATACTTACGCGTATCAGAAACTACGTTTCCATGAACGTCATAAGTAACCTCCCCACTGACTACACGCACTGCATTGGGAACATACACCGGCTTTCCTGTAGAATATTCTTCATCACGATACATCACGGAGTTGGGATGCTTGCCGCCCCACCACATTTTAGGACTCAAGTTTGAATACATCAAACCTCCAATAGCTGCATTCAACTCAATGCCCAAAGTAAAGTCATTCAGGCGAAATGTATTCTGCATACCTAATCTTACATTTGGCTCATAATGTCCAACCTTGCGCACATAAGGGTCTTTTTGTGGTTGTCCATTGGCATCAACAATAACCCTACCTTCCGGATCACGCTGCCAAACTGTTGCATAATAAGCATCAGCCCTGTCACCCTTCTTCAGGTTTCCAAAATATTCATCTCCACCATATATTGAAGTCAACCTCCTAACGCTATGACTGGCATTTAAATTGAAATTCCATTTAAACTTCTTGCCCTCAATAGCTTTTACCCCAAGAATTGCTTCAATACCGTTTGTCGTATAGGTGTTACCATTGATCTTACGGGAGTCAAATCCAGAAGCTTGAGATATGGCCATGTCTAAGATTTGGTTAGTATCAAGTGAACGATAATAACTGAAATCTAAAGAAATGCGTTTCATGAAAGAAGTAGAGAATCCAATCTCAAATTGACTGGTCTTCTGGGGCTTTATGTTCGCATTCACCAATGCGGAAGGATAACTAACTACTGTATTGCTGCCCCATGACGTTTCTTTCGTATAAACTTGCAGTATCTGATATGGATCCAAGTCGCTTGAAACAGTGGCCCAAGAGCCCAAGACCTTGAAATAGTCAACAAATTGCGGCATCTTAATATAATCGGAAACGACAGAACTTATTGCAAACGATGGATAGAAATAAGAGTTATTGCCTGAAGCAATTGTTGACGACCAGTCGTTACGGCCTGTCAATGTTAGATAAGCGTATTTTGAAAGGTCTAGATTAACAGACGCATATACACTTTTTATCTCTTTTTCGCTGCGTGATCCCCACAAAGAATTGTCTGAGCTATAAGTTAGTATTGAACCTGTAGAATTCTTCAGCGAATATATGCCAGGAACGTTTAAGCCGTCTGTTGAAGCATAGTCATTGCGATATTTGCGATAAAAAACGCTTCCTCCTGCATTAACTGTCAGATTGATATCATCCAAAAAGCTCTTGGTATATGTCGCCAAAACATCTGCATCAACATTGTCTTGACTCACATTCCACACTTTATATGCGCCTTCACGCGAATCTCCATAATTAAGATATGACTTTGGTATCTTGTTCTCTGTCAGATTTCTCTTTGAGCGTAAAGATACGCGCCCCATAACACTTAGCTCTGGCAATATCTGATAATTCAATCGCAACTGACCGGTAGTAACATTACGACGCTCAGAATGTTTAGCTTGAGTAAGGGCAAAATAAGGATTGTTATACCAAGCATAGTTATAGTTTGCCTGTTTATATCCTTCCATTCCTGTTACCCATTGATGCTTTTTCAACTCACGGATGTCTATATCATCACCCATCCATTCTACAATGGAATACATAAAATTTGAAGGGTGATAACCATAGTCTGGATAATTTGGCGTTACCACTATATTATAATTCAACATAGCATCCAAAGTCAGCCTGTCTGACAGATTAAATGTCGAATTGAAATTCAAACCGCCTGTATGCAGTGACGTTGAAGGGGCTTGACCTTTCTGGTAGGCATATTGCCCCAATACATAAACTTTTGCACGCTTACCCTTATATGACAAAGACAAGGTATTGTTGGTAATGATACCTGTCTCCAAAAATTCTTTCAAGTTGTCATGAGAAGTTAGAGGCATAGCAACACGTTCATATCGGCTTTGATCATCGTATTTCGTACCCTTTACACTACCCCACCATGGAATTTCTTCACCTGTTACTTTATCGCGGATAGGACTGTTCCATTGTGCTGCCATATTGCCAACATCTAGCTTTGGACCCCATTCCATGTCATCGTCGGATTTTCCACCGCCTTCGCCATCCCAAAAAGCATACTGTCCATTTGAACCACTACCATACTGATGTTGTGTTTCTGGATAAGCAACAAAACCAGCACTAATCATATCTTTAGTTGAAAAGCTTACCTCTATACCTTCCTTTTCAGCTTGCTTCGTTGAAATCATTATTGCGCCATTCTTACCTCTTGCGCCATATAATGCAGAAGCTGCAGTCCCTTTCAACACATTGATACTTGCAATATTCTCACTGGAAACATCAAACATATCTGACTCTATGGGCACGCCATCCAAAACAATCAATGGAGAATGTCCACGAAGAGAAAATGACGGTGTTTCAAACATACTTGAAGGAACAGAAACCGTTAAACCTGCTACCTGACCCTGCAAAGAAGATCCCACATTCATATTACCCTGTGCAGTTAAGTCTTTACCTGAAACCTGCTGAGTAGTATAACCCAATTTCTTCTTCTCTTGCTTTATACCTATAGCCGTTACTACAACTTCATCAATGTCCTGAACGTCTGCGTCCAACGCTACATTCATATTATTCTTAACAACCTTAACGGTCTTTGTCTTGTCACCTACATAGGTAATTTCGAGAACTGAATTTTTACTTGCATCAATTGAATAATTTCCGTCAACATCTGTAACTACTGCAACATCTGTACCTTTAACTCTTACAGTAGCTCCTATAACAGGGCCCATTTTGTCTGTCACCTTACCTGTTACTCTCATTGATTGAGCGAAGATAGAGGCATTCACACACAAAAGGAAAGCCAATACTGATAACTTCTTCATAATCCTTATACCCTTTTATACTTTTATTTGAGTTCCACCTTAGAAAATAAATAAACAAGTTGTTTATAATCTTTCTTACTATTCTTCAAAGCCTTTTCAAAAGACTTGCTGTCATCAGAATAAAAAGCTGAAATAGCTACGTTCAATACATTATTCATTTGCTTTGCTGCTTCGTCTCTTGAAATTTTGTTTTCTTTGAGTTCGTTCTCCAAACCTTTAGAAACTTTATTTACAGCATTAAAGAGTTCACCCTTCTTTATAACGATTCGTGTAGTAGGATCTCCAGGAACAACTGGTATACGTTTAATGCAAAGTCGTTGCAATTGGTTATAAAGGAAAGTCGTCTCCTTAGCAAACTCAACATTCTCTGTAATCTCCTCTAATTGCATATCGGTAGGTTTAGCTACACTAAGCATAAATTTCCACGTAGGAGCCTCATTGTTTGTCTTGTTTGTTCCTGTAACAATCTCATTCTCAGCAAATGTTGCAATGCTAGACAAAAGCAACATCGTTAATAAAAACTTAATTCTCTTCATAATAAATTTGATGTTCTTAACTTTTGCTGCAAAGTTAGAAGGCGTATCTATTATCAGTTGATTATCAGTATTATACGCTCTAAACGGTAGAAAAGTGACAATATGGATTCTGTTTAGATACGAAAAGGTGAAGATTTAACGTTTTTAACCTTCTGTCACACCGAAATTACGAAAATGTGGGCGATGTGGGATGGTTTGTAGTAGCTCCATATGCCTTTTATTGCCACAGTGGTTCGTTTTCCCAACCAGAAGGAAAACCAAGGGCAGCCATATCTACTTCTGGAAACGTAGCAAAAAGTCTGTTCATCTTATCAAGCATATCGTTATTTGGAGATATGATGTCAAGAAAGTACTTGATGATGCACATATCAAAGTACACTTTCAATGGATCTGTCGGCAAGGTAATCCAAGGACGCGACATTCTAATTGGCATGGTAGCACGAATAGAGAATACCCTATTCCATACACGTGCATGATGACAACATGAGTTTCTTGTTACAGTGATAATGGTAAGCCAAGATTCAAAAGGTGCAACTTGCAAGCCAAATGACTGTGCAATACGCTTCTTTATCTTCTTATTCTTGATGTTAGAATAAATATTAGTGATTACACCAAATGGCAATATCTCGGTCAGCATCCATGAAGGTGGATACTGATTGGTATATGTCTCTTTGAAATGGTTAATGAAATCCTCTTTTGTATGGTTCAGTTCATCTTCTATAAGACGTATAGAACGATTGAACTTGGACGGATTTGAGAAATTGTTGGCATCAGTCATCCAAAAAGGGTTGCCTGTCATTTCCGTTCCAAAGTTCACGATTGCACAACGCACTGCGACCTCTATCTTTTCAATTTCATTGAATAAAAGTAGGCGTAGCTTCTTGTCAAAGCGATACAACATCATAACCTTACCGAAAGATACTCCTCGCTTGAATAGATGTTGCTCCTTGGGAATGGAAAGCAATGGGTACATATAGGCAGACAAACGATAGTAACCAATGTGGGAAAGATAATGCTGAGCCTTTTCTTCATCGGTTATCTCCATACCTCTTGTTTTGAGTAGTTGTACTAACTCTTGGGGCGTGGAATATGTTTTTATGAACGGAATTTTTGTTGCCATATACCTATAAAAACAAAAACGACCCGCACATTTGAGCATCGTTGAGAGGCTTGGCGGGTTCTCGTGCTGCAAAGATAAGAATAATCATTGATAATACAAACTTTTTAGCAAGAAAAATCACGAGGAAGTGGATTTCTTCGACATATTTATATTTAATAATGTTAAATCAAACCTTAAAATCATACTTTACCAGCAAAACAAAGTGGTTTCCGAGATAAAAGTGTTATCTTTGTAATGTATATACCCATACCGGAAGCCCCGATGGGCAGAGGTTGGGCAGACATATATACATATAAGGCGTAACTGTACGCTTTGGTTTTGACGCAGTAAGAATCTGGCAGTTCGAGCAAAGTTGTCAAAAACAAAGCAACGGGAACGCCTCATGAGGTGTATTATATACAGCCCTCATTGGCTTCTAACGATTCTGTCGTTCGTTGTCAAGAGAGTTTTCTATATATGTACACAGGCGTGGGGCTTTCGGCGTTGCTCGTTTCGACAACTTGGGCGATGCCAGAGCCTTTACTGCGTGGAACGAGTGACAGAACTGGCTCCACGTTTTCATGTATATATACCAACCATTTATTAATCATGCCAATATGGTAGCCGTTGGTAAAATAGTGTTGGTATGAACCATTTTGTCAATTTCTACATTGATAATGTTATAAACGCATTTCGGGTTTATAACGAATCTCTGTTTAATGTCAATATTCAGGGATTGGGTCTATTTGCTAACAAAGAAGATAGAACATTTGCTTATTTGTTGTCACAATTAGCGAATTATGGTTTCACTGTGAATCTAAATTCTGATGATGATGAAGAATGTTTCTGTGTTCTAACAATTATTGGTGAAAATCAAAAGACAGGTGAAGTTTATAGTTTTTGTTACAATGTACAGGATCTTTTGTGCCTAATTGATTTATCAAGTAAAACAAAAGTCTCTGTATTGTGTATAATGGTGATGAAAATTATAGCTATCTTCATTTGCCGTTTAAAGACTCTTTACAAAGCTATTGTACTTGATCTTGATGATACATTATGGAATGGAACATTATCAGAAGAAAGCATAGACCAAATCATAGCCAATCAGAGAACCACAACTGGCGCACATTATATACGATTTGCAAACTTTGTGAAAGTATTAGCAGACAGCTTGGGTATATATGTTGCAGTTTGTTCAAGAAATGACTCTAAGATGGTTTCAAAGGCAATGGATGTCCTCGACGAAGAAATCTTTCCTTTGAAAAACAGTATAGACTGCATTGTTGCCAATGACAATGATAAAAGTTCAAATATCAAAGAGATTGCAGCCAGCCTGTCTATATTGCCTAAATCAATTGTTTTTATTGATGACAATGAACTCATTAGAGATGAAGTTAGAAATAACATACCAGGTATTTGCGTACCAAACTGGAATACCCATGAAGAGTTGATAACATTACTATCGGTCGGGTGCATTTTCGACAGGTACGAACTATCCCTGAATGCACAGGGCAGAAGAAAACAATACAAGATGATTCAAGTGCTGCGAAGTAATAACCATCTTCCTGTCTTGCATGTAAAGGCAATTAAAGACCCTAATCATATCATAGCAGAAAAATTATACAAGAAGACAAACCAGTTCAATATGTCTCAGCAAAACAGCCTTTTTTCTAAAGGCGTTATTTCTGTTTATTTTGAGATGTACAGACCAACTGGTGAAAGCCTTGGCATTTGTTCTGCAATATCATATATTATTGACGACGATATGGTTGCAGTTGAAAATTGGGCCATTAGCTGCCGTTTCTTTGAAATCGGCTTAGAAGATTTAGTTCTTATGTATCTTGTGGAAAAGGCTGATGGGAAACGCCTAATGTTTAAGTACTGCAAAAATGAATACAATGGAAAAGTGACTTCCATGATTGAAAGTAATGAAGAATTCAAATGTGTGGATAAAAACAGATATATCAAATATTCATATACCCAATCAACCAAGGAAAAATTACGTTCAAAAACTAATTTAGAAATAAGATATGACGAAAAATAATATATACACCATAGGTTATACACTATTCCAGAGAGGAAGCAATTTTGATTTGGAAGGAATGTATAGAACCTTACATCAATTCGGAGTGACGCATTTAGTAGATGTTCGTTCTGTGCCATTCTCCAAACAATATCCCCTATGCAATGAGGGTAGTCTAAGAATGGCAGGCAAGACTTATGGCATTCCATACATCCATATGCCCGAATTGGGAGCAAAAGCGTTGCCAGATCAAGATGTTTTTTCAAAAGCATCAGACATTTTCTTTGAGGATATTTTCCCTATTCCCAAAAGTAACAGACCGGAGAGAACAGAGCTAAATGCCAATGACGAGATTGTTGATTTTACAAAATTCAGAAACAACGAGTTGCTTTTGGATGGTCTGAAGCGAATAGAAAATGCTTATGACAAAGGGTTTACATTGGCTTTAATGTGTAGCGAGAAAAATCCTATAGATTGCCATCGATTCTTTCTGGTCAGCAAAAAAATAGAACAGCAATTTGGAACATGGCTTGAAGTGAAACATATAGTAAGCAATTCCATTGGTGAGATCACAACGCAAACAAACAGCACACTGAACAAAATGTTGGCTGATATTATACTGAATAAGATAGAAATAAAGAAACTTGACATTCTTAACAGTTCTCTGTTTGGCGACCAACCTGTAATAGAAAATTATTATGGCAATAACAGAGAGGAAAAAATCACGGATTTCTGCGATAGATACTGGAATCTGATGCATGGTTGGAAAAAAACGTATAACACTAATGTTAATGACTATGATTAAATTATTCAACATCGGCTTTACCCAAAAAACAGCCGAACAGTTTTTTGGAATACTAAAAGCAAACAAGATTGATTGTCTTGTTGATGTTCGGCTTAATCCCAATGGGCAATTGTCTCGCTTTGCCTTTGAGAAAGATTTGCCATATTTCTTGGAGAATTTGGCAAATGGATGCAAGTATGTTCATCGTATTGACTTAGCTCCCAAGAAGGAACTTCTAAAAGAAGTACGCACTAAAGGGACTATGATGTCAAGAGACTACAAAGTCTTTGAAAAAGCCTTTTTCAAGCAATTGGAAGAGAAATCGAATATTGATAATTTTGTTGATACTTTTGGCAAGTATCAGAATGTTGTCTTGTTATGTTCCGAACCTACAACTGAAAAATGTCATCGAAGGCTTGTAAGTGAGATGCTTCTTAAGAAGTTTGGAGACAAAATTAAATTTGGAGGGAACTTGTAAATGAAGAAGAAGGTATTGCTGTTAGCGGTTAGCTGCAAGACAGGTGGACTGTGCCCTGGTGGCATAGACTTGGATAACCCCAAAGAATGGATACGTATTGTCAAAGACGACGGACGTTCTGGTGCAGTGCAAGGCATAGACATTGATTTTGCAAAGCCACTTGATGTTATAGAATTCGATGGTTCGTACAGACCACAAGGTAAGCAAAAAGAAAATTGGGTCATAAACAACAATTCTTGCAAAGTCGTAAAGCATTGCAACACAGACATTGTTGAAGCTGCCTACAACAAATACGGTTATCATGGATTTTGGAATAACTATAAGGCATATTTGACAGAAGTTGAATTTGCTAATGTAAGCCAACCATCAGAGTCAATCATGAGGGTTACCAATGTTGAAATCTACAAGACGGAATTTGGTAAAGCTAAAATAGATTTTGATTGGTCTGGATCACGATACAGAATCAAATGGATCTCTATGACAGACCAAACGTTCTATGACCGAATTGATGCCGGAAAAGTAACATTCAACGAGGCATATATTGTAATTTCTATTCCTAAAGAGATAGATGATTGGGTAGATCCCATAACTGGTGAAAAGCGAGCTTATAAATTTGTTAGCAAAATCTTTGAAGCATAAGGAATCGCTGCAAATGACTCAGAAGCCGCCAATGTGTCCTCGTCTTCCAAATCTTTCTTAGTGGGTTTGTATGTCTATTTTGTTAGTGGAAGGCATATCGTGAACATGCCTCCCACTAACAAAATTATCGGTTTAACCCTTTACCTCTTCTTGGTTTAACCATCCGAGTAGCCTGTCTCAAGCATCGTCTTATCCATTCTATCTCATCTTCGTCCTTGTCACGTCCCCAGTCTTTGATGTCGCTACCGCCGCCACCTTGGCTTTCAGCAAAGTTGGTAGCCTCGTTGATATAGCCAACATACAGGTACATAGCACAATAGATGATTTTGTCACCGTAATTGATGAAGTCCATTGCAAAGCTATCATCAAATAGGCTGCTGTCGTGAATGCTCGTCATACGTGGATAGATGTCTGCTATCTCTGCCAACGCTTTCATACCAGCCTGCGCCCAAATTTTATTGATCATCTGTTGCTGGTATGAAACAGCTGTTTTTTCAAAATCGGCTTTAATCTCCTTGTTTCTTGCTTCGATGTGGGAGGTGTTCTTCTGCAGCTCATCAAGTTGCAACTTAGCCTGTTCAAGTTTCATCTTCTTGTCGTTCAATTTGTCACGAACATCCCAGAGTTCCTTTCTGGTGGCGGTAATCTTTGCCTTTATCTCAACTGCATCACCAAGATGATTCTTCATGTAATCTTCAAGTTCGGCCATGGTTGCTTGTTTCTCTGCTTCCGCTTTCTCCAGATTGCTGACCATAGTCTGCAGAGCCTTGATTTTCGTCTCTGCTTTTGTGATGCTACGATTAAGACCTGAAAGAAGCGTCTTCTTCATGCCTACTTCATTTGACAAAGCGCGGCATTCATCAGCCAACTCCCTGCGATAAGTTTCTGTTGACTTGTGCTTAGCTCCAGTTATGGTGATGTCATCACCACGCTCCAGTCCATACTTTTCATTAACCTCTGCAAGTCGGCTGTGAAGTTCACGCATCCTTGTTCTTGCTTGATTCATGTCGTTTCCACCAAAAAGATCTTTTGCGCTCAGTCTGCCGTCCTTTGTAATGGGAACAATGACTGCATGTGCATGAGGATTGAGTTCGTCTAAATGAACAATGAACGAAACGACATTTTCTTCACCAAACTCCCGACAACAAAAGTCATATATGTCCGTTGCCCATCTGTCTATGCCACTGCAACTGTCAACATCCCAGTTGTTGCCGTTCTCACTGATTGTCTGGTCGCCAAATGCGAGTTTGCGCATCTGCTCGCGATTACCACCAAAGACAAGGCTCACGGCACGGTTTGATGTGGCATTCACTCTGCCTGTCACTCTGTTCTTGATGGCTTGCTCGATTTTGTCTGTTATGGACTTGGTCTTATCTACTGGTCCAAGTTCTCCGCCTTTCGACACCTGAAAGTTAAGTCGGGTGCGACTACGATCATAGTTGTGTTTTGGATCATTCTCCTTCCTTGAAAAGAGGTCATCTCCCCAATTGCGCTGATGCTCATCGCTGACAGCAACGCTGAAAGACTTGACCTTTTGAATGTCCATCATCTGTTTCTTATTATCGCTCATAAAATTGCTTGATTTAATTGATTGTACATATGAAATTCAGCTTGCTGTACACATAAAATGGCTGTTTGCCCTAATTACTGAGTTTGCTCGGTGTATTAGGCTCCACCCAAGGGATATGTTCGCAAGCGAACTCGTTATAACTGCTGCCAGTAGTGTTATGGCTCTTCTACCAACACCAACCCAAGACTGTCTATTAGATGCAGGAGTGGCGGATGTTGCTTTATCAGCCTTTGTAGTGCCATCTGCGGTGTTTCCGTCATCAATAGGAAGTCGGCAATGTCAAGACCATTTGCTTTCTGTTCTTCCGTAGCATTGTCTTCAAGTATATTGCTGATGACAACCCTTTTGCAAACTGATTGCAACAATGGAATTTTTGATTTCCATTTGTCCGTTGCTCCAAGGTCAGGGAACAGAATGATGTCCCGACATTCCAATACCTTGACAGCGATTTGGTTGAGACAGCCATGCATACCTCCAGTTGCCAACCAGATGAAATTGGGGATGAAATGGGATGCGATTATGGCAGTTTTTTCGCTCTCGACAATAGCGACCGACATTGTGGGATGCTGTGCCAGCAAATGCTCACCAAAGAAACATTGGCACAAGTTGAAATCTGGAAGAAGAAGAAAAGCATGCGCCCATCCAACATAAGAACGTGGCTCTTTCACACGATGTCCGTCTTTGGAATTATATAGCATGACCTTGCCAGTCCTCACCTTATCATCCTTGTCAACTTGCCAATAAATGGTTGAGCCTCCCCACTTATAGGATGTTCCGACATGATACATCTTCATCAGCCTTTCTGTCTCTTGTTCACCAAAGACCTTGGAAAGGTACTGGTATAACGGATTGATTCCGTAATGAGACAAGGAACGCTCCATAATAGCGTTGGCGATATATGAAATAGGCTTTTCTACGACTTTCGGTTGGATATTCCTTCTTGTCGGATATGGCAATTTGTCCTTAGACAGAAAGTCTGGATGCTCACGGAAATAGTCTTTAGGAGTATAGTGATACCCACAACTATGCTCATGGTCGCATTTGCCTACATTGTCAGGGAAGGATACTTCCCCCTCATCATCTATGTATCTTGTAAAACAACGCTTGCGCTCACAATTCGGGCATGTGTAACGATTACCCAATCTGTATTTCTCCAAGTGAAATCCATACTCGTTCATCATCGTAACTGAAATGAATTATTGGTGAATTTCAGCTTTCAGTTCTTTCATGTTTTCAGTTACGCACTTGTCAACTGAAAAACTGAAACAAATGAATACTGAAAACAGGTTGGTTTATGTTTCAGTTGCCTGTTCTGTTTCGAACTTTACTTTTTCGTAAAATCCTTTCTTTGCCTTTGTGATTAGTCCAGACTTCATAAGCTCCTTTATATAGTTCATCACAGTACGGTCTGTAACACGCAGATTCTCCATTCCTGTTTTAATGGCTGTTTTTGTGTCAAAACTGTCTTCCAACAGATACAGTAACTCCTTGGACATAGAATCACAGGTGTCTTCAGCAACAAAGGCTCGGCAGCGTTGATAGCAATTCTCACAGTATTCATTGAGTCGTAATGCTCCTTCTATGGAATCCACATCAATACTTTGCAGATGGCTCTCGCCACAGGCGTATCTTAGAGCTTGGAGCAATAAGGCAATGCGTGCGACGTGGGTATTGTGCTTCATCACCCTCGTTTCAACATCTTCATCGTCCTCTATGGCATTGATGGCATCCACATTTCTGTTCCACCAACCAAAGAAAAGGGAATGTGCGTCCTTGTCCATATAAAGGATATTTGGACAACATTCATTTGTGTCATTACACCTTGCATAGTCAAGTCCAAAGATTTTCCCGATGACGTCAGCCCATTTTCTTGAAGCCTCGCTCTGGCGCACATGGCTGTCTTCCTCATCCAGCCAGTGTGGAACTTTCTTGGATTTGGGATATACAACCAGAATACGGTCAAGAAAACCTGTATCCATGAATTTGGAAGCCATCAGTTCCTTCATTCGTTTGGTCTGTGTTGTACCGATGATGTTGACACATGGCTCTTCTACACGTTGTGGGCGGTCATTCTTGACACGCGTGTTCTCCAAGTGGCATCCGCTCCAAATGGAAAGTAGGCGTTCAAGCATGGGATTTTTCCCATACCTGTCTGTATTGGCAAGCAGTCCGAGAATTTCATCATAGTTGATGGCTATGCCACGCAAGTTGTTGTAATGCTCCAATACCAGAGCCTCCAATGTAAAGTCATCCAATGTGACCCTTTTCAGAATAGGCTTCTTCATTTCCTTGCTTCCGCTTTCCTTTGTTGCACATGCTGCCTCATATAGGTCAAGTTCATAGCAAAACTTGTCAAACAGCTTTCGTTCATACTCCCGAATCGGCTTGTATGCAAGCTGTAATGGTGGAGTTTTGCCCATGCCAGGTCTGCCAACCAATATGATATAAAGGGCGGCATTCGTGTCCCAATCCTGCTTAACGTGAATACGATAGGTATTGCCAAGAGCCGCTGATGCTGCCGACAGCATGGACATGGCGACATAATCCACCTTGAAATTGCCGTGCACCACCATGTCTATGATGATGGACTGCATTTTTTGTGGAAACACCTCAAGAGGGAAGCCTGAGTCCGCTAAAGACTCGGCTTCCATGTTGATTTTGTTACAGAGTTCAAGCGCATCCATGACATTACCAGTTTAAGGGTTCCGGTTTACGCTTGTTTTCTGCAAGAATGGCTGCGTTCTCCTCCTCTGCCGTGAGAGGTACAGGATTCTTGCGGTTTGTCTCCAGCCACTTGTCAAGTTCATCTTGATAAAGGCAGTAACGCTTGCCCGGCTTGGTGGCAGGAATGCTGCCGTTGCCAAGTTTCATGTAGAGAGTTGCCATCGGCATTTTGAGATATGCCGATGCTTCCTCCACACTCATAGGTATGTGCGTGTTCGCCTTGTGTGGCTTGTTCTGTGATTGCAGACCGATGATCATCTGCTTCATGCCCACCACTTCATCCCGAAGCTGGGCAACGACCATTGGAAGGTCGTTGAAAGTTAATTCCTTATTCATTCTGATACTTTGTTAAAAACTGGTGCAAAGGAACAGAATGATGCTTCTGTTACTGAGGTTCGTGACAGTCATTTGTCATTCACGAAGGAATAACTCTAACAATGGGATTATTCGGAAGTTTTCTCTGTAACATCATGGAAATCATGTCTACCATTGTCAGGTTCGTCAATAGGAATGACATCATTGGAGCATGGTGCTTTCAGGTTCTTCAATGTGCTGTAGTCCAAACCTTCAAACGGTTTTGGGAACAATGTCTTGATAAAAGCTATTCGCATTGCCATTGTGTAATCACGCTTGCCCAAACGTTCTGCGATATTCCACACGAAGTGCCTTAAAGGGATATTCTCAACATTTTCCTTGAAGCGGTTTGTTGCTGTCGGGGTATAGTTGGTGTCGTTGCTCCATTCCTTGACAGCCTCAATTACCTTGTTCAAATCTTCCTCATACAGAAACCTTGACATGGTACGGTGCACATAGTCAAGTACGGCTCTCGTTCGTTTTTCCTTTTCCTCCTGTGCATCTTTTTCTTGTGCCTCTACACGCTTGGCATAGTCCTCATGACTGTATTTTACAGACTCGGTATGTGGTAAGATTTGCATTGGCTGTTCTTGTTCTGTTGCTGGCTCTGCTTCTACCACGTTTTTCTTTGCCTTGCTGTTGCTACCAATGGTCATCAGTTCATAGGGATAATTCACCATAGAAATGAATATCGCCCAAAGCAGGATGTTGCTCCCTACAAAGATGATTGATTCGACAAAAAGACTTTGGTGAAAGTCATTGCCTACATACATCGCCACGACAAGAGAGATGGCGAGAATTGCTGTACCAACAAAAGCGTAGATGGTACAATCTGAAGTTGTCTTGTTTACTGTCATTATCGTATTCGTTTTATTGTTATTCGTTCAAAAACTTCCACAAAGTTAGACGCAGAAGCATGTAAAAACCGCATTTACGTTCTCTGGTACTCTTTCTTTTACGCTTTATTAGCGTTCTAATATGATATCATACTCTGAATCATACTTTAATCTTCTCGTTAGTGCCAGTTGCAGCTAATTGCTGACTACAAAGGTAAGGATGAAGAAAAGGGATATTTGCAGTTCCTCTTCAATACCAACAGAAATTGGAATGAATTTGTCGGATTGGTTCTATCCATGACAGCAAATAGGACCAACAAAACGAGAAAAGGACTATTGGAACACTATCATTCCAACAGTCCTTTTCTGCGTGTAATTGTCAAATGGTTACTTCTTCAAGGTGATGCAGCCAACCGAAGCACGCTTCTGAGCATCGGAAATCTTGGCATACACCTCTGTCGTTGCCACATTCTTGTGACCGAGATAACGCTGCACTACGGCAATACTGGTTCCTGCATCGAGCTGGAGACAGGCAAAGCTGTGGCGTGAGCAATGATAGGAGATATGCTTGGTAATCCCTGCATCTTTCAGCCAGTTCTTCAATGGTGCCTGTGTCATGGAGTCTTTGAAATCGGGGAACACCTTGCCTCGTTTATCTGGTGAATAGCCTA
This sequence comes from bacterium, assembly GCA_963661195.1. Lineage (GTDB taxonomy): Bacteria > Bacteroidota > Bacteroidia > Bacteroidales > Bacteroidaceae > Prevotella. Next base: position 54,189 of record CAVLBD010000015.1, read on the forward strand.
TCAGTTCCAAGGCTTCCTCACTGATTGGGTTATGCACAATGTCCTTTGTCTTCTGCATTCGTGTGGTGACATACATCACGCCATCGCTGCCGTATGGCTGTATCTCCTCCCAAGTGAGTTTCTTGATGTCGCTCTTTCTCAATGCAGTAAGACAGGAGAACAGGAAGGCTCGCTTCAATGCAGGGGCAGAGCATGGAGTGGATGCCAAGCGGATAACCTCGTCTTGTGAAAGATGCTCCTTGTCTGTCGGGATAGTCTCGATACGCTCCAAGAAACCGTTCGGGTTCTCCTTTATCTTATGGTCACGATAGGCTGTGTGGATTGAAGCACGGAAAGTTGACCAGTAGTTGGCTGCCGAGTTGATATGTAGCTTTCTGTTCTTGTGCAGTCCCTGTGGTGCTGTCAGCAGATACTCACGAAACCTGTTGCACAAGTCCACGTTTATCTCCCCGAAGGTACACTTGCCTTGCGTGAAGGTACGAAAGTGCATATAGACGTGTTGCCACTTGGAGTTCTTCTTGTCTGCCAGTCTCTTGAAGTAGGCAAGGAAATCGCCTTTCATCTTCTCCTTGTCGAAGAAGTCGTATCGCTCATTGACGATAGACTCGAAGCGACGGCATCGTATAGCCTCGGCTCTTGCAGCAAGGTTGAGGTTGTACTTCTGCTCCATCTGGTTCTTTGGCTTGGCATAGATGTAGATGCCAAGCGACTCGTGGCGGATAACCTTCATCGTGCTCTCGTCACGGTAGCCTGGATAATAGTCAAGGTAATAGGACAGCATACGTCCGTCTTTGATTTTGCGTGTGCGCAATGATACGGTCTTGCAAATGTTGCTCATAACTGATATGTTTTATTGATGAATATTCGTGGTGAAGCGTCTCTTCACGGCTGCAAAATAACTGAATGATACTTCCGTGACTCCCATTATTTACAGTAATTGATGGATAATGATGAAATCATTTGAAATCACAGTCCTTTTGCAGCCCTTTCCGCCATCGCTCGCTCCACATCCACCTTCAAAAGCAAGTTCTTTACTCCGACTTTCACCTTGCCTATATGATGCACTTTCACGATATGGCAGATGTTGGAACTCGTAAGACCATACAATTGTTGCACCTGTTCTGTGGTATAATAGTTCTCATCGCTCATCAAGTCGGTTCTGCGAAGTTCTTCAAGATGTTCTTTGGAGTAATAGGTGCGACCATATTCACGCTTGGTCGGTATCTTATGGCGGTAGGTGTATGCTCTGAGTGCAGTCTTGCTCATACAAAAGGCAGTCTCCACCTCATCAGCCGTCACCCATTCCGTTATACTGTTGATGTCAACGGCTGTACCGAAGAACTCGTCAATATACCGTTTGCTGTAATAGTTCTTGCCAGCGATACGGCACATCGGTATCTGATTGCGCTTGGCTGAGGTATAGAGCCAAGACTTCTTGACCTTATATATGGACATTACCTCCTCACCCGAATAATAGTCAAGCACCTCATTTTCTTCTTTCCCTATTCTCTGTTCTTGTTTCTCGATTCTCTTTGCTGCCTTTGACTTATTGTTCGCCTTGCTCTTGCCACATGGAATGACACGCTTGTAGGGATTGCTCTCAAACATCTTCTCAATATCAGACTTTCTGACGAAAGCCATTCGGTTGCTCAATCGGGAAGCCTTCAACTTGCCGTTAGCCACAAGTTTGTACACATACTGCCTTGTGCATCCCATCAGCACAGCAGCCTTTGAGAATGTCAGATACTCTTGGCATTGCAAATCAATGATAGGCTCAATTCCGTTAATCAAGTCCTGTTGTCTTTTCTTTCTGACACGCTTTGCCTCCGCCTGACATTCCTCGGAGCAATACTTCTGCATACCGCTCCGTGGCACGAATGGCTTGCCACAAAATTCACATTTCCTTGTTGGTCTCATACTCTTTGATATTACTTTGTTCTACATCATTTGAGTATTCCACCGATGGAGTAAACGGAAGTGAACCATTGACAATGCTTGTAAACAACGTCCACGATATTACGCTCTTTGCATGTCAGTCTCAAATCTGTCACCCATTGTAACCACTTGTAAACTGATGTCAACTATGTTCACGGCATGACAAAATAAAAACTCCGCAAATTCTCCACGGTAGAAATACGCTGCAAAAATATGTGGAAAATCGGGAATTTCCAAAAAGCACCCAGTAAGTGTTAAAAATCAAAGAGCGTTGAAAATCAAGGCTTTAGATATGGTTATTCATAAGTAGTTATGGTTGATTATAAGGGGCTAATTACAGACCTACAAGATTACAAGTATGAAACAAGAAAAATACAATGCTATTACCATTGTACTTCAGAATTATTATATATGAATTTGTGCACAATAATTCAACAAATTTATTATA
>CAVLBD010000016.1:0-54263 GCA_963661195.1 bacterium
AAACAAAAAATCAATTTTGACATTGGTTGTATGCATGTTGTCATGGCTATGTGTCTCTTCTGTAAATGCAGCAGACGAACTGAATGTTACAGGGGCAACCATTTCATGGCCGTTTGACAGCGGCTTGGACAACACTACAACTGCAACGGTGTCCGTACCAGAAGCTATCTCCACCACAAGTTTCTCTTTGGGCGAGAAAATCGGTTTCAATGGAGTGCAGAACAAACTCTCCAAGATGCGTCCTACGGAAAAGATAAATAATGCCGTAGATGAGAGTTGTAAGGTTGCTTTCTCTGTGAATCCCAAGAAAGGCATTAAGCTGACGCCTTCAAAACTTGCCTTTAATTCGCAAAAGTTCGGCACAAGTGGTGGTACACTCGACGTTTATGCTATGTGTGGCGAAAAGAACGTGCAACTTCTCAAAGGCTTTAATCCTGATCGTAACAGCGTTACGTCACAAGAATGTGACCTTTCTGCACTTGGAACCGTTGAGGACAAGGTGGAAATAGTATTCTTTATATATAACCTTGCCGCAAACAAGGATTTGGGACTTGGCGGAATTACAATAACAACCGACATTAACGGAACACCAATTTCTGTGCCAGTTTACACCCTATCCGTTACGCAAGCAGATCCTTTGGCAGGAACATTAAACGTAAACCCTGTGGGAACACAGTTTGATGAGGGAACACAAGTGACAGTGAGCACGACGGAAAACTTTGGCTATCATTTTCAAGCATGGGTGGATGATTACGGGACAACAGTGTCAACCCTTAACCCTTATGTCTTTGAACTCAATGCGAACACATATCTAACGGCAACATACACAAAGAACAACGTCTATGCGCTCAATCTCAAACTCGAGGGCGGAGCAAATGCGAACCTCGTGCAGTTTTCGCCAGATGGCAACATTGTTGACGGAACTCACTATTATGAGGAAGGGACAGACGTTAAACTAACGGCATTAAACAACCGTATCCTTACCTTTACCAATTGGGAAGACAATGCAACCCAGATGGAGCGTGAGGTGAAGATGGACGGAGAAAAGAATTTAACAGCAACGTTCTCCTCATCAGACTATATTGTAGGATGGGATCTCTACGAGGAAACTCCTTCACAGGAGCGTGCTGCTGATTATAAGGCGGAGAGCGACAATGCTGGTCTCCTTTCACTTCACAATGCAGAAGGCAAGACTACCAGTTGGCTCGCTTGTGGTGCGACCAAAGGAGGGCAGAATGGGAAATATGCTGCCCGTGTGTGGAAAAATCTTACTGACAAGTATTATTTTGAGATCAGCTTCTCGTCAATAGGTTATTCAAATCTTAAACTTTCTGCAGCAGTGGGTGATGACTACAATGCCTATAGCGTAATCAATGCAGAGTATTCCGTAGATGGTATAAATTACACATCATTCGGCACATTTAACTTGCCTGCCCGCTCATGGGATTCTCAAGAATTTTCACTGCCAGAAGAGGCTGCCGGTCAGAAACTCTTACGCATTCGTTTCATGCCAGACTACACTTCTTCGCTCATTGGTGTGACAAGTGATTATGATGGCTTGGCTGTAGCAGAAATATTTGTGCTTGCCGATAAAAATGCAGAAGACGACAAGGAGGCTCCGATACTCCTTTCTTCAATACCGGAAGATAACGGAACAGGGGCATCTTCTACAGGCTCCGTGATATTGACCTTCAACGAAAAGGTTGTCGCTGCCGAAGGATCATCGGCTACGCTCAATGGCGAAACGCTATTGCCGACGGTGAGTGGAAAAACAGTAGTCTATCAGTATAGCGGTCTAAAATACTCAACAAAATATACATTCCAGCTGCCTGCAGGTGCAATTCTAGATAGAAGCGGAAACGCTTTCAGTGGAACGACAATAAATTTCACAACAATGGATCGCAAACAACCTGACTCACGCGTCTATGATGCCGTTGTAGCACAAGATGGTACGGGGGATTATACGACAGTGCAGGCTGCAATAGATGCAGCTCCAACAAACCGTGTAAAGCCTTGGCTTATCTTTATAAAGAAAGGCACATATAAAGAGCATGTAGACGTGCCGGCAACAAAACCGTATCTCTATTTTATCGGACAAGGATGCGATAAGGTATTCATCAGCGACAACCGACTTAGTGGTGGTGACAATGCTTTGTCAGTAAGTACAGGAGCAACATTCGTGGCACATTCCAACAATCTCTTCTTTGAGGGCATAAGCTTTGTCAATTCTTATGGCTATGAAAAGAAGGCCGGACCGCAAGCTTTGGCATTGAATACGGAAGGAGACCGTGTGGCATTCAACAATGTTGGTATGTATAGTTATCAAGATACTTGGATAACAACCAGTAAGGCTAACTATCGTCACTATGTGAAAAATTCGTTCATTGAAGGGGCTGTTGATTTTATTTACAACAGTGGCAATGTTTATCTTGACGGGGATACCATAAATATCGTGCGTACTGACGGCGGATACATCGTTGCCCCAAGCCATCCAAAGGATACAAAATGGGGATATGTCTTTATGAATAACGTGATAACAGCCCCGGGTGACCCGACGAAAACTTCTGTATGGCTTGGCAGACCTTGGCATAACTATCCGAAGACCGTATTCATAAACACCAAGGCGGAAGTGACAATCCCTGCAACAGGCTGGTATGAAACAATGGGAGGCCTGCCGGATTTATGGGCAGACTATAACACTGTTGACATTAACGGCAATCCCGTAGACCTCTCTCACCGCCGTGACACATATTATATTGAAGATAAAACAACAGGTGAACGCACTTATGGTAAGGCTAAGAATTACCTTACCGATGAGGAAGCTGCACAATACACCGTTAAGAATGTTATGTCCGGTGATGACAATTGGCAACCAGAATTGCTTTGCGAGGCATGCGAGAAACCGCAGCCAAAGATAAAGGCCAGCAAAATAACATGGGATGCAGTGCCATATGCTATATGTTATGTGATAACAAAAAACGGGCAAGTGGAAGGCTTTACTACAGCAACGTCATGCGATTATGCCGAGGGAGCAGAATATTTCATACAGGCAGCCAATGAATATGGCGGCTTGAGTGAAGCGGGAAAGGCCGTGACAGATTCAACAGACGGCATAGGTGTAAAACCTGAAGATGAAAGTTTCTCGCCAACAACAATATATAAAGCAGATGGACAACGCTTGAAAAAAATAGTAAAAGGCTTGAATATAATGACTGGCAGTGAGACTGTACGAAAGATACTCGTAAGGTAAATACTTATTTTTAACTGTTTATTCGGCATACATTCCAACCATTAAGGGGAATGTATGCCGTTTTTTAGTTTGTATTTTGGGATTTAACCTATAAAAAATGACAAAGCGTGTTGCTTTTGCTGTTGTTTGCCATAATATAACCTGTTGAAAATCAAATGAAACACATCAATCTCTTTGCCATAATCCTATGGGACGGATATTTTTACCTTATCAAAAAAATGTTTAAATTTGCAAAGAGATAATCTTTTACTGCTTGAATTACAATATAAAAGTGCTGCTAACCGTGTGTAAAAGGTATGAAATCTACATACGAACCTATAATTTGGAACACAAACCTTGAATCGAAAAATAAAAAAAGGTAAATATTTAAAATTGTAACCACGGCTATGGTCTTTGATGGCCGTTAAGCGTAGTATGCAACTGATAGCATGTAAAATATAACGTATGGCGTAGACAATATACATGAGCATAAAACATTAATGAATCTAATAACAAAACAATTGTTAGTCTATGAAGAAAGAAAAGAACCTGGCCACCTTGAGTGGGTGGAGTAAGAGTTTCTTGATGAAACTGTGCCTCTTGTGCTGTTTCATCGGAATTTCAGCGTTTGCAAATGCACAACAGAAAGTCACAGGAAAGGTGGTAGATGCTAATGGACAGCCGATTATCGGTGCCAGTGTTGTAGTAAAAGGTACAACAAACGGCGTGATAACCGATGTTGATGGCAATTTCTCGTTTACAACCGACGACAATGCCACTCTTGAAATCACTTATGTAGGTTACAAATCCCGCACTGCTAAGGTTAATGGCCGCCCGTTGAACATCACTCTCAGCGAGGATACTGAAATGCTTGACGAAGTCGTTGCCGTTGGTTACGGCACGGTAAAGAAGCGTGACCTTACTGGTGCTGTCAGCGCCATTGGGGCAGACAAACTTAAAGAACGCTCGTTCGGTAACGCCCTGCAGTCAATGGCTGGACAGGTATCCGGCGTTCAGATCACCCAATCGCAGGGTGCTCCAGGTATGGCTCCTACAATAAAGGTGCGTGGCGCTACCTCTATCAATGCAGGAACAACACCTTTGTATGTTATTGACGGTGTGCCTCTTGAGGATGACACCAACTCAGGAAGTGGAGCCAACGGCGGTAGCTTGCAATACTCAAACCATAACCCGATGAACGACATAAATCCTAATGACATCGAGTCTATTGAGGTGTTGAAAGACGCTGCATCAGCAGCCATTTATGGTTCGCGTGGTGCCAATGGCGTTGTGCTTATCACTACAAAACAAGGTAAAGCTGGTCGCACCAAGGTTGACGTTTCATATGAACTCGGCATTTCTCATGTTAACCGTAAGATAGATATGATGGATGCCAAGCAGTGGATGAGATATGAAACAGCAGCCCGCGAGAACCAGTGGGCTACAGATTATGCAAAGAATCCGTCGCTCAACCGCAACAGCAAACCCGCCTCTTATGTCGTTCCAACGGAATTTTCTGATCCTGAATGGTTGGAGCGCATAGGCAACGGTACGGATTGGCAAGACGTTCTCTATCGCACAGGCATCAGCCACAACGTGCAGGCATCTGTTTCGGGCGGTAGCGAAAAGACACAGTTTATGGTTTCTCTTGGATATCTTAACCAGAAGGGTGTGGTTATAACCAACGACTACAACCGTTTGTCGGCCCGTTCAAACATTAACCACAAGATAAACAATCGTTTGAGTGTTGGCGTAAAGATGAATCTTACGCGCACGTCAGATTCTCCTCAGGGTCTTGCAGGTAAATCAGACGTTGTCAGCCTTGCATGCCAGAGCGATCCTATATTCCCACTATATGTTGAGACCGGTTCTCTCGGCTTCAAGGATCCTTCTTCTATATGGAATACCTTTGTTAAATACGGCTTCCAACTTTGGCATCCGTATTCTCTTACCAAAGAGGCCTCAAAGAAAACGAAGACCACCACTGCCCTTGCTTCAGCATTCGCTGAATACAAGATAATTGATGGCTTGACATTCAAGACACAGGCTGGCTTGAACACATCAGACGCGCACAACGAATATTATTGGAACGAAGGCCAGAAGTGGGGATACTCAGGTTGGGTGAATGCAACAGGTACGTTTGCGACTCGCCGTGTTGACAACTGGATTTGGGAAAACACCCTAAACTATGTAAAGACTATCAACGAAGATCATAGCATCACAGCCCTTCTCGGTTATTCAATGCAGGATCAGGTAACGTCGTTCTCAACAATGACAGGTACCGGCTTCCCCAACGATATGGTTCACACACTGAATGCTAGTACAACGCAGAAAGGCTCAACCATCAAGTCTGAATGGGCACTCATCTCATATCTCGCACGTGCAACATACGCTTACAAAGGAAAATACCTGGCAAGTGCTTCTGTCCGCGCCGATGGATGCTCTCGTTTCGGTTCCAACAACCGTTGGGGTTACTTCCCATCAGTGTCTGCCGCATGGCGTATTTCTGAGGAAAACTTCATGAAGTCTACTCGCAGTTGGCTCGACAACTTGAAGATTCGTGCAAGCTATGGTGTTACCGGTAACAACCAGATTGACGATTATGCTTCAATCGGTCTGCTCGCAACATCACAGTATGCCGTTTCTGGTAAGCTAACCAACGGACTCTATGTCAGCACTCTGCCTTCAAAAGACCTTAAGTGGGAGAAAACGGGGCAGTATGACTTCGGTATCGACGCAAATCTCTTTGGCAGTCGTTTGAATATTGGCTTTGACTACTACTATTCTAAGACAACCGACATGCTTCTCAAGGTTCCTGTTCCTGTACTTACCGGCTTTACAGAATCGCAAATGAACATTGGCTCGGTGCGTAACCTTGGTTTCGAATTGAATATCAGCTCGGTTAACATCCGTAACAAGGACTTTATGTGGACAACCGACTTCAATATTTCTGCAAACCGCAACAAGGTGCTAAAGCTTGGCAACAACAACGCTCCTATCGAAGTGAACACGAACTCCGCAATTTCCCGTACAGAAGTTGGACAGCCCGTGGGTAACTACTATGGATATAAGGTTATCGGTGTTTACAGCACAGCGGAAATCAACGATCCTACCGTTGCTAAATACAGCGGCGCTGAACCAGGAGATCCGAAGGTGCTTGATGTTGACGGAAACGGAACTATTGATGCAAAAGACCGCACCATCCTAGGCAACTATCAGCCAGACTTCACATGGGGCTTGACCAACAATCTTTCTTACAAGGGCATAGAACTATCGTTTATGCTTACGGGAACTCACGGAAATGAGATAATGAACCAGAACGCTCGCTTCCTTGGATTCTATAACGGAGCCCGCAACCTCTATGCAAGTCGCAGCAATTTCTGGGTAAGCGATGCTGAACCAGGCGACGGAATGACACCGAAACCACGTACTACACCAAACACAATTGAGTCAAGTTCTTCCTCAATGTGGGTTGAAGACGGTTCGTTCGTTCGCATAAAGAATATCCGCCTTGGTTATAACTTCCCGAAGAGCGTAGTGAAACATTTGGGTATGACATCACTCAAGCTCTATGTAAACATGGAAAACGTTTATGTCTTCTCTGATTACTCCAACTATGACCCCGAAGGTTCAACCTTCCAGACAGGCTACCGCGTGGGCTACGACTACGGAGCTTATCCTAATCCGTTTACTTGCACCTTCGGTATCAACGTAGGTTTCTAAAACGGAACATAAAAGACAATGTTTTCAATGATAAACAACAACGTTTAAAATACAGAACAAGATGAAAAAACTATCATATTTCATAGCCGCTGTGCTGGCATTCTCAACAGTGGGATGCAGCGACTTCCTTGACTTGTCGCCAATATCAAACGCCAACGAAAACGGATTCTACAAGACAAAGAGTGACATGGAAACGGCTCTCGTTTCTGCCTATGCTACACTTTACGACATTTGGGGGCCGGAAGGCATGCCATCTCTCTACGGGGAGCTAATGTCTGACAATGTTTACAACACCAATACTGCAGGCTCGGTGGCAGACTACAATGCCTTTGACAACCATACGAACATGGTGACAACCAATACGCTCGTTGAGGGTTACTGGGAAAAATACTATTCGTCTATATTCAAAATCAACAATATTATCTCAAAGGGAGCTTCCTTGCAGGGAGTAGAACAATATATTGCTGAGGCTAAATTCTTGCGCGCCCTCTACTATTTTGATATGGTTCGCGCATGGGGAGACGTACCATTGGTAACAAAACCCGTCAGCGTGAGTGAGTCTTATAGCTATGCACGCACACCGAAGGCCGAAGTATACGAGCAAATTATTGCCGACCTGAAAGACGCTGCCAATGTGCTTCCTGCAAAATCAAGCGAGCGCTTCGTTGGAGCAGCCACAAGCGACGCTGCCAATGTTCTGCTTGGCAAGGTTTACTTGACCCTTGGCGACAAGGCAAATGCCACAACATATCTGCAGAAGGAATATGGCAAATTCTCGCTGGAAAGTGACTATGCTAACCTTTGGAGCCTGAATCACAAGAACGGAACAGAGTCTATCTTTGAACTTCAGTTCGCAGAAACGACCTCTTCCAGCCAGCCTTACAGTAAGTATTGGGCGATGTTCACTCCATTGGATAACCGTATTGTAACAAAGTGGGGAGCAGGCATGAATCAGGTTTCCGATGATTTGTGGAACGCTTACGAGGCAAACGACCCACGTCGCGACCTCTCTATCGCCGATGGCTACGAGACTGCAAAGGGAGAACACGTGGCAACACGCTATTGCATCAAGTGGAGAGACACAGAAGCTCCTGTGAATAGCTTGCGAGAACTTGCACGCAACAACTTCATGATTCTGCGCTACGCAGACGTATTGCTCATGCTTACAGAGGCTACGGGCGACGTGAAATACTTGAATGAAGTGCGCGACCGTGTCGGACTGCCCCATTACGGTGCTGCTGGCTACCCTGCAGAGTATAACACCGTGACGCTGGCTCTACAGCATGAGTATCAGGTTGAGCTCGGAATGGAGTTCCAACGCTGGTTCATCCTCCAGCGTCTTGGCACTGCAGCCGATGTAATGCGCAACTGCAGCAAGCATGTAACAGATCCTATTTACCTGTTGCCGATACCAGAAAAGGTGGTTACTCAGAATCCTAACGTGATAAAGCAGAACGACCGATACGTGAAGTAACGTGACTTCAATAACGATATGAAAAAGAAAGGCCGCAATGGAAATAAATCCTTGCGGCCTTTCTTTTTTATGCCCACGGGCTTTTAAGGCTAACACCGCGGCGTTTTTTTAATAACTTGCCGCGGTTTGTGTGTTTTTACGAATTATTGTATTAACTTTGTGGGCAAAATCAAATCACAACTATGGCTACTATAGACATTAAGGACAAAACCTTTGAGACACTGATTCCGGAAGAAGAAATTTTGAAACGTGTAAAATCCGTTGCCGATCGTATTAGCAGTGACCTTAAAGGCAAGACCCCATTGTTGCTCGGTGTGCTTAACGGCTCGTTTATCTTTGCCGCCGACCTTATGCGCATGCTTTCAATTGAAAGCGAAATCTCTTTTGTCAAGATGTCGTCTTACGAGGGCACATCATCTACGGGCAAAGTGAAAAAGCTTGTCGGGCTGAGTGAAAACATTGAAGGACGAACCGTTGTTATCGTTGAAGATATTGTTGATACCGGTCTTACGATGGAGCAGATGATAGCATATCTTAAGGAATTCAACCCCGCAGAGATACATATCTGCACCCTGTTGCTCAAGCCTGAAAATCTGAAGCGCAAGCTTGATATCGAATATGTTGCCATGGAAATTCCAAATGACTTTATCGTGGGATACGGACTAGACTACGACGGACTTGGCCGCAACCTCCGCGACATATATGTAGTTAAGGAATAAAAAACGTAAGTGGTTAGGGCTTACGGTAATGCAGACGGACAAAAAGAAACAAATTACAAAGAAAAACAAATGAAGAATATTGTTATTTTCGGTGCGCCCGGCTCTGGCAAGGGTACACAGAGCGATTTGATGATCGAAAAATACGGTCTGGGACATATCTCGACAGGAGATGTGCTTCGCAACGAAATCAAAAACGAAACAGAACTTGGCAAGACAGCAAAATCCTTTATAGACAAAGGACAGCTTATCCCCGATGACCTTATGGTCAATATTTTGGCTAGCGTTTACGATGCTTTCGGAAAAGAACATGAGGGCGTTATCTTTGACGGTTTCCCTCGCACTATACCTCAGGCAGAGGCTCTGAAGAGCATGCTTGACGAGCGTGGCCACAAGATTGCGGCAATGATTGAGCTTGATGTGCCCGAGGACGAACTGATGACACGTCTTGTTAAGCGCGGTAAGGAAAGCGGACGTTCTGACGACAACGAGGAGACTATAAAGAAGCGTCTTGATGTTTATCATAACCAAACAGCACCTCTTATCGACTGGTACGAGAAGGAAGGCATACATCACCATATTGACGGATTGGGAGAACTCGACCGCATCTTCGGTGATATCTGTGGAGTTATAGAAAGTCTGTAAACAAATTATATTGCGGAAAGCGTGAAAAACAAACGTATCCGCAGGAAAGAAAAATCCCAAGCGGCTTGGCTTTTATCTGAAAAAGCAAGCATGGCTTGGGATTTTTTGTTTGGTAGTATTGTTACTTCAACATTATTCCTGAGAATATTCTTCCCGACTGTTGGCCGAGCCTCCGTGCGGAGAAATAGTCTTCCGCATTGTTGTAAGTGCATATTCCGCAGTTTTGTATTGCATTTTCTTGCATACCGCATGACAGCATGAGCTGGCGGTTACATTCTGCAAGGTCGATATGCCATCTCAACTCGGGCAACCCTTCGCAAGTCCGCATGGGATTTCCTGTATTGAGGTCAATGCGTGGCATGCGTTTGCTTACTGACGGCATGTTGAACTTGGCGTTTTCAAATTCTGCATACACCTCGTCGCCAACTTCGAAGGCCTCAAGTGATATTCCCGGACCGATAACGGCTTTCAACGCCGCAGGCCTCGTGCCGTATGATGTGCGCATTGTCATTATCGCCTTCAGAATTATTCCCGCAACTGTTCCGCGCCATCCGGCATGCACTGCGCATACAGCGCGGTTCTCTGGGTCATAAAGAAGTATAGGCATGCAGTCTGCAGTAGAGACCCCGATGCATATGCCCGCCTCCTTTGTCATAACGGCATCAACTCCCTCCAAGACCATCTTGCGGATGTTGCCGGGAAGTGAAAAGAAGTCTAGGGCAATCATCCTTATTTCTGTGTCGTGGGTTTGGTGTGGCATGACGATATGGTTGTTCTCTATGCCAAGCATTTCTGCAAGGGCATGCCGATTGGCGGAAATATCTTCAAGGCAGTCGCCGCAATATGGGTTGATGTTGAATTCCCCAAAGTTACCTTTGCTTGAACCTCCGTGGCGTGTTGTACTGAAAGCCCCAATGCCAGGTGCTATGTCATAGCGTTTCAGTTCTGGGCGTGCCGTCATTCGTCAATATCCTCCACTTCGTATTCAAAGTCATCGATGTCTTCAATGTCTTCAACCTCTTCCTCATCAACAAAAGTTATGTCGTCTTCACCTTCCGAGCGTAGCTCTTCGGGCAGAGTGTTAAGGTCTTTGTCGCGGTGAACGAGCGTGTCTTCTGCCATGATGTCTGTCAGTTTGTTGCTTTCGCTGTTCAGCTCTTTCCACAATACATCCTTCAGTTCATTTATTCCCTGTCCGGTAATTGATGAAATAAACACAACTGGTAGATCGGAAGGCAACGTTTCCTTGAGCATCTCAATGAGTTCCTCATCAAGCAAATCGCATTTTGTTACAGCCAGCACGCGGTGCTTGTCGAGCATCTCCGGGTTGAAGTTGGTAAGTTCGTTGAGCAATATCTCATACTCTTTCTTTATGTCATCGGTATCTCCCGGCACCATGAACAGTAGCAGTGAGTTGCGCTCAATGTGGCGCAGGAAGCGCAGTCCTAGCCCTTTCCCTTCGCTGGCTCCTTCTATGATTCCTGGAATGTCAGCCATGACGAACGATTTCCTGTCATGGTATTCCACAATGCCTAGCGATGGCTCAAGTGTTGTGAATGGATAGTTGGCAATCTTGGGGCGTGCGCTAGATACCGCCGATAACAGCGTACTCTTTCCCGCATTTGGGAATCCCACGAGACCAACGTCGGCAAGAAGCTTAAGCTCCATTATAATTGTCATCTCTTGCATCGGTTCTCCTGGTTGCGCATATCGCGGCGCTTGGTTTGTGGCTGAGCGGAACTGGAAATTTCCCAGTCCTCCACGGCCGCCTTTTAGCAACATGACTTCTTGTCCGTCGTGCATAACGTCGCAGATATACTTGCCCGTTTCGGCATCGTATACAACAGTTCCGCACGGCACATCTACATAAACGTCTTTGCCGTCAGTGCCGTGACATTTGTCGCGTCCACCGTTTCCTCCGTGTTCCGCCTTGATGTGGCGTTGGTATTTAAGGTGGAGCAGTGTCCAAAAGTTGTGGTTTCCGCGCAGTATTATGCTTCCACCCTTTCCGCCGTCTCCGCCGTCAGGTCCTCCGTTTGGCTGGTATTTTACATGGCGCAGGTGCATTGACCCTTTTCCGCCTTTGCCTGAGCGACAATAAATTTTTACGTAATCAACGAAATTCGATTCTGCCATTATCTTGTTTTTCTTTATTTTATTTCTTCCAGTGCTTTTTCCATGCGCTCCATTACCACGGTTGACAACACGACTTTGCCGTCTGGTCCGATGAGAGTCATTGAAGGAATCCATTGAACGCCGAACAGTTTTGCCACGTCAGACTCGCGCATGCGTTTCATTTCGCTCACTTGGCGCCATTTCATCCCGTTGTCCATAACGCATTTCGCCCACTTGTCGTGGTCGTTGTCAAATGACACTCCAATGAATTCAACCTTCTTTCCGTATTTTTCGTATAGGGCTTTTACTGCCGGAATATCTTTGCGACAGTCGGGACACCATGACGCCCAAAAGTCAAGCAAGACATATTTTCCGCGAAATTCCGAGAGTTGTATGCGGTAATTGTTTAGCATGGGGAGGATGAAGTCGGGGGCATCGGCTCCCGTTTTAAGAAGTTTCTGTGCGTAAAGCGAGTCCAAATCTTTATTTTCCTCTGTGCCCGACTGTGCGTTTGCCGTGAACGTCGCGATGAATATCATTGCGGCGAGAAGTATTGCTTTCCTGATTTTCATATTGTTTTTTTTAGATGTTGTCTTTCGTTATTTTGAGAATTTTGTCGCAATATTCAACTATTGCTGGGCGATGTGTTATGAAGATTACCGTATGGCTGTGGTCCTCCAGTATGTTTTTCAGTAACATACGTTCTGTTTCAGGGTCTAGTGCACTTGTCGCCTCATCGAAAACCATCACGCTCCCCTTTCTTAACAATGCGCGTGCTATGGCAATGCGCTGGGCTTGTCCTTCGCTTAGTCCCCCCCCCGCCTCGGAACAATTGGTTGAAAGGCCGTTGGGTAGTTGCATTACAAAGTCGGCACATGCCGTTCGGAGCGCCCCTTCCATTTCTTCCTCGGAGGCATCGGGACATCCCATGAGCAGATTGTCGCGTATCGTACCGCTAAGCATTGTGTTGCCCTGTGGAACATAGATTATGTTACAGCGCGTGTCGGGCACTACTTCCACACATCTTTCTTTGTTGTAGATAAGCACGCGGCCTTCTGTCGGCTTCATAAGGGCAAGGATAAGGCGTATGAGTGTTGTCTTCCCGGCTCCTGTTTCGCCTAGCACAGCGGTGCATGTATTGGGCTTGAAGTCGAACGATAGATTGTGCAGCGTGTCAGCATCACTATCGTCATATCTGTAGCTAACGTGTTCCAGTCTTATTCCAACGCCAAATGCGTCACTGCAGGCATTAGCAGTGTGGGGCAATCCCGAAGACAGGATGTCTTTCCCTTCCGAAAGGTTTATCAGTTTGCCTTGAACTTCAAGGGGTGTTTCTTCAAGTTCCATGAGCCGTTCGGCAGCAGTGAACACGGAAACGAATGCAGGAACTACCTTTGTAAGGTTTCTCGCCGGGCCTTGAATCTTGGATACCAACTGAAGGAAAGCCGTCATGCCGCCGAACGAGAGCGTTCCGTTATACATTCGTAAGGCACTCCAAAGGAATGCGATAAGATATCCGAGGGAAAAGCCGAAATTAAGGATGAAATTTGAAAGAAGAGAGAACTTTGTCCGTTTGATAACGTTTTGGCGCAGTTCGCTTTGCACTCCTTCAAGCTTGTCAACCATAGCTTGGTCGCGTTCAAGAGTCTTTATTAGCATACGATGTTGTATCGTTTCCTGCAAAACACTCTGCACAAGACTGTCGCAATCCCTTACTTTACGGGTGAATTTCCGCATGTACCTGACGTAGAACTTGCTGGTAAGAATGAAAATAGGCAGCATTGCAACTATGGTCACGGCCAGTAATGTGTCCATAGAAAAGAGATAGAAGAAAGACCCAACGAAGAGTGTTAACACGGATAGCGTGTTCGGGATAGTTTCCGTGAGAAATGTTACGACATTGTTTACATCAGATTCAAGACGATTGAGCACATCGCCACTATGTCGCTTCTCTTTGCCGTGCCATTCTGAAAGGAGTATGCGGCTCAGCATGCGCTGCTGCATGCGGTTTTGCGCCTTTATTCCCAAAATGTTTCTTACCCAGATGCTTATAATGCTTGTGGCAAAGCTGCATAGCGTAAGTATTCCCATGAAAGCGACGGCCCAATATAACGAGCCGCTTGTGGTGTGTGATGCTACATCTATGGCATGCTGCACAGCCCACACGGCCATAAGGCTCAGCGCAACGTCGAGTAATCCGATAGAGGCATTCATTGCTGCCTGAAGTCGGTTTCCTCGCCATGCTTTCCATAGCCATTTGAGTATTTCCCAAACGGAGTAATGGTATTCTGGGGTGTTGAAAAATCTGTTGAGTCTCATACTTTTTGCTGTGTCCTTGTCGTGACAGGCTCACGTTTCCTGATACTTTGCATTTACTTCTCTGAAGAAGGCTAATCGTGCCGGCCTTGACTGCGGGTATCTATTCCCCACATCATTTTTTCGCGAAGTGTGGAAAAGTAAGTCCTCCCTGCAGGCTTCACTATGTGTATGTCGTATGGTGAACGGCGTATCGTTAGTGTTTGGCTTTCTTCCAGCTTTGCCGAACGCCCGTCGGCAGCGACGAGAAAATTATGGCTCCTGCTTTCAACCTGAAGCGTAATTACGGCAGTGTCGGCCATTACTATTGGCCGCACGTTAAGGCTATGCGGTGCCACGGGAGTCATGCACATGGTTCCCGTGTGCGGTACGATGATTGGTCCTCCGTTAGAAAGGGAATATGCCGTAGAGCCGGTAGGCGTGCTGACGATAAGTCCATCGGCATGGTACGTTACTACGTATTCTCCGTTGATGCAGGCGCGGATGGAAATCATAGACGCATTGTCTTGCTTCAGCACGGCAATTTCGTTCAAGGCACATTCGTGTGTCTTAGCTCCGTCGGCCGATGCTATTTCTACTTCGACCGTGGCAAGGTTGTCAACGATGTAGTTCTCGTTGTAGATACTGTTGAGCAAGCTTTCAAAAGTTTCAACGCTGACTGTGGCAAGAAAGCCCAAACGACCCATGTTTATCCCGATAATAGGAGTTTCCTGATTCCCTACATTATATGCCGAGCGTAGCAGCGTGCCGTCTCCGCCCATGGAAATGATGAAATCAGCAGTGAGGCAGTTTCCTTCAAACACTTTGATGCCGTTGACGTCAATTCCGTGGCCTATGGATAGAAAATCGTAGTATTCCTTCTCCATCCACACCTCTGCCATTTTGCTTCGCAGCGATGACAGAATCATATTGATGCCATTAGACTTCTTGACTTGGTAAATATTGCCGAAAATGGCAAATCTTAGTTTCCTCAACGACATATAAGAGTTTTTAATCTTTATGAAGCGTATTTATTCGGCCATTGCAAATGTTTTTGTAACTTTGCGCTAATAAAAAATTTCTGCAAATATACGCATTTTTGCCAAATGGCATATATGGAGTTATTAACAAATTGATTTGACATGACTAAATTAAGTGTAAACATCAACAAAGTTGCCACCTTGCGCAATGCCCGCGGCGGAAACAATCCCGATGTGGAAAGAGTGGCTGCAGACTGCCAGCTGTTTGGGGCGCAAGGCATTACCGTTCATCCGCGTCCTGACGAACGGCACATAAGATATAGCGATGTTAGGGATATAAAGCCGCTTATAACAACGGAATTCAATATAGAAGGAAACCCGATTGACAAGTATATTGATCTTGTTCTTGAGGTGAAACCAACACAAGTCACGCTTGTGCCAGACGGGGATGCCCAACTTACTAGCAATCATGGCTGGGACACGCTTCAGAACAAGGCATTTCTTACGGATGTAACGGGACGGTTTAAGGAAGCAGGCATACGTACAAGTATTTTCGTAGATGCATCGGCAGAGATGGTTAAAGGGGCAAAGGAGTGCGGAGCCGACCGCGTTGAACTTTATACTGAACCTTATGCCTCAGGTTATGCTTCCGACCGTAGCGAAGCGATAAAGCCTTTTGTTGATGCGGCGGTGGCTGCAAGAGAACTTGGGCTCGGCCTTAATGCTGGGCATGACTTGAGTTTGCAGAATCTTTCCTTCTATAATAAGATGATTCCATGGACGGATGAAGTTAGCATCGGGCATGCCTTGATAAGTGATGCCTTGTATATTGGGCTGAAAAACGCAATTGAAGCCTATCTCAAGTGTTTGGAATAAGTAAAAGATCTCAGCAATGGCACGGTTCTACAGGTATAAACGCAGTGATACGGAAGACGTTGAAACGATTGTACCCGTTGACGTGTTCAAGAGAACACTCAATGAAATAAGAAAACAACAGAAGAATATGAAAAAAGTTTATATGTTTCTTGCCAACGGTTCTGAAGAGATAGAATCTTTAATCCCCGTTGACGTGTTCCGTCGTGGCGGCGTGGAAGTAAAAACAGTGAGCATCACAGGCTCAGAATATGTAGAAATGTCTCATGGAGTCATGTTGAAAGCCGATATGAAATTTGAGGATGCGGATTTTTCTGATGCAGATTTGCTCATGCTTCCTGGCGGTTTACCAGGAGCGACAAACCTTAATGAACATGAAGGTGTGAGGAATGCGATGAAAGAGCAGTATTCGCAGGGCAAACTTGTGGCGGCAATCTGTGCAGCACCGCTTGTCTTTGGTGGCTTGGGTATAGTAAAAGGTAAGCGCGCCACATGCTATCCCGGTTTTGAAAAGTATCTTGACGGGGCAGAATATACACATGAACTTTGCACTGTCGACGGAAACGTTGTGACGGGCGAGGGGCCTGCGGCAACATTCCCGTATGCTTATACTCTGCTTGCTATGCTTACGTCGGAAGATACCGCGCAGCAGGTGGCAGAAGGCATGATGTACAAACATCTGATGGCGAGTAAATAAAGCTAAAAAACAAGGCGCATGATGAGTGGCACTGACGAATACGTGATAATAGTGGCCGGTGGGAAAGGACTGCGTATGGGTGGCGACATCCCAAAACAGTTCTTGCCAGTGGCAGGTTTGCCCGTTCTTATGCATACAATAAAACGCTTCCTCGATTATAACAGGCAGATAAAGGTAATACTTGTTCTGCCTGTAAACCAACAAGATTATTGGAGGCAACTGTGTCGCAAATATTCATTTAATGAGCCACATCTTGTGGCCGATGGAGGGGAAACGCGCTTCCATTCGGTGAAGAGTGGTTTAAGCCTTGTGCCTAACTGTGCGCATGGGGTGGTGGCAGTGCATGACGGTGTCAGGCCATTTGCGTCCGTTCAGACTATAGCACGGTGCTTTGAAGAAGCAAGGAGGAGCGGTGCGGCAGTGCCTGTAGTGCCTGTAGTGGAAACGTTGCGGCATCTGAAGAGGGGAGAGAGCGCTGATTCGGAAACCGTTCCGCGTGGAGATTACAGACTTGTGCAGACTCCACAGACCTTTTGTGTGGCTCTTTTGAAGGAGGCATATTGCCAACCTTATACGGATTTCTTTACTGATGATGCCTCTGTCGTGGAAAGTCTTGGGCGCAAAGTCTCTCTTGTTGAAGGAAACAGAGAGAACATAAAGCTGACAACCCCCATAGACTTGGCTGTAGCTGAAACGCTCGTGGCACACAATAAAGGCTAACAAAACGCGACAAAAACGCTATGCTTGACATACTTGACCAAGACATACAATTCCTTCCCGGCGTTGGACCGAAGAAGAAAGACATACTCCAGAAAGAGTTGGGTATAGCTTCTATAGCAGACTTGCTGGAGTATTATCCTTATAAGTATGTCGATCGCAGCAAGATCTACAGCATAGGCGAACTTCATGCCGACATGCCTTTCGTTCAAATCTGCGGACGTATATTGAGCTTTGAAGAGTTTGATGGAGGAGCCCGAAAGAAACGACTCGTAGCCCACTTCTCTGACGGGACAGGTGTGGTGGATTTAGTATGGTTTTCAGGCGTGAAATACGCCATTCAGCAATACAAAGTAAATATCAACTACGTGGTGTTTGGTAAGCCAACCGTGTTTAGTGGCAGATACCAGTTCGCACATCCTGATATAGACAAATTAGCCGACTTGCAGCTTTCCTCCATGGGAATGCAACCATACTATGTGACAACAGAACGGATGAAGAAAGCCGGACTGACGTCACGCTCCATAGAAAAAATAACGAAGGTCACACTTGAGAAGATGGCCTCGCCAATTGAAGAAACACTTCCGCCTTTCATTGCCAACCGCTTGCGGTTAGTCTCGCGTGATACTGCCGTAAGAAATGTGCATTATCCCAAAAACTCATCTGATTTGGCAGCCGCACGTTTCAGGTTGAAGTTTGAGGAACTATTTTATGTCCAACTCAATATTCTTCGCTATGCTTCTGACCAACGGAAGAAATACCGCGGATACATTTTTCGTCATATAGGCGATAACTTTAATGGATTCTATCATGAGCATCTGCCTTTCATGCTAACAGATGCCCAAAAGCGTGTCTTAAAAGAAATTCGCAGCGACCTTGGCAGCGGAAGGCAGATGAATCGTCTTTTGCAAGGCGACGTGGGTAGCGGGAAAACCCTTGTGGCGCTTATGACGATGCTCATAGCACTGGATAACGGATTTCAGGCTTGCATCATGGCCCCTACGGAAATCCTGGCAGAACAACATTTGGAAACAATACGAAACTTCCTTGGAAACATGCCCATACGCGTGGAGTTGCTTACGGGAATGGTAAAGGGGAAACGGCGTACGCAAGTGCTTGAAGGCTTGGAAAACGGAAGCGTAAACATCCTTGTCGGCACTCATGCGGTAATAGAAGATACTGTTCGGTTCAGCAGGCTCGGACTAGCAGTCGTAGACGAGCAACACCGATTCGGTGTGGCCCAGCGTGCCAAGCTGTGGAGCAAGAGCCAATATCCTCCGCATGTGCTCGTTATGACGGCAACGCCTATTCCGCGCACGCTGGCAATGACAATCTATGGCGACCTTGACGTAAGCGTAATCAATCAATTGCCACCGGGACGTAAGCCGATTCAAACCATACATAAATACAACAATCAGACAACAAGCCTATATAACGGAATACGCCAACAAATACAACAGGGGCGCCAGGTCTACGTAGTCTTTCCACTTATCAAGGAAAGCGAGAAACTTGATATTCAAAATCTAGAAGAAGGCTATAGCGTATTGAAGGAAGTGTTCCCCGAGTTCCGGCTCAGTAAAGTGCATGGCAAGATGAAACCCATAGAAAAAGAGGCCGAAATGCAAAGGTTTGTGAGCGGGGAGACACAGATACTCGTGGCGACAACGGTTATAGAAGTCGGGGTTAACGTGCCCAATGCCTCGGTGATGGTAATCCTTAATGCCGAACGCTTTGGACTGTCACAGCTGCACCAACTAAGGGGGCGCGTGGGGCGTGGAGCAAACCAATCATACTGCATCCTTGTTACAAAGCCACAGCTTAGTCAGGAAACACGCAAGCGAATCAATATCATGTGTGAGACAAACGATGGCTTTCAGATTGCAGAGGCCGACTTGAAACTCCGCGGTCCAGGTGATTTGGAAGGGACGCAACAAAGTGGTATGGCTTTCGACTTGAAAATAGCCGACATAGCCCGCGATGGGCAAATCGTGCAGTTGGCGCGTGATGAGGCTCAGGTTATTATTGACGGAGACCCCAACTGCGACAAGCAGGAGAATAGGGTGCTGTGGCAGAGGCTTGCAGCATTGCGGAAAAACAACGTTAACTGGTCGGCAATATCCTAAGAAAGTACCAAAGAGTGTTAAACGGTCTGTACTATTAAACCTACATTATTCTTTTCATAAACCATAGGTCTTCAACTACAACACCGCGGCGTTATAGCTGAAAGTAAGCGCACTTCTGATTGTAATGCCGCGGCCTTCCGCATGAAAGGTGGAGAAACCATGTTTCAACGCTTGACGCAAGGCAAAACGCCATGCTCATATTATAAAGGGACTCTGGGTCTAGACAAGTTCAAATTCCATCGAATATAACGATAATGTTCGCTCTTTGAACAGGTACGACAAAATGAAAAAGCTTAAAGACGGTTGTTAGAAAATGTAAATGCGCGGTATGGCGATTTGTTAAAGCCGACAAAAAAGCGTTAACTCGCATACTACATTCGAATATTTTTACTATCTTTGCAACGTATTTGTAATCATCATGGCTGACATTTTGTTCTTATGGATTGGTTTCTCCGTAAATTTCAAAGTTATGATGGTTGACCTTGAATTACTAGGATGGTGCATGGCAAAATGAATTTGCAGGCATTATGCCAATAAAGACAATTTTATGCATTTGAAGAAAACGATAAAAACACTCGCAATAACGGCAATTATGGCATTGGCAACAGTGCCCGCAGCAGCGCAAGACTTGCTCGCCCGTCAAGCTCCCGTAGATAAAAAAATGAAAGCGGTTGACACGCTTGCCCTTCGCAACCTTATTCAACAAGAACAGGCCGCTTCGCCTTCCGCACAACTGTATAAAGACTGGAATAATCGCTACGCCCATCGTGCTTCAGAACTTCCAGATTCTTTCAATATCAATCTGAAACATTTTTGCATGCCCACTACAAGTCGGATAGTAACCTCTAATTTCGGCAGTCGTTGGGGCCGCATGCACAAAGGACTTGACATAAAAGTTTATATAGGCGACACCATTCGCGCTGCTTTCGACGGCAAAGTGCGCATCGTAAGATATGAGTCGGGAGGCTATGGAAACTATGTCGTAATACGTCACCACAATGGTCTTGAAACCATTTACGGACATATGTCAAAGCAACTTGTTGAAGAAAACATGACCGTGCATGCGGGCGATCCTATCGGATTGGGAGGAAACACTGGACGAAGCACCGGTTCTCACTTGCATTTCGAGACCCGCCTTTGCGGTGTTGCGCTTAATCCAGCACTTATGTTTGACTTCCGCAATCAAGATGTAACGGGCGATAACTATTTCTTCCGCCGTGATTCATACAACAAAGAGTCTCTTATTGCAACTCGTCTGCGCGGCAAAAATGATGAAACGGCCTCTGTTGAAGAATCCAATGTGGGTAATAGCAACACTGAAAGCGAGGAAGTGCGTTACCACAAAGTGGCTAAAGGGGAGACACTCTCCAGCATAGCGCGCAAGCGTGGCACAACAATAGAGCAAATCTGCAAACTTAACCATATAAAGAGCAACATGCGTGTTAAGCCAGGGCAGATTCTAAGGTATTCGTAATGGGGGGTATCTTAGGAGAGATACCTAGAGCCGAAGATAAGAAAAAGAAAAGTCATAGCAAAGTCATAAAAAAGCGAGGGCTACAAGCGAGAAATCCTTGTAGCCCTCGCAGCTTTTTGTTATGCGACATTTTGCCGTTAGACAATAAATCTATATTTTTGCATATAAAAGAATACATACGCAGATGAGAGTGCTGATTGTAAATACAAGCGAGAACACGGGTGGTGCAGCAGTAGCTGCCAACCGTCTAATGGAAGCCCTTAATAATAATGGGGTGAAAGCCAAGATGCTGGTGCGCGATAAGCAGACCGACAGTATTACCGTTGCCGCTCTGCCAAATACTTGGCGCCTGCAATGGCATTTCCTTTGGGAACGTTTCGTGGTGTATTTTCATCTTCGCTTCAACAGGACAAACTTGTTTCAGATAGACATAGCCAATGCCGGTAGTGACATAGCTTCCACGCGTGAGTTCAAGGAAGCGGATGTAATACATCTGAACTGGATAAACCAAGGCATGCTCTCACTGCGGACGATACGAAAAATCATAGATAGCCATAAACCGGTGGTGTGGACAATGCATGACCTTTGGCCGGCTTCGTCGATTTGTCACTATGCCCACACATGTCATGGCTTTGAAAACCATTGCGGCAACTGTGGGTTGCTGCCTAATGGCGGCTCGCGCAACGATCTTTCTGCAAGAGTGTGGAAAAGGAAAAAGGCGGCTTACGGCAATTCGAGCGTACTGTTTGTTACGTGCAGCAAGTGGCTCGCAGGGCAGGCCAAGAAGAGCGGACTTCTTGTAGGACAGAAAATAATCAGTATTCCCAATACGATAGACACAAGAGTATTTTGCCACATAAATCGTGAAACGGCGCGTCTTGCAGCAAGACTTCCGCTAGACAAGAATTTGATACTGTTCGTTTCGCAGCGTGTGACAGACAAACGAAAGGGAATGGACTACTTTATACGTGCGATAGAAAAGCTTGTAGAACAATATCCGCAAATGAAAGAAACTACGGGCATCGCCATTCTTGGCGGACAGGCTGAGGAATTGGCAGAACTCTTGCCATTGCCCGCATATCCGCTCGGCTATGTTAACGAAGAACGGAAGATTGCAAATGTATATAGCTCAGCAGATATGTTTGTTCTCCCGTCGCTTGAAGATAATCTTCCAAATACAATAATGGAGGCAATGGCCTGTGGTGTGCCATGTGTTGGCTTCAATACAGGAGGAATACCGGAAATGATAGACCATCAGCGTAACGGATATGTTGCGGAATACAAGAGTGTGGACGACTTGGCAAAGGGAATGGCATGGGTAATGTTTGAGGCAGACCGTAAAACGCTTGCTGAGGATGCTATGAAAAAAGTGGGTGCCACTTATTCACAACATGCTGTTGCAATGAAATATATTGAGGCATACAACCAAGCTATGGCTCTTAAACGATACAAGCTATGAAGAAAATATCGCTCGTTACAATAACTTACAATGCCTCCAGTGTGCTTGCTCCAACTCTGGAAAGCGTGTTGGCACAGACGTATCCTGCCATTGAGCATATTATTGTTGACGGAGCGTCAACAGACAACACCGTCGATATGGCGAAAGACTATCTTGAACGTTCGCTTATTGCGGGCAATACTCATGAAGTAAGACTGCTTGTTGAGCCGGACAACGGCATTTATGATGCCATGAATAAAGGTCTGCAGATGGCAACAGGGCAGTATGTCTGCTTCCTTAATGCGGGAGACGCATTACATTCTGCAGACACGATTGAGCAAATTGTGAAGAAAGCTCGTCTTAATGACATAAAGAGCGAAAAGGAATTGCCTGCTGTTGTCTATGGCAATACAGACCTTGTTGATGCCGAAAGGAACTTCGTTTCACATCGCCGCTTGCAACCACCGGAAATCTTGTCGTGGCGTTCGTTCAAAAACGGGATGCTTGTTTGTCATCAAGCTTTTTATGCACGCACAGATTTGGCAAAGCATACTCCATACAATACAACTTACCGCTATTCCGCTGATTTCGACTGGTGTATCCGCATAATGAAACAGGCTCAAGAAGAGGGGGCAAGCATGATTAACTGCGGGATTGTTGTTGCCGACTATTTAAAGGAGGGAGAAACCACGCGCCACCACAAGGCATCGCTGATGGAACGCTTACACATAATGTCGCATCATTATGGTTGTCTAACGGCGTTTGTTATGCATTTGTGGTTTGTTGTAAGGACAGTCTTCAAACACTGAAATCTGTTTTGACGCCTGTTTATGTTTTAATAACAGATTTTCTTTTCGTGTTGTAGGCAAAAAGACTAATTTTGCAACAGAGTTATTATGCCTCAGGCTTGTTCTGAGAAATGAAATTAAGTAGAAAATAAGTATAACATGGTATGGCATTAATGCTAATGCCATTAATATTAATTGTAAAACAATGAAAAAGTCAATTATCGCAGCCGCAATTATGGCTGCTCTATGTTTTGCCACAAACGTAAGTGCGCAGACAGACCAGCAGAAAAAGTGTGACGGTAAGGTGCAGTGTGACAAGGCAAAGGCTTCTTGCCCCAATGCTGGGAAATGTTGCAAGGCAAAGGCTAGTGCAAATGTAGATGCCGCAACTTCGGCTACAGCTCAGGCTGCAACTGCAAGCAAGGCAAGTTGTTGCAAGGAGAAAGCTTCAAAGAAGAAGGCAAAGGCGCAGAAAAACTGCTGCAAGAAAGCTCAGAAAGCTGCGAAGACAACAGCTACTTGCGATAAATGTGAGAAGAAATAATGTAAGATAACAACTTCTCATTTAAACGATATAACCTCGGTTCACTTCTTAGTGTGCCGAGGTTTTCTTATGCTATGATGTTGATATTGGTGTCTTTGGCAATGTGTTCCCCCCTCATTCCCTTGGGCTAGATACAAAAAAAGGAGTACCGCTGTACTCCAACCTTGTTAACCTTAAATCTAATACTATGAAAAACACGATGCAAAGGTATTGGATATTCAATAATTTTGCAAGTGTTTTCCCATAGAATGTATGCGCAGGTTCGTTTTTCTTGACATTAGTCAAGGATTGTAAAGATATTTCTTTCTCATTGTTGGCTGTGTCCGTTACACAACTGACTGTTTGGGAATCAAAACAACACCTTCTTGTTTCAATCCGTCCATCATTACGTGAAGAGGTTGCTTAAAGCTTACACAACGCACGTAGGCCGTTTCAAAAGAGGCCGGCATCGCATCGAGAATGTCTTTACGCAAGAAGCCCATCCCTTTGTTCTCGTCAATAGTGAAATATCCGACGCCGAAACTTGTTAGATTCTGGAAGAAATGAGTGCCTTGGCTTGGGTCAACGCTATAGTTCTTCAGTGTAGTCTCAACTATAACTTTTGCTGCACTGATGTGCGACCACTTTACTGGAACTCCAAGCCAAGGGTCGCTAGAGCCCCATCGCCCAGGGCCTATAAGCATGTAGCCTCTGCCTTCCTTCACATATTTCCGGTTTATGTGTTCTATCTCATTGGCAATGGCGGGGTTGTTGGCCGCGGTGAATTTGTCGTCAGTCTTTATGTATACCACGTCTGTAATGTCGTCGCCTATGCCATGCCCCAAGGAGTTGTTGGAACGCAGCAAGCAGTTTTCGTCCGATATGGATGAGATATCTTCGTCAAGCATCTGCTTGCTGTCAACAATAGGGCGTATTTGCAAGAGGTAGAACTCGCCGGTACGGTCGTTGTTAAGCGTGCATGCAAATTCTATTTCCACAGGTCGCTTCATGCTTTCTGCGCCGTGTTTCATTGCTAGCTTAAGAATATCGGTAAGCGGGAACACCCCTTGGTGCAATACTCCGCAGAAGCTGATTATTTTGCGCCCGCCGTCATATATTCCCTCGCGGATAATCTGGTCGTACGGGTCGTATGTTGAGGCGATAAAGTTGAGAGAACCGTCTTGTTCTGCTTGTTTTACTTTCAGTTTCAGGATATTGAATCCATCGTCAACCTTAAAGTCTTCGCCAACATGCTTCATGTCTAGGGCATAGAAGTGGGTTTGCGTCTGCCTAAGCGCTATTTCCATGTCACTAGTCTGCAGCACTTGGTTGGGATGGTAAGGGCTTACGCGCAGTGTCTGCCCGCCATCAACGATATATTTACCCAGTCCTAGTGCTAGGCTTGCTATTCCTTCTTCAGATTTCTCATAGCCTAGAGGGTAATAGTTTATGGAACGCAATACTCCGCTGAAGTTTGGGTAGTAATGGTCGCCGTATTGCTTGCCTACAACCTCTTGAAGTATAACGGCCATCTTCTCTTGGTCGATAACGTTGCTGGTGGCTGTCATGTAGGCTTTGGAGTCTTTGAAATATACCGAGGCGTATACGCTCTTTATGGCTGCCGCCAGCATGTGTAGCATCTGCTGTTTGTCTTCCAGATAGGGAATCATATAGGTGGAATAAATCCCGGCGAAAGGCTGATAGTGCGAGTCTTCAAGAAGGCTGCTTGAGCGTATGGCGATAGGGCAGCGTGTGGCTTCGAAGAATGTCATGAAGTCGTCGATGAACTGATCGGGCAACTGGGCTTTCAAAAAAGCCTGCAGAATTTCTTCATCGGGAGCATCGCTCAGTCCTATTTGGTACAGATTGTTGTTGTCCATAAACTGGTCGAACACATCTGTGCAGAGCACTACTGTTTTGGGAATTGACACCTTGACACCTTCAAAGTCGTTGAACTCTGGGTGCATCTTTATTATATGGTCAAGGAAAGCCAGTCCGCGTCCTTTGCCTCCCAGCGACCCGTCGCCGATGCGGGCGAAGTGGCTGTAGGCATCGAACTGTTCTCTGCGGAACAAAGCCACGGTGCCCACGTTTTTCATATGCCGGTATTGCACAATGGCATCGAAGATAATCTGTCTGTGAGCATCTACATCCTTTAGCTTTTCTAGCGTGATTGTTCTAAGAAATTCCGATACGGGAAATATTGCTCTCGCGCAGAGCCAACGGCTCATGTGGTTTCGTGATATGTGGTAGAGCATGGAATCGTTGGGAATACTGAAGATATTGTCTTGCAGCTCCTTTAGGTTGTGTATGCGTTTTATTTCTTCGTGGGTCTTTGGGTCGCGGAAGATAAAGTCGCCGAAACCCATGTGGTTGGCCAAAGTGTTGCGCAAGTCAATGTTCATCTTCTTGGAATTCTTGTCGATGAAGCGCAGTCCGAGTCGTTTTGCCTTTTCCTCGTTCTCGCTTTCGCTGCTTTCCAGAATGAGCGGCAGAAAGGGATTGAGACGTTTGAATTCGGAAAGAAGTTTTAAACCGGCTTCAGAATCCTTTTCGCCTCCTTTGGGAAAGCGGCAGTCGCTGATAACGCCAAGAATGTTTTCAGGGTAGCTGACATAGTATTGCATCGCCTCTTCGTATGTTCGTGCCAAGACAACTTTGGGTCTTCCGCGCATTCGCAGTGTTGCCGAATGGGGGTTCAACGCTTCTGTGGCGAAGCTTTGGCTTTGCTGAAGTATGTAGTTGTAGAGATTGGGCAGTATTGAGGAGTAGAAACGTATGCTGTCTTCAACGAGAAGAATCATTTGCACACCAGCTTCCTCAATGTCATGCCCAAGATTCATCTTGTCTTCGATGAGCTTTATTATGGAAAGAATCAGGTTGGTGTTTCCTAACCAGCAGAATACATACTCAAATATCGAAAGATCCTCGTTTACCATTCTTCGCGTTATGCCGTGCGAGAAGGGCGTCAGTACAACGCAGGGTATGTCGGGAAACTCCTGCTTTACGGCACGTGCTACGGTGAAAGCATCGTTATCGGCGTTTCCTGGCATACAGATTACAAGGTCAATGCTTGTCGTAGTCAGCACTTCTGATGCTTCGCGTGTGGTGCTTACCTGTGTGAATGTCGGAGGGTATCTCAGTCCAAGTTCGGTATATTCATTAAAGATCTTCTCGTCTACGCGCCCGTCATCTTCGAGCATAAAAGCATCGTAAGGGTTGGCGATAATCAAGACATTGAAGATTCGGTGGGTCATCAGATTCTTGAATGACACGTCCTTTAGGTAGAATTTGTTCCACTGCTGCGGGGGCTGTTCTTTCATAGCGTAGCTAATTTGTTGTAATATGCAAAGATACTTTTTTTTGTTCTTATGTGCCAAGTTTTGCTTAATCAATTGATTGAGCCAGGCGGGCAATGCGTTCTTTATGGTGCCTCTCTTGTATTATACTGAGTTCTCGTTCTGTTCAATATGGCATTTAAAAGCATCTTTTAGTTAAAAATAATAAAAGCAATGTAATTTAAGTAATGTTTATTTCATACTTTAAACGAAAGAAAGTAATTTTGCAATAGAAAAGACAACAAATAGACAATTCTTAAGAATAGATGAGTGGCAGACTTAATCTTAGTAAGATTGTTGGTGGAAACGATTTTTCCAAAGTTGGCTTGTTCTTAGAGTCAGAATTTTAGTGGGCAATGCCATAGTTGCTAGATAAAATGTCCGTTGGAATTTCTGACAAACAGAAAATATGAATTTATTGACTTACATATTTATATAGTTAAAACCTAGAGAGGTTAAGAAGATATTAGAATCTTTTTATGAAGCGCGGCTTCTTACGGGCTTTTGGTCGTAAGGTAAAAGTCTAAAAACCGATGTGAATCGATGCTTCGTTACTTATGTAATTAGCGACATAAGGTTAAATAGCTTTAGTGGAAGTCTGGCATGCGTGAGCATTTCAGACTTTTTTCATATATTTAGCTTGATGTTCTTAACGGTATATAAGTTCAGAATAAACTTAAATATCCACAATAGCATCACACATCCTTTGGTTTTCACTTTCAATGCTCGCTTCACTTGTTCTTATGTAATGTTGTAAACGCATTTATAGAATTGGCATTGAATATAAAAGCAACCATTATGAGGTCAGCAATGCTAATAGCTCCCCCGATACCTATAGGATTTATTCCATTCTTATAAAAAGAAGAAAGATATAGTCCTGCACTGTGGCTCAATAAATTGCTCCTTAATCGCTGATGAGGAAATTGGCAAAAGTGTGGCTTTGCGCAAAGTATGTTTAAGAGAAGAAAGAATTATTGCTTTGCACTTTATTGCTTGAATAGCAATACCCCATAGGTGACCCTGCATAATCTTTGGGGTGGAAGGAAATTTACGCATGTAAAGGGCGCCAATATGTATACTTCTTATGATAGAAAGAATGCCGAAAAATTTATTTCCACGTTGGCTTTAAATTCGTGATGTCCTTTTGTGGAAAAAGTTCTTCGAAGTCTATCTCGGGAATTTCCGGTTTGTTGTCATTGCGATAGGGGAAAGGGCGCTCTTCGTTCCAATGTTCTACGCTAACCATGGAAACTCCTGCCCTTATGATGTCCAGTTCTTTTGCCGCTGCAAGCGAAAGGTCAATGATGCGACGGGCATGGCGTCTGCAACGGTCTGTAACCTTAACAATTACGAACTTGCCGTTTTTCAAGTTTGTAACCTTGAGCATTGTGCCTAAAGGGAATGTGGCATGAGCGCAAGTCATACTGTCACGATGATATTTCTCACCGTTGCTCATTCTGCGTCCGTGCACTTTTTTAGAATAATAAGAGGCCATCCCCTTCTGCTGAGCGTGCATAAGGGAACAACCTGCTATTATAATTGATATGATAAGTATTGCGATTCTTCTGATCATACGATACCTTGTGCCATCATTGCATTGGCAACTTTCATGAAACCGGCAATGTTTGCACCCTTTACATAGTTGATGTAGCCGTCGGTTTCTGTGCCGTATTTAACACACTGGTCGTAGATATCACTCATTATCTGGTGTAATCTTTGGTCAACCTCGGCTTCTGTCCAACCCAAATGTATTGCATTTTGTGTCATCTCAAGGCCAGATGTCGCAACGCCACCGGCATTTACTGCTTTTCCAGGAGCGAAAAGTTGCTTTGCCTCAATGAATTTGTCAACAGCTTCAGCCGTACAACCCATATTTGAGACCTCAGCGATACAAAGTGTCTTGTTTGCAAGGAGTTTGTCGGCGTCTTCAGCTCCGAGTTCGTTCTGTGTGGCGCATGGAAGGGCGATGTCGCACTTCACTTCCCATGGTTTCTTGCCAGGAACAAATGTTGCTTCAGGATATTCCTCTGCATATGGAGCGCAAACATCGTTGCCGCTAGCGCGCAATTCAAGTAGATAGTCAATCTTTTTGCCAGTAATGCCTGTTGGATCATATATGTATCCGTCAGGACCGGAGATGGTTACAACCTTTGCGCCAAGCTCAGTAGCTTTCTTTATTGCACCCCAAGCAACGTTTCCGAAGCCGCTCACTGCAACAATCTTGTCTTTCATGTCGTAGCCATGGGTGTTCATCATCTCGTTTACGAAATAGAGAGCTCCAAATCCAGTTGCTTCAGGGCGAATCTTCGAACCGCCATATTCAAGACCCTTTCCTGTGAGTACGCCTTCCCAACGGTGGGTAAGTTTCTTGTACATGCCAAAGAGATAGCCAATTTCACGACCACCAACTCCTATGTCACCGGCAGGCACGTCTTCATTAGGACCAATATTGCGGTAAAGCTCCGTCATGAAAGCTTGGCAGAAGCGCATTACTTCAGCATCGCTCTTTCCGCGGATTGAGAAGTCCGAGCCGCCTTTTCCACCGCCCATAGGAAGAGTGGTGAGTGCGTTCTTGAATGTCTGTTCGAAACCAAGGAATTTCAAGATGGAAAGGTTTACAGACGGGTGGAAACGCAAACCGCCTTTATACGGGCCGATGGCGCTATTGAACTGTACGCGGTAGCCAATGTTTACATGAACTTCGCCGTTGTCATCAGTCCAAGGCACGCGGAAAGTTATAATACGCTCCGGTTCTACTAGCCTTTCTATGATTTTTGCCTTTTCAAATTCAGGGTGCTGGTTATAAACGTCCTGTATGGAGATTAGCACTTCTCTTACTGCCTGCAAAAACTCAAGCTCGCCTGGATGCTTCTGCTCCAGCTGCTGCATAATCTTCTCCACTTCCATAGTAATAATCTTTTTAAGGGTTATATTGTTTGTATAATGTCATTATGCTTATTAAGACATGGCAAATATAGGTGTTTTGCGTTTAGCTGCCAAGTAAAAATGGATTTATTTTAATTTAAAGATTACAATTTGTTAAACAGGCGTTCTTTTGTGCCGTTCCCTTCTTTGCGGAATATTATTTGTGAGTGGTAATATTTAATTCTTTATATTCCGATGTCTTGCCTGTAGTTGTCTGGCGCACAATAACGTTGAAGCAGGCTGTGCCCTCTTTCAGCTTGTTGTCTGCTTTTACCATTGCGGTATAGCGTATACCTTTGCCGGGGGCAATGCGTTCCACTATTATTGGTTCTGAAACGTAAATGTGTTTATTTCCTGTCGTTTCCCTAACCATTGGTTGTATGTTATACATCGGTTCTGTCGTGTTGTTGTATACTTCCATGGTTATTTGTGCCAACTCTCCACGGCGAAGCGAGTAATTGTTGTCAATGTCCTTGAACACAACGTTGCGTATCTCCAAGTCTGATTTGCCTAAGGCTCTTGTTGTGTCAGCAAGGGCTGTTCTGCTGTTGGCAGATACTGTAGGATTGGGCGTTTGCTCGTCTGCCGGAGCTTTTCCGAAGTCTATAATATCGTTGCCGCTATTGCTTGGGTCGAAACCGCTACCTGCATCGTTTGCTGTGCCGTTGTTTGTAGCGTTTGTTTTTTCCGCCCCGTAGTAGTTCATCCCTCTGTCATAGTTGCTATCAGGAATATTATTGGCTTTTGAACGTACATAAGTGCTTTGTGTACTTTCAGCTTTTGATTTGTCGGCAGCATTTCCTATAACTGAACCTGCAACCGCGCCTCCAGCCATGCCAACAATTGTGCCGATATCACCACCGCGAGGGCCTCCGCTGATGAAGCCTATTGCTTCTCCTAGAATACTTCCAAGTTGTGCTCCCATAAATCCTCCCGATACGGCACCACTATCAGCAGAGCCACAACTAGAAAGAAGTAGCGTTGCGCCCATTGTCGCAGCAAGATATTTTCTTGTTCTGTTTTTCATATTTGTTCTGTTTGTATTGTTCTTACATTATTTATATATGCATTATCTCTTTGTTAAAACGGATATTTTTTGCTATTGCATAAGGTATGCTTTTATAAAAGCAAAGATATGAATTATAATTGCATGTGCCAAGTTAATTGTTCCTTTTAAACATATTTTAATTTGTGCTTACCTGCATGGTGGCTCTTTGCGTAATTGCGCTCGTCTGTCATGCCTAAGGGCATCTTTGTATCCCGAATCTCGTTTTTTTACGCTATCTTTGCAGCCATATTTTACTTCATTTAGCACTTGTATGAATAGAGGAACGTTAATTATATCAGCACCTATAGCATTCACTTTAATGGCAACAATGTTGTGTTGCTCGCCGTCGTCAAACAAAAATGGCGGTAAGAAAGATGTTTCCGACCGCGAAATGACGGAAGCTCTTACAGAAGTGGAAAAGCCTGAGGCTGAGTATGTGCGCCCTAGACTGAAGTTTGAAGATGTTGATGCTGCAATTGCTTATCTGGATACCTGTGCCGACCACAATTTCTATGCGCAAGGTATATTATATAAGGTGGCGCAAGACTCGCTTGAATATTGTCAGCGGTTGATTAATTCCCGCCATGAACATTTTATAATCGTCGACAAAGGGGAGATGCGCGTGAAACTTTACGACCGCTATGGGCGGCTCAAACGTTCATTCCGTTGTGCTTTGGGGCGGAATTACGGGAACAAACATTCGCAAGGCGACTGCCGAACGCCTGAAGGCTATTTCCATGCCGGGAAGGTTTATGACAGTGCTGATTGGCATTACACAGACGAAAACGGGAAACGCAGTGAAAATCCTGGACAATACGGCCCGCGCTTTATGCGAATCATAACGCCAGGCTTCAGTTCTATCGGCATTCATGGCACAGATGCCCCATGGTCGGTGGGTAAGCGACGCAGTCACGGATGCATACGCCTGAAGAATGAACACATACTGGAACTTGTGGAGTTTGCCGAACGCGGTATGCCTGTAATCGTTCTTCCCGGTGCAAAAGACCGTGCCGTCAATGAACGTGAGGCATTGCCTGCGCAGACCGATTCCTTAAGTACAGGTAATGTGAAGCCTTCTGCCGTTATGGATTCTTTATGTCAGAAAAAGGACTCGTTAAGCAAGGTGCATCAATCCTCGTTAGAATCTTGATGACGATAAAAAAACACTATATAAAATAAGCCGCCCGACTTGCATTTTTTTCGCAAGCCGGGCGGCTTTAATTTATAAGGTACAATGTATGTACTGTTTCAGCACTTCTTATTTAGAAACTTTGAAGCTCTTAGTGTTGCCGTTAGCCTCGCGTACGGTAACAATGTATGTGCCCTTTGCAAGGTTAGACATGCTATTGCCAACAACAGCGCCACCGATTGTGCGAACCGTTACGGCAGCGTCAGCCGGGATGTTCTGCAGGCTATTGATACCGTCAACAACGATGTTGACAGTTGTTTCAACAGCTTCTGATTCCAAACCATTGTAGATAGCAACCAGTTTTACAGTGTGTGTGCCTTCGTATGTAGCAGGAACAACATCACATTCATCGGTAGCCTTAGCTTCTGTATAGGAAACTGTCTTAGCCAATTCTCCGTCAAGATAAACTTGAATGTCAAGCTTACTTGTTTCGCTTATAGCGAGATCATTTCCGTCAGTGTCCTTAGTCGGGTTAGTCCAAGCAACGTGGATAGCCTTGTCTGCTGCAACTGCGGTAGCAGTGAGGTCGGTTGCTGCAGCAGGAGCCGCAGGTGTGATGTCGCTGATAGAGAACTTCATCAAATATCCGTAAGCGTTTTCGCCCTTATCGTCCTGAATGTGCAGAGCAACATAGTACTTGCCGTCTTCTGGAACGGTGAATGTGTAAACAGAGTCATTGAGAGTGCTCTCGTATTCTGTGTGCAATGGGATAGAAGCGAACTCAGAGTATGAGCTAGAAACCTTCTTGTTCGTTCCAACCTCAAGGGTTAGCTTGGTAGTAGCAGCTTCAAGAGCTGTTCTGTTTACGGTAGCTGTAACCTTAACACCGTATGTCTTGCCGGCTTTCAGTTCGAATGCAGGAGCAATGGCATAGTCGTTAGCATCTGTATACCAGTCGCTATTGAATCCAACAGCAGGGTGAGTATCGCCAACTTGCGCCCAGCTTTCGTCGTATTCAGTATATCCCCATGTGCTCCAGCGCCATGTGCTTGATATAGTGCCGCTGCGGTCGATCATTGTCCATGCTGTAGATGGGTCAACAGCCTCTTCGTAGCCCCATTCGTTCTCGGCTTTTTCATATTGTGTGAAGTCGATTTCATAAGGCAGAGCCACTGTCGTATCTTCTACATCTGCAGCTTCTTCAATTGAGAATGAGAAGAAGTTCAAGTCAAGTTCGTTTCCTTCAGACCAAGTCTGTACTTTTACGCCGAAGTAGTAAATGCTGTCTTTTGCAATATCAACAGTGTATACAGAATCCTTTGCGTCGAATTCAGTCTGGATAGAGTAGTCGTAGTTCAAGCTTGAAGGATATTGTTCAGAGCGATCCTTAGTGTAAACATATTGTACGGCCATGCTATTCTCCTTCGGAGCGCGCACCTTATAAGAAACCTTGTATGTCTTGCCTTCCTTCAACTTGAAGCCTGGTGAATAGAAGCAAGCGTTTACGCTATTTACAGCATCGGTAGTGATGCGCACACTTGGGTGAGGATCGCCTACGTTGTTGCCGTCAGCGTCTTTCTCCTGATAGCCTGTTGCATCCCAAGCCCACTTGTTGGCGGTGCTGCTCTCAGCGTTGTTGTATGACTTCCATGTGCCAACGTTTTCTGCGGTGAAGGTTATGTTGTAAGGAACTTCCAGTGTATCTTCGGGAAGAACAACTTCGTCTATTGCAAAGTTGAAGATTATAGCCTGTGACTTCTGCCAGTCGCTTTGTGTTGTTGCGCTCTCAGGCGACTTGCCAAGTATACCTACGTAGTAGTTGCCTGTTGCGGGAACAGTGAATGTTGCCTCTTCAGAGCGAGTAGCATCGTAAGTAGTGCCAGAAGTTATCGTTCCAACTTCTTTATAATCGGTAGCGTCAGTCTTGGAAGTACCGTAAACGAATGAGAGAAGCATGTTGCTGTCTTCGGTGCGGAGCATGGTGTTGGCAGAAACTTTGTAAGTCTTGCCAGCTTCAAGTGTGATGGCTGGAGAAACGAAGTAGTCGTTTGCAGCAGCAGCCCAGTCGCCTGTGAATGCAGCACCCGGTACATTAGTTCCGTCATCATAGTTATAGTATGCGTATTCGTTGTACTGCCATGAGTATACATCCTTTGATTCAGAGTTGTCGATGGCTGTCCATGTAGAAGTCTTGTCGCTAGAATCGAATGTAATACTGTATGGAACAGCAACAGTTTCTTCTATTGGCTCGTCGCCACCTTCAGTCTTTTCGCCGATACCGAAGCTGAATACGTAGTTGTAAGCATACGACTTGTAGCTGTCGCTCTCGGTGTCGTTCTGCTTCATGTGGTATGCGAAGTAGTAGATGCCGTCAGCTTCCGGAGTCACGCTGTATGAGTTTTCATACTGTGTGCCGGTATTTTCCATCGTGATGTCAGAGATCTTTGTGAAAGCTGAAGCATCTGTGCTGCTCTTTCCATATTCTATTGAGAGGGCTGCATTGTGTGACGCATCATACATCTGACCGCTGTTTGTCTTCACCGTGTAAGTCTTGCCAGCTTCAAGCTTGAAGGCAGGAGATACATAGTAGTCGTCTGCCACGCCTTTGTCCTGCACAATGCAGTAGCTTGGTATGGCTGTCCATGAACCATTCAGACAGAAGCCATCGTTGCCCCAGTCGCTATTGAATCCCCATGTCGTGCCAGGAGTTTCACTATTGTCTATAGTTGTCCAAACATCGTTGGTGCTGTTGAACGTGATTTCATAAGGAAGAGCTGTTGGAGTTACGTCAACGCCGTCGGTTGTCTCCTCAATACTGAAGTAGTCGAGGGCAATCTTGTGGTTTGTTGTCGTTGTTGTTGTTGCGAGGTAAGCGACGCGGTAGTTGCCACTTTCCTTCACAGTGAACACGTGGTCGTCAGTCTTGTCGGCATCATAGTTGTATTGCATGTCGATGTCGGCAATTTTGCTGAATGTTGAAGCATCGGTAATAGATGTTCCCAATGTGAGGGCAAGGTTGAAGTCGCTTGGATCATTGTTCTTCCATGCACGAGTCTTAACCTTATAGTTCTTGCCTGCTTCGAGAGTGAACTCAGGAGAGATGTAATAGTCGTTCCAGTTGTAGTCACCATCATAGGTGTTTACAATGCCGTAGTGTGTGGTGCTCGTTGCGTAGTCGTAGAAGTCGCCCCATGCCCAAGTGCGGTATGGAGTGGTGCTAGCGTCGAGTGCAGTCCAGAATTTCGGCGTTGTCTCGAATGTTGTGGAGTAGGGCAGTTCTACCGGAGCGTCTCCGCCTAATGATTCAACAGAAGCACCAGTCAGGAAGAACTGGTTTGTCTCGTCATTCTCCGAGCCTGTGGAATATGCGTATAGTGAGAAATAGTATGTTCCGTCTTCTGTTGGAGCATATTCTACTGTTGCGGTGCTTACGTAGCTAGTGCCGTTATAGTCCATGTAGCCGTAATAGTAAGAATGTAGGCTGCCGGATATGTCAGCGGAAATCTGCTCATTTGCCGACATGTCTGTGGCGCTCTTTCCTACCTGTGCGGCCAAAAGTGCATATCCCTTATATTGACCTGTGACAGAGAAGGAGTAGCGTTTGCCTTTCTTCAGCTCAAAACCAGGAGAAACAAGGTAATCGCTGTGAGGAGCTACAGAGTCGCCTTTTAAAACGACCAGGTTTTTCCACGCTCCGTCGGCTGCACTGTAAAGTCCTTTGGTGTAATTCCAAGTGACGCCTGTTGTCGTACTCTTATCAATCGCAGTCCAGTCATTGAAACCTTCCTTGAAATCAACGGAATACGGCAAAGCAGTTTGCGCCCATCCCGTTGCTGCGCCCAATATGGCGAGAAGGAAAAGGCTCATTGCTCTTTGTAACGTTTTTCTCATAAATAAAAGTTTAAATAATTAATGTATATGTTGTTTCAGTTTTCCTCTGGCTTTCTTAAAACGAATGTTATAACATGTTTTCTAAAAATGTATTGTCTGTGGGCTGAAAACCTGCGAATAGCAACGCACAAACTACTTGTCTTATAGCGTAAAAGGCTCGCTTCCGACATTTAAAACGGCTACTTTTATGTATGAACTTCCGTATTGTTATGCGGTATGCTTGCAAAAGTAATAAAAAATGCTTAATTCAAAAACTTTTGAAATGTTTTTCTGAATAAAAAATACCTATTTGTCGGGAAAAGGACAAATAGGTATTAAAATGGGTAATGCAGACACTTAATGTCTATTCCTTACTTTCATCACTCTTGGGGCCACCTTTCCGTCAATGCGGATAAGGAAGACTGGTTCCTTAACGTCGGAGAGGTTTATTGCGGTTGATGTTATTTCGCGCACGGAGAGCTGGCGGCCTGCGGTATTGTAGACTTTAACTAGCGAGCCAATAGCTTTCTCGCCCACGCGCAGCGTCGCGCTGGTTGAATCATAACTCATAGCCACGTTTGTGTTGAGGCTGTTCACTGAGTTTACGTGGTAGCCGTCTTCCAGAGACTCTCCCATCAAGCTGTTGAGATATACCTCAAGGGCAGTATAGCCTTGGGAGTTTACTAGATTCTGGTCTGCCACGCTTGGGTTCAGACCGTGAGCCTTTTCCCACTCGTCGGGCATGCCGTCGCCGTCGGTATCTGCTGGCATGGTATAGTCGCTGGAGTAGGCAACAAAGCCTTCACAGTCGTTTTCCGTATCAATGATTCCCTTATTTGCGCCGATGGTGCTGCCGCCGTATTTGTTCACTCCCGTGCGGGCTTCCTCAACAATGCGCTTCTCTATGGCATCACGGTTTACGGTTCCCGCTGTGTTTAGTACGCTCTCGTAAGCCTCTTCGCCCGAAAGAATGTCATAAATCATATACATCTCGGGGTCATACGTGCCAACATTGCCTGCAGCGGAATACTTATAGTAGTTGTGTTCCGGCACGATACGCTGGTCAACCCGTATGTCGCTGAGTGAATATGTCTCTGCTGTCATGGCCTTCCAGTTGTCGGCGGTACGTTCCGCGTCGCCTTCTATTACGTTGCCGCTGACGAACCATTTTGCCGGTCCCCATGATGTTGCCCCCGTACGGGCGTAACTTGATTTCACGAGCACGATGTCCGACTTGTTGCTAGCCGGCCCCGGCTTGTAATAGTTGCCGATAAAGTTACATTCGTGGGCGGAGTTCATACCATTGTATGAGGTAATGGCTGCGGTGTTCTCGCCGCCATAGCATCCTCCGTTGCCGCCGAAGTTATAGTTTACGTTGTTGATATATTCAAGGAACACCACGTAGTCTTCGCCACGTGCGCCGTTGATGCGTGGCGAACGCGACTTGTTGTCGGCAAGAAGGTTGCGGCAGTATGTTGCAGGCGAGCCGCCCCACTGGGTGCCGTAGCCGCGTGCGCCCTTCTTATGTCCGGCGTTGTAGAGACCCTCGTGTACGATACTATTTTGGATCGTTAGGAAATGACAGTCCTGAGTGTTGATGTTCTCTTCCACAGACCAGCCGAAAACGCAGTGGTCGAAGATGTAGTTGCTGCAGTTTTCCGCACCGATGGCTTGGTCTTGCAGCACATCGCCGTTCACATCGGCATGCCCAGAACGGAAGCGAACGTTGCGCACGATGAAATTTTGCGAGCCGCCGAAATTTATCTTGTTGTGGCTAATGAGAATTCCCTCGCCCGGAGCAGTCTGTCCGGCAAGCGTCCAGTCGGCACGGTTCACGCGAAGCTGGCTCGTCAGCTTTATGTCTCCGCTAACAGCGAATACTATTGTTATGGGTTCGCCGGCATACTGCTGGAATGCCCAGCGCAGCGTGCCCGCAGAGCCATCGTCGGCAAGCGACGTCACCTTCACTACTTTTCCACCGCGTCCGCCGCTGGTATATTTCCCGAAGCCTTCAGCCGTGGGGAATGCCTTTAGGCGCAGAGCTTCATTGGCATTTACCACTTTTGACACAACACCCTTTTTCGATACAGACGCTACGCTGTATGAGGCATTGTCGTCGGCAGTCTTTGTCAGCGTGCGTTCGGTAGTGAACTTCAGGAATGTGCCGTCTTTATAGATAATGTATGCAGCGGCGTTGTCATCGCTTTCCCATGTGATTTCCGTAGGAGTAACCACGAAGTTCATTGGAGCTGCTGCGCCAAGAAGAATTTTCTTGTAGTCGAAAGGCACGTCGCTGAACTTTCCGAACATGAATTCTGGGTTCATGTAGGCTTCAACCTCCGCATCGGTAGCTTGACAAGAGAACGACGCACGCTTCGAAGTGTCAATGGTTTTGCCGTCATTGTCAACGCTCTTGTATTCGTAGAGCGATGACTTGTTTTCCGAACCGCCCCATGCAGCCCATCCTGCAGGCTTTATGACGTTCCCGAGGTTGCAGTTGATGAACATCGACCCGCTTGTTTCCTGCCACGGACGTCCAAGATAGTAACTGTTGTCTGCCACGCCTTCGCCTGCCGTCACTGTGCAGTTGCGGAAAAATAGTCCGGGATAAAATGTGCTTTGGCTTAGTAATGGGTTCATGACCCTTGTCATCGGCATGCTGCTATTGCCGGGAGCCGTGATGTATTGTCCGCCTTTCAGAACGCGCAGCGTGCAACTGTCAAACCATTCCAGCCCGCCATCGTAGATAAAGTCCGTTCCGCCTTCTATCGTACAGTTGGTGAAATATCCGCGTGAGCCGGAGTTTGCCTTGTATGTGTCCTGGAAACCACTCAATATGCAGTTGTTGAAGATGTGTGCGTCGCCGTTGGTATATAGTGCTTCCGCTTGGCCCACGTTGCCGCTGGTGTTGCGAACGGTCAGGTTCTGCGCGTAGAAGCGGCTGGTGAAGACGTTGAGGGCTGCGCAGTCGGTGTAGTCTTTGTCACCACTGCCGCGGCTAACGCTGGAGGTGAGTATGGTTGTTTCCTTGTTTTCGCCGATAAGCGAGTAGTATTTGTTCTTGGTGCTTTTGTATCCGGCATGGATATTCTCGTCGTAAATGCCGGGACGGATGTATATTATGCCGCGTGATCCCTCTGGTATGGCGTTTATCGCATCCTGAACCTTTGAGTAGTCGCCGCTGCCGTCTTGCGAAACGGTGCTTATTATTACGGCCGCATTATCGTCAGGAGCAGGCGTTGTCTTGTCGTCGCCACTTCCTCTACCGTCAAGGTCGGTGAGTTTTCCTACGTTGCCCACGGGGTTTTCTTTGGCATACCGCGCGTCTTCAACTGTAAGCCCGCGGCCAAAAATCTGTATTTTATGGACTCTTGGCGCCTGTTGCTGATCGTATGGAGTGATAGACTTGGTGAACGGGCATTTGCCATCGCTGCCCACCTGCACGGGATTGCTCAGATCTTCGCCGTCCCACACGCGCCAACGTATGGATACGTCGTTGGCATCAATGGTGTTTTCCATGAAATAGCCTTGGTCTGAGAACACGGTGTAGCCTGCTTTGTGCTTGTCTGAACCCATCCACACGAGGGGTTGCCAGTCGCCATCGCCCACTTTGTAGTCGCATTTTATACCGCGTCCCCAAGAAGTAGACGACCAAGACCATTGAACCGTGTTGACATACGGTAAATGGTCTATCTCCATCCATCCGTGTTGCGACACTTTGTTGC
The DNA here is from genome assembly GCA_963661195.1 of bacterium. Lineage (GTDB taxonomy): Bacteria > Bacteroidota > Bacteroidia > Bacteroidales > Bacteroidaceae > Prevotella. Next base: position 39,846 of record CAVLBD010000016.1, read on the forward strand.
CGGCACTGTCGGTGATTGCTGCATCGCGGCACATCTGCACAAAACCAGCCTCGCCGTATGTGGGACGGTTGTCCGCGTCGTAAGTGATGTTGTCCTCAAGATGTGTGGTATGTCCGGCAACGGTCCAGTTGTTGTATGTGGCGGCACTGTTTCCTGTATAGTTTTGTCCGAGATAATATTGGCGGCAGAAGGCTGCTGTCGCTCCGGCAAATCCGTTGGCAGACTTCTTGGTCGCAAATGTGCAGTTGTGGAAGAGCACTGGATATTGCACTTCCGTGCCTCCGTTGGCATTGACGTTTATCACGGCATTGACGTAGCCGCCAGTCGAGAAGTCCGGACAGTCTACGCCTGTTTCTCCCTTCCATGTGTCGGGCCACGTGTCGTCGCTGAAGTTTATGTCTATGATTTTCGGATATGTGGAGGCGTTGCTCCACTGTGCAACCGCTGCTTTGGGGTCCAGACTCCCCTCAATCTCAGCATAGATTGCTTGCTGCGTCAGTAGCGTTGCTGCAGCAAGTACTAAGCATTTCTGTATGTTTGGCATATAGGTGTATGTTAGTTAGTAGAATATTTGTTCTGCAAAGTTAATCTTTTGTTGTGGGGAAAACAAGAACTCCCGGCAGATTAAGCATCTGCCGGGAGCCGTAGTTCATTCGTATATCCTCTTATTTGTTGTAAGGATATAGTTGATTTGCTAAGTTATTTCCTTATTTCATAATCTTTGCTGAAGTGCCATCGCTGTATTTAACGATGTTCAGACCCTTCTGCATTCCGTTGAGTTGTGCACCGGCAACGCTATAAACTGAAACAACAGTCTTTGCGCTTGCATTGTCAACAGTGTTGATGCCGTCAGCGTCTCCGCTAGGAACGAACTTGATCTGGTGAACGCAAAGGTTCTTGTTGCCACCTGCGAGAAGAGCATAGTCATGGCCAGGAGCAATGGCAGCCTCTACGTATGCGGGAGCGTTCTTTACAGTTCCGTTCTCACCGTCGTTGCGGAAGTTGTTCTTTGCAACCATTTCTCCGAAGTTGTCGTTGTCCTTCTCCTCGTCGGTAGCCAGCTTGTAGATACCAATCTCACGGCTATTGTCGCCAGCGTAAGCGCCGAAGCTCAACGTACCTGCCTTTTTCGGGGTAACGCTTACGATACCTTGGTTGTTAGCCTTGCAGTCAGCGATGTCCTGAATGGTAAGGTCGTCAGCCCAGTTGTTCTGGCCAAGAGTTGAACCTGCATTGATATAGCCTGTATATGCAGGGAATTCCTCTTTTATCTGAGAGCTTTTGCCACCTGATGTGTAAACGGGAGTCTTGTCAACGGCTGCCTTGATAACTAGGTCGTCATTCTCGAACATTACTGTTCCTGCGGGGAGAGCAACACCAATGTTCCATGCATCAGAAACCCACTGTGCGTCGAAACCTGCAGCAACTTCTTCCTGAGTCATTGTAACGGCGTATGTGTTGTCGCCTACGGCAGAGAGAATGTAAGGTGTGCTTGCGGTTTCTTGAGCTGAAATGTTTGCAACGGCCATAAGAAGGGCTGCTGCTGAGAGTAGAATTTTCTTCATAATCTAAAAGTTTTGAGTTATTGTTATGTTATTAGTCTTCAAAATGCTATTTCTTTTCAGAGGGTATATTGATACCGCTCTGTAAGACAAAGACGGAGTGTCTGTAGTATTGTAACCATGACACTCCGTCTTTTTTTTGAATTGTCTAAGACAATATTATCTTACTTTGACTTTACGTATGGGTTATATCCTGGGTTCTGTCCGAATTCCTCGGCGTTTTCAAGTTTGTCGAGGTAGGTGTTTGGTATCGGGCGCAGTGCGTGGTATTCTTCCATGCAGTCATCGCCAATCATACTCGGGTTGCGTCCGCGGATGATAGAGGCGAACTTGTTCTGCGGACTATACACACGCTTGATGTCAAACCAGCGGAGCCATTCGCCGCAAAGCTCGCGAGCGCGCTCGTCGATAATCCAATCAACAGTCATGTCGGCTGCCGTTACCTGTGCTTCGCTCAGACTATGCCCTGCTTTCACTACGCGTGCATTGCGAATCTCTTGGTTTATGATTTGTGCTGCTGCAGCTTGGTTACCAAGACCTATGTAACATTCTGCAGCAATCAGAGGCATTTCAGCGTAACGCATAACAGGAACATCGGCATAGCTTGCCTGCTGATTTGCGTCCTTGTTCATTATGAGAATAGTGCCGTTTACATCTCCGTCCCAAATGCGGTACTTAGTGAAGCGTGGGAACGACGATGCAACATACTGTGTGGTGTTTACCGTGTCTGTCACGTAGTAACGCAAACGTGCACCGCCGTAGCTATTTACATTCTCCGTTTCGTAGAGCTTGTCGATGTCTATGGTTATGTAGTTGCGGTTCGCCTCGTCAGAGATATGCTTCTTGGTGAAGTAGAACAAAGTGTCGCCGGGGGCAGACTTCTTTCCTACGATTTCTGGCATCTTATAGTAGCTATCTGCTTGATCAGCCTTCCAAGTGTATTTGTATTTTGACGGGTTCATGAATGCTTCCTGGAAGTCTGCGTCATAACGCGCGTCCCAATCTTCCCAAAGGTTCATAAAATAATATGTTGGCATAAGCTTTTCTGCACCGTCTTTGGGATAGTCGTAACTAGTGGCTGTGGTTTGTATGCCACCGCGCCCGTTGAACTTCGGTGAGAAGTATGCGTGCAGACGGTTAGGTTTCGAGTCGGCATTGAGCGTTGAATTCGATGAGAAAGTGCAAACCCATAGGAATTCAGTATTGCTCTTATTGTTCTTTGCCTGCCAAATCTCGTCGTACGTGTCGTAAAGCTTAATGCCGTAAGCCGACTTATTGTTGATTACGTCAAGCGAAGCGTCAAGAGCTTTCTGATAGAAAGCCTTTTGTTCATCGCTTCCCGCTGTTTCATATTGGGCACGTGTGAGGAGTACGCGAGCAAGGAGAGCCTTTGCTGCTTTCTTCGTAGAGCGTCCGACTTCGCCATTATACGGAGTTATAGGCAGTTCCTCGGCTGCTTTCTCTGCATCGGGAATGATAACTTCATCGTAAATCTTCTTGCGGTCGGTGCGTTTGGCTGTGAACACAGCATCGGTAGTCTCGTCGAGACGAAGTTCGATGTCACCGAAAAACTCCACTAACCACCAGTAGCAGTATGAGCGCATGAAGCGAGCTTCGCCATCAAAGTCTGCCTTTTGTTGTGCGGTAAGAACGTTGCTTTTATCCAAACGGTTGATGATTGTGTTGCAGACGTTGACATTATCGTAAACGCGATTCCATACGTTCTGAATCTGTCCGCGGTCGCCCTGCAGGTCAACGCAGCGGGTTAGCTGTTTTCCGTATTCGTAACCATTACCGATATTCTGCCAAATGTCTGCCGAACCTTCCATGTATAGCACGGGGTCTTCGCGGCCGTAGAATTTCCATCTGAAGTTGTAGTACATTTGGTTTACGAGGTTTTCCATACCTGTTTCGGTAACAAACACCTCGTCAGCTCCCTCTCCGCTTGGGTTATACTCGTCTAGGGAGCATGAAGTCAGCCCCAGTGTTGAGCCGCCGAGCAGCGCTGCTATGATAAATTTATTGTATTTCTTCATTTTGTTTCCTATTAGTTTTTTAAAGGTATTTTGGTGTTGAGCCATGCCTTTTTTTAGAAATTGACGTTGAGGCCCACAGTCACGCTGCGCTGGTTACCTTCTGGATCATAATATCTCTGCCAGTCGTTCTTCACGAAATAGAGAGGATCGTTAACAGTTGCATAGATACGCACATTATTGATGCCGATTGATTTGAGCGCTTTGCGTGGCAGAGTGTATCCAAGTGATATTCTCTTGAGCTTGATGAAGGAGTTGTCGCAGTAAGAAAGGCTCTGATAGCCGATGTAATCATAGAGGTTGCGTCCTTTATAAAGCTTTGGCAATGATCCACCCTCGTTGGTTCCTTCAACCCAGTAATCGAAATTGGAGTATATTCCTCCGTTTGAAGGAGAATAGTTGGCTACTTTGCTTTCGCCCCACTGTCCCCAACGTGCATAGAAGTATATAGTAAGATCCCAGTTCTTGTAGCGGAAGTCGTTGTTGAAGCCGGCAAACCAATCTGGTGACGTAGAGCCTACGTAGTCAACGTCGTTTGTTTGGTCGATTACGTGGTCGCCGTTAAGGTCGGCAACCTTAATGTCTCCAGCCTCAAAGCGCTTGGTCTTGGCTGCATCCTTGTAGTAAGCAGTTTCGTCAGTCCAAGAATTAACTTCATCGGTGGTGTAAATGCCGAGATACTTGAAGGTTTTGTATGAGCTGATAGGATGACCTACCATGTAAGTCTGTGTCTCCTTGTTTGTACCAATCTGAAGTTCTGTCAGTCCGCCGTAGAGTTTGTCAATCTTTTCACGGTTAGCAGAGAATGTCAGTGTGGAGTTCCATGTGAAATCCTTGGTAACGATGTTGCGACTGTTGATAGAAAGTTCAACACCCGTGTTCTTTACTGCTCCAATGTTCATTACTGTTGCATACTTTCCGTCCTGTCCTGCAGACGTTGGAAGTGAACGCTGAAGCATAAGATCGGTGGTCTTCTGCAAATACCAGTCGAACGTAACGTTCAGGCGGCTGTTGAAGAACACTGCGTCAAAGCCAAGGTCGAATGTTGTGGAGCGTTCCCACTTGGTTGTCTTGTTGGCAATTTTGTAGTATCCGTTGTCAAGTACACCAAGAAGGTAGCGGTTAGCCTGTGTATCCTGGAATCCGAAGCTCCAGTTTGCGAATGTTATACCGCTTTGTGTGGCGTACGCAGATATGTTCGAGTTGCCGGCAACACCATAAGTGGCGCGCAGTTTCAAGTCATCGAGCCAAGACTTAGTGTTCTTCATCCAAGGCTCGTCAGAAATACGCCATGCAAAAGCTGCTGATGGGAACCATTCCCATTTGTATCCCGGTGCGAGCTTTGATGAACCGTCGCGGCGTATAGAACCTGTGAACAAGTAACGTCCCTTCCAATCATACTGCACACGTGCTGCATAAGAGAAGTTCTGTGCCTGTGTATAAGAGCTTGAGTGAGCGAGAGCTGCTTCACCGCCGTCATTGGAAGCCAAGTTCCACCAAAGGTTGCTTGCCAATGTCTGTCCGTAGGATGTGGCGTTCAAGTCGTCTTTGATTGACTTGTTCCATGTTGTGAGGAGGGTAATGGCAAGATTGTGGTCTTCTGGCAGAATTTTCTTGAAGTTATATGTCAGCACATTGTTCCACTCAACATACGTTCCAGAGGCTTTGTCCATGTAAGCCTTGCTTCTGTTTGTTCCTGATTCCACGAAAGCAGAGTTCTCACTGTCCTGGTAATTACCAGTAGATGAGTTGGTAAGGTGTGCGTTCAGCTGCGTACGGAATGTAAGGCCCTCTATGGGATGTATGTCAAGGTAGCCGTTTGCAACAACGTTTGTGGAGTAACTTTCAGCGCTGTAGCGGTCGTAGTTCTCTGTGTCAATGAGGGGATTGACGTAGTCGCCCGTTGCGAGCGGGTATTTCATGAGCTCTGTGCCGATAACATAGTTCTCTGTGCTGGAATCATAGTAACCGTATGGTGAACCGAGTTCAAGTCCCGTAGTCTTTGCCTTTGAGTATGGCGAAGCATCGGAGCGTGTGTGGGCGAGTTGGAATGTAACGCCTGCACTCATCCATTTCAGGAACTTGTGGTCAATATTTGCACGCAGATTATATCTGTCTGTGCCGCTGTTTCTCTTCCATTTGTTGCCATCGTTGGCATAACCCACGGAGAAGCGAGCCTGCGTCTTATCCGTACCTCCAGAGAGTGTAACGGTATGCTTGGTGCTCCACGTTGTCTTCTTCTGCAGAAGGTTCTCGTAGTCAGTCCAAGCTCCGGCTTTATAGGCAGCATAAGCCTCGGTGCTTGCGAAGAGAGATTCGTCGTCTGCTGTGGAGTTCCACAGACCTGCATTTTCAGCAGCTAGCCTGCGTGTATTGTAGTAGTCTTGCGGTGAGCGGTAAGAGGCGCGGTCTGGACGGAACGCCGCGGTGACGTAACCATCGTATGAGACTTGCATTTTTCCAGCCTCGGGCTTTTTTGTCGTAATGATGATAACACCGTTTGCACCCTGCGAACCATAGATGGCTGTAGAGGAGGCATCTTTCAATACGTCAACGGACTCGATATCGTTCGGGTTAAGGTCGCTCATGCTTCCGCCTTGCACTCCGTCAATGATTACGAGGGGTGAGTTGCCTGCCGAAATGGAGCGGTTACCACGGATGCGGAGGTCGCTACCGTTAATGTCGAGGCCGGAGATACGTCCCTGCATGGCTGAGGCTACGCTTGTCGTAGGAGTCTGCAGAATAACGTCAGACTTTACGGAAGCGACAGAACCAGTAACGTCACGTTTCTTTACGGTACCGAAACCGATAACTACCACGTCGTCCAGCTGATTCGATTCAGGAACCATTTTAATTGAAACGGGTGAGCCTGGAGTTGCTGTGACTTTCTGTGTCTTATAGCCAATGTATGAAATCTCAATTGTAGTCTTTCCTGATACATTGTGCAGGGTAAAGTTTCCGTCAAGGTCGGTTATCGTACCGTTCTTTGTCTGTCCCAAAGGTATTACGGTGACGCCAATCATTGGCTCTCCTGTTTCGTCGACGATGTTGCCCTTAACTACGCCACTTTGCTGCACGGCTTGCGGTGCTAGTGCTGCCTTTCCTGCTTCTGTGGCATTGGCTGTTGCCGGCAAAAGCATGGCTGATGACATGGCAAGTGTGATGGACATCGTTTTCAAGCTGGAGCTTGAATTATACATCTTTCTTGTCTTCATAAAAATAGATTTTGTGAATAAATATAACATCTTGTAATGTTTAAGACGCTATGACTTAATGTTTGTAACCATATCTTAACGTTTTTCGCATAGCATCAAGTGGATATCGGTTGTTTATACCTATATATTATATAAGGTGAAAGCGGGCTGCGTTAAGCTGATACCAGCTGCACAGTCCGCTTTCACCTTTTGTAAACGTAGCAATTATTTGCTTTCTGTAGTCTTGATATTTACGTTTTCTTGCTTGATATTCTTGCAGTATTTGAATTCAGCTGGCTTGTTTGCAGTTATTTCAATGTTCTTAAGATTGATGTTCGTAACGGGCATCTCTGGCAGACCGTTGAAGAACATTGCTCTGTTTGCGTTGCGGCATACCACGTCTTCGATGTATATGTTGCGGAAGCAAGGCGTTGTTTCGTCTACGGGCATAGGCTTTATTTCCTGAACCTGGTTCTTTCCTGCAGCTTTTGCCTCGGCTGCTGACATTCCACCGTAGTAGAGGTTGAAGATTACTGCCTCAGTAGGAATATCGAACATTGAGATATTCTTAATCCAAATATTCTCTACTATTCCGCCTCTGCCGCGCTTGCTCTTGAAGCGCAGGCCTACGTCTGTGCCCAAAAACTGGCAGTTGCTTACGCTTATGTTCTTCACTCCGCCACTCATCTCAGAGCCTACAACGAAGCCGCCATGTCCTTTGAACACTGTGCAACCGTCAACAATAACGTTTTCGCACGGACGGTTTCTCTTTCTGCCATCGGCATCCTTTCCGCTCTTTATGCAAATGCCGTCGTCGCCCACGTCGAAGCGTGAGTTTACGATGAGGGCATTGCGGCAAGACTCAAGGTCAAGGCCGTCGCCGTTTTGGGCATAGCTCGGGTTTCTCACTTCAACATTTTCAATCAGCACGTTCTCACACATCAGCGGGTGCACGTTCCATGCCGGAGAGTTTTGGAATGTAACTCCATCGAGCCACACGTTTTTGCAGCTTACGATGCTTATCATAACAGGACGCAAGAACACTTTTATGCTGTCCCACTGCGCTTCGCTCAAGTTTCCCATGGGCACATTCATGTCAGCCATGAGGTATCCTTTCTTTGCGCCTTCAGTAGGAATCCAAAAGTCTTCGCGTATGTATGCACCGCCCTTTGACGTAAACTCTTTCCACTGTCCGGCAGTAACTTTTTGCTTCTTTAGCGGACGCCAAAACTGTCCGTTGCCGTCTATTACTCCCTGGCCTGTGATAGCAACATTCTCTTGTCCTTCAGCCGAAACAGGCGACTGGCAGCGGCGTGTATCGAGGCCTTCGAATACGGATTTCACTATTGGATATAGCTCATAGTCGGGCGAGAATAGCAGAATCGCCCCTTTTTCAAGGTGAAGATTGATGTTACTCTTCAGTTTAATCGGCCCGGTAAGCCAAACACCTTGCGGCACGATAACCTTTCCGCCGCCTTTTGCAGCCAGCTTATCAATGGTCTGTTGTATGGCTTGGGTGCATAGTGTGGTACCGTCGCCCACGGCTCCGCTTTCCCGTATGTTTGCTTGACGGTCGGGGAATGCCGGGCGTGAAACTTTCTGCATCTTGAACGGCAGATTTTGATACAGTTCAGAGTAGGGATAGTCTTGGGCTTTTGCGTTTGTTGCCGTCAACCCAAGGATGATGGCTGCGATGAATAGAAATTTGCGCATAGAATTTAAGGGTTATTGATTTGTTTTCCTTGTGATTATTATTTAAGATGTGCTATGCAAAGATACGAATAAATAATTAGATTCCTATGCTTTTCAATTATTTCAACCGCTTGAATGTATTTGTTTCCCCGTGGCGTTCTATGTATAACCCCGCGGCCTTATTCTATTACTTGGGCGGGGACTGGTAAAATGCGGATAGTACAAAGAAACCTCTATATGCGTCATAAGAAAGATGGCAGACGCACCAATGTTGCAGTCTGTTCAAGCAAAAGATACCAAAACCCTTTATTTACAAGATGAAAAATACTAAAAGACTATTTTCCTTACTCTTCGTAGCAATTCTAACAATGTGTGCAATGGCGCAGAAACCTTGGGACAACGGACCGCTAAAGGTATCGGCAAACCACCGTTATCTGCAGCACGAAAATGGCAAACCCTTCTTCTGGCTCGGTGAAACAGGCTGGTTGTTGCCGCAGAAGCTTGACCGCAGTGAGGTGAACTACTATCTGGAGTGTTGCCAAAAGGCAGGCTATAATGTGGTTCAGGTGCAGACAATGAATGGTGTGCCCGCCACAAACCTATATGGCGCAAGCTCTTTGCCCGACGGTTTCAACTTCAAAAATGTGGAGAAAGACAAGTCTTCCACCAGTTATTGGGGGAATATGGACTACGTTATAAAGCAGGCAGAACAGCGTGGCATATACATTGGTATGGTTTGCGTGTGGGGAGGTCTTGTTAAGGCAGGCCTTATGAATGTTGAGCAAGCCAAGGCTTATGGGCGTTTTCTTGCCAACCGTTACAAAAATTCCCCAAACATCGTGTGGATAATCGGTGGAGACATACGCGGAGATGTGAAGCCCGAGGTATGGACAGCCCTTGCCACAACAATTAAATCCATAGACAAGAACCACCTTATGACATTCCATCCCTTTGGTCGCACCATGTCGGCTACTTGGTGGAACGATGCCGAATGGCTAGATTTCAACATGTTTCAGAGCGGGCATCGCCGCTATGGACAAAAGAAAGGCGACGGCGACACGTCGGTAAGTCCCAATACAGAAGAAGACAACTGGCGCTATGCCGAGCAGAGCCTTGCGATGAAGCCATTGAAACCCGTGATAGACGGTGAGCCAAGCTACGAGGGGATACCACAAGGACTCCATGACCCGAAACAACCATTGTGGCAGGCATGCGATGTGCGTCGCTATGCTTATTGGGCGGTGTTCAGCGGATGTTTTGGCCATACCTACGGCAATAACGCCATAATGCAGTTTCACAGACCCGGAAACGGTGGCGGTTACGGATGTACAAAGCCTTGGTATGACGCCCTTTCAGACCCCGGATTCCAACAGATGCGCCATTTGAAGGAACTCATGCTCATGTTCCCCTTCGAGGATAGAGTGCCGGACCAAACCATTGTTCTCGGGGGCGAAGGATATCGTTACGACCGCCTTACGGCAACGCGCGGCAAGGACTATATGCTTGTCTATAACTATAGCGCACGTCCCATGCAGGTGGATCTTACGAAAATCAGCGGCAGTAAGAAAAAAGCATGGTGGTTCAATCCCTCTGACGGCACGTTCAAGTATATAGGGGAGGCGGACAATTCGCGCACCAACTTCCAGTATGACGCCCCATACCAGCAGGGTTATGACCGCGTGCTCGTGGTGGTGGACGCAGATAAAGACTATATAAAACAATAAAACCGATGAAAAAGGCAATCCTTCCCCTGCTCGTTGCAGTTCTTTTTCTTCCGAAAACCAGCACGGCCCAGCTGCCGGAAAGGACAAAAGAGAATGTAGAGCATTACAAAAACATCTGCAAGCGAAACATATATAAGGAGATGCACGGCATGTACCGCAAGGCAGGCGGGGCGTTGAAATACCCGTTCCTAGCCCCAGGCAGCAGCCAATATCTCGATATGCTTTGGGATTGGGACTCATGGCTTAGCGATGTGGCGCTACGTCAGATACTTCTAGACAAAGGAACGCCCAAAGATAGCACAGAAGCCCTGACATACGAGCAAGGATGTGTGCTCAATGCGCTCAGCTATGGCGGCATGGATGGTTGGATTCCTATTTGGATTGAACGAAACGCGCCCAGTCGTGAGGAAATGCTAAAGAAACGCAACCCATGGAAGAGCAACATGCACAAGCCAACCATAGCTCAACATGCGGCACTCATAACGCGGTATATGAACGATGACGCCGAATGGTTGCGTGAAAGCTTCTATTATTTGCAAGCTTTCGAGGCAAAATACATGAACTGGCACCGCCATAAAGCTACAGGACTCCTTTTCTGGGAAACCGATGAGGCCATAGGGGTGGACAACGATCCCAGTACTTTCTATAGGCCAGCGGAAAGCTCCGGGTCGATATTCCTTAACGCTTTAATGTATAAGGAGTTGCTTGCAATGGAATATCTTGCCCGTTGCTTGAAAATGGACGGCATAGCCGACGGCTATAAGGCGGACGCAGAACAACTACTGCGCAGTGTTAGGGAACATTGCTGGGACAGACGCGATGGCTTCTACTATAGTGTTGACTTGAATCTCCTGCCTGTTCAGAAGCCAGACATTAAGGGACTAAACCCAGGAGATCTCTATCTTCACGTAGGGCAACCGCGGAATTATGATTGTCTTATTCAGCGTTTCGACGTGTGGAGCGGTTTCATGGCAATGTGGGCAGGCATAGCAACACCAGAGCAAGCGCGGCAAATGGTGGAGCGGCATTACCGCGACACAACGTCATTCAATGCCCCGGCAGGAGTGAGGACGCTCTCACCTCTAGAAAAGATGTACAATCTCAAGGCCAGCGGCAACCCCTCTTCATGGCAAGGGCCAGTATGGATAAACGTAAACTACCTTGTTTTTCGCGGACTACTAAACTATGGATACACCGAAGACGCACGCCAATTGGCAGAGAAAACCGTGATTCTGCTTGGAAGAGACTTTGAGCGTTTCGGAGCACTCCACGAATACTACATACCAGAAAGCGGAGAGCCAGTGCTGAACAAAGGTTTCCAGAACTGGAACTTTCTCGTGATAAACATGATAGCATGGCTTGAAGGGAGGAAAATGGCAGAGTGACCGTAGTATTGAACCTCTCCAATGCACACAGAAGAGGCGGCTATGACGGGAAAAAGCACTGACAAAAATAAAAAACGCCGTGACCCTTCTTCATGCAAAGCGAGAATTTCGTATTTTTGCATATATGAAAATACTAACAAGCGAACAGATACGTGAGCTCGACAAATACACAATAGAGAACGAGCCGATAGAATCCATAAATCTTATGGAGCGGGCGGCGAAAGCTTTGACGCGCGCCATAACGCAAGTGTGGGGCACTACGCAGAAAGTAATCGTCTTTGCCGGACCTGGTAACAACGGGGGAGATGCACTAGCCGTGGCAAGAATGATGGGAGAACAGGGATACAACGTAAAGACATACCTCTTCAACGTTACTGGAAAACTCTCGGCAGACTGCATAAAGAACAAGGAACGTTTGGCGAATGTCGCTTCACAAGAAAGCTTTATTGAGGTGATTAACGAGTTCGACCCGCCAACACTCGATAAAACAACGCTGCTTATTGACGGACTCTTCGGCTCCGGACTAAGTAAACCCCTCTCTGGCGGATTTGCATCGCTAGTGAATTACATCAATCAAATGCCGTGCAAGGTGGCAAGTATTGACGTCCCATCAGGGCTTATGACCGAAGACAATTCGCGCAACAGCCCCTCATGTATAGTGCATGCCGACTACACTTTCACACTACAGCACCGTAAATTGGCTTTCCTCTTTGCCGAAAACCAAACATTTGTGGGAAAGTTGAGAGTGCTAGACATAAGGCTCAGTACTGAATATCTGGAAAAGCTGCAAACTCCATACACCATAATTGAAGAGGCCGATGTGCGAGGTATGTTGAAACCGCGCGGGGAATTTTGGCACAAAGGCATGGCGGGCAACGCCTTGCTCGTGGCTGGAAAATACGGTATGGCAGGGGCTGCGGTGCTTGCAGCCAAGGCTTGTCTAAGGGCTGGAGCAGGGAAAGTCACAGTCCACGTGCCGCAACGCAACAACGATATCATGCAGATTGCAGTGCCAGAGGCCATAGTAAGCCACGATGTTGACGACAATATGTTCACCGAGGCCGTGGCAGCAGAAAACTTTGACGCAATGGGGATAGGTCCGGGACTGGGTACAGACGAGACAACGGCAACGGCATTCGTTTCGCAACTTAGGCGCACTCAGGCACCAATCGTTATTGATGCTGACGGACTTAATATCCTTTCTGCCCACAAAGCATGGTTTCAGCATCTTCCAGAAGGCACTCTAATAACACCGCATCCATTGGAATTCGAAAGGCTTGCCGGAACAAATTTCACCGATGGCTACGAGAAGCTTCACAAAGCCATGGAGCTAGCGCAGCTGATGGGAATATACATTATACTTAAAGGTCACTATACTGCGGTCTGCATGCCCGACGGGACAGTGTCGTTTAACCCCACCGGAAATGCAGGAATGGCTACGGCTGGCAGTGGAGACGTGCTGACGGGCATACTTACAGCCCTGCTTGCACGCGGATATAGCCGCCATGATGCAGCGCTCGTCGGGGTCTATCTGCATGGATTGGCAGGTGATCTTGCCGCGCAACAACTAGGAATGGAGAGCGTGACTGCAAGCGACATTATTGCTTCCTTGCCCGAGGCATTTCGACAACTTACAGAAAGGAACATAAATACCAAACAGGCATGAAAAAAAATAGAATGAAAACTCTCGCTGTTGCCGCTCTGTTAACGGCAGGATGCATAGCAACGGTAAATGCTCAGACAGGGCAACAATCTGTTGAAGGCTCGTCGTATTATCTGCCAAAAACAGTGCTTCGTTTCGCACTGCAGGTGGAAAAAACTGTTTATACGCCTGGAGAATTTGCTCCTTATGCAGAGCGTTACCTCAAACGTAGCGACATAAGCCTTGAACCTGCTACCACTTATCGTATATTGAACGTTAAGCTGACATCAGAAGCTACGCCGGATACGGCTAAGTTCTATACCGCAAAGATTGACTCTAAGCATAGTATACGTAAGTTGGAGCGCGACGAAAAGGGCTTACTCCTTGCTGTAAACGCAGAACCGCGCAAGGTGTCACCAACAAAATCTTTCGTTCCCGCACCTAAACCAGCTGCCGTAAATCCGCGCGACTACATGACAGCGGAAATTCTCAGCGCCGGGAGCAAAGAGAAAATGGCAGAGCTTACTGTACATGAGATATATGATATACGAGAAAACAAAGGGCTGCTTAACAAAGGGCAGGCGGACTATATGCCAAAGGACGGTGAGCAGTTGCGCATAATGCTGGCCAATCTTGACAAACAGGAAAGTGCATTGCTGCAGATGTTTGAGGGGACAACAGTGAAAGACACTACTGAAACTGTTTTGACACTCGTGCCGACGCGAGAGGTTGACCGGCAGTTGCTTTTCCGCTTCTCGTCGCTTTTGGGTATGACAGACGTTGATGATTTAGGCGGAAACCCTTATTACGTAACGGTTGAAGACTTGCACAGTATGCCAACTCTAGACGTTAGCATTGAGGGAGAGAAGAAAGACAAAGACAACGTAGGCATTTACGTCAACTTGCCGGGCAAGATACGTGTGTCTGTCTTTAACGGCAATAATCTGATGGGGGCATTTGAACTATATGCAGCCCAGTTCGGTAGAACAGAGTCGCTTAGCGGTGAACTTTTCAGTAAGAAGCTTACCACTCATCTCGTGCTTAATCCTGTGACGGGGAGTGTGGAGAGCATACAGACGGAAAGTCTGAAATAATTCAAGAGGCAGAGCGTTTCAGATTCGTATAAAATACAAAAGCGTGGGAACGTATAACGCTAAATTTGGAGTGTACGCAAGCCAAAGGAAAC
>CAVLBD010000017.1:0-51210 GCA_963661195.1 bacterium
GCCACTGTTTGTGCCGCAAAAGATGCAGTTCCCGGAACAGATTTCATGCCTTTGCAGGTAGAGTACAGAGAACAGTATGCCGCTGCCGGACGTTTTCCTGGCGGTTTCACCAAACGCGAAGGCAAAGCAAGCGATAACGAAATCCTTACATGCCGACTGGTAGACCGCGCTTTGCGCCCCCTCTTCCCGTCAGACTTCCACGCCGAGGTGTTTGTAAACATAATCCTTTTCTCGGCCGACGGAGTTGACCAGCCCGATGCTTTGGCAGGTTTTGCCGCATCATGTGCGCTGGCATGCTCAGATATTCCTTTCGAGTGCCCGATTTCTGAAGTACGCGTGGCACGCATCAATGGAGAATACGTAATCGACCCAACCTTTGAGCAGATGAAGGAAGCCGATATGGACCTCATGGTAGGTGCTTCGTCTGAGAACATCATGATGGTAGAGGGCGAGATGAAAGAAGTTTCGGAGCAGGATCTCCTCGGAGCCCTCAAGGCTGCGCAGGATGCTATACGTCCGATGTGTGAGTTGCAGACGGAGTTGTCAAAGGAACTCGGCACAGACGTTAAGCGTGAATACTGCCATGAGGTTAACGACGAAGACCTGCGCAAGCAGATGAACGACGAGCTTTATCCCAAGGCATACGATGTAACAAAGCAGGCCCTTGACAAGCAGGCTCGTCAGGACGCTTTCGACAAGATATTGTCAGACTTTCAGGAAGCTTACAATGCCGCTCATGCCGACCTTACAGAGGACGAGCTTGAGGAGAAGGCAGCACTCATGGAGAAATATTACCATGATGTTATGCGTGACGCTATGCGTCGTTGCATCCTTGACGAGGGTATCCGCCTTGACGGTCGTAAGACCAATGAGATACGCCCCATCTGGTGCGAGGTAAGTCCGCTGCCAATGCCCCACGGAAGTTCAATCTTCACACGTGGCGAGACACAGTCGCTTACCACATGTACGCTCGGAACAAAGCTTGACGAAAAGATGGTTGACGATGTTCTCGACAAGAGTTACATGCGTTTCCTCCTTCACTATAACTTCCCCCCATTCTGCACTGGAGAGGCAAAGGCACAGCGTGGCGTAGGCCGCCGCGAGATTGGTCATGGTCATTTGGCATGGCGCGCTTTGAAGGGACAGATTCCTGCAGATTATCCTTACACCGTTCGTTTGGTATCACAGATACTTGAGTCTAACGGCTCATCATCAATGGCAACAGTCTGCGCAGGTACACTTGCACTTATGGACGCTGGTGTTCCGATGAAGAAGCCCGTTTCTGGTATAGCAATGGGACTTATCAAGAACCCAGGAGAAGACAAATATGCCGTTCTGAGCGACATCCTCGGTGATGAGGACCACCTTGGCGACATGGACTTCAAGACTACCGGTACGAAAGACGGTCTTACAGCAACACAGATGGATATCAAGTGCGACGGACTGAGCTTCGAAATCCTTGAAAAGGCACTGCTTCAGGCAAAGGAAGGCCGCGAGTATATCCTCGGTAAGCTCACTGACACAATCTCTGAGCCTCGCGCAGAACTTAAACCACAGGTGCCTCGCATCGAAACCTTCGACATTCCGAAGGAGTTCATCGGTGCTGTTATCGGTCCTGGCGGAAAGATTATCCAGCAGATACAGGAAGAGTCAGGCGCTACCGTCACAATCGACGAGACAGAAGGCAAGGGACATGTTCAGGTGAGCGCACCCAACAAAGAGAGCATCGACAAGGCAATCTCTAAGATTCGCGCCATCGTTGCAATCCCAGAGGTTGGCGAGGTTTACGAAGGAACAGTACGTTCCATCATGCCTTACGGCTGCTTCGTTGAAATCATGCCAGGCAAAGATGGTTTGCTGCATATCTCTGAGATAGACTGGAAGCGTCTTGAGACTGTTGAAGAGGCAGGACTTAAAGAAGGCGACAAGATACAGGTTAAACTCATGGAAATCGACCCAAAGACAGGCAAGTATAAACTCTCCCGCAAGGTGCTTCTGCCAAAGCCAGAAGGCTACGTAGAGCGTGAGCGCCGTCCGCGTGGCGACCGTCCTGAGCGCCGTCCTCGTCCTGATCGCAATGAGCGTCGTCCTCGTGGCGACCGTTTCGGCAACAATGGAGGTGAGCAGCGTCGTTTTGAACACCGCGGTGAGTCAGACTTCCATGACCCAATGGCAGAGCGTGAGCCAAAAGATTTCAACGACTCACTCGACCATCTCGATTAATATCCTCGTGATATAATATAAATAAAAGGTGTGCTGCAAAAAGCACACCTTTTATTGTAAACCAACAATCCCCGCAGACATCCGTTCCCGGTGCTTGCGGGGATTGTTTTTTATTCCTGCGGCGATGATTTTCTATGCGTGCGGCCTTATAAGTTAAAGCCCGCGCGGCGTGTCAGAACATTTTGCACCCACTCTTTATTGCGTCAGCTTGTAAGTTTGTAGTCGTTTGTGGAAATGCTTTTATAAATAGTCAATGTATTGCGAATTTATCTTTAAATTTGCAATTGCAAACATAAATAAAGATAATTTCTTATATGAGTAAATTCCGTTTAACTCTAACTGTGGCAGCAGTGGCAATTCTGTTGCTGCCTGTCAGTTCCAATGCGCAGAAGGCAGAGCAAGCCAAGGGCAAGCAACCCCCCGTTACATTGTTAGAAAAACCAAGAAAGGTGACACCTGCTCAATTGAGAGCAGAGAGGCAGAAGGTGGAAGCCAAGACTCCGCTCCTGTTCAAGGGGAGAGTGTTCAAGTCTAAACAGTCAAGTGCATTGAAACTGATGGAGCCAGGCAGACGAAAGGTCTCACCATTGGCTTTGTCTCCACGGGTTCCGCTGAGGGCAGCCCAGAGCGCTTCGGCAGGTCGCGAGCTGTGGGGAAGCGTCGTTTCAGACAATACTTGGGGAGACTACGACTATGTTTATGGCATATACAAGTTCAATGCCCTAAGCAGTATAACGACGAACCTGTTGGGAGCCACTGACTATTATGCAAATGGCGGCGGTGCAATAGTGGGCAACCGCCTGTATTTTGTGTTTTATGATTCAGACGGTTATTCCATTTACTCACTTTTGTTCTGTTACGACACCGAGACGTGGGAACCCGTTGACGACCCCATCGAGCTAGACGACTTAAGTTTGATTGCGCTTGAAACAGCGGTGTCTCCTAGCGGAACCGTTTATGGTGAGTTCTACAATGCCGATGGAAACGAATATGAACTGGGCGTTGCCGACTATGATAACATGACGCGTTCTACGATAGGAACGCTGACCAACACTTATGTTGCCATGGGCATGACGAAGGGAAATGTGCTTTATGGAATAGCTGCCGACGGCAAGTTATACAAAATAGACGCCGAGACAGCTGAAGAAACGCCTATAGGCGAAACTGGACTGACCGTTAGCGACAGCGAAGGACAGTACTATTTCCAAAGCGGAGTGATAGACCAAAAGGATGATGTGTTCTATTGGGCAACAGCCGATATGGGCGGCAATGTTGCATCGCTCTACACGGTTGACTTGTCTACTGGAGCGGCGCAGAAAGTGGGAGACTTTGAGAATCAGAACCTGATAACGCTGCTCACCATTCCCGAAGCCGTTGCCGACGGAGCGCCAGCCGCCGCAACAGACCTCGCGGCAAACTTCAGTAATGGCTCGCTCAGCGGAACAATATCTTTCAAAGTCCCAACCACAACGGTGGCAGGAAAGGTGCTCTCCGGGTCTGTAGAATATGCAATAACTTGCGGACAGACAACTCTTGCCTGCGGAACGGCAGTGGCAGGCGAACAGGTGGAGAAGGCTGTTGAGTTTGAAACAGACGGCAGCAAGACCATTGCCGTTGTTATGTCTAATGCCGAAGGAAAAGGACTTACAGCCAAAACCACTCTTTATGTTGGCTACGACACACCGCAGGCAGTAAGCGGACTGTCGTACAATGTTGACAGCGAGACCGGGAAGGTTACTCTAAGTTGGAACGCAGTTACTGAAGGAGTGAACAATGGTTATCTTGGCAATATAACTTACAACGTAGTGCGTTATCCCGAGGAAAAAATTGTTGTGAACGATGGAAAAGAAACTTCCTTCACGGAGACTCTTGAAAAAGGTGAGCTTGCATCCTACAGCTATGGTGTTGTAGCAACAAACGGAAAGAAAGACAGTGAGGAAACAAAGACGTCGGCTGTTGTCTTTGGCAACCCGATAGAACCGCCTTATTCGCAGGACTTCACTAGCAGCAACAGCTTGGATCTGTTCACTATTATCGACAGTAATGAAGACGGAAACTCTTGGACTTGGTTCGGAGATGAGAGCGATTCAGACTTTAACGCTTCGGCAGAATACAATTACAGCTCGGAAAACGATGGCGACGACTGGCTTCTGACTCCTCCGATAAGGGTTGAAAAAGGAAAGTTCTATACTGTTTCGTTCAAGGCACGCTCCATTAGTCCTTACTTCGCAGAGCGCATAGAAGTGAAATACGGCATGGCAGCTTCTGCCGACGCTATGACCGGCGAAATACTACCGCCTACCGACATTGAAGATTACGAGTATAAGGAATTCAAGAAAGATGTTATTCCCGAAGAGGACGGAGTACTTTATGTGGGATTCCATGCCTTGAGCAAGAAAGACATGTTTGCATTGTTGCTTGACGACATAAAGATTGATGAGGGAAAATACTACCAGTCTCCAGACACGGTTAGCAGTTTTAGCGTTAATCCCGCAGAAAAGGGTGCAAAGAGCGCAACCTTGGTCGTCATAGCACCGGCGAAGTCTATTGACGGCACCATTGCCTTGTCTTCAATGGATATAATACTGAAGCGCGACGGCAAGGTGATAAAGACATTCACTAGAGTGAGTGCCGGCGAGCAACTCACTTATGTTGACACCGAGCCCACTGAAGGCTTCAACACATACACGGCGCTTGCTTCAACAAGCGAATATGGCAATGGGTTGGAGTGCGCAGGGCAAAAGGTTTATGTAGGCATCGACGCACCAAATCCGCCCGACAGCTTGAAAACTGTTGACAACTTCTCTTCGGTTAATATTTCATGGCAACCCTCTGAAAAGGGTGTTAACGGCGGATATGTTGACCCACAGGGATTGAGCCACAACATATATACCATTGTTGATTATGACGTGCAATATTCTGCAACAGCCGGCAAGGGTGCAACACGCTACGACCTGCCTTATAACACGGAAGAAGGCGACCAGAATGTTGTGCAGTTCGGCGTTACGTCGTTGAACGACAAGGGCGAGAGCGACCTCACCCTTACCCCAGGCATCATCTGTGGCAAGCCTTACGCTCTGCCATTCTTTGAATCGTTCAAAGGCGGAAGCACCGAACAATTGTGGTGGATGAACCGAAACGGCGGTTCGTCTGGCTATTCCAATTCTGTTGACGCTTCAGATTCCGACAGAGGAAGCATATATTTCAACTCGAAGAGCGATGCCGACAAGGCTATCCTTGGTTCAGGAAAAATCTGTCTTGCCGGTGCAACAAATCCTATGCTTGTGTTCTGTCATAAGTCGTTTGAGGGAAGCAAAGCAAAAATAAATGTTTATTCCCAAAAGCCCGACGGAACAAGAGACCTGCTGAGAACTGTTGATTATGATTCGATAAAGGATACGGAAAGCTGGATTCGCGAGTCGATACAACTTAAACAGGAATATGTATCGCTAAAATATATAGAGATATTATTTGAAAGCTCTGCTGCTGAGGGTTCAACGATTGGGTTCGACGAGATTTATGTGCGCGACATCAGCGGCAACGACATAACGCTGAGCGACGTGACGGCACCGCTGAAGATGAAGAAGGGCGAGACAGCCAAGGTGGACGTAACGGTTATGAACTTCGGAAGCAAGGATGCCAACGGATATACCGTTAAACTTTATGCCAACGGCGAACTTGTTGACTCGAAGGTTGAAACGGAGCCCCTTGCGTCATTCGCATCGCGAACATACAGCATGGACTATAAGTTGAGCATAATGAGCGAGGCAACTTCTGCTCAGCTTAAGGCAGAAGCCGATTACACCGGCGACCAGAATGTTGACGACAACAGTAAGTCAACCACAATACTTATCTCAACTTCAACCAAGCCACGTCCGGCAAGCATAACGGCCAAAGAGACAGAAACGGGTGCCGTAAGCGTGAACTGGAGCGCCGTAAGCGAGATTATGCAGACTATAACTGACGGCTTTGAAGATTGCACATCGTGGGCAACCGACAACTTCGGCAACTGGAGTGCCTTCACCGGCAACACCAACGGAATAACCAACGGCATCTTCCACAGATATACGTATCCGGTGGAGGGACAGACATTTGCCTTCACAGTGGTAGAGCCGTTGAACAATTGGCTTACGGAAAGCGCTCTTGAAAATTATGAAAGCTTGAAGCCACACGAGGGAAGCAAGTATGTTGCTTCGTTCTATGCCACTGATGCCGACACAGAACAGGAGTTGGGAGCAGACAACTGGCTTATCAGTCCGGAACTATCGGGAAATGCACAGACGGTTAAGTTCTGGGTTAGCAACATGAACACTTCAGATATGTCGTTTGAAGAGACCTATGATGTGCTTTATTCAGTGGCAGGCACAGGCAAGACCGATTTCATAAAGATAGGTGACATGCATGTTGCATCTTCTGGCTCGTGGGAAGAGGTTGAGGTTGAAGTGCCCGAAGGCGCAAAACACTTTGCCATTCATCAGACAACAGAGAATGGTTATGCTTTTGTGTTCATGGTTGACGGGGTTACTTATGAGGGCGGAACCGGAACGGTTGTAGGCTATAAGGTTTATCGCGACGGTGACTTGCTGGCAATAGTGAATGGGGCAGACAATGTAAGCTTTGTTGACGAGACAGCCCAGGGTGGCAATACTTATGTATATGCAGTAACGGCTGTTTATGCCGACGGCGAGTCGGAAGCAACAGTTGCCACGGCAATCGTTACAGACATATACAATGTTGAAGCAGAATTAAAGGCAAAGAGCTTTGATGTATACACGCTCGACGGAAAGACCATAGGACTGGACATGAAGTCGCTGAAGGGCTTGAAGACGGGTTCGTATATAATAAACAATCAAAAGGTAATCATTAGATAATCCTTTTGTGCGGGATAAAAAGTTAAAGGTCACATCCGTGTTGCGGATGTGACCTTTAATAATTTTCTGTTGTAAGCTTTTGTCAGAACATTTTGCTCACTCTCTTTATTCCCTCCACGAGGGTGTCAATCTCCTCCTTCGTGTTGTATAGTGCGAATGATGCTCTCACCGTGCCTTGTATGCCAAGGCGTATCATGAGCGGCTGTGCGCAGTGATGACCAGTTCTTACGGCAATGCCCAGTCGGTCGAGCAGCGTTCCCATATCCAAATGGTGGATGTCGCCTACGAGGAACGATACGACGGCATCTTTCCTCTCCGCTTCTCCGAAGAGTCTGATGCTCTCAATTTCGCGCATGCGCTGCATGGCGTATTGCGTCAGCTCCTGTTCGTGACGTTGAATGTTGTCCATGCCAATGGCTTGCAGGTAGTCTATGGCTGTGGCAAGCCCGTGTGTGGCAACATAGTCGGGCGTTCCGGCTTCAAACTTAAACGGCAGTTTCTCGAACACCGTCTTTTCAAAACTCACGCTCTCTATCATTTCTCCGCCACCCTGGTATGGCGGCATGCGGTCGAGCCAGTCTTCTTTTCCGTAAAGCACGCCAACCCCCGTCGGGCCGTACATCTTATGCCCGCTGAAGGCAAGGAAATCGCAGTCCAGTTCCTGTACGTCCACCTTAAAGTGCGGCACGCTCTGTGCACCGTCGAGCATGAACGGCACACCATGTTCGTGGGCTATGGCAATCATCTGCTTCACGGGGTTCACAGTGCCCAACACATTGCTCACATGAGTCACGCTGACAATTTTTGTCCGCTCAGAGAAAAGCTTTCTGTATTCCTCAATGTCAATCTCTCCCTTGTCCGTGATAGGAATGACCCGTAGCGAGATTCCTTTTCTTGCCGCCTGCAGTTGCCAAGGCACGATGTTGGAGTGATGTTCCATTGTTGAGACGATAACCTCGTCGCCCTCCTGCATAAAGGCATCGGCAAACGACGACACCACGAGGTTCAACGCCTCTGTAGTGCCTCTGGTGAAGACAATCTCATTGGTAGAGTTGGCATTGATGAATGCTCTAACCTTCTCTCTTGCTGTTTCGTGCAGGTCTGTTGCCTGTTGCGAGAGGTAGTGTACGCCGCGGTGCACGTTTGCATTGACGTTAAGGTATTCTTCTCGCATGGCATCAAGCACGCAAAGCGGCTTCTGCGTGGTTGCCGCATTGTCAAGATAGACGAGCGGTTTGCCGTATACCTCGCGCGATAGGATAGGGAAGTCAGCGCGGTATTTGTTCAGATTATAGTCCATTGTATGTATGGTCAGTGTTTGTTTAGTTGCAGAGTTTGCAACCTTCACATTTGTTCAGTTCGCCCCGGAAGCGTTTCTCAACGAGGTAATGCAGCCTGTTGCGCAGGGGCTCCAGTCGCATTTTGTCAATCACTTCGTTTATAAAAGCAAACTCCAGCAGCAGCTTCGCCTCCTTACGGCTGATGCCGCGTTGCTGCATGTAGAATAGCGCCTGGTCGTTTAGCTGTCCTACGGTGCTCCCGTGTGCACATTTCACGTCGTCAGCGTATATCTCAAGCATAGGCTGCGTGAACATTCTGGCTGTCTTGGTGGCGCATAGGTTCTGGTTCGTCTCCTGCGATGTGGTGTGCTGCGCTCCGTGGCGCACGAGAACGCGTCCGGCGAACGCACCCACGGCTTCGTTGTCGAGCACATATTTGTATAGTTCGTTGCTAGTGCAGCGGCCAACCTTGTGGTCAATGAGCGTATTGTTGTCCACATGCTGTTTTTTGTCCGCAATAACACATCCGCAAAGGTTACATTCAGCCCCTTCACCCTCAAAGGTAAGGTCGGTGCGGTTGCGCGTTGTGCCGTTGTGCAAGGTGATAAGATTATGGTTCACGCGGCTATTGGCTTGCTGGCTTATGTATGCGTTGCTCACCCTCACGTTCTTTGCGTGTGTTTCCTCAAGGCAATAGAGGTCTAGCGATGCACCTTCTGCAACGAAAGCTTCTATTACCTGTGTGGTGAGGAAGTGCTTGTCGTCAGCAGCGTGGTCGCAGAACAAGAGCTTTATTTCGGCTCTTTCTTCAACAATGATGAGCAAGCGGCGGTTAACCATAAGGTCAACATCGGAACGTAGAATGTTTATAACCTGTATCGCCTTATCTATGACTACACCTTTGGGCACATATATGAAGAGCCCGTCTTGTGCCAACATTGTGTTTAGGGCAGTCACTCCGTCTTCAGCGGTGTTAGCCAACTTTCCGTAATACTTTGCCACGAGTTCCGGGTGTTCTGCTACGGCCTTGCCGATAGATTCGATTATTACACCTTCGGGCAGCTCCTTTTTTGGCAGGGCCTTGTCGTAGAAACTGTCGTTCACCACGAAATATAGCGAGGTGCTAAGGTTCGGCACGTCGCAGCGGAAAGCCTCATAAGGGTCAACGGGAATGTTGAGACGGTTAAGGTTCAGTCCGTAGTCCGGCTCAAAGAGTGCCGGCACATCAGTGTATTTGTATCTTTCCACCTTCTTAGTCGGGAATCCGGCACGTTTGAAGTCTTCAAAAGCCTTCTCGCGCAAATCATTCATCACCGCATTACTGTGGTCGAAGAGCGTTTGCCTGCATTCCGCATAGAGGTCAATATATTGTTTTTCGCTTTGCATGATGATTGTCAGATTTCGCCTAATTCCTCTTTAATCCAGTCGTATCCGCGCTTTTCTATCTCTTTTGCCAGCTCGGGTCCTTCGGTTTTCACGATGCGTCCCTTGTAGAGTACATGCACTACGCTCGGTTTGATCATGTCGAGCAACCTCTCATAGTGTGTGATTACGATGGTTGATGTCTCGGGTGTGTGCATCTTGTTAACGCCTTCCGCCACGATGCGCATAGCGTCTACGTCAAGTCCAGAGTCCGTTTCGTCCAAAATGCTGAGTTTCGGCTCAAGCATAGC
Organism: bacterium; assembly: GCA_963661195.1. Classification (GTDB taxonomy): domain Bacteria; phylum Bacteroidota; class Bacteroidia; order Bacteroidales; family Bacteroidaceae; genus Prevotella. Next base: position 10,048 of record CAVLBD010000017.1, read on the forward strand.
CATTTGGAAAATCTCGTTGCGCTTTTTTTCTCCGCCGCTGAAGCCTTCGTTTACTGAGCGGTTGGCAAGTTTGCTGTCCAGCTCCACAACCTTTCGCTTCTCCCTTACGAGTTTAAGGAAGTCTCCTGCCGAAAGCGGCTCTTTGCCCTCGTATTTGCGTTTCTCGTTGATTGCGGCCTTCATGAAGTTGTTCATAGATACTCCAGGTATTTCTACAGGGTATTGGAATGAAAGGAACAATCCCTCGTGTGCGCGGTCTTCGGGCGACATCTCCAGCAGGTTCTTCCCGTTGAACGTTACTTCTCCTTCGGTAACGGTGTATAGAGGGTTGCCCACGAGCACTGCGCTCAGCGTACTCTTGCCCGAACCGTTAGGTCCCATAATGGCGTGTGTTTCGCCGTCTTTCACCGTGAGGTTGATGCCTTTCAGTATTTCTTTGTCGCCAATTCTGGCGTGCAAGTTTCTTATTTCTAACATGATTGTATTATTGTAATGTCGTTTTTCAGAAGTCTTTTATCCCACCGTGCCTTCAAGCGAAACGCTTAGCAGCTTTTGTGCCTCCACAGCGAACTCCATGGGCAGCTTGTTGAGAACGTCTTTTGCATAGCCGTTTACTATCAGTCCCACGGCCTGTTCCGTTGGGATGCCGCGCTGGTTGCAGTAGAAGAGTTGTTCTTCGCTAATCTTGCTCGTTGTGGCCTCGTGCTCCACAACAGCAGTATCGTTATGAATGTCCATGTATGGGAATGTGTGTGCGCCGCAGTCGCTTCCCAGCAGCAGCGAGTCGCACGAGCTGTAGTTGCGTGCGTTGTCGGCATTGGCCGTGGCGCGTACCAGTCCGCGGTAAGAGTTCTGGCTGTGTCCTGCCGATATACCTTTGCTGATGATGGTGCTTTTGGTGTTCTTCCCTATATGTATCATCTTTGTTCCGGTGTCCGCTTCTTGGTAATTGTTGGTCACAGCCACGCTGTAGAACTCCGCCTGGGAGTTGTCACCCCGCAGCACGCAAGATGGATATTTCCATGTTATGGCAGAGCCTGTTTCCACTTGTGTCCACGATAGCTTAGAGTTTACACCGCGTAACTCGCCCCTTTTTGTCACGAGGTTAAGCACTCCGCCCTTTCCGTTCTCGTCTCCCGGATACCAGTTCTGCACTGTTGAATATTTTACCTCGGCGTTGTCTTTCACTATAATCTCCACAATAGCCGCATGCAGCTGGTTCTCGTCGCGCATCGGTGCGGTGCAGCCCTCAAGATAAGAGACGTATGAGTCATCTTCCGCGATGATAAGTGTGCGTTCAAACTGTCCTGTGTTTTTAGCGTTGATGCGGAAATATGAGCTAAGCTCCATCGGGCAGCGCACTCCTTTGGGGATGTAGACAAAGGAGCCGTCGCTAAATACAGCACTGTTGAGCGCAGCGAAATAGTTGTCGCGGTAAGGCACCACGCTGCCAAGGTATTCTTTAACCAGTTCGGGGTGCTCCTTTACAGCCTCACCGATGGAACAGAATATTATTCCCTTCTCGGCCAGCTTCTCTTTGTAGGTCGTTTTTACCGAGACGGAGTCCATTATGGCATCTACGGCAGTGCCGCTCAGAGCCAACCGCTCCTCCAAAGGTATTCCCAGCTTGTCGAAGGTTTTCATTAGTTCGGGGTCTATCTCCTTGTTTTCCGGCTTCTTTGCCAAGGGGTCGGCATAGTATGATATCGCCTGATAGTCAATTTCCGGCACGTTCACATGCCCCCATGTGGGCTGTTCCTGCGTTTTCCAGTAATTGTAGGCGCGCAGTCTGAACTGCAACATCCAGTCTGGTTCGCTCTTTTTCTTTGAGATGAGACGCACGATGTTCTCATTCAAGCCGTTTTCTATGATGTCCGTGTGAACGTCCGTGGTGAAACCAAACTCATATTTCTGCTCCGCCACCTGTTTAACGAACTCGTTTTTGTTGTCTTTGTTTTCCATTTATTCATTGCCCCGGCAGACGGTTCACGCGGTGAGCGTCCGGTCTTGCAGGGAATAATTTAAATATAATAATGTGGTTTAGGGAGTGCAAAGGTACAAAAAATAAGCATGACAACAAGTAAAAAGCAGTAAAATGCATTTCTTAGCCCCCAAGGTAGAGAATAGCTTTTTATTGCCTTGTTGGTGTAAAGATAGGTTGGTGATGCAAGTTTTTGTAGTTTCCGTTCCAAACGTTAGCCTTTTCTCCGATAAATATAGTAACTTTGCACGCATAACAAAATTGTTTCTGGACATAATTCAACAAAAGATATCTTATTTAGAACGTTATGATTCTTTTTTTTAGAACTCCTTCCAAGAGCGTGATAGCAACGCAGGTTGACCATCAGCTCAACAGCGACGAGATTAACGAACTTTGCTGGCTCTATGGTGACGCCATGGCAGAAAAGGCAGAAAAGCTTGAGGGCTATTTTGTGGGCCCGCGCCGTGAAATGATTACTCCGTGGAGTACAAATGCCGTTGAGATAACTCAGAATATGAGTCTTGGCGGCATTTCGCGTATAGAAGAATACTTCCCCGTGGATTCTCCCGAGGCTGAGCACGACCCTATGCTGCAGCGTATGTATAACGGGCTCGACCAAGAGATATTCACAGTCAACCACAAGCCTGAGCCAATCAAGCACGTGGAAAATTTGGAAGAATACAATGAGCAGGAAGGTCTTGCCCTCTCGCCAGAGGAGATAGAGTACCTCCATAAGATTGAGAAGCAGCTTGGACGCCCGCTCACCGACTCGGAAATATTTGGCTTCGCACAGATAAACTCGGAACATTGCCGTCATAAGATTTTTGGCGGAGTTTTCGTTATCGACGGAAAAGAGAAGGAAAGCTCTCTCTTTGCTATGATAAAGAAGACGACAAAAGAGAATCCCAACAAAATACTCTCAGCCTATAAGGACAATGTTGCGTTTGCACAAGGCCCAGTGGTAGAGCAGTTCGCTCCGGAAGATCAGTCTACTTCCGACTATTTCCGCGTGAAGGACGTAGAGAGCGTGATATCCTTAAAGGCAGAAACACATAATTTCCCCACAACCGTTGAGCCTTTCAACGGAGCCGCTACGGGAACGGGCGGTGAAATCCGTGACCGTATGGGCGGTGGCGTTGGCTCATGGCCAATAGCAGGAACGGCAGTTTATATGACGGCATACCCAAGACTTGAGGAAGACGAGTTGAGTCGTAAGGTTAGCACACAGGGACGCGGCAATGACGTTGAGGCAGACTATACAGGCCAGCGCGACTGGGAAGATATTTTGCCCGTGAGAAAATGGCTATATCAGTCACCCGAGCAGATTCTTATAAAGGCATCCAATGGAGCATCGGACTTCGGAAACAAGTTCGGTCAGCCGCTAATCTGCGGTTCCGTGCTGACATTTGAGCATCGTGAGGCGGACACAACAGAAGGTGACGACACGAAATACGCATACGACAAGGTAATCATGTTGGCAGGTGGCGTGGGCTACGGAACAAAACGCGACTGCTTGAAGAAAGAACCGCAGAAGGGTAACAAGGTCGTTGTGGTTGGTGGCGATAACTATCGCATCGGACTTGGCGGAGGTTCCGTTTCGTCTGTAGACACAGGCCGTTATAGCAATGGCATAGAGCTGAACGCTGTGCAGCGTGCAAACCCGGAAATGCAGAAGAGAGCCTACAATCTTGTGCGCGCACTCTGCGAGGAAGACGTAAATCCTGTGGTTAGTATTCATGACCATGGCTCGGCAGGACACCTTAACTGCCTATCGGAACTCGTTGAGGAGTGCGGTGGTCGTATTGATATGACCAAGCTGCCGATTGGCGACAAGACCCTCTCGGCAAAGGAGATTATAGCAAACGAAAGTCAGGAGCGCATGGGACTTCTCATTGACGAGAAGCATATTGAGCATGTACGTCGCATCGCTGAGCGTGAACGCGCACCTCTTTATGTCGTTGGCGAGACGACAGGTGATGCACATTTCTCGTTTGTTCAGGGTGATGGCGTGAAGCCGTTTGACCTTGACGTGGCGCAGATGTTCGGTCACTCCCCTGTGACTTATATGCACGACGAGACAGTAGAACATCACTATCAAGGCGCGACTTACAAGCTTCAGGACATTGATGAATACGTTGAGCGTGTGCTACAACTCGAATCTGTGGCTTGCAAAGATTGGCTTACCAATAAGGTAGACCGTTCTGTAACGGGAAAAATTGCCCGTCAGCAGTGCCAAGGTGAGATACAGTTGCCGCTTTCAGACTGTGGTGTCGTTGCACTCGACTATCGTGGACACAAAGGTATAGCAACTGCTCTGGGACATGCACCGCAGGCTGGACTCGCCTCACCTGAGGCCGGTTCCGTGCTCTCCGTAGCAGAATCACTGACCAATATAGTATGGGCTCCGCTTGCCGATGGCATGCAAAGCTTGAGCCTCTCGGCAAACTGGATGTGGCCTTGTCGTTCGCAGAAGGGCGAAGACGCACGCCTTTATGCTGCAGTTGAAGCACTCAGTGACTTCTGCTGCGCAATAGGAGTGAATGTGCCAACAGGTAAGGACTCCTTGTCACTCTCGCAGCAATACCCTAATGGTGAGAAGATTATATCACCGGGAACGGTTATCGTGACCAGCGGTGGTGAGGTTAGCGATGTGAGAAAAGTAGTTTCGCCCGTAGTAGTAAACGATAAAAACTCTTCTCTCTATCATATTGACTTCTCGTTCGATGAACAGAAACTTGGTGGTAGTGCATTCGCACAGAGTCTTGGAAAGGTAGGTGATGACGTGCCAACGGTTAAGAACCCCGAATACTTCGTTGATGCATTCAATGCCGTTCAGGAAATGATAAAGAAGGGATGGATCATGGCAGGCCACGACATAAGTGCAGGAGGTCTGCTTACAACCTTGCTTGAAATGTGCTTCGCTAACACAAATGGCGGTTTGCATGTTAACCTACACGACCTCGGGGGCGATGACATCGTGAAAACCCTCATGGCAGAGAACCCCGGAGTTGTGGTACAGATTTCTGATGAACACAAGGCAGAGTTCAAGGAATTTATGGAAGACATGGGAGTAGGCTATGCAAAAATCGCTTATCCTACACCGAAAGACCGTACGCTGACTGTGAAAGCTGGTGACTATGAGCATGAGTTTGACATAGACAAGCTGCGTGACGTATGGTATAAGACATCATATCTGCTAGACCGCGACCAAAGCCGCAACGGATGTGCCGCAGAACGTTTCGTTAATTATGCGCAGCAGCCGCTTGAGATGAAGTTCAACAACGACTTTACAGGCAAGCTCAAACAGTATGGCATTTCTGCCGAACGCCGCGAGGCATCTGGAGTGCGCGCAGCAATCATTCGCGAAAAGGGAACAAACGGTGAGCGCGAAATGGCTTACTCGCTCTATTTGGCAGGTTTTGACGTAAAGGACGTGATGATGACAGACCTCGTGAGCGGGCGTGAAACATTGGAAGATGTTAATATGATTGTCTTCTGTGGCGGATTCTCTAACTCCGACGTGCTCGGCTCTGCTAAGGGATGGGCAGGAGCGTTCTTGTATAACCCCAAGGCAAAGGAAGCTCTTGATAAGTTCTATGCTCGTGAGGACACACTTTCGCTCGGTATCTGCAACGGATGTCAGCTCATGGTGGAACTAAACCTCATCAATCCCGAGCATGAAAAGCGCGCAAAGATGCTGCATAACAACTCGCACAAGTTTGAAAGCGGTTTTGTCGGGCTGACCATACCGAAGAACAATAGCGTTATGTTCGGTTCGCTCAGCGGCAACAAACTTGGTATTTGGGTGGCTCACGGTGAAGGAAAGTTCTCGTTGCCCGAAGCGGAAGAGAAATACAACGTGATTGCCAAGTATAGCTATGCTGGTTACCCCGCCAATCCGAATGGCTCCGACTACAATGTTGCCGGAATCTGCTCTTGGGACGGACGCCATTTGGCAATGATGCCTCACTTGGAGCGCGCCATCTTCCCATGGCAGAACGCATGGTATCCTAAGAATCATCTTGATGATGACGTTACACCATGGATAGAAGCGTTTGTGAATGCACGCAAGTGGATTGAGAGCAAAAAGTAAAATGCCCGTATAAAGATAAAGACTGACGGCCCTCCCATCTCTTGCATACAGAGAGCAGAGGGCTGTCTGCTTTTTAAAACGAAATGATATTAAGTAAACGACAATGACGAATATGAAAATCTACCTTACGTTCTTTACTACATTCTTCAGAATAGGTCTCTTCACCCTCGGTGGTGGATATGCCATGATACCGATAATAGAGAAAGAAGTGGTAGACCATTATGGCTGGATCAAGAAGGAATACTTTTTAGACATCATTGCCATTGCGCAAAGTTGTCCTGGTGTGCTTGCCATAAACATGAGCGTATTCATAGGTTATCGGCTGAAAAAGCTTCCGGGAGCTCTCGTTACCTGTCTTGCTACAGCGCTTCCTTCATTCCTAATCATTTTGCTTATAGCAATGTTTTTCCATCAGTTTCAGCATAATAAGGTGGTGGAAGCCATATTCCGTGGCATACGCCCTGCTGTGGTTGCCCTCATCGCTGCACCCACGTTTAACCTCGCCAAATCGGCAAACATTACGTTAAGCAACTGTTGGATTCCCATAGGATGCGCACTTGCCATATACTTGATGGGTGTATCCCCGATTATAATAATCGTTCTAGCCGCAGTATGCGGTTATGTCTATGGGCGATATGTTAAACCAACGGAGTAGTATACAAACACAGAAAACAAAAAGAAATGATTTATCTTTCACTGTTCTTTACTTTCTTTCAGATAGGATTGTTTGGTTTTGGTGGCGGTTATGGTATGCTTTCGCTTATACAAACGGAAGTTGTTCACAACCATCATTGGCTCACTACATCTGAATTTACCGATATCGTGGCAATCAGTCAAATGACACCTGGCCCTATCGGTATTAACTCAGCCACCTATTGCGGATATACCGCCGTACACAATGCAGGTTATAGTGAGGCAATGGCGGTTTTAGGCAGTTTGACGGCAACGACCGCCCTGGTATTGCCGTCATTGATACTTATGATTCTTATCGCGCGTTTATTCGTAAAATATATGAATACTTCGCCGGTGCAGAGTGTTTTCAAGGGCTTACGACCAGCCGTAGTCGGATTGCTTGGCGCTGCAGCCCTGCTTCTTATGACTCCCGAAAACTTTAGCTCTCCTTCGGTTAGCCCGTGGCAATTTTGTATTAGTTGCTTCCTCTTTGTTGCCACATTCGTAGGAACATACTTCCTAAAGATAAATCCTATCCGAATGATTCTATACTCTGCTCTTGCAGGACTTGTGCTTATGTATTAAAGTGTTAAACAGAAATCAAATAGGGAAATGGCGGTTACTGATTTTGCAAAGGATGTGTTTGAAGGCTATAACCGTTGCCGGAAATGAACATATTACTTAATTTCAAAGTTTTATAGCTTTATTATCATTGCCACTCCATCGGCCGCAATTCCTATTTGTACCTTTTGTTCTTCATTGATAATGCCTCCATCAGGCAGCTTCTTCTTCTTTTTGCCCATAATCTTGTCTACAATCCAGTAGCCAGCCTCTGCTGAAAGATAACCTATTGCTGCTCCTGCTGCAACATCGCCCCAATGATGGCGATTGCGTCTTACGCGGTCAAGGGCCGTTGCTGTAGCTACGGCATAGCCTGCAACGCTTATCCAAGGGCTAATTTTCCCATATTCTTTGTGCAATACTGTTGCTCCGCAAAAGGCAACAGCAGTGTGGCCGGAAGGAAATGAGTGATTGTCGGTACCGTCGGGGCGCATGGAATGTATGGAATGTTTTAGGATATAAGTCGTTCCGGCACAAAGCACGAAAGTTGCTCCCGATTTCAATATACGCTGTTCCCACGAGCTTTTGCCTTTTACACCGGCAATTTTGAGAATAAATGATGTAGCCATTGGTGTGTATTGCAAGTAGTCATCAATACCATCTCCGTGGTATCTTTTGTATTGTGCGAAACAGTTAAGCGGCAATAGTAACAGGGCAACAAATAGCGTGATAGTCGTTTTCATATAGGCAAAGATAAGACTATTTTCCATTACTCTATATGAAAATTGCCGTTACTTGTTAGTTTTTGTGCGTTTCATTGATATATTTGATATGTTCTTTGTTCCTTCATGTTAATTTATTACTTTTGCGAAGTCTTTGAGAAACTTTCAGAAAGTAATTTTTTTTTGATTTTCGTTGAAGCATCCGCAGTCGTATTTTAGAGAAAAGCGGATGTGTCTCAGAAAAGTATGGGTAATAATAGCACATTCATCTTTAATATACAAGTTAATGAAGAAATTTCTTTTTCTCGCTATGGCTTTCGTTGTGAGCCTTTGCTGTATGGCTGCAGTAGATTTTGAACAGGACGGGATTAGTTACGCCGTGATTTCGGAAGAAGATCTCACCGCTGAGGTCGTTTACAATAATGGGGCGTATGTCGGCGATGTGACAATTCCTGCTCGTGTGACCATTGATGGTAAAACTTATACTGTGACTTCGATTCATAACCAGGCTTTCTTCAAATGCACAGACCTTTATTCTGTGAGTATTCCTGCCACGGTAACCGATCTTGGACAGTACACTTTCTCAGGATGCACAAGTCTTCAAAGCATTGAATTGCCTACAGGCTTGACTTTCGTTCCAAACGGCACATTCTATGGTTGCAGCAGTCTGCAGAGTATTGAACTGCCCGAAACAGTGGAGAGTCTTGGTGATTACAGCTTTTCTAACTGCTCCTCCCTTTCAAAGATCAATATGCCCGTTGGGATGAAAACTCTTGGCAAGTCTGCACTTATGGCAACGGCATTGAAAGAATTTGCTGTTCCGCAAGGTGTAACCGAACTCGCTCCGTATGTGCTTGCACTGACCACAAAGTTGGAAACGGTGACGATATGTGAAGGAGTGACCTCCATCGGTGAGTGTGCCCTACAGGGAAATCTTGCTATGAAAACATTGCAGTTGCCTTCTTCCCTAAAGAATATAGATGCGTCAGCCTTTGCGCAATGCCTTGCCCTTGAAGAGATTGTTGTGCCAGACGGTGTTGATGCTTTGCCAGCAAAGTGCTTCTACAATGATATGGCCTTGAGGAAAATAGTGATAGGTAGCTGTGTGACGACGATAGAAAAAGACTGCTTTGGCCGTTATAAAGACACTAGGGATGCGCCACGTCTGACAGATGTCTATCTAAAAGCAGAAACCGTTGTTAGCGGTGGCGATAGTTTTCTTGATGAAGCCTGTTCTGGAGCAACGCTCCACGTGCCGGAAGCGTTGGTCTTGGCATATAAGTCTCAGACCGACTGGGCCCGCTTTGGCAGTATTGTAGCTATTTCCGATGGTGAACAGACGGGCATAGACAATGTTGATGCAGAAGAGAAAATATCCGATAGCAATACATACTCTATTGATGGTAGGCTTGCCCCTATGTCGTTCCGTGGCATTGTCGTTAAAGGAGGCCGTAAGATGCTAAAGCTAAAATAGTTCATGTCGTTGGTGAAATTTATAGACACTTACACACAAACATTATAAATCACAAGTAAAATGCTTATGAAAAAATTATTATTGTCAGCAATGCCGTTGTTTTGTGCTGCACTTGCTGCAAATGCTCAAAGTTCCGCATTGTCGGAGAGCTTTGAGGGGACAGATGTCCCACCGCAAGGTTGGACAGTGCGTACCTCAAGCGAAGATTCGAGCAACAAGTTTAAATGGCAACAGGTGGCTTATACAAGTGACCCGCTAAAGTATCGGTCTGGTTATACTCATGGCGGGACCTATGCCATGATGTCTTCGTCAGGCAAAACCACAACTGCAGGTGTGCAGCCCGATTCGTGGCTCATATCTCCAGCGGTCAGTGTGGCCTCAGGTGATGTGCTTTCGTTCATGTTAGCTTACGCTCCTGTTTACAATGATGCTATAACGTCAGAAACAGACCGCAGTAAGTTCGCTGTTCTTGTATCAACAACGGGCACGGAGTCTGCTGATTTCACCGATACTCTCATGGTCTTTACCCCTTATGGCGAAACAGATTGGCGCAAAAAGGCATATAGTCTAGACAAGTATGCAGGCAAGACTGTCTATATAGCGTTCCGCGATTACGGCAATGGTTCTGTCGGTTCAGCATTTTTGCTGAACTATACTTACATTGATGATGTGACGGTGGGGCAGGGCAGTGAATCAGATTTGGCTGTGACAAAGATAGTATCCCCTGTGGCTGGTCCTGAAACGCAACAGAATATCACCTTTGAATATTCCAATACGGCCATGCCTAACACTTCGTTTACCGCTTCATATAGCGTGAATGATGGTGAACCCATCAGTGAGACTTTAGAGAGTGGCTACGAATGTGCATCTGGTGAAACAAAGACTTTTACATTTATTTCTCCCGCAACATTTACTGCTGGGGCAGACAATGCAGTGAAAGTCTGGGTGACAGCCGACAACGACCAAGTGCATGAGAACGACACTCTTTCTGCTACAGTGAAGATAGACAACGTCTTCTCGCTTCCTTATGAAATGACCACAGCTAATAACAACGATGGGTGGACTTATACATACCATAAGAAAGTGGGAAAAAACTACACCGGTTGGTGGCGCATTAGCGATGGCTCCCCATGGACTTATAGCCTCTGTGCCAAGGAGAGTATATTGGAGGGTAAGTGGTTTGCCCTCGAACAGGGTAAGGTGAACCTCACATTTGGATATTCTTCTGGTACGGAACTCCCAATGTCACTCTTCTTGACCGACAACAATACAGGCAAGGTTGACACCATAGAAGTGACACTACCAGCCAGTACAGAACTTGCCACAGCGAAAGCAAGCATGGCGGTGGCTACCGACGGCAAGTATAAACTTGGTCTGAAGCCGGGTTCAACGTACTATGACTCAGCAATTCTTTATTCTCTCTCTATGGCCAAGGCGGTTCCTGGCGATGTAGCCGTTACTGACATTACGCTTCCCAAGGCTGTTACAGCAGGTGAGTATCATCCTATATATATAAAGGTGAAGAACAATGGTGAGCAGGAAGCAAACGACATACACGTAAAAGTAGTTGTTGACAGTGTCGTCGTTGACGAAGACACCATTCCCGCTATTGCTGCCGGAGAGATGGTGGATTGGAACGTTGGCCAGGGCACATTGGCAGCCGTAATGCATGGTGTTAACCTTTCTGCCGGTGATCATGATGTGATAGTGTTTACTTCATTTGAAGATGATGCTGACGCTTCCAATGACACTATCTCTACTTCTGTATATGCCTACGAAAAGTTAACGCTTCCTTTCTCTGAAAGTTTTGAAACCGAAGACGGTAACAAGACTTGGCTTGCAGAGAACTTAAGCAACAATGCACTCAACTGGACGATTGGCACGGCTAAGGTAGGAAATGTAAATTGGGCAAAAGACGGTGATAATGCTGCATACATGTCGAGCGTGGCAAATACGGAACATAATGCAGTATTGCGCTCGCCTATAATTTCTGTCGACGAAGCAGCTACTGTCCGCCTTTCATACTACTACACAACGCGCATGAAGGCAACAGATGCTACTGACGTAACTTTGCTTACGGCAACGGTCAACAGTATTTCATCTGATACGACATTTGTTGTTTCCTCATGCTCTGATAGCATAACCGATGTAAACACAGGAGTTTATCGTCAAGGCTATATGCTTGTGAACCTCCCTGAGGCAGGTGATTATCAGATTGAATTCCTCAACACCGGAATGGGCCACGACGTTGTTCTCGATGATGTACGTCTTGACCAGAGCACCGACATTGCCGTAGTTTCTGCAAGTCAGACGGCAAAGAGCGGCTTCAACAACACAGTAAATAAGGTGTCTGTAACTTTTGCCAACCATGGCGCAACAACAGTTGACAAGGTTTCGCTCAAACTTGTCACGGCAACGGCAAGCGGTGCTGCAGTAGAAACAATCGGTGAATACGCGCAGAGCGTTGCACCGGGCGACACGGTAACTTTCGACTTTGACGCTGTTGATGTTAGCTCCGCCGGCACATACACATCAATTGTAAGTGTGTCAACAAGTGAGGCAGATGCTGATACGTTTAATAATATATATTCACTGCCAACTTTTGAGAGTTATGCAAATGCAACCATGCCATATACCGCAGACTTCGATACCGACAGTCAACAGGCTCAATGGGTTCTTGGTGGAACATGGCAGACAGGTACATACTCTTCGTCAAGTTCTGCATACAATGGAACAGGTGCAATATCCCACCACAAGAAGGCTTCTGCAGAAGATGGCGACTGGGCATTCTCTGGTTGCATAGAGATACCGGCTGGAACATACGACCTTTCGTTCTTCTACCGCACATTCCTCAACGGAAAGACACAGAAACTATATGCACAGAACTTTGCCTTCTTCCTTGGAACAGAACCCGAAGTTGAGGCTATGACGAAGACTCTCTATACTAGCCCTGCTGATGTCTTGGCCTATGAAAAACGGTATCGCCGTGTGGAACAGCAGTTTACCGTAGAGGAATCAGGCAAGTACTATATTGGTGTGAAGTGTACTTCGCAGTCAGCCTATGGGGTGCTTTATCTTGACAACATTCAACTTTATGATGCAGCCAAGACAGCTCCTGTATTGACAAGCTACACAACGGAATTCGCAGACTTCTATCGTTACGACCTGTCAAGCCAGTTCTCGCAGTGGCAAGACGCAACACAAGATGGCGGAATTGAGGCTACGCAGAAAATATTCAATGCGGGTAATCCTCAGACGGAACTTCCTGGCATTATCGTATCTCCGGCATTCACCTTGTCTGCGGGAACGATACTCTCTGCAAATCTCAACTATGCAATGAGTGCTGACGGCAATCTCTCAGATGAGGCAAAGGCTCAAATGAAGACTACGCTCTATCTCTCTCCTGCCGACACCTTGGCTTCTAATGCAATAGTGCTGGCTGAAGGAACGGATATAAGTGGAAAGAATGTTGCAGCAACAAGCACTCTGAATGTAACGGAAACAACTCCATATTATTTTATAGTGAAGGTAGAAGGTCCAACAAATAGTGTTGATGACAATGCTCAGCTTGCTTATCACCTCTATTCTCTGACTCTCAATACCGCAGCCGACTGCATATCTTCCGTTATAGGCAACAACGGAAAGGTGAAGCTTTACAATGCCAATGGCATGTTGCTCGGTGAATACGACAACCATGCAGAGGCAATGCGGAACGCCAATCACGGTGTAAGTCTTCTCAAGTTTGAAGATGGTGGAAAGACGGTGAAAATAGTAAAGTAAAAGGATTTCCACGTTACTTCATCTATTGTGCCGTATAACAATGACACCATAGATAATAGAAACGGGACTGACGGAAACGAAATCCGTTGGCCCCGCTTCTTGGTATGTTCGGCAGCTTGTGAACAACTCCCGATAAGTTTGTGAACAACTCCCGATAGTTCTATAAATAAAGCTTACAGGCTTTCCTGCTCTAAAGAAAGCTTCTGATATACCGTAGGTGTCATTCCCATCACGCTCTTGAAACAGCGGTTGAAGCTTGCCGCATTGCGGTAGCCCACTTCTTCGTAAATGGTCCGTATCGTGTATCGCCCGTATTCCTTGTCGTCAAGCCGGCGGCAAGCTTCTTTTATTCGGCATTCAGTTAGCATAGACTTGAAGCTTTTGTGACATTCTTCATTGATAACTACCGACACATACTTGGTATTTGACTCCACCAACTCTGCTAGTTTGCTCAGATTGAAGTCGGGGTCAGAGATAACCGCCGTGTCAGCAAAGGTCGCTTTTATACGCTTTAGCAGTGTGCTTCGCTTCTCGTCACTGATAACGTAGCTGTCTTTCTGTTGTCCGTTCTCTTTTTCCTCGTCAGTATTTTCTTCTGAAAGTTGTTTCCGTTCTATTGCCAACAATTCCTTGTTTTTGGCAATCAGAATCTTTTGCGTGCGTTTAAGTATCTTGTTCTTGTAGACTATTATTAAAGTCAGACACACCAGTGCGACGAACAGCAAAGATATTCCCAAGAGTATTGCCGTTAGTCTGCTAATGTGACTTTCCTTTACGCTGTTCTCATAAGTATAGAGATCATTCTGCACAGAAAAGAATTTCGGCATGTTATACATGCGGTCATATAGTTTGTTGAACTTGTCAGAATAAAAGTATGCGCTGTCTTGTTCTCCCGTTTTTGCATAGCTGTCTGCCAACATTCGGTATGAGTTTATTTTCATATCGTTGCTTCCTAGCTGTTCAGCTTCTGCAAGACATTGCTTGCCCAAGGCAATGGCTTCAGCACAGTGCCCTTGCATAACGAGGATATTGCCGATTTCACTTTGTTGGAAGAGGCGGTATATTGGCTCCATCCCTTTACTCTTGGCATAGTTAAAGGCTTTGCTATGATACGACAACGCACTGTCAACTTTGTTCTCCGCCTTGAAGATACGCGCTTTTTCGTAAAGACAGTAATATTCGTGCTTGGTTCTGTTTTTTGGCTGTAGCTTTATCAGCTCATTGTAATACTTTTTGGCTCTTGTCGTGTCGTTACGTTCGCAACTATAGGTGACAAGGTTTGACAAAAGCGACGATTGTCCGTCCACATGCTTAATCTTCATCGCCAGCCTGTAACTCAGTTCGCCATATTGAAAGCATCCGTCTATGTTCCCGAAGCAGTGGTACAGGATGCTTACGTTGCCGGCACATCGCATGGCGGCAAAGTCGTTGTTTTCCTTTTCCGCAGCCATGTAGCCCCGGCTGTAGTAGTGTAATGCTTCAAGATAGTGCTCGTTCGCCTTCAGCTTGTCTGCTGTTGCCATCAGTTGCGCCGCATCATTGCTCTCGTTGGAGCAGGAGCTGATAAAAAACAATAGCGCAAAAGATATTAGTTGTATAAGTATATGTCGTTTCATTTTGTCGGATTGTCCCGTAGCAAAGTTACTATTATTTTTCTTTTCTGCCCATAATACTTACATAAAAGCATCAGCTTCCGTCTAATTTCTTGAAATATTAAAGAAAATGAAGCAGTCTGCTTTTATGTTTCTTTATTTTTTTGTTCTTTTGCATGTCAAAATATAATATGATGCGTATGATGAGGCGGCGTGTGGCCGCTTTTGCGTAGGGCTTTTAAGTAAAGAAGCGGCAAAAGATGCTGTCGCATATAGATGGATTGAAACAGATAAACAAAATAAGATTATGAAGAAATTTTTACTCTTTGCGGCCGTAGCACTTGTCTGCGTGCAGGGTAGGGCAGACTGGAACACGAATCTCTCGGTGAATACTCAATTGACACCAACGGGGATGAACTTCTATGACAAGGAAATGAAGACAAATAAAAGTGGATATACGTATGTTTCGTTTATAACTCCCGCTGATACAACTCTTGCATACCGCTTGCAGATAATCGATAAGAACGGCAACAGGGTGCTTAAGAACGGAGGAATGGTCGTTTCGGCTGAGGCTTACCGTACATATACTACTTGGAACAACTATTTGCAGATTGACAAAGACGGAAATGCCTTCTTTTCTGTACACGACAACCGCTTCGGCAATGGAACATTCCTGCCGACTTATACTATATACAAGTTCAATCAAAATGGCGACAAGCTGTGGAACGGTACCGTTCTCAACGATAGCATAGGCAGTGCCTACGGAAGTGGACTGCAGATGCTTTACACTGAGGACAACGGCTTGCTCTGTGCATACTGCGGAACAGATGAAACAATTAACAAAGACTACGTACTCGTAGAGAAACTCAATGCCGATGGCGTTAAAGAGTGGAAGCAAACCGTGTTCTATGGCTCCAGACTTTCCAGACCATATCCCTTCCTTTTCGATGCAGGTAACGGCAATGCACTCATTACTTGGGTGGATGGTGCTAGCATGTATTCAAATCTAATAAGCATATCCACGGGCGAAGTGCTGAAGAAAACCCCAACAGAGGTCTATTCCAGCGGTTACGCTTCGAGCAAGGTGCTAGAAGTTATTGACCATGCCGTAGGTCCAGACAACGGGGCAATCTTTACCTTTGTTGACTCAAACAAACAGGGACGCTTTATCTATGTGAAAAGCAACGGACAGCTCGGGCTTGACGGTGATAATGCCGGAATATTGTTCGACAATACTTACACTGAGGAAGGATCTCTTATGGCTTCCACCCTGCCATTGCCTGTTTACGACCCAGAACAGAAAGTCTTCAACTGTTTTTATAAAGTCTTTGACTACTATTCAAGCAAGACCCAAGGTCTGTTCGTACAGCAAATAGATGCAGAAGGCAACTTTAAGTGGGATGGCGGCAAGGCTTATCTGCCAATACAGACGGACCATAAGTATTCTTATTTCCAAATGAAAAGCATTGGCAACGGAAAAACAGCCGTGTTCTACTTGAAACAGAACAACTCCACATATGCTATAACTGGAAACTATGTGCTATTCGACAACGAATGCAATGCAATCTCTGATGAGCTGCCGTTTGCTCAGTCAACAGGATCAAAAGTAAACCTTTGGGTTTCCGACATGATGGACGACAATAGGTTCTTGATTGGATGGGACGAGAAACGCTCAGGCTCTAGTTATTCAATCTTTATGCAAGACGTAACATGCTCTGAATCTACAGGAATTTCATCTGCTTCCACCGCTGATGGCACGCAGGCTGTCCCCGTGGCATACTATACTCTTTCAGGAATGAAAGCTTCCGCTCCCGTAAGTGGTATAACGTTGGTAAAACTCTCCAACGGGAAGACGGTGAAAATGGCCAAACCGTGAAAACGTTGGCCACTACGCGCAAACTGATTGGCAATACACAAACATATAAAAACATACAATGTCTAACTTAAAAGAATGAAGTTATGAAGAAAATTTTACTTGGCGCATCAATGTTCCTGTCGTTTGCAGCGATGGCACAGGCACAGACAACGGTAAATGTCGAAACTCCGGGAACGCTCTCTTCAAAGGTATCTGCAGAAGAGAAATATAGCATAACCGACCTTACCATTACTGGTTCGCTCAACGGAACCGACGTGAAATTTCTCCGTGAAATGGCCGGACAGGATGAAGACAATAATAAGACAGACGGAAAACTGGCTAAACTAGATCTCTCAGGCGCAAGCATCGTTGCCGGAGGTGATGCCTATTACGTTAAATATGGCGGCAAGGCCGACACGGAATACTATACAAAGGACAACCAAATGAGTGGCTGCATGTTTGTAAACTGCGCCGCTCTGCAGTCTATCAGCATGCCAACTAGCACGGAAGTTATTGCAGACAGTTGTTTCTTTAAGTGTACGTCGCTCGAAAGCGTGACGTTCCCTGAAACAGTTAAGGAGATACGCACTTATGCCTTCGCTTATACTGCACTGTCCTCGTTCGCTTTCCCCAAAAACGTAGCTCTTTCAAAGGCAGTCCTTTACAACTGCTCTAAGTTGGAAACGGTAACATTGCCTGAAAACGTGACGGAAATACCTGCAAAGGCTTTCACGTCAACTGCATTCAAGACGTTTGATTTCCCGACAACCCTCGTCACGATTGGCGAAGATGCCTTCGATAGCTCAAGTCTTGAGAGCGTAACATTCCCTGCTTCGCTCCGCACCATAAGCGACGGCGCCTTCTATGGCTGCGAAAGCCTTAAGACTGTAAACTTCAATGACGGTCTTGAAGCGATAGGAACCGGAGCTTTCTCTTATTGCGATGCACTGACCACAGCTAATATCCCTAACAGTGTTACCTCTTTGGGCGGTGCATTTTCCGTATGCAACTCGCTCACAGAAGTACATCTTCCCGATAGCCTCACAAAGATTTCGGGCAGCATGTTCGACCGCTGTGGCAATCTTGCAAAAGTGAACATTCCAAGCACAGTAAAGGTTATAGAAGAAAATGCATTCCAGAACAACAGTGCACTGCCCGACGTGGTTTTCCCCGATTCTCTCGAAGAAATTTGGGACTATGCCTTCTCCGGCTGCGAAGGTCTGACAAAGCTTTTGCTTCCGTCTAAGTTGAAATCAATTGGTGCTTCTGCCTTTGATGGATGCTCCGCAGTGGATACAATTTCCTTCCCCGAGTCTGTTCAAGAAATACAGCGTTTCGCTTTTCAATTTTGCACAGGCTTGAAATCTGTAACTCTTCCCGAAGGTCTCACTTCATTAGGTGACGGCGCTTTTTTGTGCTGCGACAATCTCACATCCGTAAGTCTGCCTTCAACGCTTGAAATGGTTGGTCCTATGGCTTTTGTCAGCGATTACAATCTTGCTTCTATCCGTTGTGCTGCTATAGTTCCTCCCGTTTGCGGAATGAAGGCTTTTGCTGATGTTCCAACCGACACATGTGTGCTCACCGTTCCTGCTGGTACAAAGACCGCTTATAGCGAGGCTGCCACATGGAAGGACTTCCTTAATATCCAGGAAGCTGAAGTAGATGGAATAAACACCGCTTCAAAAGCATCTGCAAAGGTTGAGACTTCTCGTTTCAATCTCGCTGGCCAATCAGCTGGCACAGCAACTAAAGGCATTACAATCGTTAAGTATTCTGACGGTTCAATCGTTAAGAGCGTAATAAAGTAATATAACTCTTCATCTAAACCCCGCGGACTTTTCTTCAGAACCCTGCCGTTTATTAAAGGAAAGTCGCGGGCTTTTTAATTAAAGTCTGCGGCCTCTGTGTCGTTTGCAACGCACAATTAAACCCTGCTTTATGGCAGCGGACAAAAAACAGCGCAAGACCGAAAATGTCCTGCGCTGTATTTTATTTTCAAAGTTTGTCCCAGCTGATTGAGCGGCAGTGGTTTGTTAATCTTTTTTCTTAGGTTTCCTTCTTGCCCAGCCCTCTTCACTGAAATCAGGCTCCTCGCCAACGAGTTTTACATTGTTGTTGCGGAAGAACTGTCGCCAGTCGCTTCCGTTGTTGTTTCCGAGCGAAAAATTGTCATTCTCGTGGCTTGTCTTAGCGGCATTCTTGCGCTTTGATTTCTTCTCGAAACGTGCAAAATCATCGGTTTCATCGCTTCCTTTGCGCCTGCGTGAGCGCTTCTCTGCTTTATTTCCGTGTTCTTCTCCTGTTGTTGAGGCTTTCTTGCTTCGTCCTTGTTCCTGTCCGTGTCCACTCTCGTCAGCATCGTTACACCTCACGCTGCGGCCTTTGTATGTCGTGCCGTCTATAGCGCGCATAACTTTCTGAGCGTCCTTCTCAGGTACCTCTATGTATGAGATGCGGTCGAGCAGGTCAATATGTCCCACTTCCTGTCGTTCGTGCATATTGCGGTTGAGGAATTGCATAACTTCCCCAGGATAGAAGCCATCGGTCTTGCCAAGGTTTATAAACAGTTTCTTGTATCCCTTTTCCGCCTTTCTTGGTTCGCGTTTTCCGCCTTCCTGACGTTTCTTTGTCCCTCGGCTTCCTTTCTCGCCTTTGCCGGAAGCTGATGGAGGTAGAATTTCAGGTGCGTCAGCATAATAAGCTAGGAATTTTCCGAATTCCATGCTCACGATCTTCTTTATAATGTCCTCCTTGTCGATGTATTCGAAGTAGCGGTTTATATCGTTCATAAACGGCTCTATCTCCTCTTCGTTTACGTCAGCTTTCACAATCTGGTCCATCACCTTGTAGAGCTGCTTCTTGCATATCTCCTCAGGCTTGGGGATGCTGCCCTCGATAAAGTCCTTTTGTATAACCTTCTCTATGGCTCGCATCTTGCTTTTCTCGCGAGTATGGATGATAGCTATTGATGTACCGTTTTTTCCGGCACGGCCTGTTCGTCCGCTACGGTGGGTATAACTCTCAATGTCATCGGGCAGCCCATAGTTTATCACATGGGTAAGATCGTCAACGTCAAGTCCGCGTGCAGCAACGTCGGTAGCCACGAGCAGTTGCGTGAGGTGTTGACGGAATTTCTGCATGGTTAAGTCGCGCTGTTGCTGCGAGAGGTCGCCATGGAGCGACTCGGCGTTGTATCCGTCGTGTATGAGTTTGTCGGCAATCTCCTGCGTTTCGCGTTTTGTGCGGCAGAAGATAATGGCGTAAATTTTAGGATAGAAGTCCACGATGCGTTTCAATGCCAAATATTTGTCTTTGGCATTAACCATATAGTATATGTGGTTGACGTGTTCCGCCCCCTCGTTGCGGCTACCAACGACAATCTCCTTTGCGTCATGTAGGTAGTTTTGTGCAATCTTCTCTATCTCTTTGCTCATTGTTGCCGAGAAAAGAAGAGTATTGCGGTCGGCTGGAACTCCATCGAAAATCTCGTTTATGCTTTCCGAAAAGCCCATGTTCAGCATTTCGTCCGCTTCGTCAAGCACAACGTTTTTCACGTTGTCAAGGTTAGCGGCTCCGCGGTTCATAAGGTCAATAAGACGCCCTGGTGTTGCCACTATCACTTGCGCCCCGTGTCGAAGCGAGTGTATCTGGTTTTGTATTGACGTGCCACCGTAGACGGGCACAACGTTCAGCCCATCTATGTATTTGCCGAATTCACTCAAATCATCAGAGATTTGCAGACAAAGTTCACGGGTGGGCGAAAGTATCAGGGCCTGTGTGGAACGGTCACTAGGTTCGATTTTCTGTAATACGGGTATGCCGTAGGCTGCTGTTTTTCCCGTTCCCGTCTGTGCCAGTGCAACGACATCGTTGCGGTTGCCCAATAAATAGGGGATAACTTCTTCTTGTACGGGCATTGGAGATTCAAAGCCCAGTTCTTCGATGGCGCGGCGAATCTCTTCGCTGACACCAAGTTCTTCAAATGTTTTCAAATTAAAAAATGATGTTAGTGAAGCTGCACTGAAAAATAACGGCGGCAGCTTTGGTAATTCTGCTGCAAAGTTACTGATAATTCGTGAATTGCATTACTTTTCCTTCGGGCAATCGCGCTACAATCGTTGAAAAACACTAAATAATCACCTGTTCTAGCCTGTATTTATGCAGAAATACGTATTTTTGCAGTTATGATAAAAGTTAGAATAATAAACAAAGGGCATAATGCTCTACCATGTTACGCCACACCTCAGAGCGCTGGAATGGATTTGCGCGCCAATATTGACGAAGACATAACGCTGAAGCCAATGCAGCGTGCCTTGATTCCAACGGGACTCTTTATGGCTTTGCCTCCTGGCTATGAGGCGCAGGTAAGACCGCGTAGCGGACTCGCCTTGAAGCATGGCATTACCGTGTTGAATTCTCCAGGCACAATAGATGCCGATTATAGAGGCGAAATAAAGGTGCTGCTCGTAAACTTTTCAGACGCAGACTTTGTTGTCGGCGATGGCGAGCGTATAGCGCAAATGGTTATTGCAAAACATGAAAATGCCGATTTCATCGAAGTTGAAGAGCTTGACGAAACATTGCGTGGAGCAGGAGGTTACGGTCATACGGGAGTGGAATAGCATGTTTGTGCGTTGCCTGAATATATTTTCTGCCACGCTGATTGCCGTGCTGCTTTCGGCTTGTGGAACAGGGCAGAACGTGAAGAAAAACGTTCTGTCGGGTGGAGATGTGCATGTTGCTAAAGCTAGCGTAGCAGATACTGCGAGCGTAAACACACGTCAGCGGCTGGCATATTTTTATGCCGAAGCAGCAAAGCAGCAATCGCTCGGAAATTATGATGCCGCCTACACGCTGCTTCTGCACTGCAGAAATATTGATCCCAGTGCGGCAGAAGTGCACTATGCCTTGTCAACCTTCGATGCTGAAGTAAATTCAAAGGAGATGAGCGTTGCCGACATTCGGCGAGCAGCAGAACTTCAGCCCGACAATACAACATATCTGTGGCAGCTGGCAGCAGCATATTGGGAGGGTAAAGACTATAAGAACGCGATAAAATCGTTCGAAAAAGTATATTCCAAAACCCCCGAAAATACCGATGTGCTTGATATCCTATTCCGTCTCTATATGGATACTGCCGATTATGATAAGATGATAGCCACGGTAGACCGTATGGAACTTGCCGATGGTGAGAGCGAGAAAACAGTAATGTCGAAGCTTTTTGTGTATAATAAGCAAGGAAAGAAAAAGGAAGCTTATCGCACACTGAAAAACTTTGTAGACAAATATCCTAATGACCCGCACTATCAGGTAATGATGGCAAACTGGCTTCTCCGCAATAATGACAAGAAAAGTTCGCTCGCTATACTGCAGAAAGTACTTAAGGAAGATCCTGACAACGCCTCGGCACAGTTGTCAATGGTGGATTATTATCGTGCAGAAAACCATGATTCCATCGCTAATTTAATGGAGGAAAACCTTCTCTTGAACTCCAAGACAGAAGCGGAAACCAAGGCTTCTATACTTAAAAACGTAATAGCCCGCAACGAGAGTGCTGGCGCTGACAGTACAAAAATCCTTAGCCTTTTCCAAAGAATAATAGCCAAGAATCCGGGAGATGTCGAAATGTTGCAATATCGTGCCGCTTATGTTTCTATGAAGAATATGCCGCAAGATTCCATTGTTGCTGCATACAATGCAGTGCTTGCCATAGAACCAGACAATAAGGTGGCGCGGCTTCAGCTCATACGAACGCTATGGGGAAAATCAACACCTGCGGAACTTATAAAGATATGTGTACCTGGAGTTGAATATAATCCCGATGAAATGGCATTTTATTACTTCCTCGGCTTTGCTTATGTCCAAAATGACGAGGATGATAAAGCTCTTGATATTCTGCGCAAAGGTGTGGCCCAAGCAACAGATGGCAGTGAACCGGCATTTGTTTCAGACATGTATTCATATATCGGCGACCTACTTCATCAACAAGGATACGTGGATGAAGCTTACGCAGCCTTCGATAGTTGTCTGCAATGGAAGGACGATAATGTAGGATGCCTTAACAATTATGCCTATTATATAACGCAGTCTGGTGGAGATTTGGCTAAGGCAGAGAGGATGAGCTACAAGACAGTAAATGCAGAACCAATGAATAGCACTTATCTAGACACCTATGCATGGGTGCTATTTTGCGAGAAACGATATACGGAAGCTTCAATATACATAGAGCAAGCGCTAGCTAACGATACGACAAATAGTTATGTTATGCTTGATCATGCCGGAGATATATATATAATGTTAGGCGAGACCGACAAGGCGCTTGCCTCATGGCGCAAAGCTATAGAAGTAGGCGGAGGCGATTCTGCCGCAATTGAAAGAAAAATTAAGTTGAAGAAATATATTCCATCTGAGCAATGAGATTATCAGAAACGCTAATCACAGTTGCCGCATGTGCGGCACTCGCCTTTACATTTGCATCGTGCGGTACTAAAAAAGTTGTGGCCGAGGGTAATTCTTCTGCCACTTCTGCTATGTCGGGAACGGGCTCTACACAAAAGAACGCAGAAGCACAAACAGAACTCTCAACGATGAATTGTTTGCGTAAAGTTGCAGACAATGCTGTTTATAGCAAGAATATCGTGTCAAAGATAAAGTGTACGATAAGTACTGGCAGTAGCAACATATCTGTTGGCGGTTCGCTCCACATGCGACGTGACGAGGTGATCCGTATTCAACTAGTGCCTTTCGGCATTATGGAAGTGGGGCGGTTGGAATTTACAAAAGATCATGTTCTGCTGATTGACCGAATAAATAAGGAATATGTAAAGGCGTCCTATTCAGACGTTGACTTCCTCAAGAATAACGGCTTGGACTTCTATGCTCTGCAGGCATTGTTTTGGAATCAACTCTATGTGCCAGGTCTGCAAAAAGTAACGGATTCATCGCTAAATTCATTTACGGCTATGATAAAAGACGGAGTAGATACCAAGATTTCCACGACTTACGGAAAAATGACTTATGTGTGGACGGCAGACAAAAATTCAGCTCTTATTAAGTCTGTTAACGCTAAGTATGCTAGCGGTAAGGGGGATAATGCGTCTGTAGACTGTCAATATTCTGGTTTTAAAAGTCTAGGTACAAAATTGTTCCCTACGGGGATATATCTCACGATGAACACAAAGATAGTTAAGAATGCAAGTAAGATGTCGCTAGATCTTCAGCTTAACACTCTTACTACCGATAGTGATTGGGATGCAGAAACAACGGTTTCATCGAAATATACTCAGGTGGGCATAGAGGAAATCTTGACAAAATTGGGAGGAATGTGATATGCGTAATATCGTATCTGTCCTTCTTATTTCATCTTTATTTGCTATTTCTTCAACAGATGCCATAGCTCAAACAAAGAAGAAAGCCTCCGTCTCTACGACGACAAAGCAAAGCGGTTCCTCAAAGTCAACCAAGTCGTCTTCTGCGAAGAAAGGTTCCGTTGCCCAAACTTCCACTTCAAAGCGTAAAAGTTCTCAGGCTTCTAAAAAAGGAAAGGCTACAGGAAAGCGGAACAAGAAGAAAACGGCAAAAGCCACCGTTTATACTAACGAGAATATTCGCGGGCTTCAGACACAACGTGCAGCAGTACAGAAAAAGATACGAGAACAGGAAGGATTACTTCGTGCTAATAAGGCAGACGTAAAGAAACGGCTTGAAGAACTGTTTACCCTTAGTGGCGAAATAGATCAGCATCAAAAGAAAATAGACGGAATAGAGAAAGATCTGACAAGCATAAACGGAAACATTTCTATGTTGCAGGCTCAGCTTGGAACACTCGAGCAACAATTGCAGGATAGGAAGGTTAAATATCTCAAGTCGATGCGCTATTTGGCGAAAACCCGTACTATCCAAGACAAGTTGATGTTTATATTTAGTGCAAAAAGCCTTACGCAGATGTATCGCCGCTTGCGTTTCGTTCGTGAGTATGCTACATATCAGCGCGCACAAGGCGAGATGCTCAAGGATAAGCAGGAGCAAGTGACTCTAAAGCACAAGCAACTTGAAACGGTGAAAGGGCAAAAGAACGATTTGCTTTACAAAGGCAAAAAGGAAAAGTCGGCTCTTGAAGGCAAACAAACGGAGCAGCAGGCAATGGTTACGTCACTTAAGAAGCAACAAAAGACGATTCAGTCGGTCATTGCCGACCAACGTAACAAGGATGCCGCTTTGAATGCACAGATAGAGAAGCTGATTGCCGAAGAAGTGGCAAAGGCAAAAGCAAGAGCTGCTGCAGAAGCTAAACGTAAGGCTGCAGAAGCAGCTGAGGCAAAGCGCAGACGTGAGGCCGAACTTGCCCGCAAGAAAGCCGCAGCAGAAGCTGCAGCACGTGAAAATGCTCGTCGTATACAAGAGGCAAAGGAGCGTGAGGCACGTTTGAAGGCTGAAGCGGCAAAGGCTGCTGCAGAAAAGCGCGATGAAGAAGCCCGCCGAAAGGCTGAGCAAGCCGCGCGGAGGGCTGAAGCTGAGCGTGAGGCAGCCGAGAGAAAAGCTGAGGCTGACAGGCAGAGAAATGAAAGGGAGGTGGCAAAGGCTAAAGCCGAAACGAGCGAAGCGCAGAGCGTTAGTAGTGCAGACCGCCAGCTGAACCAAAGTTTTGAGCAGAATAGAGGACGTTTGCCAATGCCGGCTTCTGGTAGAATAGTGACGCATTTCGGACAATACAACGTGGAGGGACTTAACAATGTCCGTTTGGATAGCAAAGGTATTAACATTAAGTGTGGTTCGGGAGCTTCTGTGCGTTGTATCTTCAATGGTGAGATTTCAAAAGTTTTCAACTGGATGGGGGTAAGAGGCGTGTTGGTTCGGCACGGACAATATATCTCTGTTTACAGTAATCTCGCATCAGTTAGTGTTAGTGCTGGGCAGAAAGTATCCACAGGGCAGCAACTGGGTACGGTGGATTCCGGCGGAATACTTCAGTTTCAGCTCTATAAAGGGTTTACGAAGCTTAATCCCGAAGCATGGCTACGGTAATCGCTATGATCGCTCCCCTGTGGGCGCATAGCTAGAAATCAAGCACTTTCAGGTATTTTCCTATGGCATCCTCTATTTCGCTAAAGCGGATAAATTCGTCAGCGCAATGGGAACGTGCTGAATTTCCTGGCCCCAACTTAATGCTATCGAAAGGCATCAAAGCCTGATCTGATAGAGTTGGTGAGCCAAACGGCTTCATCCCAAGTTCTATGCAACGTTTTACGAGCGGATGTTCAATGGAAATGCCTGAAGAATGGAGGCGGAAGGAACGTGCTTTCACATCACTAGACAAATGCCTGCGTATGAAATCGAAAACTTCTTCGTTGGTATATAGCTCGTTCGTTCTTACATCAACAATCATTTCGCAAGTGTCAGGCACTACATTGTGCTGTGTTCCTGCTTTTATTACGGTTACATTCATCACCGTAGGGCCGAGAAAATCGCTGACTCGTTTGAATTTATAGGAACGAAGCCAGCAGAGATCATCAACAGCCTCGTAGATGGCATTTATACCCTCACCGCGAGCCGCGTGTCCCGACTGGCCATGTGCCGTAATGTCAAGCACCATCAATCCTTTCTCTGCTACGGCAGGTTGCATCCCCGTAGGCTCTCCAACGATAGCCACGCTTATTTTGGGCAGTAGCGGCAGGATGCTGCTTATACCGTTTGTTCCTGATACTTCTTCTTCTGCGGATGCCAAAAATATAAGGTTGAAGTTTCTCTCCCTTTCGCAAAGTATGCGGAATACCTGTAGCAACGAGACAAGTCCTCCACCGCAGTCGTTACTCCCCAAACCATAGAGCTTATCTCCTTCCACTGTAGGACAGAAAGGGTTACGCTGCCATGTTTTTACCGGTTTCACCGTATCAATGTGCGCATTCAGTAGTATTGTATTGCGTTTTTCGTCGAAATTCGGAGCAATGCTCCATACATTGTTCATATTCCGCTTACATTCAAGCCCGTAACTCTTTAGGGTATTCTCCATAATATCTGCGGCTCTTGTTTCCTCGCGGCTTACTGAGGGTGTGGCAATGAGTAGCTTCAGTAGGTCGATGGCATCGTCAGCATATTTTTTTATGTCCATAATAGATTAAGTAAGTTGTTTATCAGAAGGCAAAATTAAGTAAATCGTTTCATTTTCGAAACCGTTTCGATAGAAAAAAAGAACATCTGCCGCTTTTTCCCATTTCGGGTTCCCATAGTGCGAATTATAGTATATTGATGCTTTTCTTGTTGGTTAATATAAAAAAATAATCGGCATTTCAGGTTAAAATGTATTAAGTAGGCTTTACTTTCTCTTTTCTTGAACGTCTTTATTATAACTTCGTAGGCACAAATGCCAAAGTGACATTAATGCTTCGGCGTTAAAACGAAAATAAGACAAACAAATAAAGAAAGGAATAACAATGGACAAGAAAACCGTTTTTATGGCAGTTGCAGCAGGATGTCTCGTGCTTGGCAGCTGTGCAAGCAAGAAGGATTTGGAGAATTGCCAGAACGAAAACAAGGAGCTTACTCGCAACTATCAGGACTCTAAGGAGCAGCTTGCAGCTTCGAAAGCTCGCGTTACTAGTCTGGAAGAGCAGTTGCAACAGGCAAAGAAAGACTATGCAGCTTTGCAGAGTTCGCTCGACAAGAGTCTTGCAAATGCTGGTCAGAACAATATCAGCATAGAGAAATTGGTTGACCAAATTAACGAGTCTAACCAGTATATCCGCCATCTTGTTGAGGTGAAGAGCAAGAGTGACTCTTTAAATATGGTGCTGACCAACAATCTTACTCGTTCGCTTAGCAAGGAAGAAAGCAAGGAAGTTGATGTTCAAGTGTTGAAGGGTGTTGTGTATATCTCGCTTGCCGACAACATGCTCTACAAGAGTGGAAGTTATGAAATCAACGATCGTGCTGCTGAAACCCTTAGCAAAATTGCTAAGATAATAAAGGATTACTCCGATTACGACGTGCTTATTGAGGGTAACACCGACAACGTTCCGGTTAACACTACCGCTGCTTCAATGAAGAATATCCGCAACAACTGGGATCTATCTTGTCTGCGTGCGTCAAGCGTTGTGCAGGCGTTGCAGAACGAGTACGGCGTGGATCCAAAGCGCTTGACGGCAGGTGGACGTGGTGAATACAACCCGTTGACAAACAATAACAGCGATGTTGCAAAACAGCGCAACCGTCGTACGCAGATTATAATAACTCCGAAGCTTGATCAGTTTATGGATCTTATTGACAAAGCTCCAGACGAAAAATAAAAAGCATAACGTAATTTTGTCATAATGATAAGCGGCGCGCATCAGTATTTGTTTGACTGGTGCGCGCCTTTCCTGTTATTTTCTCATCGCTTTCACAATTTTTCCCATGTATAAGGAGTGGATGCTGTCAGGGTAATTGGCATAGAATTTTCTAGGAATATCCCCGAATCCGTTGGGATCGAATGGCGCATGATATATCATTTCGCACTCAAATACGGTTTTTGCCTCATCAAAATAAGGCGTTCCGTGTTCGGTATATTTTGTATGCAGTCCCAAAGCCTTGACCTTGTCGCCGTCTCTGCCGCTATGTGTTCCCATATATTCCGGTATGTCTTTGCGTGAATTGTCAAACTCCATTACTGTAAAGTATTTAGTTTTCTGCATATATCCGAAAGTATACCTTGATTTTGATACATAAACGGTGATTGTTGACAAATCGCGCTCCCATATATTACCGAGAGCTCCCCATCCAATTGTCATTTCGTTGAATCCAGACTTGTCGCCAGCCGCAAGCAAGAGACCTTTCCCCTTGAAGAATGTGAATGGATTGCCGTGGAAATCTTTTGTTACGTCAAACTCTTTGAATTCTTTTGTCGCGGCATTATTGTTGGCAGTAGTAACAGTCTTCCCATTTTCAGCTAGTCCATATGATTCGTATGACACGTTTTCGGGTTTCCATTTGTCTTTTGGAGCGGTTTCTCCGTTGGGATATCCGATAACGATTGTACAGAATGGTATAATATGTTTTGGTAGTTTTAGAATTTCTGAAACAGCCTCACAACGTTTCCCGTCAGGGAATGTGCCAGTCCATACCGCTCCCAACCCCATACCATGGGCGGCAAGGAGTATGTTTTCTGTCGCAGCCGAGGCGTCTTGACTCCAGAACTCGCGTACGGGGTCGTCCTCTTCTTTGTCCATATCGCCACAGACAACAATAGCCAAAGGAGCGTCAGCTGCCATTCTTGCGTTAGGTGTTGCTTCGGCAATTGTTTTCAGTGTTGCTTTGTCTCTCACAACGATAAAATGCCATGGTTGCCTGTTCACTGCCGAAGGCGCAGCCATTCCAGCACGAAGCAATTTCTCTATTTTTTCATCTTCAACAGGTTTGTCTTGATAAGACCGTACAGAAGCACGTGTCATGATGTTGTTATAAACCGCATCGGCAGAGTTGCAAGGGGCTTCTTTGCCAGAATCGGAAGACATTGCAAGCCGCACTGATAGTATGACTACGGCCAATGCTAATAAAATGTTCAATAATGTAGATGCTTTCATATACTATTCTTTCTATGTGTTATTATTGCTTTGAAGTCTGACTAAGCTTGAGAAGTGTGCCCATAGGACAAACAAAACGGCAATAAGGGCGTGCTACAACAAACGAGAGCAAGAAGAATGCTGCAGCAATAGTCATTGTAATCCATGAGGCAGACTGGAATATGAATGCCGAGAACGGTTCATATTCTATCCATTCGCTCCATACTCCACTCCATATGCACACCATAAGCGCCACCCAAAGTAGTTGTCTTACGAGGTCAAGTCTATGTAGTGTGCGTGCATTTATCTTGATCTTGAATTTAATGCACTGCCCAGCCAATTGTTGCAGTGCACCGAATGGACAAACGTTCGTACAATAGTATGTCTTTTTGCCGAATAAAGGATAGACAAACGCAGTGATGATCATTAACGTAGCAATCGCCATTGCAGGCAAATTTATGCCGTTTGCAGCAAATCCCATGAGGGAAGAGTATGAAAGGAAAGTGCCGCACCAAAAGCCGAGTACTATGATGTTTAGTAGCATCTGCACGAAGCGGTATCTTTTGTCTTTTATAAATATCGGAAGCACAACTGCCATAAGTGCTACAAGCAACCCACTAATGTTCTTGAATGTAGGGCTAAAGCCGCTTTTCCCATTATCGTTATCTTTTATATTACCGTTATCCTTTAGTTTTTCGCAGGCGTATTGCAATCCTTTTTGCATGTTGCCAATGATTGCGTTGGATGAGAAAGTTGCTCCAGACACGGCATCAACTTTCATTTTTGCGGCATCGTCAATTCCTTTACCTTTCCATTGGTTAAGCAGTACGGCAGCATCATTGAAAAAACTTTCCGTTTCTTCATTTTTCATAGCCTTCACATCAATTACGATATTGTTCTTGATGTGGATCTCTAGAGCCACTTTTCCTGCATAGCCTGTGATGTTAGCTCCGAGTGCCGATGTGTTTACAATAACTGTCCCATCGGCTAAAGTCCTCAGAGTGTCGTTTTCTGCGGTCTGTGTTTGCGCCTTTTGCTGTCTGAAATCGTGTCCCCACAATTTTCCCTGTTTGACTATGGCAAGTGAAACCACAATCATAAGGCAGACCAAGAGACTGATTACTTGTCTGATTTTGTCTGTATATACAACCATAAATACTATAATTTGTTTGCAATTATTCCTAGGATAAACAAAATAATGGAGTAATTGTACGTCGGGCCCGGCACGTTGACAAAATAACAGATACGGGCAATGACTGTTTCTCACCTTTTTTGCAAAGGTAAAGTCATTCTTTTTACAGTCCAAACAATTACGGATAATTAACAAAATACCTAAAACAGATGATTTTTATCCTCTTTTGAAAACCATAAAATGTAGGTATTGCGGGCATAATACTATGGTCGTAACTTTGCATCCTAAATAAATTCAGGATGAAAATCAAAGGACATTCTTTAAAAATCAGTAAGAAAACAGTGTGGCTTGCCCTTGCAGGCATTGTGTTGATAGTCTTTTTTTCTATCATTTGGAAGGCTTGGGTAGCACCTACCCGCATAGCTTTTGTCAATTATCAAGCAATAGAACTAGGGCAGATAGCCAAGGCTAATGCGAGTAAGATGATAAGTCTTGACGAGATTTCCACCGATAATCTTGACGAACTTGGCAATTATGACATGATACTTGTCAATGGAATGGGACTGCGCCTTGACGCTACTCAGCGTCAGCTGCTGCAAAAGGCGGCAGAGAGCGTGCCTACACTGACAAAGGCAGCAACAAATCCAGACAATAACATCAACTCCATTGACGGCTTTGATGCGGCTTATCTAATGAAATACCTCTCCAATGGGAGTCGCCGCAACTACCGGAGTATGCTTCAGTATGTAAGAAAATTCATTGACGGCAAGAAACTTTTTGCTCCAGAGCCGGAAATATGCGACGAACATCCCGACTATCTTCTTACGCACTATGACCTTGACGATGTGGAAGGCGATGAATTGGGCTTCAATAGCGTGGCGGAATATAATGCATATCTTGCTAAGCACAATATGTTGAAAAAAGGTTCTCCTTCCGTAATACTCACGGGTTTTATGGGCTCGGCACCTGATTTGGAGAAGGCATTTGAAGAAAAGGGAATAAATGTATACCGTGTTAACAGACTTCAGCAGCTTGTTGCCATGCATCATGCCGATAGCATAAACGTGGCAGCCGTGGTAAATATGGCGCATGGCCGCGTGGGTGACTATTTTGTGGAGTTTTTGAAGCAGAAGAACATACCACTTTTCTCTCCTCTTAACGTGAATCGTCTCACGGCAGACTGGGAGTCCGACAAGCAAGGCATGAACGGAGGCTTCATGTCTCAAAGTCTTGTTACTCCTGAGATTGACGGTGCGGTACGGCCTTATGCGCTCTTCGCTCATCGTATCAATAGCGAAGGACTGCAAGAAGTGTATGGTATGCCCGACAGATTGGAGACATTCACTGAAACCGTGAAGGGCTACATGAACCTGAAAAGCAAGAAGAACTCAGAAAAGCGTGTGGCTATATTCTATTTTAAGGGGCCTGGGCAGAATTCTCTCGTGGCGTCAGGCATGGAAGTTGTTCCGTCGATATACAATCTCCTGCTCCGCTTGAAGAAAGAAGGCTACAATGTAGGTACGTTACCGCAGTCTGCAGAAGTCCTCGCCCAAATGATACAACGTCAGGGCACAGTTTTTGGCACTTATGCCGAAGGGGCATATACTAAGTTCCTGGAAACAGGCAAACCTGCACTCGTTACGGCAAAACAATATGCCCAGTGGACAGGTCAGGCACTTTCTAAGAACCAAATACGTGAACTAGAAAAAATCAACGGGCCTTTCCCCGGAAAATACATGTCCACAGATGATGGCCGTTTGGCAGTGGCGCGCCTGCAGTTTGGCAATGTGACACTCCTTCCACAAGTAATGGCAGGAGAAGGTGGCGACAGCTTCAAGATTGTTCATGGCACCAACCAAGCACCGCCTCACACTTACGTGGCCTCATATCTTTGGGCACGTTACGGTTTCAAGGCAGATGCCCTAGTGCATTTCGGAACTCATGGCTCTCTTGAATATACGCCGCGCAAACAGGTAGCGTTGGGCAGCGATGATTGGCCAGACCGCCTTGTCGGTGCATTACCACATTATTATATATATACTATAAGCAACGTTGGCGAAGGAATGATAGCCAAGAGACGTACTTATGCACAACTCATTTCATATCTGACACCGCCTTTCAAGGAAAGCCAACTTCGCGACACATACAAACAACTTAACACGGCAATAGCGGCATACAACAAGAAACCAAGCGCAGTGCTATCGCTACAGGTAAAAAAACTCACCGTAAACCTCGGTATAGCGCGTGAACTTGGGCTCGATACCAAGCAGCTACAGAAGCCGTATACTGCCGATGAGGTTACAAAAGTAGAAAGCTTTGCCGACGAACTTGTCAATGAGAAAATAACAGGTCGCCTATATACAATGGGCATACCATATGCAGAGGATGATATCCGCACAAGCGTTTATGCTATGGCCACAGATCCTATAGCTTATGGCATGCTGGCAGTGGACAGGCTCAAGCACCGTGCGAAGAGTGGGGTGGAGAAACACAAGCAACTTTTCGATGCACTTTATCTTGATAAGGCGCGCAGCACGGTGACAACCCTCTTAACCAATGGCGGAAATGTAACCGATGAATATTTGTGCCGCTATGTAGGTATAACCAAAGAGGAGCTGGCAATGGCGCGTAAAGTTGAGGCTATGCAAGCCGCTCCCGACCCGATTTCAATGATGATGCAGATGGCAGACAATATGCCGCTGCAGGCTTCAAAGGCGAAGGCCAAGGATAATCGTACTGTAAGTCAGCTACGTGAGGCAGGACAGATGGGTAAGAAAGAAATACCCCAAATGAGTCGTGAAGCATTCGAGAAGATGGAGCAGAGCGGTCGTTTCCCTGAGAAGATGATGCAGGCCATCAAACAAGGACAACGCTGGTATAAAATGGACCAGAAACAACGCAAAGGTAAGCCAAATCAAAGCAAGGACAATGCTAAAGGCATGTCTAAAGGAGCATCAACTCGATACTCTCGCAGTCAGATAAACTTGGCTCAAGCAATAACAACAGTAGAACATGCCCTTGAGAATGTAGGCAAATATTCTGATGCCTTAAGGAAAAGTCCAGAAAGCGAACTTGCTCAGCTCGTAAATGCGCTGGCAGGTGGATATACCGCCCCTTCACCAGGAGGAGACCCGATAGTAAATCCCAACACACTCCCCACGGGTCGTAATCTGTTCTCCATAAACGTTGAGAACACACCAACCGAGGATGCATGGGAGAAAGCAAAGGAATTGGTAGACAATACCATAAACATGTATCGTCAACGCCATAAAGGTGAGTATCCGCGTAAAGTGAGCTACACATTGTGGAGCAGTGAGTTTATAGAAACAGGTGGGGCAACAATCGCTCAAGTGCTCTATATGCTTGGCGTGGAACCGGTAAGAGACGCCTTTGGAAGGGTGACAGATCTTAGGCTTATTCCTTCAAAGCAGCTTGGCCGACCGCGCATAGATGTTGTGGTGCAGACAAGCGGACAATTGCGTGACCTTGCAGCCTCAAGGCTTTTCCTCATCAACAAAGCAATACAAATGGCGGCAGGAGCCAATGACGACAAGTATGATAACCTTGTGAAGGTAGGTGTTACAGAGTCAGAACGTCGTCTCGTCGAAAAGGGAATGTCGCCCAAGGAGGCACGCGAAGTGAGCACCTATCGTGTATTTGGCGGCGTAAACGGAGGCTATGGCACGGGCATACAGTCGATGGTTGAGGCTGGCGACCGTTGGGACAAGGAGAGTCAGATAGCTGAAGTCTACATGAACAACATGGGAGCTTTCTATGGTGATGAGAAAAATTGGGAGAGTGTCCGTCAGGCAGCGTTTGAGGCCGCTCTCACACGTACGGATGTTGTGGTGCAACCCCGTCAGAGCAACACTTGGGGAGCGCTTAGTCTTGACCACGTTTACGAGTTTATGGGAGGCATGAACCTCGCCGTGCGCAATGTGACGGGCAAGGATCCTGATGCCTATCTTGCAGATTATCGCAACCACAACAACATGCGCATGCAGGAAGTCAAGGAGGCAATAGGTGTGGAGAGCCGAACAACGATATTCAATCCTGCATATATCAAAGAGAAAATGAAAGGCGGGGCAAGTAGTGCCGGTAGTTTCTCAGAGATAGTTAAGAACACTTATGGCTGGAACGTAATGAAGCCGAAGGCCATAGACAAAGAGATGTGGGATGA
This sequence comes from bacterium, assembly GCA_963661195.1. GTDB lineage: Bacteria > Bacteroidota > Bacteroidia > Bacteroidales > Bacteroidaceae > Prevotella. The sequence goes on from CAVLBD010000017.1 coordinate 44,626, forward strand.
AATCTACAACGTGTATGTAAAAGACAAGTATGCTCTCGGCACGCGCGAGTTCTTCAATAAACAGAACCCGGCGGCTTTGGAAGAAATGACCGCGGTGATGATGGAAAGTGCCCGCAAGGGTTATTGGAAAGCCACGCGGGCACAACTTCAAGAGGTAGCGAGGTTGCATGTGGAAACAGTAAACAAGTTTAAACCATCATGTTCAGGCTTCGTGTGCAACAATGCCAAACTTAAGGACTATATCGCTTCAAATACTGATGCAAAGAGCGCAAAGCAATATGAGCAGAACGTGGAGGAAATACGCGATGCCCAAGCCGCTAAGGGTGATGGCAAGGGGGTTGTTATGAAAAAGGAGACACTCAGCGAAGACACTGTTCAGACTACGGCTATGATAAGCAGTATGGTGGCGGTTGTCGTTGCGGTGATAGTTGTTGTGCTGATAATATTACTCGTGCGCAAGCGCCGCAAGACAATGGGGAATAATGGCATTGGCGACGAACTGTAAGAAAACCCGAAAAGAATGGAAACACTTGTATTGTTTATGATGATATTGGTTTGCTTGAGTTTTGTGCTCAAGCAGACCTTTCACAACGTGAAGGAAATAATGGCGGCAGCCGTGGTGTTGCTGTTCTTTGTTGGAATGATGTGGACTTTTGCTGCAGAACAGTCAAAGACACAGGTAGCGGCATGGATTGCAGACCAGCAGCTTATGCTTGACATGGCCGTGCTGATGAGTGTAGATGTGGCGTTGACAATGTTTTTTTGCGTGTTTCATGTGGACATAAAGACTTCGGAACATGTATCCAAAGCCAAACGTACTGCATATACAGTGCTGAAGTATTTTCCCGGACTGCTAGTCTTTCCTGTGGTATTCAGCTTTCTTGTTATGCTCGTTTTTGCCCTTCCAGGAGTGTCATTCCAAACTGTTTCGTGGGGGCTTGGTGCGGTGGTATTCTTTCTAGTGCCAACTTTGACATACGGCTTGAGATGGCTTCTTCCAGAAAGTTCCATACGTCTTGAAATGTTGTTCCTCCTTAATGTAATACTTGGTCTAGCTGGTATAGTGGGGACGGTGAATGGCAAGACGGCAGTTTCTGGAAGAAACGACTTTGATGTGCGTTCACTTGTCTCGGTTGTAGCCATAGTTGTGGTTGGCATGGTTGTGGGAATGGCTTACTACCGCTGGCGCGAACAGCGTATGTTACGGAAAATGCGATAGTGCTCAGTCAAAGATTTTATACAAGGATTTAAAGAAAATAAAAAGGGAAAAAGGATATGAATTACATTTCAGACGTATTGTTTTGGATTTCAACCGGACTTTTAGTTCCGGTAGTAGTGTTGCTCATCTGGTTCTTCCTCAGAGCCTTACTTCTACTTGGCGGCTTCTTCGGACAATATCTCGCAAGGCGCAAGGCTGCAGCAGAGATTCGTGCAGAGTTGGATAAGCTGACAGCAGATACAATTGCCAGCCTTCCTGACAATTTGCCAAAGAGCCGACAGACCGTTGTGTCGGCCTATATAGCTAGAATAGTTGCTGACCGGGAAAGCGAAGCCCATGTCAATCGTGAATTAGACCTGTTTGAGCAGTATGCAGACAAGGATATGTCGCTTCCAACGACGTTGCTGAAGATGGGCCCAATGCTTGGACTTATGGGAACACTCATACCTATGGGACCGGCTCTTGTGGGACTTTCTACTGGCGACATTGCATCTATGGCCTACAACATGCAGGTGGCTTTTGCCACGACTGTGGTAGGACTCTTTTCTGCTGGCATAGGTTTCGTGACGAAACAGGCAAAGGCACGTTGGTATAAGGAAGACATGGCGAACCTTAACTTCATTGCTGATCTTATAAGTGAGGGGCACAAAGCATGAGAAAGAGGCAGAGAAACAGACTCGCCCACGATGGCGAGGACGACGATCCGATGAGCGTTGTAGGTAACTTGTTTGATGTTGCCATGGTTTTCGCCGTGGCTCTTATGGTAGCTCTCGTAACGCGATACAGTATGACCGAAATGTTTAGCAAGGAAGACTTTACGGTTGTAAAGAATCCTGGCAAGGACAATATGGAGATAATTACCAAGGATGGACAGAAGATCAATCGGTATACCCCCTCAGAAGACCAAAGCAACAAAGATGGAAATCGTGGGAAAAAGGTTGGCATAGCCTATCAGTTGGAAAACGGAGAGATAATATACGTTCCTGAAGATAAATGAGTATAAAGAAAAAAAGCCTTTTGTCGTGGCGCAAGTACCATCGTTGGGTGGGATTGGTGCTCGCGGTGTTCATGATTGTGTTCTGTGTCTCAGGAATTATACTCAATCACCGTAGCATCGTTTCTGGCTTAGATGTGAATCGCTCACTGCTGCCTTCGGGTTATCATATTGCCGATTACAATAATGGTGTGGTGAAGGGAACATTACGCTTAGGTAAGGATTCGGTCATTGCTTATGGGTGTGGCGGCGTTTGGCTTACAGATACCATAGCAACCCACTGGAAAGCACTAAATGAAGGCTTTGGAGATGGAGTTGACCGTCGTAATGTACGCAACGTTGTGGTAGATAAAGGTGGAACATTGTGGTGCATAACAAATTATTCGCTCTATCGCTTAAACGGAGTCGTATGGAAAAGCGTAGAGCTTTCAAGCGGTGATGAACGTCTTACCGATGTTGCACTTAATTCCGACAGCACGATTATTGTCGCCCTTTCGCGCAGTGCCGTTTATGAATTTCCTGCTGATGGAAAACAAATTCCGCTTGTAAAGCGGCATGAACTTAAAGCCCCCAAGGGTTTTAGCCCCAAGGAAACGCTTTTTCGCACGGTATGGAAACTTCATAGCGGTGAACTTTTCGGTATGCCAGGTATACTAGTTGTTGATGCAATTGCCGTGGTCTTGATAATATTGTCAGTTACTGGTATAATTATCTTCATTCTACCGTATGATATACGTCGCAGCAACCGTAAAGGCAATCGCAACGAGGCAAAACGCAAGGCACGTTTTATGGGAAGCAACTTGCGGTGGCATAACAGGCTTGGTAGCGTGACGATAATCCTTACGTTGCTGCTCACATTCACAGGAACGTGTCTCCGTCCTCCGTTTATGATACCGCTTGTCATGCTGAAGACTGCACCACTAAACAAAAGTAGCAATCCTTGGAAGGACAAGTTGCGTGCCATAAGGTGGGACAAGACGCAAAATTGTTGGTTGCTTTCAACTTCAGAAGGCTTCGCCACAATAGACGCTGGCTTTAACAGTAAGCCGACTCTGCTTAGACAGGGTACTACACCACCTGTGAGCCCGATGGGGGTTAATGCTATGTTGCAGCGCCCAGACGGAACATGGCTCATAGGTTCTTTTGGCGGCATGTATAGTTGGCAGCCAAAGACAGGCACGATATTGCAGTATCCCTCAGGGAAACCAATGGCACAAGGGCGAAGCATGATGGCCACATCATCGCTGGTAAGCGGATATTCTGACGATTTTCTCGGAAACAAACCTATGGTGTTCGGCTATTCAAAAGGGGCGGACGGACAAATGCCCACCATGCCTGAAGAAATGAAACATGTGTCATTGTCTCTATGGAATGTTGCTTTGGAACTGCATGTTGGCCGTTGTTACTCGCCGTTCCTTGGCCCATTGTCTGAGATGTTCGTGTTTATCTTTGGTACACTGATAACGCTTATCGTGTTGTCTGGATATATAGTTTATCGGCGAGCACACCGCAAACGTAAAATAAAGCTCAGTGGCAGAGCTATGGACCCCCTATTGGGTAAAGGTATAGACAGTGCGCCTGCGACAAAAGAGGAAAACAATGAAAAGTGAAAAAACATCATAATTATTAACTTCTAAAACTTAAAAAAGAGATGAAAAAAATCAAGACGATGCTAGCCATGATGCTGGCGATGGTAGCATTCTGTGGAGTAATGACTTCTTGCGGAGACGATGATGATGAAACAGTTGCAGCTGCAAAGGAAGTTGTAGGAACGTATGTTGACAACTTGGAAATGACGGTTATGACCTCAACTTCAACTTACGAGAACGCAGAAGTAAAGGTTGAGTATGCAGATGACAGTCATGTAAACATAACACTGCCTGGAGCAGGTAGCGGCTCAATGACTCTGCCATCAATAACAGTGCCTAAGGTAGACGTTTCCGGTTCAAATGGTTCTTACACACTTAGCTTGAACAATTACAGTGGTACGATAAGCGTGAATGGTGTAGACAAGAACTATACGGTAACGATCAGCGGAACATACTCAAACAATGTTCTTCAGCTTAACTACAGCTTGCAGTATGGAGCAATGCCTATGCCGATGATTGGCAAGTTTAAAGCAACGAAGAAATAAAGCCGATGAAGATGAGACTCTTGGCTCTTCTCGCCTTGATCCCCTCGCTTGCTGTCAATGCTGTAAACGCAATTAGTGGTGATGTGGTTGGTCGTGTGCTTGATGACAATGGCGCACCACTCATTGGGGCTCGTGTGGAGGTGACAGACGAGAAGAACACAACAACAACTGATGCCGACGGCTATTTTCATCTTCCAACTCCGAAAGATGGGGCGGTGAGGGTAAAGGTAAGCTATGTCGGTTTTCAGACAGAGACATTCGTCGTAAAGGCTGAAAAGAAAAACAACGTTCTAAGAATGAATCCCGATGCCACGGCATTGGAACAAGTAGTGGTTACAGGAACGAGGACACCTAAGGCACTGAAAGATGCTCCCGTGGTGACACGGCTTATAACTGCGAACGATCTTAAACTTGCCGATGCAACGAATATTCAAGATTTGCTAACGGAACAGTTGCCTGGGCTTGAATTTGGATATGCCATGAACCAGGAAACATCGCTCAACATGAACGGTTTTGGTGGAAATGCCGTGCTTTTCCTTGTTGATGGCGAGAGACTGGCTGGCGAAACAATGGACAACGTTGACTATAGTCGCTTGAATCTTGACAATGTTGGCAGGATAGAAGTTGTTAAAGGGGCTGCATCAGCTCTTTATGGAGCAAATGCTGTGGCTGGAGTAGTGAATGTCATAACGCGCGAAAGTAAGGAACCGTGGACGGCAAACGTAAACTCTCGCTACAACAATTTCAATAATGGATGGCGTTATGGGGGAACCTTCAGCTTTAACAAAGGAAAATGGAATTCGCAGACTAATGTGCAGAGAACCACATCGGATGAGGTACAACTGACAAGTCCGTTTGATACAGAGTCAAATATTCTGCATATCTATGGTGGAGAAACATTAAACATAAAGGAACGCCTTGCATATACCATTTCCGATAAGGTGAAATTGATAGCGCGTGGCGGCTATTTTGCCCGTATAAGCTACAGGAATACGTATGACGATCATTATAAAGGTTATAATGGAGGGTTGAAGGGGATATTTAATTTCACGAAGAATGACAACCTAGAACTCTCTTATGCTTACGACCAATATGACAAGGCCAGATATACAAGTGGCGTACGTACGCATGACCATGACTACAGCAATAGGCAGAATGTGGCGCGTGCCATTTATTCGCATATCTTCGGAAAGCATACGTTAACAGCTGGGGCGGATTACATGAATGACTATCTCACGACCTACCAATTTGAGAACAATGCGTCCCATACGCAGAATTCATTTGATGTGTTTGCACAGTTTGACTATAATCCCCTTGATTGGCTTAACGTGGTGGCAAGCCTTCGACATGACTATTTTTCGGCTTCTAACGAAAATGCCACTACCGCGCGGCTTGCTGTAATGACGAAATGGAAGGGATTTAGCATCCGTGCAAATTATGCGGGGGGATTTCGAGCACCTTCGCTTAAGGAAATGTATATGTCGTTCGACATGGCAAACATGCAGATGATATATGGAAATCCTGATCTTAAGCCGGAAAAGAGTGATAACTTTAATCTTGCCTTTGAATATGCGGGGCGGATAAAAGGAGTCGGCCAGTATAGTCTTACGCTTATGGGATATTTCAATAAGTATGACAGGCGTATTACGACTGAAGACTATGAGGAATACGTGCCAGGAGAAGGACAACCGGAATATGCTTCCCGCTATTGCAATGAAGAAGGCGTAAAGGTAAAGGGTGTGGACTTCAGCGCACAATTTCGTACAGACTTTGGTCTTGGCGTGAAACTGGATTGCAGTTATTTGGATGTTTCCGGGCGTAGCGTTGATTCCCAGTTCTCACAGCCACGTCCGTATTCGGCAACTTGGCGTATAGACTACGACCACCAATTCTGTTCCTTCTATCGTATGAGTGCAGCTCTGTCTGGGCGTTATCTTTCAGAGCCCGATACAGAACGTGAGAGCCATGATGGAGAGTATACCATTTGGAAGTTCACTCTGCAAAACCGACTTTGGGATGCGGTGAATGTTAACTTAAACGTTGACAATTTGTTTAACTATATTCCTAAACGCTATTACTATAGTTCGGCAATGACAACAGGACGAACATATTCAATAGGCGTTTCGGTGGATATAGACCGTTTCTTCACAAAAAAGAAACATTGAAAATGCTTTTAAGCTAAATGCATAAGCGGCTGAAGAACTACAAGTTCCTTCAGCCGCTTCCATTATTACTTAT
>CAVLBD010000018.1:0-50893 GCA_963661195.1 bacterium
TATCAAATGCTGAGAATAACAGCTTTATAAAAATATGAAGAGCGTTATTTTATATACAAAACACAAAGTAAAAAGGCAAAGGTCATGACAAAAAGAATTTATATCACAGACCTTTGCCTTTTATATTGTCTGAATTATTGGCAAATGTATATTAGAATTCCGCTGCTTTAGGAGTTCTCGGGAATGGTATTACATCGCGAATGTTTTGCATACCTGTAACAAACAATATGAGACGTTCAAAGCCCAATCCGAATCCTCCGTGGGGGCAAGTTCCATACTTACGCGTATCAAGATACCACCACATATCTTTCATTGGAATATCACGTTCATTGATTTCTCCCATCAGTTTATCGTAGTTCTCTTCACGCACGCTACCACCTATTATCTCACCAATTTGTGGGAAGAGGACATCCGTTCCTTGTACGGTCTGGCCAGATTTTCCACCAAATCCACTTTCTTTCTCGTCAATTTTCATATAGAAAGCCTTAATTGCCTTGGGGTAGTTTGTCATAATTACAGGCTTTTTGAAATGTTCCTCAACAAGATAGCGCTCATGCTCTGAAGCAAGATCATCGCCCCATTCACAGGGGAATTCGAATTTCTTGCCCTTTGCTATTGCTTCCTGCAATATTTTAATACCTTCCGTATAAGGTAGACGAACAAAATCTGATTTTAGCACACCTTCCAAACGTGCAATAAGCCCTTTGTCTATCATCTTATTGAGGAATGCCAAATCGTCCTTACAATTGTCAAGAGCCCAGCGGATACAATATTTGATGAAATCTTCTTCAAGATCCATTAGTTCTGCAAGATCAATGAAGGCAACTTCAGGTTCAACCATCCAAAACTCTGCCAAATGGCGTGGAGTATTGGAGTTTTCAGCACGGAATGTTGGACCAAAAGTGTAGATAGCTCCAAGTGCCGTAGCCCCAAGCTCACCTTCAAGTTGTCCGCTGACAGTCAGAGAAGTCTGTTTTCCAAAGAAATCATCATCATAGATAATTTTTCCATCTGCATCCTTCTTCAGATCATAAAGATTCTTGGTCGTGACCTGAAACATCTGTCCTGCACCTTCACAATCGCTGGCTGTGATGAGCGGAGTGTGAAAATAAAAGAACCCGTGTTCATGGAAATATGTATGTATAGCCATGGCCATATTGTGACGTATGCGCATCACTGCTCCGAAAGTATTTGTGCGTAGACGCAAATGAGCTTGCTGACGCATATATTCAAAGCTCTGACCTTTCTTTTGCATAGGGTAATCGCTGCCACACAAGCCGTATATTTCCAGCTCGCTACACTGAATCTCAACTGTTTGCCCCGCACCTTGGCTTTCTACAAGCTCGCCAATGGCATTTATGCAGGCTCCAGTTGTTATCTGTTTAAGCATTTCTGCGTCGAACTTCGTAGGATCAACTACGATCTGCACATTGTTTATTGTAGAACCGTCGTTGAGAGCGATAAAATCTACTGCCTTGCTACTGCGGTGAGTACGCACCCACCCTTTCACGTTGACCGTTGTACCGAAATCCTTACTTTTCAGTATGTCAACAACTTTTGTTCTTTTCATAATAATGGTTTGGTGTTTGTTGTTTATTCAAATGCTCCCATACGCAGCATCTCGACTTCCCTTTCTGACAGGAAGCGCCAATCACCGCGACGCAAATTCTTCTTTGTAAGTCCAGCGAACTGTACACGGTCAAGTTTTACTACCCTATAACCTAGACTTTCAAAGATACGACGTACGATGCGGTTACGTCCACTGTGAATTTCAATTCCTACTTGACTTTTATCTGTAGGATGGGCATATTCTATAGCATCAGCATGAACGTCACCATCATCAAGCGTTATGCCTTCGGCAATCTGCTGCATATCATGAGCAGTAACGTTCTTGTCAAGATAAACATGATATACTTTTTTCTTCAGGAACTTAGGATGAGTAAGCTTGCTGGCAAGGTCACCATCGTTTGTCAAAAGAAGCACACCTGTAGTATTGCGGTCAAGACGACCTACAGGATATATGCGTTCAGGACAAACATCCTTTACGAGATCCATAACCGTCTTGCGTTGTTGTGGATCATCGCTTGTGGTCACATAATCTTTCGGTTTGTTAAGAAGAACATAAACCTTCTTTTCAAGGCTAACTGCCTGATCATGGAACTTAATATCGTCAGAGCGCTTTACCTTTGTTCCTAGTTCGGTAACTATCTCACCGTTAACAGAGATAACACCTGCTTGAATATATTGGTCTGCCTCACGACGACTACATACACCAGCATTGGCAAGGAATTTGTTCAAGCGTACTGGTGCATCTGGATCTATATTGGTTTCCTTATATTCAATACGTTTTTTCATGCTATACTTAGCATTCGGATCATAATCAGCAGAATGCTGACGATAGCCACCTTGACGATTGTTTCCGTAGCCACCTTGACGATTGCCATAACCGCCTTGATTGCCATAGCCGCCACGATTATTATAACCACCTTGACGATTGCCGTAACCGCCTTGATTGCCATAGCCGCCACGATTATTGTAACCGCCTTGACGGTTGTTGTATCCACCTTGACGGTTGTTGCTATAGCCGCTACGCTGCTGATAACCGCCCTCGCCATTGTTTGTGTAACCGCCTTGATTACCATAGCCTCCCTGACGATTAGCGTTATAACCGCCACGCTGCTGATACCCGCCATGGTTACCTACATATCCACCACGGTTATTGTTGTACCCTCCCTGGCGGCTATTATTGTAACCACCACGCTGTTGATAACCACCTTCCCCGTTATTTGTGGTACGCGGACGATAACTGCGTTGTTGATAACCGCTTTCAGTACTTCCGTTGGTCTGTAGGCCTGCACCGAATCCTTCTGGGCGGAAAGCATCGTTGTTACTTTCATAGTTTCTATTTGTGCTGTAAGCACGCTGCCCACTTATGCGGGGACGCTGCGGACGCGCGTTGCTACGCTGGTAGCCACCCTGATACTCATTCGAGCGATAGCCCTCGCGGCCACCGTCGTTTCTTTGCGCGGATGTGTAGTCCGATTTGCTTTCAAATTCTTCTGCCATAATTGTTTAATAGTTGTTCGTTAATGAATAGCCTCACGGCCGTATACTTATATTTATATTTTCAAAAAAGCCGTCGTTTATCCGCACGGCCATATTTTTATAATTTACATTTTTTAGTTTACCGTTTCTCAAATGCCGGTATATGAATGTGGCGTTATTGCCATGAGTTCAGCCTTCACGCTATCACTGACATTGAGACTTCTTACAAACTCATGAATGGTTTCCGCTGTCATTTTCTTATTTGTGCGTGTTAGTGCCTTAAGTGCTTCATATGGATGCGGATATGCCTCACGGCGTAGTATTGTTTGTATAGCTTCGGCTACCACAGCCCAAGTATTGTCAAGATCTGCATTTATCTTATCCTCATTAAGGATAAGCTTCCGAAGTCCTTTCAATGTACTTTGAATGGCTATCACGCCATGTCCCATAGGCACGCCCACATTTCGGAGAACGGTAGAATCGGTAAGATCTCGCTGCAGACGACTAACGGGCAGCTTCTGTGCCAAGAATTGCAAGACAACATTAGCCATACCCATATTACCCTCACTGTTTTCAAAGTCAATGGGGTTAACTTTATGCGGCATAGCACTTGAACCAACCTCTCCAGCCTTTATCTTCTGCTTAAAGTATTCCATTGAGATATACATCCAAAAGTCGCGGTTAAGATCTATTATTATCGTATTTATACGACGCAGTGCATCAAATACAGCTCCAAGACAATCGTAGTTGCTTATCTGCGTAGTATACTGCTCACGCTGGAGTCCTAGCTTTTCGCCAACGAATTTATTTCCAAAAGCACGCCAATCAAATTCTGGATAAGCTACATGATGTGCATTGAAATTCCCCGTTGCACCGCCAAATTTTGCCGTCATCGGACATTCTTTCAGCATTTCAAGTTGCTTTTCAAGGCGATAGACGAAAACCTGTATCTCTTTCCCCAATCTTGTTGGAGAAGCTGGTTGTCCATGCGTTTTGGCGAGCATAGGAACATTTTTCCAATCTTCGGCATATTCTCGCAATTGCTCTATAAGTTCCTCAACTTGAGGAATATATGTTTCTTCAAGAGCCTCCTTTATGGAGAGGGGCACAGAAGTATTGTTTATATCCTGTGAAGTCAGTCCAAAATGTATAAACTCTTTATATTTTTCAAAGTTTCCAATCTTGTCAAGTTGCTCCTTTATGTAATATTCAACAGCCTTAACATCGTGATTGGTTGTCTTTTCAATTTCTTTCACACGTGCAGCACCGACTTCATTGAAGGTACGATAAATGTCACGGAGCGGTTCGAACTGTTTCTTGTCAAAATCGGCCAACTGCGGCAACGGCAGTTCACACAAAGTTATAAAATACTCTATTTCAACGCGTATGCGATATTTTATAAGTGCATACTCTGAGAAATAATCCGCCAACTTTTCAGTTTTACCCCTATAGCGGCCGTCAATTGGTGAAACGGCTGTCAAAACATCAAGATTCATAATTAAAAGTAATACGTATTATGGCGCAAAGTTAATAATTTATATCCGTATTCTGTCCACATCTTTTTATAAATGTATCATAAAAGTTCTTTATCTTTACGTTTCTATTTGAAAAGGCTTAATGGCAAGCTTATTGAAATACTAAAAGTCGGGATATGTGCGAACTTAAAATTTAAGTTTATGCACATATCCCGACTTTTAGAGATATTACCCACCATCAAGGTGATTATTTAATTATTAGTATGCCATACGTATAGCAAAAGGCGTTTCACCTTCACCTTTTATAATATACATTCCATGTGGCAGTCCCGTAGGAGACACCTGCTCACCATTAAGGTTATAAACCTTAAGTTTGCCGTTGAAGCCTTCAACTTTTACTGTTCCATCAACAATACGCACATCTGGAAGTACAGAAGCACCGTTGTCAACACACTGGATAGCTGTGGTAGAAGAAGAACCAACACGGGCGATAGCAGCATTCTCGACATACCCTGTTGACGAATCAATAAGAATTGCCACAACATTTAGATTATTGCGGTTACTCACCGTACTTGGTATCTCAATTTTGGCTGTGTATGTTTCAACCTTATTTACCGTGAGTGCCTTAGGAACACTCTCGTCAATACCTTCGTATCCGTAAGTGCTGCGTGCTACATGCTGCAAATTAATGGACACGTAAGACCCCATGTTTTCAAAACCACCCATTTTGCCATATGTTCCGCCAGAATAGTTGTTTGCCTGGGAATAGCCTGAAACATTGTCTTCCGTAAGGATAAATCCTAGCTTGTATTCTGCTCCGCGCTTTAGGGCAACTGGTGTGAGCGATGTGGTAGCCTCAACATAACGTTTGTCTGAGCTTAAGTTTGACTCTACCTCTAGCACAACATCTGGCACAGTTGATGTTATAGCATTCCAGTAGATTTCCAATTGATCTGGTGATGGCTTTGTTGGTTGCATTCTCTGCACGGAACATGCAGGGAAGCCGTCCGTCATCAAACTTTCCACATAAGCAGAATAATCAGTGGGAGCAACTGGTCCACTATTGTCATAGCAATGTACTGCCACGCCGACGAAAGACGATGGATGATCTTCTTCCATTGCATTGAAGCCAGCTATTCCCATCGGACAGAAACCACAGTTAACGCCCGTCTTCTCCTCTACAAACATGCGTTTAACGGGCATTTGCTGCATTATATTAAGCTGTGCTTCACCGTCATTATTGTCGGTTATATCATCTGCCTTACCATTTATAGAGACAATGCGCATCTTAACATCGTGCAAACCAAGAGAGTAAGTGTTATCTGCTACGGGTACACTAATTGTTTTGTCTGCACCAGCATAAAGGAGCACCTTTGTCAAATTGGCTTGAACATAGTCACTTCCGTCAATACTATACTCCACAGACATGTTGTTAATGCGTGAATTCCCCTGATTTTTTACCAGTGCATTGATTTCAAAGGGCTGCCCTACAGCTCCAACGCCACCATTGCATGCCACCATTTTAACATCTGTAGGCAAAGATGCTCCACGGATTTCCGCATCAATACAGAGACAATTTTGACCTTCTGCCGTTGCGTAATTTTTCCATCCGTCTCCTAGATTAGCCCAACAGCCATTGTCAGAATAGGTGTTTGAAACAGCCATAGAAGCGGCATCGCCTTTATATTCATAACCAACATAGAAGCCTTCATCACCTATAGTATAGGCTTTTGCTGTTGAAACATCGTTTTGGCCACGATACACTCCTGATGTTTTCTCGCCCTGTACATCATAAGTTTCAGCATTTAGGTCTTCAGTAACGAACACTTTCAAAGTGCTTACCTTAGCATAAAGCGAAACACGCACCTTACTGATAGTGCAACCTTTATAACGCTGCGCCACTTCTGCAGGCACATAAATAGCGCCTTTACCAGAGGTTTGTGTAGAAAGAGCTCTATTCATCGTACTGGTTGCATAGCCCCAAAAGCAATATTGGTCTGCCATTGCGCTTACCGTAGTCAGCAACATTACGATAAAAACAGTTATAAGTTTTTTCATTGTATTGTTGAGTTTTTATTATTTCCCTATAAATATTTTGTGTGTTTCCACACCATTGCCGTTGGCTACCTTCACTATATAAGCGCCTGATGACAGATTGGCAGAAGAACAGCGTGCTCCACTCATATCATATACTTCAATAGAATTAGCATCACTGCTTGAAAGTACACTATGTCCTTCTATGCGGAAATTAGGTTGAGAAGCAGACTGAAGATCTGCTATAGATGTAGCCGAGCCTGTTAATTGTGTTTCAGCAGCATTTACAATTTTTCCGCTATTATTATCAATTAGTATTGCTATGAGATGCAGTTTTGAGTTATCAATCACTGTACCAGGAAGGTCTAACACACGGGAATATTCCACTGGTTCAAAAGCAGACACTACATTTGGCACACTTCCTTGGAAGCCAGAGAAACCGTAGTTATAGCGTGCAACATGGTCGTGATTAAACTTTGCCATTGCATCACGGTTTTCCCATCCACCCATTTTTCCGTTGGTATTATTCGCATAATAGTTTTTCTGCGTTCCTGGAACTCCATCTTCTGTTACAATAAAAGACCAACGATAAGACAGGTTACTCTTGGGATTTACGAATGTGGCAGTAGCAGTTGCATTGATCTGCGTTGTGCTATTGCCAACAAATGCACCTTCAACGTCGACTTGCACGTCGCTGGTATACCCCATAGCATTCATATAGGCAGCTAAAGTTCCAGCATCGCCATAACACATTGATGCAGCGTCTCTATCAATCTCGCAAGTTGGGGTATAATCCAAAACGAAATCTGTGTATGACGAAGTGTACATGTCGCCAGATTCCATACCGAATACTTCTACTCCCACAAAATTATCGGGAAGACTCTCATAGAAATTTTCCATTGCCACCTTAGCTCTTGGACACCAACCGCAGTCTAAGGATGTAGAAGTTTCCATAAAGAAACGCTTTTTAGGTATCAAACGTTTCACTTCCACCGTTCCCTCTGCACTATTGTTTCCTGCATAGGCATCCGTTTCGCTACCTGCGATAGACTTTATACGTACTTTAACACTATGCGAACCTATCGTTTCAAAAGGTTCTATTGAGAAAGAAATTTGCTTTTCTGTATTTGTACTCATTACAAATCCTTTCGGAGTAAGTGTCTTTTCCTCTCCTCCGTCAACAGAATATGCTAGTTCACACTTGCGAACAAGTGTTGGAGAAAAGCTTACTAGATTGAGAGTTACTGTTGAAGCTTGATTGCATTCCACCATTTGTCCCTGCACATTAAGCACAGCGAAATCATTGGGCAATTCAGAAGCTTCACCGCTAATGACGGCGCGAATCGACAAAGTTTTACCTTCAGAAGAAGCATTAAGCCAACCCGAACCGGTGTTTACCCAACAGCCATTTTCATTCTTGAAATCACAACAGCCAAGAGATGCAGATGAGCCGCTATAGCTATAGCCTACATAGAAGCCCTCACCGTCTATCACATACTCTGACGTTGTCTTCACAACTGTTGCTCCACTGGCCACATTCTGAGCGGTACCGGTGGCAAGAGAAGTGCCATTGAGATCTTTTGTCACAAAGACATTAACAGAAGAGGCTTCGGCTACAAGTCCAACCTGCACACCAGTCACCTTTGTTCCCTTATATAATTTGGCTATGTCAGCGGGAATGTAAATCGCACCCTTTGCAGAGGAGTATAAGCCATAAGAACTTTCTGGCTTTTCAAGTGCATAGCCGTAGTGTACCTCCACATTTGCAGCGTCTGCTAATGAAGCAAAAAGCGAAAACGCCAACGATAATAAAAAGATTTTTGCTTTTATCATAATGAATAAGAATACAAAAAGCCGGATAGACATAAGCATGAAACGAATGTCAACCGGCTAGTTTTAAAATAATTGTGCCAATAGAAGGAAAGTTATTCACCTACCAACACTTTTTGGGTGATAGTTTGTGTTCCCTTTCCTGCCTTTACTATATACATGCCTGCCGGCAGATTATTCGCAGAAACTTGTCTACCTGACATATCGTAAACACCAAACAACTTGCAACCATCAGAGACATTTATGTTTCCGCCAGTCACACGAATTTGCATCTTACCAGCTTCGAGTTGTGTGTCTATGCCTGATGAGACGGGCAGTTTATACTCTGCAGCATTGTATACACAAATGTTTTTGTTTGAGCTATTATAGTTGTTCACAAAAGAAACTATACGCATGTTTGCCAAATTCCATCCTTCCTGCACAGGAACAGAGTAACTCTTTTGAGCAAAATATGTGCTTAAGTCTACAGCATCGCCCCATACGTCATTACAGAAATATGCTCTAACAACACCGTTCTGCAAATAAGTGCCTTTTACTCCAGCTTGACTTGTGCTTTCCACACCATCTTCAACGAGCAATGTTGTCAAACGAAGGTCTGTTTGGTGCGGCATTACTTTTGCTTCGCCCTCAAGACTTACATTTGCAGATATGGTTTTATCACTTTCGTTATACTTTCCACTCAGATCTACAGTCACAAATGACGGAACGCCCGCTGCTTGTTCTAGCATGCTATAGAACTGATCTGCGTCACTCACGAAATATGCAGGTCCATCGTCTTTAATGCCAGAACCGCTATATGTGGTACGATCGAATACTATTGCGGGAACAAAAGACTTTGTCTTGCCGTAAAGTTTGTCAAGAGTAGACTCTTGCTCAAGATAGAACTGATCATTGCCCTTATAATACATATGGTGTTTAATCCAAACTGTATTTATTTTAGTTCCATCACTAGCCTTACCTTGCCAATCAGCATAACATTCATCTACGTCACTTGCTGAAGAGTAGTTTTCTGATGTAAGTTGTTCGAACAAAGGTGTGCGTTTTAACAACTTGCCACCCTTCTTATACATAAAACCACTTGCCTCACCCGTGTTGTATTCTGTACTTGTACAATCCACGCCATTGGCACTTTTCAGTTTAAGCTGCACATTATAGTCACCTTCTTCCTCAACCTTAACTCCTGGAATCTCAATGTAAGACATAACGTTGTTGGGAACGTTAAGCCCATCAACCTTCACGTCACCGATATTTTGACCATCCTTCGTTACGTTAAACGTTGCAGTAGTAATTGGATCAATACCGAAATTTCGTACACGGGCAGTGAACTTCGCACCTGTTGAAACAGAAGTATAATAGTCGTCACCATTGCTCAACTCATAAATAGCCATGTCGCCATTTGGAATATTGCTTCCTGAGGCAATGGCACGAATTGCAGCATTAAAGTAATAGTTGCCATTAGGATATTTAGTATTGCTGTTCCAGTTGAAGTCAAAACCGAAATACGTCATGTCACGTTCGCCACTGTATTTCGTTACTACAGGGTCATCAAAAGCAACGCAATCTGCATAATCTCCTGCACTGAGATTTACATAATAGCCCACATAGAGTTCTTGATCCTTTTGTATCGTTACCGACTGTTCAAATTTAAGTTTGTTGTAACCTGAACTATAATCAGAGGTTGAGACTGAAGCAAGGATATTGCCTGTCAATAGGTCGTCAAGATTTTTCACCACGAAGGCATACAATCCCGTACCGCGCTTTACGCCTTCTACATTCCTGTCACTTGTGCCCAAACCCGTGCGGGCTCCGAGTACAAACTCCACGGAGTCTATTTTACAACCCTCATACTTATTGAGATAAGATGCCGGGAGACGAATCGCCGCACAATATTGATGGGCTTCGGTCAACTGCTGTATAGGTATGCTATAATACCCTATACCCTTGTAGTCTTCGCAATAGCCAAGACGAACGCCTTTGTCGTTTTTTCCGACCGTCGTTCCTGTCTTTTCCGTAAGAGCTAAAAGGTTAACATTGTTTGCTGTTGTACTAGCAAACAAGTCTCCCCCTAAAAAGGGAAGACTTGCTATAGACAACAGAAAGAACTTCTTTCTGTAGTTTTTCATAATCTTATTTGTTGATGTTAAGTTTCATGCTTGATGAAGTACCATCGGCAGCCTGTGTCTTTACGATGTAGAGTCCTGCAGGAAGACTTGGTGCAATAGCTTTGTTTCCAGCTGCTGTATACGTGCGCAAGAGTTTGCCGCTAAGATCAAATACACTAGCAGTCATTGTATTCTCTCCGAAGACAAGCTTACCATTTTCATAAGAGAAGCCATTTGAAGAACTATTGATCTGATCGATACCTGTTGAAGCTTCTTTGTGGAAACCTACATATAGAACAGGGAGTTCCTTCTCTGCATACTTATTTGTGAAATAGCTGCTGTAGCGCAAAGAGCGATACTTAAAGCCGTCATAGTTGAAGCTTCTCCACAAGATATTGTATGTACCGTAGTCACCACCATTGCGAACTGCACAAACGAGCAGGTTCTTATCAGGATTATACTCGAACGGAGTGTCAAGGTTTATTGAAAGAACATTTCCGTTACCAGGCTTAACTGTTACTGTACCGTCGAATACAAGCGTCATAGTTGTAGGCTCAACCCATTCGTTGTCACCAGAGAATGAACTATTGTCTGTATTCATCATGTATATCTTCAAGTTCGGAACTTCTCTTGCGTCATCGAATGTGCAATCATATTCGTATCCAATACGTTCAATCGTGTTGCTCTTCTTTGCAGGGAGGTCAAGATCGCTAGCAGTATAGATGCTCTGTGAGCCATCGGTTGCATCTGTGAAAGCAAATGGCCAATAGCTGTACTTCTCTTCATTACCATCTGTAACTATTCCTGTCCAAGCTGTTGTACCATAAGGCAAAACGTTTGCCGTAACAAAAGCCGTTTTGTCATTGCCAGGAGCCTCGTCACCAGAGAGGCTTACCAAGCCTGCAAACTTCTGTTCGCCCTCGTTGTTAGGAATGATAGTAACAGTGACATTCTCCGATTCGCCTGCAACGATTGCTGGTGTTTCTGTTGTCTCACCAATAACTTTCTCATTGCCATCAACAAGCTGTATAACAGAAACAGTGTATGCACCTGCTTCAACTTTCTGCGCACCATTGTTACGAACTGTTACAGTTACTGCATTTTCGTCACCGCTTATCACGTCAGATGGGATATTGAGGGAAACGGCTTTCATATCCTTGTCAACTACTTCTTCTACTTCAACGCCAGCAAGAAGAATCAAGTCATAGCCATTTGATTTAGACACATGGAAGCCGAAATTGTATGTTCCATCTTCAGTTGCAGTGAAATTGTCTTCGTATGTGGTGTAGTTTTCTGGCCAGTTTACATCAGAGCTGAAGTCATCCTCTTCTCCAATAACGTTCTTCTGATCCTCTGCAGTAGTACCCATTCCAACAGTTCTTGTAATGCAGCTCAATACATTGCTGTAGAAATTTTTGAAAGTTGTTGTAAATTTGTATGTCTTGCCTGCCTTGAGACTGAAAGCAGGAGAGATAGCCCAGTCATCACAACCATAAGAGCTTGTTGTAAGCGTCAAGTGCTTCTGCCATTCATACCAATAGAATGTGCTTCCATCATTATTTGCATCAACAATTGTCCACTGATCTGCGTCAGCTTCTGTTGTTGAAGAATAAGAAACAGGAGGATAAGGAGCTTTACCTGCAGATACAGCATTTGAGGTTGCGGCTTTACTTGTTCCTGCAGCGTTTATTGTATAAACATTGTAAGTGTACTTCTTTCTTTCGCCAAGTTTGTTATCAACGAATGATGTTTCAGAAATACCTTCAGCGACTGTCACTGAATCTGGCAGACGAACGATTGTATATTTAAGATCTGCGGGGTTGATGTAACCATTGTTCTCGCCAATTGTTGGAGCTGTCCAAGAAATTTTCACGCCGTCTCCTTCAGCTGCTGCCACAACGTTTGTTGCTGCTGCGGGAACATCTGTACCAACAACACAACGAACACTGTCGGGCACACCTTTTTCACCGCTTACGCGACAAGGAACGACATAGTATGTATTGTAACCTAGTGCCGCATTTTCATCAACGAACTGCATGTCCTTACCAAATTGACCATCTGCAGCTACTGTTGCAACAAGGTCTGAGTTAGCATAGATTTCCTCTGAAGAAAGAGCTTTGCCCATACCGGCTTTCTTACGATAAACCAGCACCTCCTTCATTTCGCTGAGCTCCTGTTTATTCCAAGTTGTGGTTGGGTTAGTCCATTTAACCGTAGCCTTTGAACCACCTTTCTCATCTGGCAATGCTGTCAAGTTAGAAACCTGTGCGGCAGCACCGCGATCATCAGCTGTCAGATAAGGGATATAAAGACCTACCATTTGGTCGCCAGGATAGAAAGACTGAGTATTAGAGTAGAGGCCTGCATCGCTAAGCTTTCCAATTTTGTCGTATCCACTAGTGTTCATGCAAATCCACCAAAGATCTCCATTGGTATAGTTAAACTGAAGTGAGCCATTGGAGCCCATAACGACATATTCTTCCAATTCTGCGTCAGCGATGTGCTTTACAGAGCTTGTGATAAGCTGCAAGTTTTCATCGTAACGTGAGAGGTTCGTGCCTGAAAGAGTGAATGTATTATCTGTTCCTTTTTTCCACCAAGGAGAAACAGTATACATATTTCCGTCATAGTCGAATGTAAACGAAAGAATCTGATCGTTGAACTCGGTCACCTTTGTGAAATCGCCAGTTGCAATATCTATTGTATAAAGACGTGTTACCGCATCCGTGTTAGCATCCTGCTGATAACGCGCTATGGCAAAGAGTGTTTCTGAAGAAGGATCGTATGCGAAATCATCAAAAGCAGGAAGTTGATTCTCTCCATAATAATTGTAATAGAATACCTCCGTTCCTACAGAGTCTGTAGAAGACTCATACATAGTCTTCATACTTTTTACTTGCTTCAACGATTCTCCTGTTGTTGCGTCAAGAATTTCAAAAGCCTCAAAACGGCGGAATTCCATACCTGAAATACCTGGATTGTAGACACCATGACCGGTCAAGGCAAAGACCTTGTTGTCTCCGATATATGCACTACAGAATACTCCGCGACCCGTTGAAGAACCTTCTTCATCGGAAGCTGTATTAAGTTTGGTAATATAGTTTGCTGTGCTATAGAAATTGTTTGAATAAAACGACAACCAATATTTTGTCTTTGACGAAGACCTAAGCGTCGTTGCATACATCAATGTTCCGTTTGCCTTGTCGTCAATACTTGTAGGAGCAAAAGCCTCCGATTTTGCAAGTGGAGCCTTTGCCATTCCTTCAGTTTTTACTGTAGAAGGCAGGAACGTTTTGACGTGCTGCTGAGCCGAAGCTGTCAGTGTAGCCAGACTAGCAAGCATAAGCGTGATAAAAGTTTTCCTCATTTGCTTAATGGATTAATGATTAAACGTACATATATAATATAATAAGGTGTCCATTTTTAATGGCGAATTATTTTGCAACGACCGTTATGCCTTTCTTTGCAAACGCTTTTGGAGCCATTGCGCCTTGACTTACTTTGTTGTTCAAACCTAAACGAGAAGATAGACCTTTCTTACCGTTAAGGCTCTTTGGAGCTACGCCATTAGTAGGCATATCGGTGGCCTTTGAAGCAGCTGCAGTTTTGAAAGCCTGCATACACTTGTCACCATATTCTCCATTGGCATTCTTTGCTACAGCCAAAGCATAGTATTCTGTTTCTGGCTCAACGTTCCAATTGTCATCGTCTACACCAGTGCGATCCCAACCGACCATCTCAAGATCTTGCTTCAGATAACTCCAATAGTAATCAGGATCTTTATCAAACACACTCTTGCTTACAATCATGTCATGATAAATATTTGTCTGGTCATTGGGATTAAATATTACCCTTTGATAGTATTTTATTGTGCCATTGTCATTATATTTGTAGAAATCGCTTTCAGGAATTTCAAAAGTTACAAGTGCAGTACCGCTACCGCCGTTTGCCTTTGTCGTAACCTTACATACGATATAATCTGCATATGTTCCATTTTCGTCCCATGGCTGTATTGCAACATCATAAGTTTTTCCGGGAGTCATGCCAGTCCAAGTGTTTGTATACTTACCAGAGTAAGATTGACCACTCCATCCCTTTATCATATCACCGATATTTCCATATCCGAACCATGCCCCATATGTGGCGAAAGTTGTTTCGATTGTCCCCTCATCAAACGAGCATAGCGCATAACCGCCACAATCGCTATTGGGGGTGAACGTGATTGTAAACGTTTCTGGGGTCACTGCGTCAATGGTATAAGCTACTGACGGATTGCCTATCAAGGCAGGCTTCGGAGTTTTGAATTCCGTTTCCGACACACTACATGCAATGTCATAGCCATCATAACCAACAGTCATAAGTGTGTATTTTGTGTCGTCAGCAAAAGTCATGTCTGTAGCAGGGATTTTCATGGCTGCCCCCTGAGAGAAATCATCATAAAGTTGCGATGTTCCATAGCGCTCTACATAAGACACTTTCTGTATTTCCGTGGTAAGTTGCCCTGCTATATTTGAGGGTACACATGCAATGCGGAAGCTATAGCAGCCTTCTGTCTTAACAACGTTCATGTTTATAACTGCACCTTCATCGTTAGCTTCGTAACTATTGAAAGTAACATCAGCCGCAATACGACCTTCTACCTTTGCGAAAAAAATACTGTCGATACGTTCTGCAAGGAAACCTTTAACGCCACCTGCAACGTCTCTTACTAGAACTCTATTAGGATTTGTTTGAGCACTAGCCATTAAAGTCATAGCAGCAAGTGCTATTGTTGCGAATAATTTTCTCATCTTATTTTATGTTCTATTGTAATTCTGTGTAAAGTAATGATTATCTTTTGACAAATAGTGTTTATCTTGCGAATTTAATAGATTTTGCACCAACTTTAAAAACATAAACACCTTTTGGCAAGTTATCTACGCTAATATGCTTCCCATCATATTTTGCGCCTACAAGACGTTGTCCATTGACTGAATATACTGCCACGTCAGTCCCAAGAGCAGCATTACCGTCAACCCAAACAGATTGTCCGTCGAAATGTAATAACAAATCATGGTTTTTGTCTTGAGCCAAAGCATAAATACCGTTTGTTAAATTTCTAAACTTAATTGACATAACATTTGCATAGTCCAAAGAAGTCGTTGTACCATCGGTCTGTACAACGCTGAAACCACTATCCCCAAATGATAATTTGCCAATTTTTGCTAGTTCGATAACATTGTCGTTGCTGCTCCCTGCTCCATAAAAAACAAGCGACTCAACATTGTCTGCTTTGACCGACATAACAGAAGCTGCGAACAATGAAATCAAACAAATTGAAAGTTTTCTCATAATATCAATAATTTTCGCAAAAGTATAAATAAAATTTAGTTTATCAAACTTTTTGAATTGAATTTTAACATGTAGCAAAACATTATGTCTCCTCCCAGAATATCCAATAAAGACATCCAGAAAGAGACATATAAAACTAATTCTTTGTTATTTTAACGACCTTCTCACCATTTGTCATTTTCAGCATTAAGGCATAAACACCCTTCGGTAGTTTCGAAATATCGACGCTTTGAACATCTTTATCGCTGTATACCTCAACACCTGACATTCCGAACAATTTCACTTGAGGGCATACTTTAGAAAGATATATCATGTTTCCATTTACTTCAACCCCTAAATTATTTCCATAAACAGGAATTATTCCATCTTCATCACAACCGGTATAAGAAATGCTAAGGAAAGGCATTTGGCGAGAGCCATAGACATTGTCGGCAATTATGCTGCTCGACGTTCCGCGGAAGTAAACAGTTCTCGGATTACCACCTTCTTCCTCATAATCATAAAAATGCCATAAGGGATGACCGCTCATTGTCGCTTGGTTCCATCCTGCCGTTGTCTCAAACGACATAGTCAAGTTTCCGCCATCGTAATGATAAGGTTTAGAGAAGGTAAGAACAAGTTCCGTCCCCATTTCTTTTCCTGATACAGTTATATTGCCATTGAACACTTCCGTGAAGTCCCCGCTTTCAAATTCGGCCTTAGTGCCGCTAGCGTCAAGAACATCATTACGCGTAGTTCCTTTAAACTTGATTGTTGCGGGGAAAGTATAGGCTGCTTCCTGTTGGCCATCATAAAGTAGACGTATGCCGGTTATATCAATATTCTTCTTCTGTATTTCTTTCTCCAAGAATACGAACTCATTTTTCGCATAAGCGTCAAGCATCCAGAACGGGAAAGCCCATCCATAACTATTATCTGTGTTAAGTGTTATCCATCGGTCTGCTTCTGCAGGGTTGATTTTCACCTCAAGCGGATTGGCAAGCGTATTGTCTGCAGGATAAGTATCACCATCCAATTCAACTTTAGCCGTTACCTTTATAACACCTTCTTCTCCAGGAATCCACGTAACAGGCACATCTACCGACGCATCTTTTGCAACAGCAACTCCCCGCGCCTCACCAAGCAATTCTTTTGTCTCTGCGTTCAAAAGTTCAACCCTATAGTCCTTAACCTCAGCAGAACCTTCGTTGCAAACGGTTACGGTGAAGGTTTGGCTCACTTGGCTATTTACTAGTATTGAACCTGTCATTCCTGTAACACTCAAATCTTTCGTACTATACTCCCTTACCGACACGTCTTTGATATAAATCTGGCCATGGTTTGCCTCGCTATATGCATGGAAGCCGATACGTGCAGACCCTGATGTTTTAGGTTGAAACAGGTCTTTTCCATATAAATAGATATTGGAAGCAGTATGGAACTCATCCGGATCGTATATAAACTGGCGTTGCTTTGAAGACAAAGGTTCAGAGCATAACCAAACATTCATTGCCTCCATCACTGGTGTATAGTCTATAGGCGACACCCAATTCGCTGTAGAATAAGTATATCTCAACTGATATGTCTTGTTCTTGTCAAAGGTAAGAGCTGGCGAATATAGCCAATCATCAGCCTGTACCTCAGACCGATCGTATGTCGTGGTCTGCGTAGGAGTATAAAAATTCCATGTATTCCCGTCACCGTTTGCGTCATCCGTAACCCAACGGTCAAAATCTTCCTGCGTTGTTAATGAGGACGTGAACGGGATCTCATTCACTGGGCCAAAACTTAGCGTATTTGATGTTGCCGTTGCCCCATGTCCTTTGGCATTTATCGCAGTTATTTCATAACTGTATCCCTTCTGCTGAGAAACGATATCTGAAACCATAGTGGATGTAGTGCCTGCAACAACAGTAACATTATCCGGCTGACGCACGACATTATATTTCAGAGTTGAACGGTCAAAATATCCACCGTTCATTCCTGCTTCAGGGGCCTCCCAAGAAATTGTTGCATTAGGTCCAACCGCAGAGAGTGTAATATTCAGAGGTTCGCCAGGCAGGTCTTCACCAACAAATGCGGAATATTCCTTATACACGCCATCACCTGAAGTATTATAAGGTTGCACCTTATATATATAATAGCCGTCAGTTGTTGGCGTATCCGTCCATGACATTTGTTTTCCCGACTGCGTTTCACTTACAGTTTTCAGCAATTCCCCATTACGATAAATCTTCACACCTGAAAGATTGTCAAGATTTTCATTCTGATAGCTCTTACTTGGCATTGTCCATTGGAGCGTTGCCGAAAGAGAACCTGCAGCATCTGGAGTTACACTAAACACACATGGGTAAGAAGGTGCGGTGTCAGCAACATACTGGTATGGTATTGCCATAGCAAGAAGCTGTAGCTCGTTTGTCAACAATGTCTTACTTAGTGTTTTACCGCTTTGCGGATCAAGCTCCACGAAATAAGACTCACCGCTATCCGTTTGGGCAAGCCACCAAAGACGATGAGTGGTTTTATCAAATTCCATTGATTGTGAGTAATCTCCTACAGCTACTCCTGTCGTAACTGAAGATGCTACATCTTCAATGGTGCACGTCTGTGCAGAAGCGTTTATGCTGTTTACAGCAATTTTACAGAGTTTAGAATTGTTACCGTATTGATATATGCCATAAAGATACCCGTTATCAGCAGACAGCGTAAAAAGAACTTGTTCTACACGTGCGACTTTTGTCATTTCTAACGTAGTACGGTTTATTTCATACAAGTCTGTGTAATTGTTTTCCGTATCATAATGCATACCGAAGAGTTTGTCTGTCTTCGGATCATAGGTCATTTCATCTAGTACAAGTGGAACTTGCTGTGGATCATTCTCAATTTCCCGTCTTGATTTGTATTCACCAGTATTTATATCAACCACGCTAATTGCTTTAGGCATTAGCGTATTTGAATAATATGTTGTCTCAAATGCATAATAATCATCGCCAACATAAGTTCCCGCTGTAAGAATTGGGGTAGTTCCAGAAATAAATCCATAATCACGTATCCAAGAGAACGTTTCAGGCTCATGCGAGGTCAGATGTATAAGACCTGTACCATTTACATTTTTTTGATAACGCAATTGCCCGAAAATATCTGCCTCTCCATCCTTAATGTCATAAACGTACCTATCAGATGCCTTAGACATCATCTTTTGGGAAAGAGTCGGCAACATGGATTTTAAAGATTCACAGGTTACTATGCCTGGAATTTTATTGTTCATTCGCTGTGGCACAGTTGGTTGTTGTGCCGTTGTGGATGCAATAATAGTAAATAGACACCCAAATGTTAAAGAAAATCTATTAACAGCAGACATTTAGCTTATTTTTATTTGAATTTTATTTGCAAAGATACATTTTTTCCAAAGCATAACATTACGATTTGAATAATATTTGTATATTTGCACCAAATTTAATCAAAAAGGAAGCGCCTTAGACAATTACCATGACCGCAATGAGAAATTAGGATCATAACATCACATATCAAAATTTCATAAGGTGTTCATCGCGGCTGGATGCGCCAAAATCGCTTCCACCTTTTATAAAAATAAGCTTTAACAGATGAAAAACTTTACTCACAAACTGTTGGCTGCCGGAGCTTGCGCACTTCTTTTCACTCCGGCAAGTGCACAATTCGCAACAAGGGAAAAGGCTTCAATGCAGCAATTGAGCAATCATTTTACGCCAGTTTTGCTTCAGAATGCACAGAAATCAAACAAGACTACGGGCAATCGTCTGCAGTTGGTCTCTGTAAAGAAAGCAGACGTTCCTTCTGATTACACGAAATATGGAACCTTCGAACAGATTTTCAGCGAGGATTTCTCTCTTTTAACTACTGGTAGCATCGGAAATCCAGACATGCAGTCTAATCTTTATGACAAATATACTGTTATTGATGATTATGATGGTAGCGAGGCAGAAATAAGTTGGTACAGTTTCAATCCTATTTATACCCATAGCTACGAAAACACGTCTGGACGCTGGGGAGAATCTGAATGTTACTCCGCTGGTGGGGCTCTTTACCTATATTTGTATGATGATGACTACAATGTAGATGAAGCGACTGCCCACGTCAACACTTGTCTCATAGACTGTTCAAAATACCAAGGTGATGTACTTATTCAATTTGACGCTTTCACAGACGATGCATCTAAAAGCAACAAGTATGTCGCTCTTGAAGCAGCAGAAACAAACGGAATGGGGCCTTCATGGGACGTTCTCGGAAGCGCACTATTACCTGAAGTTAATAGCGAGAAGAAAACATATACTATGCTTTTCCGCGGTGGCGGCAAGACGACGATGTTCAATATCTACGCACAACGCTACAAGGCAAGCAAGTTGAGCGATCCTGAAGGCAACTCCATATATATTGACAACGTGAAAGTACTCTCGCTCAATCCCAACGTTTATTCACCTACTGGCCTTAAGATGAAATACTACCAGGGTGACAATTTCAAGCTCGAATGGGACAAGGTGAAAGATGCTGACAAGTATCTCGTAGATATCTATACAAAGAAAACCGTTTCCAATGGCTACTATACTTCTGAGGAAATGGGCGACTACCTCTATCAGGATGAAGAAGTAACAGATTCTTTCATGAATGTTACTGGAGCCACAAACGGTCAGATTTACTACTATAAGGTTCGTGCGGTTAAGGGCAGCAATGTTTCCTTGGAATCTAACGAAGAGAAACAGATACTTGGTGTTGTAGCTCCTGCTGACCTCAAGGCTGATGCTCCTGCTGACTCTAAATATACAGCACGTTGGACTGCCGTTCCTGGTGCAGAGCGCTATAACTACATGGGCTATGTCCTTAACAAAGCAGCAGAAGACAAGTCTGTTGATATCGTAAATGCCAACTTTGAAGGTATGGGATATAACGAAGGCTTCGTTTGGAAAGAAGACAATTCTGACCAGACACAATGGTATACAGCCCCAAGATACTCTACGAGCAATCCTGATCCCCGTGCCATGACTTCATCTTATTGCGCACTTGAAGGTGTGCCTGGATGGGCTGCTTACAACTGGTCGCTCTATACTGACGCTCTAGTGGTTGATGGTTTCCAATCATACTACAACAACAATAACGCTTCTCTGCAATGTGCTGCTACAGACCTTTCAAAAGACAATGGTAAGTTTACGGTTTATCTACGTCAGAAAGCAGAATGTGCAGAGGGTTATACCGATGCTGCTGGCAACAAGGTTTACGCTCACAGTGCTTTGGCCCTCTTCAATTATAACGAAGCCCTTGACGACTATGAGCAAACAGAAGTTAAGTTCATCAACGACCTCAACGATCAGGAATGGAAGGAAGGCACATATACCTTCACAAATGGTACTGCAAATTCCATATTCGGTGTGTTTGCAACATACGCTCCTTCCAACCTTTACATCAACAAATTCCGCATCTCACAGAACTACAAGGCCGGCGAAGAATTCTATGAGCCTTTCTGCTACAAATACCGCGTGGCTGGCTACGAAGTTGACGATAACGGCAATGCTGCAGACGGCAAAGAGGAACACAACGACCTTTCTTTGGAAATACCTCTCACTGGTCCTACTGCAGGAAAAGACATTTACCACCGCATCCAGTCTGTACGTCTTGGCAAATCAGCTTATTATTACACCAATGCAACATTTGCAGAGAGTAAATGGAGCGACAAGTCTTTCGTTACAGCCAATGCACAGACAGGTATAAAAGAAGCAACCGTAAGCAGCAAGTCTGCTACCGTAACAATGAAAGGCAACAACCTTGTTATCAACAATCCGGCAGCTTCAGAAGTAAATGTATATAGCCTTAGCGGAACATTGCTATTCTCAGCAAAGAACGGACAGACAACTGTCAGCATGCCTGTTCCTGCAAACGGAACATACATTGTGAAGGCAGGTAAACAAAGTATAAAGGTATCTTTGTAAAAACATAGTTTATGACATGCGCCATAAACGGGCGCAAGGTCAAAACTTTGGCAACATAAAAAATGCCGCAACTGCATACAATGTAGTTGTGGCATTTTTCTTATACCCGACCAACACAAATAGAATAAAAATTGTGGGGCAATTGAAACCAAGTGGAATATTTTTGTTAAATTTGCATAAGTAAACAAAAAGACATCTGCTACTATGAAACATGCAAAACAGCTACTAACAATAACGTTCCTCATATTCTGGCAACTTATATCTATTGGAAAGAATACTATTGGTTATATTCCAACATCTGGTGGAGCGCAGTTATATTATGAAGAGAGCGGAAAAGGTTCACCTATTATACTTCTTCACGGGCATTCTCTCGACACTAGGATGTGGGATGCCCAATATAAAATATTCGCCCGTAGCCACCGCGTTGTGAGATTTGACTTCCGAGGCTACGGTAAGTCTTCACCTCAGAGTGAAACATTCCAGTTCACCCACATGAAAGATCTGTTAACCGTTATGGATTCTCTACACATAAAGCGCGCCCACATTGTTGGATTGTCAATGGGAGCTTTCGTTGCAGCAGATTTGTTAGCACTTCATCCCGAGCGTATAATAAGTTGCACAATGGCAAGTGGCGGAATGAAATCCTATAAAGGTCCGAGCCAACCGATGGATAGGACGGAAGCTGCAAAACGCGACAGCGCTATTTCTGCACTCAAAGCCTATGGCGTTGAAAGAATGAAAAACGATTGGTTGGAACAACTTATTGCTACTGGCGGTTCACAACGCGAAAGCATGCGCAAGCCACTGAAAGCTATGATTGACACATGGACGGCATGGCAACCGCTGCATAAGGAAGTAAGAGTTATTGAAGCACACGATGCAGAGGTTGTATTCCGCAGCCATAAGACCCTGACGCCGACTCTAATTCTTTCTGGAGACGCGGAAGGTGACGGAAAGCTCCACCACTCATGGATGATAGACTACCTACCAAACGGTAAAGAGCTTATGCTCCACGACTGCGGACACATGATGAATATGGAGCAACCTAAGTTGTTCAATGACACAGTACTCAACTTTATTAACGAACACGAACAGTAATAAAAGAATCCGTAGATGAGACACGTACTCTTACTGCTTCTTTTTTATATTTCCACAGCCTCGGCACAATATAGCCACAACGTTGTTCACTATACCGAAAACGAAGGACTGGCACAGAGATACGTCACACAAATAGTGCAAGACCGGCAGGGATTCATTTGGATAAGTACGTGGAACGGACTTGACCGCTTTGATGGCTACGAATTTGCAAATTTCAAATCAACAAGCGATGAAGGCAACGATATTCCAAGTGACAGAATAATGAATATGCGTCTCTCTTCTGACGGCAACATCTATTGCCTGATAGAAGACCATGCCTTTCTGTTTGACACACATTCTTATAAATTCCGCCAATTGTCAGCGAAAGCGGATAAGCAGATTATTCATTCTCTTAAAATTACCGATACACCTCCAGTTGCATTATCCGGTGCGTCAGCTACAGACATCCGCTACTGCATGACCGACCATGGCGGCAACAGATGGTATCGATCCAACTATGGTGTATTCAAAACCGTGCCCTACAAACGACAATACTCGTTGCTTCACCAAGAGAGAACAGCCCAAATACGCTACCTTTACCGCGACAAGAAGGGTAGACAATGGATAGCAGGCAAGGAAGACAAGAGCCTGCGTCTATACGACAAACAGGGCAACCCGCTTGGCTATATTACATCAAAAGGCAACTTTTCACCTACTTACGAACCTTTTCCCTCCGCAGTATACTGCATATTCGAAGACAATACTGGCAATATATGGATTGGAACCAAGCCTGATGGAATTTTCAGGTTAAAAGAAAAAAACGGCGGGTTCATTATAGACAATGCGCTCTATGAGCCACGCTCTAAGCAAGTAAACAACAACTCCATCTACGACATAAGACAAGATGCACAGGGACGACTGTGGATAGCCACATTCGACAAAGGCTTATGCTGCATAGAACATCCCGAGAAAGATATAGTTTTTATCATTCAACAGAATGGTTTAGCAAATTACCCGACAGACAAGTTTAAGCGAGTAAGAAATATGCTTATAACCAAACAGCAGACATTGCTTGCCGCCACGACCGACGGATTGATAGTAGCCGACCTTCGGGAAAAACATCTTGCCAATATAAAATTCCTTTGCCATACACGTAACACAAAAGACAAGAACAGCATAAGCAACAATGCCACAATGTCTGTGTGCCAAGACAGCAAAGGACGAATATTTGTATGCACAGAAAGCGGTGGAGTCAATGAGATTATTTCAAATAATATCTTGCAACCTTCACTGAAGTTTCGGCATTTCAACATGTCATCCGGCTTTCCTACAGATATCGTACTGTCAATGTTTGAATATGGCTCACACCTATGGGCAATAAGTAACGACAAAATAATAAGAATTGACGGAGAAAACAAATACACTGTATTCGGAAACGACTTTTTCCACACCGACATACGTTTCTCCGATGCCTCCCCTCTTCTATTAGCAAACGGCAACCACATGTTTGGGCTGCAGAACGGAGCATTAACCATGAACCTTAACAAACTGCAAAAAAGCTCTTTTGTGCCACCTATAGCAGTAACAGGCTATTCCATTCAGAACGGACCGATAAAGAGAGTGGCCAATGGAACAGACAACATTGTGCTTTCCGAAAAGGAACGCGGCATCACATTATATTTCTCCGCTCTTGATTATGCCAGTTCAAAAAACATAGAATATTCATTCTCCATGGACGGAAAAACATGGAACTACATAGGCAATACACATTCAGCAACATTCATTGACCTTGCCCCCAAAAGCTACACTCTGCGAATACGCTCAACAAACAGCGATGGCGTATGGGTAAACAACACCTTTACAATTAAAATTAAAGTAACGCCAACATTTTGGCAAACCACAACAGCCAAACTATTATACATACTCTTTTTTTCATTCATCATAAGCATTGTCACATACACATTATTATATATTAAGCGCATCAATATGCGTAACAAAAATCTGAAAGCCTATCTCGCCCTAATAGAAATGAACAACCATAAAGAAAAAAGCAATGAGGTTCCTATTGAAAAAGGAGAGACAGAACTTTTAGAAGAGGCGAAAATAAAAGCCGCTGACGATGTTTTCATGAGACGCATAGTGTCGTTCGTAGAACATCACATGGCTGATCCTGATGTGAGCATAGACAAAATGGCTGATGCTGCCGCAACAAGTCGGGCTGGCCTCAACCGCAAGATAAAAGCGATACTAGGCATAACGCCGATGGACTTCCTGCGTGAAGTAAGATTGCAGCGGGCATGCACCATGCTTCAAGACCGGAACATCTCAATAAACGATGTTGCACAAAATTGCGGCTTTGCAGATGCACGCTACTTCAGCCGCATCTTCAAGTCAAAAAAAGGCATTACACCATCAGAATATCGTAACTCCTTTAAGGATAAGATGTAGAAAACACATCTGTTGATGTGGAAATCCACTTATTTGACTTTAATTTGAACATATAATACAGGTTATCGGGGTAAATTTGCAGACATAATCTAAATCTTGCTACTATCATTAACAAAAACCGATAACTATGAATCTAAAACTAAGAGGACTGAGTTTTGCCGTTACGATGGCGTTAGTCTCTGCAGGAGCACATGCGCAGAAAGCTGTCAACGGTGTAGTACTTGACGATGCCGGCGAACCGCTCATCGGCGTAACCGTGTCGGCAGGCGACAAGAATGGTGCCGTTACCGACATGGATGGGAAGTTTTCTCTCCCCAATGTCTCATCAAACACTATTCTAAAATTTTCTTATGTCGGCTTCAAGCCGCAGCAAGTAAGAGTGGGAAACAGTGCCAACCTTACTGTGCAGCTTGCGCCAACCGATGAATCACTCAACGAAGTTGTCGTAATCGGCTACGGAGTTGTCAAAAAGAGAGACCTTGTCGGTTCCATCTCCACGCTGAAGCAAAAAGATATCGTGGCAGTGCCAACCACCAACGTGTTGGAAAGTCTTCAAGGCAAAGTGGCAGGTCTCGACATGACTCGCTCCAGCGGTGCAGTAGGAGCAGGCATGAGCTTTACAGTGCGCGGCAACCGCTCACTAACAGCCAGCAATGCTCCGCTTATTCTTGTTGACGGCATTGCTTATGGCTCTGACCTAAGCATAAATCCTAACGACATAGAGTCAATGGAGGTATTGAAGGATGCATCAACAACAGCCATCTATGGTTCGCGCGGTGCCAATGGTGTAATACTTATCACGACAAAAAAGGGAAAGACAGGCAAGGCAAAGGTTGATTTCAACGCTTATGCAGGACCAGTGTTAAGCACTAATCTGCCGAAACTAATGAACACGGAACAGAACGTAGCGTTCCGCCGTGAAGCGATGCGCGCCGTAGGCAAATGGAACAGCGAGGCAGACGATGGCGTAATTTGGGACAGTGAGACGCTTAACCGCATAAAGAATGGTGTCAGCACCGATTGGATGGATCTAATCATGCACACGGGCTTCACACAAAGTTATCAAGTTGGTGTCAACGGCGGAACAGAAAAGACACAAGTTTCAGCATCTCTTGACTACATGCGCGAAACGGGTCTTCTGAAAGGCGATGAGATGAGCCGTTATGGTGGCCGTTTAAACATTGTCCAGAAACTAGGTAAGAAAGTGGAAGCTGGAGCATCTGTCATGTTCAACTACCAGCAGCAATATGCATCCCCAAGCGGTATATACAATACAGCAATTAAAGACGACCCTTACGGCGTTGCGTACAACGAAGATGGAAGCATAAAGAAATATCCGTTCACGGGCAGCGGCTCTACAGCTCTCAATCCACTTCTTGACCTTGACAAGGACAACTATACCGACGAGACAATTAGTCATCGTCTGTTCGGCTCGGCATACTTAAACTGGAACATAATAAAAGGACTTGTGTTCCGCAGCAATCTCGGTGTTGATGTGAAGCATTCTCGCCAAGGTATCTTCGAGGGCGTAAATTCCTCTTTCGCGCAAAGCAACAAGAGTCTTGCCTTTGCTTCGAAGAACGAAACAGAGAACGACAGCTATACTTGGGAAAACACTCTTACATATACGCACGATTTCGGCATACACTCGCTCACAGCACTTGCCGGTCACAGCATGTCGAAGACACATTATGAAGACAGCTACTCCAGTGGCTTAGGATACTCTTTTGAACAGGGATTATTCCATAACCTTGACGGGGCACAGCAGGATTACAAAATAAAGAGCTCGCTTACAGAACAGCAGATGCTCTCATTCTTCGCCCGCTTGCAATATAAATTGATGGACCGCTACTACTTAACCTTCACCATGCGTGCCGATGGTTCATCTGTATTGGCAAAGGGCAACAAATGGGGCTACTTCCCGTCGGCTGCCGCTGCATGGAGAATTAAGGACGAGAGTTTCTTGAAAGACGTTAGTGCAATTAGCGACCTAAAGCTACGCCTCTCTTATGGAGTTTCCGGCAACAGCGCAGTTTCTGCCTACCAGACTACTGGCGGTCTGAGCGAAACATACTATACCTTCGGCAACGAAACGGCATACGGCTACCGCCCCTACGAACTGGCCAACCACGACTTGAAATGGGAAAAGACTGGAGTACTTAACTTCGGAGTAGACTATGGCATGTTCAACAACAGGCTATATCTAACACTCGACCTATACAAAACATGGACATCAGACCTATTGTTGCCAATGATTATCCCCGGACATACAGGTTTTACCAGCGTCATAAACAATGTAGGCAAAACAGAGACAAGGGGTATTGACCTAACGATAACGAGCACAAACTTCGACACTCGTGACTTTAAGTGGACAACCGACCTTACCTTTACCGCCAACAAGGAAAAGATAACCTCTATAAACTCCGACCAGGACGACGTGGCAAACGGTTGGTTCATCGGTGAGTCAACAAAAGTTTTCTACGATTATCAGAAAATAGGCATTTGGCAGCTTGACGAAGAAGCTGAAGCTGCAAAATATGGGCAGCACCCTGGTGACATAAAAGTAAAGGATCTTGATGAAGACGGCGAGATTTCCGCCACAAACGACAGAAAAGTTCTCGGACAACAAACACCGAAATGGACATTTGGCCTCAACAACCACTTTACATACAAGAACTTTGAGTTGTCATTCTTCCTCTATGGACGTTTCGGCCACCTTATCCGCAACTACGCAAATCTGGCTTTCTATCCCAGCGGATGGGCTAACCAACCCGTTTGCAACTACTGGACACCAGAAAACCCGACAAACGAATTTCCACGTCCTAACTTCAATAATGACCAGAAGATGCTTTATTTCAGCACACTCGGTTATTGCAAGGGTGATTTCCTGAAGATAAAAGACATAACACTGGCATATAACTTCCCAATGGAAACGATTGGCAAGATTGGCCTCTCGCGCTTAAGAATATATGCAACCATGAAGAATTTCTTTACCTTCAGCCATCTCGACAACTACGACCCGGAACGTGGCGGCGCAATGTCATATCCGCTCACAAAACAAGTGGTAGTCGGTGTTAACGTAAGTTTTTAATTCCTAACCTTAAACGCTACAAAAATGAAAAAAATAATATATTCGGTAATGGCACTCCTGACTTTGGGCATGAGTTCCTGCTCCGACTTCCTTGAAGAGACAAACCGCAACTCTGTAACTGGCGATGTACTCTACTCCACTCCCGATGGATACAATAGCCTTGTCAACGCATGTTACGCCTATTCCCGCGCCTTCTACGGCAAGGCTGACGGCTGTGCCTTTACTGAAATGGGAACAGACTGCTACACTGGCGGCGGCAATAGTGCCGGAAATGTTAAAGCTATGGCTTTTTATTCAAACGACTTGCAAGGTAGCTACCCACTCATGCAGTATATGTGGGACAATCTTTACAATGGCCTCAACTGCTGTAACACAGCCATAGCCCGCGCCGACAATGCCGGACTAGACGACAAGACAAAGCGTCAGCTACTCGGCGAAGTGCATTTCCTACGTGCCCTCTACCTGCATCTCATAACAGAAATATGGGGAAACGTGGTTCTCTATACCGATGAGAAGCAAAGTGTTGAGACAACGGCAAAGGCAAGCACTACAGAAGAGTTCTATACACAGATATTCAAAGACCTTGATGAGTCAATTTCCCTGCTTGAAGGTAGTGCCAACAAGAACAACGGACGTGTAACCCAGTTGGCAGCCAAAGCTCTCAAGGCACGCTTCTGCCTTTACCGCAACAGATATGCTGAAGCAGCCCAACTTGCTGAAGAGATAATCGGCAACTCTGCACTAGGCTTCTACGACACTTTCACCGAGACTTTCTCCATGGATAACAGCAAAGGGCAGAACAACAAGGAAGCTATCTGGTGGATTAATTATACTACCGACGCCACGTTGATGAACACATTTGCCGAAAACAAGATAACATCGCCGACATTAGGCACACGTTCAGGCAACCAATCGCCTCTTTTCTCGGCAATGTCTTATTGGATGGTATCGGGATGCGGTGTATGGGTTACTCCCGACACTCACGCTCCATGGGTTCAGTGCATGCCTACCCTATCGTTCTTGCACAAATTCAACGAGAAAATTGATCAGCGCTACGACGGTACATTCAAGGGCGTATGGCTCGTGAACAGCACTTCTTCAAATTATGACAAGAACTACGGCCCGTCATATGGTGCTGCCGGACCACTGGAAGTTGGCGACACGGCTTTCGTTGTATCAAAGTACGCATATACCGATGCTGAACGCGCACAGCACCATTACCGTATCTTTGATGCCAACGACGTTTACGAGAAGGAAACGGGCAAGTCGTACGGCACACGCGACTACTTTATCTCCACTTACAAGTTCCATGACAACACGAATCCTACAGGATGGGAGTATTATAGCGGACGCGATTTCTTTGTGTTACGATTGGCAGAGATGTATCTTATAGCTGCTGAAGCCGAGATGATGCAAGGACAAAAGGCGAAAGCCGTTGCGCTAATCAACACGTTGCGCACCAAACGCGCTATCCCTGGGCATGAAGAGGAAATGAAAATCAGCGAGAGCGACCTTGACATCGACTTCATCCTTGACGAACGCGGCCGCGAACTGGCACAGGAAGAGCAACGCTTCTTTGATTTGAAACGCACAGGCAAGCTGGTTGAGCGCATAAAGAAATACAATCCCGATGCTGCCGACGTTATCCAATCATGGCATCAGCTGCGCCCGATACCTCAGGAGGAGCTTGACGCCATAACGAACAAGCAAGACTTCAAACAGAACGAAGGATATAATTAATATAACATCTGGTTTATAAAAAATTCAATCTCTCTCATGGGGAATGCCAAGCTTTGGTATTCCCCTTTTTTAGTTTCTCACTACCAAAAGGAATAGGGTTGCAAGAGATATAACAGTCAGCAGAGAGGCATTTTTAAGACCGCAGAAAAGCATTTAAATACCCACTGAGAAGCATTAAAACTCCAACGGGGAAGCATTTAGAAGTCTGAGGGGATATATTAAGAAGCATGCGGGAACTGTTTGAAAAGCCCGCACAGTTCGTGCAATATATTAGCAATAAATGTTATTGGCAAAGCTGAAAGAAAAAAGTCCGGAAACCATTTATGGGTTTCCGGACTTTTACGTTAGATATTAAAATCAGCCTTACTTGACAGAGACCTTACGAGTTTTGCCGTCGGTAGTACGGATTATATTCACACCCTTTTGGCCGTTTGTAAGTTTCTGACCGCTGATATTGTAGCGTCCAGTCACGTTATTACCGCCAGAACTGTTGTCTACTCCATTCAAACCTGTTGCAATGCTGAACGGAATGCGCAAGAACTGAATCTTGCCACGCTGCGTTGCACTTACCAGCACGTTGAATGCCTTGCTGTAGCTGGTTTTTACAGAAAGTTTTCCGTCTGTAGAGAGCGTTACGTTTTCAGCCAATTCGCTGCTTAGTTCATCTGCAAAAGCATACGAAACGGTAGCCGTAGCATCTTCAAAAGTGAAGAATTGGCTGAGATCCACTTCACCGTCTGCCGTCTGCAACGGAGCTTCGCTGATAACTCGCTCACCATTCACATTGTCCAAACAGAAATAAGCCGAAGTGTTCAAGCCATAGGCACCCTTATCTGTACCGTCGATAGAGAACTTCACTGTCTTCACTTTGCCGAGAGAACGCAGGTCAACCCATTGCCATGTGTCAAGCAGATAGCGATCAGCCTCCTTCGAAGAACGATAGTCAGCAAGATAGTAGTCTACCGTAGCCACCGTGCCGTCAGCGCGTGTCCCTGTAAAGACAACTTTCAGATAGTCGCCCTCAACGAACTTGCGTGCCAATCCGTTGCCGTTCTTTACACACTCTGCAGTCCATGCGTCGTTAGTTATATACATACCGCGAATGGTATCGCCTTCTGCACTGTTGAGAACAGTAATCGTTCCGTTGTCATAACCAACGGCATAGTTTTCAGAGTTGTCATAGCCATGACCAACATAAGAATTATACTGGTCTGGCGTTATCTGGCTGAAACTTGTTGCAGTACGGTTGGAGAGAGCAAAGCCAGTCCATGAGTTCCAATCAATACTGTAGTTGTTTGAGAACTGATAAGAGCCACTAACCGTAGAACCATCATACTGATAGTCGCCCCAAGCGCCCTTGATAATATTACCCTTAGTGTCGGGTCCATTCCAGAAGCTCTCGCTACCGAGATAGATATTCTCGAATGTTGCGATCTTAGCCTCACCCAGAACCGCCACGCGACAAGTGTCCTGAGCTGTCTTTCCGTTGGCGTCAACTACACTCATGTAGTAGATGTCACATCCTTCTGGAGCATATTCGAGAGTTGTCTCGCCAGCAGTTTCAAGTTGTGCAGTTGCCACTTCTTCCATTTTGCCGTTTTTCAGAGAAACAGAGAATGGAGCCGTTCCGTCGCTAACAGTAGCCTTAAATAGAGCCTTCTGACCATCGTCAACAGATGTAGGAGCCTCTGCAACAATATTAACTGCAGGAATTTCAACGATAACCTCGCCGCCTGCTACGAATTTACTGCTCTTTATCACAACAGTGCTTGTGCCGCGCATACTCGTAAGCACCATGTATGCAACATATTCTTTGTCTTTCTCAAGACCCTCAAGCATATCGGACGTAACTTGCTTCTTGCGAACTGTAACGAGTGTCGTGTCTGCCATAACTTCATCAACCGTTGGAGCGTCAAGCTCAGCCTCCTTAACCACAACTTGAAGCATTGCCGCCATATCAGCCTTAACGTTGACTTGTGCAGTAGTGTCGGTGATATTTGTTATTGTCGGGAAGCCGTCAGCCATGCTTGGAGCCTCGGTTGAAGCATTAAACTCATAAGCACCAATTGTAGGCTTTTGGGCATCACGTTGCATTCCTGCAATGTCTACCTTAACATACTCCAAAGGTTTGGCTGTACGTAGGTTTCCTTCATCTAACGGTTCAAGTATCTCGTCGGAAACGAAACCAATAGAATCGTTAAGTCCTGCCGTCTCGTTTGCCGTAGCATTCCAAGCATCGTAATCCACAATATCGGTTTTGTCATAAGCAAACACGTTACCTGTCGTGAAGGCAACATTGCGCTCATATAGCGGTTTTGCTACACATTCCGTTTTATAATAGCGGTAAGCGTATCCTCCTGCCTCGTTTTGGAACACGTTGTTAACAATGTTCACATTCGTTAGGTCGAGGTCGTTCACATACATAGCCGTTGAACTTGGAGCCACACCCTTAAGGCGCACGGTATTGTTGGCAATGTTAAGGTTTGACGCCGGCGAGCCTATCTTTATACCGAAAGAGCTGTTATTGTCTGTGTTGATGTTTATCTCGTTGTTCATAACGAGCACAGGAGCACTTTCCGTACCCTTCATCTGGCGGAGAGATATGGCTTCAGCCTTGCTTATGGCAAGTTCGAAATAGTTTCCGCTTATTTCCATGCTCTCATCGTAGTCATCTCTCAACTGTCCGTCGAAGCCATAGAAATCTTTAGATGTAACGTTGTTCTCAATACGGTTGCCACGTAGTTTTGCTCCGAGCTCATCCATACAGTAAATGGCCTTTGTACCTTGGTTGCGCAACGTGCAGTTTTCAACAACACCGCCAACTTCTTTGGGGAGTGGTGGGTTGACATTTCCTGTTCCGCCCATGCGCACGCCAATGTATCCGCCTTCCAAGAGTGAATTTTTCACTGTCAGATAGTCGTTGTTATGGTTGGCAAGGTTCTTTGAATAGGTGTATATGAGATTTATGTCTTCACTATACGATTCTGACGTTGCGGTATGAATATAGCAACTGTCCACAGTAAGGTGACGACTCATGTTCTTTACATGGAGAACGCCAGGGAAAGTGAGGTCGGTTGTGGTTATTTGCAAACCACGCAGCGTCAGCCAGTCGGCTCCGGAAACAGAGAACACTCCATATTCGGCAGACATTTTGTCGTCACTGTAAGCCGGTTCCTCGTAACGGTCGTAGTATATCTTTACATCATTCCAATTTCCGCTTTCGCTTTGTATGGTTATGGTGTTCTTCTGCGAAGCTCCTGCAATTTCTGGCACTTCAACTTTTTCGTTGTATATACCGCGTTTGATATTGATTGTCACAGGTCCAGAGATACCACCCTTGAGAGCGTCTACAGCAGCCTGAATAGTTCCGTAGTCAGCCCCGGCGCCAACAGTGAATGTTCCACTGACACCTTCGCCTACGGCAACAGAGCTTGTAGCGGGTTCTGCCACGATGCTATCGTTTATAGATGTGACTTTTGCTTCAATTGTCGAGCCTACTGTGGCATCAGACTTAATGTCGTAAACCAGCCACAAGCGGTAAGT
Organism: bacterium; assembly: GCA_963661195.1. GTDB lineage: Bacteria > Bacteroidota > Bacteroidia > Bacteroidales > Bacteroidaceae > Prevotella. The sequence goes on from CAVLBD010000018.1 coordinate 33,656, forward strand.
GTCTGGACGCGTAATTTTGTATAACACATCCACTGCGCCAGCATCTGCAGAAGCCTTGCCCAAAAGATGTGTGGGAGCATAAGTTGTTGTCGTATCCGTTGTATATACAGAAACACCGCTTACGAGTTGTGGATCGGCAGCCGCGAAGAGTATTTTATTTATATCAACGCTTTCAAGGTCACCTTCAACATTGACCTCTGCAAGCACCATCTGAACGTCGGTTTCCCCCTTCATAGCCTTCGCTGGAGCCACGGCTTTGGTTGTCACCTTATTTATATATAGAGGCACTTTCTTGTAGGCACTAACTTCTATTGCAAAGCCTGCACCAGTTGTTGTGGTGGTGAATTTTACAGTTACCTTGCCATCATCGGAAGTTGACACGAAATATTTCGGACTGTCGTAGCGCGAGTATGTTGCATCAGCAGTAGCCTTTACTGTGTCTCCGTTATAGATATTGAACTTGTCGCTATATCCTTGGATTTGCCAATCGTTGAAAGTCAGTTTAACACTTTCACCCGGAGTCTTGGGAGCAAACGTCACTATACCTTCAAAGCCTTTGGTATAGTTGCCGTCAATGCCACCATCGTCGTAGAACATTATAGGCTGTCCGTTGGAAACAAGTACCTCGCCATTATTACCAGCCTTGAATATATAAATATTCTTTATTGTCACCTCACCATCTGGGTCGCCGTCAACAACATCCAGCGCCTCGTCGCTAACGGTAATAGATGTTATTGCTGCATCTATCACGTCGCCAGACTTTGTTGTTTCCGCAGCGTCAGCCTGCAGACGGAAATAGTTGTCACCCTCGGAAAGTGTAAATGCGGTGTCAAATTGTAGAGTTGCTGTTGCAGAAGTAGCATCTACGTCAACTGTTGCGAGAGGATCTGCAGAGACTGAAGCGTCTGCTTTTTCAACATTATAGAGGCTCAATTTCGAAATTCGGCTTTCATTGCCTTTCAAGTTTACAACGACTTTGCTAAGAGTCTTTGCCTCAAGCATTCCTGATGTCTTGACATTAAGCGTAAGAAGGTCGATATTCTTCTCGCCTACACCGGCCACATCGTTAGTTGTTTGCGATGTTTCTGTGCCTTCCACCGTCATAGCAGTCGGCTGATACTCGCTAACAGTTGCGACAAAGCCCTTTGAAGAATAATTGGAAGAGGAATTGGGACAGAATACAACCGTAAGAGCACCATCGGCAGACGACGAGCGCAAAGTTTTGGCTGGCCCTATCTTCTGGTCGTCGCTGGAAGCAAGTTCCCAAAGGAGCTTACCTGTAGTGCCCTGACCTTCATAGACCTTAAATCTTGCTTTGGTTCCATAAGAACTTGAAGAGTATGAAACATCAAATTCAGAGAAATCTATCTGGCATACCATGCCTTCATGTTTGGGCAAGAATACATTTGTTCGGGTATCAGTTCCGCCTTCATAGTAATTGCTGTAGCTTGAACCGCTCTTTGTCTTAAACGAAATTGATGTGTTGACGTTTTTCGTTACAGAACCTTGGTCTTTATGAGAATAAACAATATTCTCCACCTTGCGACCCCCATCAGGATTGCCACTCTCAACCGAATGAACGCCATCACTTAGTGTCAGAGCCGTAAGTTGGGCATCAACAGTTTCGTCATTCAATGCCTCATCGTCAACATCAATTGTAAGCCAAAAGAAATTGTCACCCTCAGAAAGTTGTATATCCGAAGCGGAGGTTATTTCAAACTCATCGGCAGCGACAACAGTCTCACCAACCTTTGTTGATGTACTGAAAGCATCGGTTGCCTTTGTAAAATAAAGCGTTGCCTTTGCCATACGGCTAAAGGTACCGTTTGTGTTAAAACTGAACTTGCGTGTTGTAAGCGCTGGTTCTGTGTTCTCTGTGTTCACGTTGAACTTGAGAATCTGTTGGTCGGTATCACCAGCTGCCAATGTTTCAGTTGTAGGATGCGTAACGGCAACTGTATTTACAGTCATGGCTTGAGGTGTGAACAGGCTCACCTGAGCTGCGAAGCCTTCGCCAGTATATGCGCATTCACTGCCGCTAGCAAACACAACCGTCATGGCTCCATCGGCCGATGTAGAGCGTAACTTTGGAGTTGATCCTTTCTTCACTGTTGCAATAAGATTGGCAGCATCGACTACTGTGCCGTTGTAGACCTTTATACGCTGTGATTTTTCGTCAAGCCCAAGACTACTCTCAAAAACATCTACCATCGAGAAATCTATCATCACCTTCTTTCCATATACTCCAGGAACGAAAGTTGTCTGTCCATTGAGGCTTACTGTTGCTTTCCCGTCCATACCCCCATCATCATAGAAGCTAATTGGGGCATCGGTAACGGTTACTGTTTGACTACCTTCCTGCATTTCCACTATAGCAGGATTCGCTACCTCAACAGATGTTGATGCGGCAAAAGGTTGCACGCCTGAAGGAATAGCTATTGTTGTCACTCCCGTAACATCAACCAGAACTTTTGCACCAACAGGCGCACTGGCGGCAAAGTCTCCGGCTATGGTAAAATAGTTTGTTCCGCTTCCAAGCTCTTGATCGAGTGCGAAGGTGTATGTATCTCCGCTTTGCGAAATAGTTGTAGCGAGAGGTGTCTCGCCACTACAATCACTTTTATTGCCTTTATATAGTTTCAGTTCGAGAGGATTAACCAGTGTTTCTTCGTTCTTTGTCAGTTTGAAAGAAACAGAAGTCAGATGGTCGGCATTAGTAACGCCAGTAGCTGTTACAAATGCTGCGGCGAGAGCAACGCCTTGCTTCTTAATTGGAGAGCCAGAGACACAGGAATAGTCAGAACCTGCGCCGGTAACTTTCATGTCTTCTAGCTTCACGCACTTAACTTTAGCAACCCAACCGTCACATGCCTTGGCGTATTTCCACTGCACTGCCACAGACAATGCACCATCTGCGCCCGAGCCATAGAACGTTTCGTCTGTGTATGAACCATCCATATCCTTCAGAACGTTTCCTTCTGGCAAGGTCACCGTGTTAGACACGCCATATGTGGTTGTTGCCCACGTGAAGGAAGAATCATCAACCACACCGTTGTAGACTCTCACCACACCTGGATATTTGGTCGATGTCATGTCATCGTTACGGATGTCGCACGTTTCAAACGTGATTTGAATGGAATATCCCGCCTCTGCCGGTTTGAACACTGTCATCGAATGGGCATTATTTGAGCCAGATGACGCTATCGACGACGTGCCTTTCCAGTCATAGAAGGTTATCTCTTGGTCGGGGGCTACCGTAACGTCTTGCCTACCGAACTGCTGTTGCAGCACCGTGTTCGTGTCGTCGGCCCACACACGAAGTGGTAGCCACAACATAGAAAGCACGAATGCCAGCACAAGATTGCTGATCTTCTTTTGCATTTTTTGGAATTTAAATTGTTTTGATAGATGAATAATATGTACGTTTTGGGCACAGTTTCGGTTGCTTTCCTCGAAACACCGAATACTTTTTACGGGGAATCGCACCCCCATTATGAAACGCAATGGCAGGTCTTCTGACTTACCGCCAGGATTTTCAGAACGCCTTCCCGACCAAAGTACAGTGGCTAATGTGTTCTGTCCTATAAACGGCGGCTCACAGCAGCGGGACTGTCCGGGATTTACACCCGTGTTCCCTTTTAATCGCCTATACCCAAAGGAAAATGGTGGCAGGCGAACCGCTTGCGCTAGTGTCTATTCACAGCATGACAATATTAATGTTTATCACAAACATATGGAATGACATTGCAAAGATAACGAAAATCCCGGCAATGTAAAAAGATTTCTCTCCTTCATTGCCGGGATATATATGTTTTCCGCATGATATAACCACGCTATTTGCCTTAGTTCGCCATTTTTTCCATTTCTGTCTCTTTCATCTTCTTCAGCAAATCACTGGCAAAGATAAAGTCTGTAAGTTTTTTGTTTGTGGAAGCCATAATGTCTGAGCTCTTGCCTTGCCACTCCTTTTCGCCTTTGTATATGAAAATTATGTTTTCGCCAATACCCATAACAGAGTTCATGTCGTGGGTGTTGATTATTGTGGTAATGTTATATTCTTCAGTTATACCATGCAAAAGTCCATCAATCACTAGAGATGTCTTTGGATCAAGACCTGAGTTTGGTTCATCGCAGAAGAGATATTTTGGATTTAGAGCTATTGCTCGCGCTATTGCCACGCGCTTCTGCATACCGCCAGAAATCTCATCGGGAAATTTCTTCTGCGCATCAATCAGGTTTACACGGTCAAGACATTCTTCTGCTCTGTGTACCCGTTCACGATAATTCATTGACGAGAACATGTCAAGCGGGAACATTACGTTTTCCAAAACAGAAAGCGAGTCGAAAAGGGCCGCACTCTGGAAAATCATTCCCATTTCACGGCGCATCATCACCTTTTCTTTCTTTGTCATCGTAACGAAATTTCTCCCGTCGTAAAGAACCTCGCCACTCGACGGGTCAAGTAAACCTACAAGATTCTTCATCAACACAGTCTTACCGCTTCCGCTCTGACCGATGATAAGATTGGTTTTTCCGTTTTCAAACACCGCACTGATATCTTTCAGCACGTCTTTGTCTTCAAATGACTTGCAAAGATGCTTTATCTCTATCATTTTTGCTTGATTGGGTTATTCGTTTGTTTTGCTTTGCTAAAGGCTCTTTAACAACTCTAGCACATCAACTGAGTAGTTGGGTAAGGAATACATCAGAACACAATATTAGCACACTGCTTGTTACCACGGCATTAGTGCTTGCTTTTCCCACCTCTACACTTCCTCCTTCAACAGTATAGCCGTAGTATGACGACACGCTGCTTATTACAAAAGCGAAGAAAAGGCTCTTGATGATACTCATCCAGACGAACCATGAGTTGAAACTGTGCTGAAGGCCTGCTGTCAAATCGTCTGGACTCAACACCTGACCGATATAAGCCGTTGCGTATGCTCCTATTATACCTGTGGCCGAAGAGAATACAACTAGGAAGGGCATGATAGTAATCAAGCCCATCATCTTGGGCAAAATAAGATAGCTAGCAGAGTTTACCCCCATTATGTCGAGAGCGTCTATTTGCTGAGTGACACGCATCGTGCCTATTTCGGAAGCTATATTGGAGCCAACCTTTCCTGCAAGTATAAGGCACATTATGGAAGAGGAGAACTCAAGCAATAATATCTCACGGGTGGTGTATCCTGATACCCATCGCGGCATCCAGGGACTTTGTATGTTCAGCTTCATCTGTATGCAGATTACTGCTCCGATAAAGAATGAGATAAGGAGAACTATGCCGATTGAATCAACACCAAGACCGGACATTTCCTTAACATATTGCTTCATGAACATGCGCATGCGCTCTGGGCGTGAAAACGAACGTCCCATAAGTATGAGATATTTGCCAAAGCTATGCAGATATTTGAATAGTAGCATCGTATGTAAGTTTTATGTATTTTTTTTATTTCATCCACCATACATCGTCATGCTTTTCCATATGCACAACGATTTCTTCTTTCGTGCTATCGCCAAAACAAAGCAAGAGAAAAGCATCTGCATTGACACCTGCACTATCTGAACGGCAGTCGCTGACACGTATTTCTGTAATACCGCCATGCTCACCGCAAAGGTTACGCCAATACATTTTTGTATTTGCTACAAGCTGCTCGGCATATTTGTCAGGAATATTGCTCGGGCGATAGGTTCGTCTTGTAAAATAATCATATCCTCCGTTTGCCAAACTATCATAGTATTCCTTTGCCGCTTCTGCTGCAGCAAAGTCGGGCTTTGTTTCGCCACTTGAGCAAGCCATAAAAAAAAGAACAACGACTAGAAAAGATGCCCACAAATAGAACATTCTGTTTGCCTTTGACATATCCTATTTTATGATTATAAGGATATGGACTTTATGCGAGTTTTATTCCGCTAAAAGTGACCATATCCTCAAGAGTTAGATATTTTACTAGAAAAAACTTGCAGTTTACTTCTGACGAATAAATATATTTATCGGTGAACCTGTAAGCTGCCAATTTGCACGTATCTTATTTTCAAGAAAACGGCGGTATGGTTCCTTTATATACTGCGGCAAGTTTGCATAGAACACAAACGATGGTATCTGCGTGTTAGGCAACTGGGTGCAGTATTTTATCTTTATATATTTTCCCTTTATTGATGGTGGCGGATAAGCTTCTATAAGCGGAAGCATCACCTCGCACAGCTTAGAAGTACCAATTCTTATCTTGCGGTTTTGATAAACCTCTTTGGCGGTTTCAAGAACCTTGAAAATGCGCTGCTTTGTTAGCGCAGAAGCAAAGACTATTGGAAAATCGGTAAACGGAGCCATGCGATTACGTATTGCATTCTCAAAAGTATCCATTACCTTCTGATCTTTGTTCTCAACAAGATCCCACTTGTTTACAACTACGACAAGCGATTTGTTATTCTTTTGAATAATTTGGAAGATATTCATATCCTGTGCTTCAATACCACGAGTAGCATCAATCATAAGGATACAGACATCGGAATTTTCTATGGAACGTATGGAACGCATAACACTATAGAACTCCAAATCTTCCGTTACTTTGTTCTTTCGACGGATGCCGGCTGTGTCTACAAGATAGAAATCGAAGCCGAACTTGTCATAACGAGTATAGATACTGTCACGTGTGGTACCCGCGATCTCTGTAACGATATTGCGATCTTCACCTATAAAGGCATTTATTATACTACTTTTTCCTGCATTTGGCCGTCCAACAACAGCAAAACGAGGTATCCCATCTTCCAATATTTCTTCGGGCAAGTCGCCGAGTTTATTTATGACATCATCTAGCAAGTCACCCGTTCCACTTCCCGTTGCAGAACTGATACACACAGGGTCTCCAAGACCGAGTTTATAGAATTCTGCGGCATTGTAGTAAAGTTCATTGTTGTCTGTTTTGTTTACCACAAGTATTACAGGCAATTTCGTGCGGCGAAGTATTTGCGCAACATCCATATCCCAATCGGTAACGCCTGTCGTTACATCTACTAGAAAGAGTATAAGGTTTGCCTCTTCTGTTGCTATGAGTACTTGTTTGCGGATTTCGCCTTCAAATATATCATCGGACTTTACTACCCAACCTCCTGTGTCTACGACAGAGAACTCTTTTCCGTTCCATTCGCACTTGCCATATTGACGATCGCGTGTGGTTCCTGCCACATCACTGACAATGGCCTGGCGGCTTTTGGTCAGACGGTTGAACAGTGTGGACTTACCTACATTGGGACGTCCTACTATTGCTACTAAGTTTGCCATATATCGTTTCTTATTTTTTCTTTATTTTTCTACTGCCACTATTCTGGATTATAGCCAAAATTATCAAGCTCACGCTTTGAACTACGCCAATCTCGGTCAACCTTGACAAATAGTTCCAAAAATATTTTCTTATCAAAGAACTTTTCAAGTGACTTACGTGCTTCTGTTCCTATCTTTTTCAAAGCGACACCCTGATGACCTATAATTATTCCTTTTTGGGATTCGCGTTCAACATAAATTACTGCATGGATTTCAATACGTCTATCACTCTCTTTAAACGACTGTACAGCGACCTCTACAGAATAGGGTATCTCTTTATCGTAGTAAAGGAGAATTTTTTCACGTATTATCTCACTGACAAAAAAACGTGCCGGTTTATCCGTCAATTGTTCTTTATCAAAATATGGTGGAGAATCTGGCAGAAGTTCTTTTATGCGCCTTAGGAGAATATCCACACCAAATTTATTCTTTGCTGACAATGGCAGAATTTCCGCTTTAGGCAAGAGAGAATGCCATTTCGTAACAAGGGATCCCAAAGTTTTTTGGTCAGTTTGGTCAATCTTGTTGATAAGTAAAATAACAGGAATTGTCATCTTTTGAACCTTCTCCAAAAATTCCATATTCTTTTCCGGTGCTTCTACAACATCGGTTACATAGAGAAGTACATCAGCATCAGTCAATGCCGATACAGAAAATGCCAACATTGACTCTTGAAGCTTATAATTTGGCTTGAGTACTCCTGGAGTATCAGAAAAGACGATTTGGGCATCATCAGTATTTACTATACCCATAATACGATGCCTTGTTGTTTGCGCCTTGAATGTTGCGATACTTATACGCTCACCTACGAGCTGATTCATCAATGTTGACTTACCCACATTGGGATTGCCCACGATATTTACAAATCCGGCCTTATGCATCTGCTTTTTGTTTTGCTATCCTTCCATTGTAGTTTATTGCAATGTGACAGTTCTTTTTCTTATTGTTATTTCTCTGCAAATATAAGAAAAAAAAGCTGCACAACAAACATTTACCTTTTCTTATGCGCCATATTGACCTTTGCTTTGGCACTAAAGCGATTAGATTTTAAGCACTCAACAAAAAAGCGCACCCACATGATTTTTAGGTCATGTATGATGCGCCTTGTCTATGTCAACTAAAATTGCTATGTCCTTATTTTGATTGCTCGACTTTGTCACCGTCGTAACCCCATCTATAGAATGAAGCACCATGTACGAAACCTGCACCGAAAGCAGTAAAGATAAGGTTGTCGCCTTTTCTTAGTTCTTTTTCATACTCCCAAAGAGCCAATGGAATTGTCGCTGCTGAAGTATTTCCGAAATGTTCAATGTTTACCATCACCTGTTCCATCGGCAAATCAAGACGCTTAGCTACGGCTTCGATTATACGGATGTTAGCCTGGTGAGGCACAACAAAGCGGATGTTATCCTTCGTTAGATTATTTCTTTCAGCAATCAGCGCACAGTCGTTGCTCATACTTGTAACAGCATAGCGAAAAACGGTACGTCCTTCCTGATAGAGATAATGCAGACGGTGGTCTACTGTAAAGTGCGATGCAGGACATACTGACCCACCAGCCTTGGTGTGCAAGAATGGGAGCCCCTGGCCGTCTGTACGGAAATAAGAATCTTGAAGTCCCACATCTTCCGTTGTTCCTTCCACTAGAACTGCTGCTGCACCATCTCCAAAGAGAGCACACGTGCTACGATCTGTATAATCAACAACCGACGACATCTTGTCTGCACCGATAACGATTATCTTCTTGTAACGTCCACTTTGTATCATTGAGGCGGCTGTGTCTAGCGTATACAAAAAGCCACAACAAGCCGACCACATATCAAAAGCGTAAGCATTCTTGAGACCAAGCTTACCAAGTACAATAGAAGCTGTTGACGGGAATTTATAGTCTGCAGTACTTGTTGCAACGATCAATGCATCAATTGTGTCAGGATCAACGCCTGTCTTCTTCAGAAGTTGTTTCGCCGCCTTACGTGCCATGTAAGATGTGCCAAGACCCTCTTCAGTAAGGATTCGGCGCTCTTTAATTCCGACACGCGTCATAATCCACTCGTCGTTGGTATCAACCATTCTCGACAGTTCTGCATTATTGAGAACATAGTCGGGAACATAGCCGCCGATGCCAGTGATTACAGCGTTTATCTTCTCCATGACGTATTATTCAGCAGTCTCTTTTACGACAGCAAGCTTACCTCTATAATACCCACAAGTTGAGCACACTGTGTGATATACATAATAAGCACCGCAATTTGGGCATACTGCCAATGTTGGAGCTACTGCTTTATCATGAGTTCTTCTTTTAAGTGTACGAGTCTTCGACTGTCTTCTTTTAGGATGTGCCATTTGTTTTTAATCTTTAATTATTGATTTTAATTTTTCCAATTCACTCCATCGTGGATCCGTTATCTGTTGATTTTCCTCCTCACCGCTTCGGGCTGGCGAGTGCTCTTCAAGAGCCTTTATCATTGCAGGGTTACATTTTCCAGGTGCATGCACATGCTTGATGGGAATATCCAGCACAATGGATTCATATACGAACCATGCAGTATCAAGAATGGCTTCATCCTTGTCTACCGTCACGATATCTTCGTCTTCCGAGTTTTCTTCTCCTAGTTTTGCCAACAACCTATTGTCTGTACATATGGGTTGCTCCATATCATCTAAACAAAGGTCGCAAGCTACTTTCACCATACCTTCAGCATGAAAGTCTATTTCGTATAGTCCGAATACGCTTTTATGCGCCGAAATAAAGAGCTGCACATTGCCACCCTTAACCTCACCGCTATCTGATATATGAAAGAACTCGTCACCCAACGAGCATTCCATTTTCATTTCACCTTGTGCAAGGCTTTTCAGATCTATCTTTAAAGAATCCAGACTATTCATTGCCGAATTTATGAAAATGTTTTGGTCGTGTGCCGATTTTGTTATCGCCTCTCAAGACGCACTAGCGCATATGGCGATACGGCATATGTTTTCACATTTGGATTGCAAAGTTACAAATATTTTTCTATTTCATAAAGAATTGTACTTATTTTTTGACTTAACCGAAGTTTCACGCAACATTCTCTGCAAAATGTTCTTACCTTTGTAAGAAAAATATTTAGCATGCTTATACTTAATAAATACGAATTCAACACCCTTGTCATAAAATGGACAAGCCTTTTCATCTTCTCACTCCTAGTTTTACTTTGGCTTTCGCCTGACTCATACTTGATGCATAATTACGGAACACGTTATGACGCATCATGGTTTTTCACCGCGGGCAAAGCTTGGATGGAAGGAATGACACCATATATAGACTTTGCTGACTCTAAAGGCCCCATTCTTTGGTTAATTTACGGAATCGGGTATCTGATTTCGCCAATATCATATCATGGAGTGTTTTGGCTGACGATAGTTGCCTATACAATAGCCTTCAATTTTCTCTGGCGCACATCACGGCTGTTCTTAAGCAAGAGAGAAAGCTTTTTTGTAATTGCGTTCATTCCCTTTTTTCTTTTCTTTACAGCTTACCATAATGAGGTTAGGGCAGAAGATTTCTGTATGCCTGGAATTTGTGGAGGAATATATTATGCATGTAACTCTTTGAAACACAACAGACAGGGCATAGGGGGGGCAAAGATAAGATAGTTTCTGATGCATTCAATCTCGGTATTTGCATGTCGTATTGTCTACTGATAAAATGGAATGTATTTTTTATGATGGGTGGGATGGCATTGGCAATCATTGCCATTTCGTTTAGATGTCATTTGGTATCTAGATTGGTTTGGGGATGTCTTGGTATATTGACGGTATTAGTTCCGTTTATCGTATATTTCCTCTACAAAGGAAACATGCAAGCTTTTGTACAAGAATACTTCATCAACACCATGGAAATAACAGACCGTAACCTTTTGGGGTGTTTTGTTAGAGACAAAATCATCATAACAATTCTTTTTTTCTCTCTAATCCTTTTCCGTCGTTATTTTGGCATTTCACGTTGTTTTTTATTTATGTACTTGCCGTTTTACATCTTTTTATTGCTAAGATCTGTTTTTCTTCACTATTTCATTACTGCAATGCCTTTCACTATTTTTCCATTGATTCTCATTACCACAAAACTATCTGCAGCTATAAAGAAAGTACCAAACTGGCTATTTACAATAGTACTGGTTATATGTAGTAGTTCTGCCGTCAGCTTCAATATCCACAAGATTTATCTTGCATCTTCAGACTATCCTTTGCAAATTCGAGAAGCCGTCATGAAATACATTGCAAAAAAGTCAAAGCCAAAGATAATGTTTACTGACGGTGACGGTGGACAGGGGCTATGCGCCCGTGCTCTTCCGGCTTGCAAATATTGGGCGCAACAGAAAGCTGCATCAAAAGAAATGAAAAAAGAAAGGGAAGAGGCCGTTCGTAAAAGAGAGGCAGACTTTATTGTTGTAACAAATCTGCCGGAAACACCACGCAACTTTCTCCCATTGATGAAAAAATATGGTTATCGCCAATGCTCAGCGGAACTTATGCAGAGTGGAAAGAAAGTTATTGTCTTTCTTCCACTCTACGAGAAATGAAAGTACGCCTAACTATTGGCTATAAAATTCATTCTATTTTTTTAGACACTCTTTCGGGGTTATTCTAGTAAGCATCTTACCGTAAAAGAACAGACATACAAGGACCGTAATGAATGTTACGGCAAGACCAAGTTCACTTGTCATATGGAGTGCTTCGTCTCCTGTTAGGAAATAGGTACAAATAGCAGTCATGAATACAGCAGGAATCAATGCTATTATATAAAGCTTGTGTTCCTTTGCTAAATACACTGATATTGTCCATAACGTAAACACCGAGAGTGTTTGGTTTGCCCATCCCAAATACCGCCATACAGCTCCAAAGCCATCTGGATTCGCCTCTTGCCATATAAGTATTGAGAAGGTTACGGCAAATAGTGGAACACATATGTATAAACGATGAAGTATTGGTTTTTGATCTAGTTTGGTAAGTTGAGCAACAATTAGTCTAGCGGTACGCAGCGCAGTATCTCCTGTTGTTATAGGAGCGGCCACAACACCAAGCAAAGCGAGTATTGCTCCTGTGGTACCTAGCCAGTCATTGCACACAAGGTTTACTACAATTGGAGCTGAAGTAAGGAAGCCTTTTTCCTCGCCACCTGCTATCTGCATATAACCAGGTTGCGGATCGTTGTAGAAAAACCACATAGCTATAGTTGCCCACACTAAGGCCACAAGACCTTCTGTTATCATCGCACCATAAAAAATAGGACGTCCCTTGTGTTCAGAAGTCATACAGCGAGCCATAAGTGGGCTCTGTGTAGCATGGAATCCACTTATGGCACCACAAGATATTGTTATAAAAAGAGCAGGAAATATACTTTGAGAAAAATCGTTGGGGTGCAACTCTTGTCCAAGGTTTCCTATATTATCCCACAATTCTGGCACGTGAGGCATTTTTACGAAAATCATAATAAGTAAAGACACAGCCATAAACAAGAGCGAAAATGCAAAAATCGGATATATTTTACCTATTATTTTATCTATTGGCAACATGGTTGCGATAATATAATAGATAAATATTACCGCCATCCACCTTTTTGTTGAACCTATCATACCACCAAGTATTTCTGCTGGACTGTAGACAAAAACAGCTCCAACCATCAACATTATAAATATTGTGAACACTGTAAGCACACGGGATGCTCCATTGCCCAAATATTTCTGCACTGTAATAGGAAGATCCACACCGTCATTACGAATAGAAAGCATTCCCGAAAAATAGTCATGCATTGCTCCTGCAAAAACACAACCAAGAACAATCCATAAATATGCTACTGGTCCAAACTTAGCTCCCATTATAGCTCCGAATATAGGCCCTGTACCTGCAATATTCAAGAACTGTATCATAAAAATTTTCCAATAAGGCATTGAAACATAGTCAATTCCATCAGCATGTGTTACTGCAGGTGTTGGACGATTGTCTGGTTTGAATATATGTTCTACAAATCGCCCATAAACAAAATAACCCAATATAAGAGCTACAAAACTTATCAAAAATGTTATCATTTTTTGTTAGTACTTTAATTTAATCTATTATTATTTAATATGATTGTTCAACGTTTCCATTTGCTTTAGTGAGACTCACTTAACATTAAATAGTTTTACCAAGGCACAAAATTAAGGAATAATATTCAAACGCCAGCACAATCTTTCATTTTATAATTTTTTCTTGAAGATTTACATAACGTTTCTTAAAAAAAACAGAAACTATCCCCTCAAACTTAACACGTACTTAAAACGAATGTAACATGTACGAAAAGAACCCATAGTACTTTTGCCGAAAAAGAACAAGCTTAGAGAAATATAAAAACGCAAAATGAAAAAATTACGCAGCCTCGCCATTATTACTAGCGCAATAATGTTCATCAACATGAATGCAGAAATTGCCCATCCTAAACTCGTTGTTGGCATTGTTATAGACCAAATGAGATGGGACTATCTTTATAGATATGAAAAGCACTACGGAGAAGGAGGATTCAAAAGACTACTTAAAGAAGGATTCTCATGCGAGAACACACGCATTCCTTATGTTCCCTCGGTTACAGCTATTGGGCACACTTGCATATATACGGGAAGTATTCCTGCTATTCACGGGATAGCTGGAAACAATTTCATAAAAAACGGAGAAAAAACATACTGTACTGATGATAATTCAGTAATGCCTGTGGGAACGAAAAGTACCGCAGGTATGATGTCTCCACGAAATCTTTGGGTTACAACTATAGGTGACGAAATGAAAATCGCAACAAATGGGAAATCAAAAGTTATAGGTGTCGCTCTTAAAGATCGCGCTTCCATACTTCCTGCAGGAAATAATCCAAATGGTGCTTTTTGGTTTGATGACGAAACTGGCAATTTCATTACAAGTACATACTACATGAACAAACTGCCGAAATGGGTCGATGATTTCAACAAGGAAAAGTTACCTTATAAATACTTGTCTAAAAAATGGGATACACTATATTCTAAAGATACATATGAGGAAAGTACGTCTGATGAAACCATTTTTGAGGCTGGTATAAAAAAAGGTATAAAAGCCATTCTCCCTTTAGATTTACCAGGCTTATACAAGAAATATGGATTTAACATAATAAGAAGTACACCATTTGGAAATCAGTTAACGTTAGATTTTGCCAAGGCTGCAATTGAAGGCGAAAAGCTTGGTGATGACGATGTTACAGATTTACTTGCAGTAAGTTGTTCTAGTACAGACTACATTGGACATCAAGTTGGCACTCATGCAGTGGAAACAGAAGACACATACTTGAGACTAGATATAGCTTTAGCAGACTTTCTGAACTACCTTGACCACAAGATCGGAAAAGAGAACTATCTTGTTGTTCTCAGTGCTGACCATGGAGCAATGAATAATTCTACATATCTTCAAAACAACAGAATTCCATCTGGATGTTGGGACAATGATGTTGCGGAAAGATATTTGGAAGAGACACTGGCACAGAAATATCCTGAAGCTGCAAGCACCGTGAAAGCAGTAATGAATTATCAAGTATTTTTCAACCGTGACTATATTAAATCAAAAGGACTTGACTTTGCACGCATTAAAAAAATTGTAAGTGAGAAACTAGCAGAAGACAGTTCTGTTCTATACGCCTGCGATATGGATAATGCATATAATGAGAATATTCCTGAAGAGATAAAATTCCGAATAATAAACGGCTACAATCATGAACGAAGTGGTGATATCGCAATCATTTTAAAGCCAGCATTCTATGCCCACGGGCCACAAGGAACAGACCATGGAATGTGGAATCCATATGATACACACATTCCGCTCATATTCATGGGATGGGGAATTAAACATGGAACAACAAATCATCAAATATTTATGACAGACATTGCTCCAACGATAGCAGCATTGCTACATGTACAAGCTCCTAACGGCTGCATAGGTCAACCAATATTTTAATATTACATACGTTGTTGAAGAGTTATACACTCGTTACATCTCCTCAAACAAGAAGTTAGCAACAGGAAGGGGACCTATGGTCATATGAGAAGGAGTGAGCTATTTCTTTATTTCTATTCTAAATGTAGTACCAATACCTAGCTCGCTCCTCTTCACATAAATACGACCATGATGATACTCCTCAACAATACGTTTTGCCAATGACAGTCCCAATCCCCAACCACGTTTCTTTGTCGTAAATCCAGGTTTGAATACGCTACGAATATCCTTTTTCTTTATTCCCTTGCCATCATCTGTTACATCTACAATAGCTTTATCTGGAAAATCGCTTACTTCTATAGCAATATGCCCTTCACCCCCCATTGCATCAACTGCATTCTTACAAAGATTTTCAATGACCCATTCAAACAAAGAGGCATTAAGATTCAATATCACATCATGCTTTGGCAATTCCTGTGTCATCAAAACTTTAGAAGATGTACGTCGGTTCATATAGTCTACAACATGGTTAATTACAATATTAATACTTGTAGGTATTGGTTCGGGTAAAGAACCTATTTTGGAAAAACGATCTGCTATAAGCTGCAGACGCTTAACATCTTTGTACATCTCCGGTATAAGAGCATCGTTAGGATAACTTTCCTTCATTATCTCTATCCAAGCCATAAGACTTGATATAGGAGTTCCAAGCTGATGTGCTGTTTCCTTAGAAAGCCCTACCCAAACCTTATTTTGCTCAGCCCGTTTGGATGTCAATAAAGCAAAAATTGCTACGACAACAAAAATAAGAACCACTCCTAACTGTACATACGGGTAATACGACAAACGCTTAAGAATTGTAGACTCATCATAGCAAACATAAATAAAAGAGTTACTATTCTTTTCATCCATATCAATACGAATATAGCGACCTGCATCATAAAGGCGTTTACCCAAAGAGGTCACGTATTTGATACTGTCTACCGAACTGCGCCCATCAACATTGACATTTCTACATATTTGTACATTACCCTTTGAATCGACAACAATAACAGGGATGGTGTTATTCTCATTCATCACCTTTAAAACTAGTCCTAGATCTGTAGTTTCATCAGCATTATTGAAAGAGCGCATGGCTTGTGCCCAAATTTCCATTTTATTTCTTTCCTCTTTAGCCAAATCACGCACAAAAATATTAGAGACAATAAGTGAAATGACAGCAATAAGCACTGCTGCAAAAACTAGAAAAATCTTAACCTGTCTTATTCTATCTGTCCATTGCATAATATACATATAACGTTGTCATAACAAATTTATTGCACAGATAACTAAAGACTAAAATTAAAATAGAAAACAAAAAAGCGAATTATTGAATAGAAGAAGAGCTAAACAAAAATTCTATAATAGCCCAATATATTGAATTCACTAAGAGAGCAAAATAATTTTTGGATTATAAGTACACAATAAATCAATAAAACTCTTCTTATGGCGTGGAGATATAATAACAGTCTTATTATTTAAAGTTATCTGCAAACGATCAAATGATGCCGCAGGAGCAGACAACATTGAACGAGTTTGCTTAATTGAGATTATTTCATCAATAGAAATTTTCTCGGAAAAGACAAAAAGATATTTAATTACCAATATTTTATCATCTACTATATATGAGATACTAAACAATAAATTTATTATAAGCAAATATATAACAACATATATCATTAAATCCGCAAATAAAAAATCAGATATCAATAAGGGGAGAATAGGAACAAATAAAAGAATTCCAATGACTAAAATAATAATGAAATCCACTTTAGACTTAAACACTTGTTTCATATGAAGTAGAAAATATTATCCTTAATGTCAATAACTATCAGAAATGGTTAATTGTCACGTAAACAAAAAGAGCCTCCGAATTATTCTTTCGGAGGCTCTTCTCTTGCGGCTGTCTTACT
>CAVLBD010000019.1:0-9452 GCA_963661195.1 bacterium
ACAGAGCCTTCTTATGCAGTGTCCTACATTGTCGATAGTGGTAATAATGGAATTTTTTTTCTCATAAACATTAAATTTTTCTTGAAATTTTTATTCGTTTGCCTTTATTTATTATTTTACGGAATGATAGTTTTTTGGTTGCAAATATGCCAAAAAACGTTATAAAATACATAGAAAGCGCCATTCCTGTATGTTCAAATTTATAAATTCAGTCATAAATAAAGGAATTGAAAAAAGTCTACAAACAGCAACAACATACTACAAGAAATCTGTCGATGCCTCGGTGAAAGTTTGTGACTGGGATATTCTGCTAAGCAGTTACATCAATCTTGTGAGTCTCAGTTGCAAGATACGCCAAGATTTCCATGTTGTTGCCAGCAGTATACGTATTCCGATGGACAGTATTCCAGACAGCGCTGTGAAACGCTATGTAACGCTGATGGATTGCGCCATTAAAAATGCTACGGCTAGCAGATATGCCGATGCTAGAAAAATGCTTGACAAGCAGTTTGAAACCGTTCGATCGCTCGACAATGCCGACCAATACGACTATATAACCTACGCCATGAAGGTGGCATTATTTCGTAAGGAACATAAATATGACTCAGCTTCTGCCTGTCTTTCCGAAGCCCTCGCTTTGGCTCGTAAAAATGGACATATAGAGACGCAGACCGATGTGTATAGCGAATGGGAGTCAATAAGTCGTGAACAAGGTGATACAATTGCCGCTACCGCTTTCCATAACAGATATCTTAACAGCAAGGATTCTTTGCTATACAGAAGTCACTTGGCAAGTATCAACGAAATGCACCTCAGCCATGAGGTAAAGGAAGCCATCAAAAAAATAGAACATATAAATACCCAACGCCACCTGCAGACTGTCGTTATTTTGGCGATAACCGTGGTGGCCATCATCACATTATGCCTACTCTACATCATTTACCGCCGCAACCGTGAACTCGATGAGCGCAATCGTATGCTTTATGACCGCAATGTTGAGTTACTAAAGCATGAAGAAGATATGAAGAATATGCACTCACATATAGAGAACACCCATACAGAGACAAGTCGGAGAAGCAATGACGGTGTGCTTGCAGAAGATAAACAGACCGTATTGCTTCGGAAAATACAAGCCGTACTTGACGATTTGCCAACCATCACATCCGCCACATTCAATCTTTCGCGACTTGCCGAACTGGTGGAATCGAACACTACATACGTATCGCGCGTCGTCAATGATGTATACGGAAAAAATCTCAGCATTTTGCTGAGTGATCTACGTATTAAAGAAGCTTGCCGCAGGATCAATGATCCGGAAAAATACGGGCAGTTTACTCTTGAAACCATATCAGCAAGTGTGGGATTCAAAAGTCGTTCTACATTTCTGACCGCATTCAAGAGAGTTACCGGACTACTTCCGTCAGAATATCTCAAAATTGCAAATGACAAACATCATGATGCATAATGCACTAAAAAGCTTTTTCTACATCACAATTCTTAAAAAAAATATTCTTAACTAATATAATGCCACTTACTTCGTAAATGCGTCAAACATAGAACTATGTTCGCCATATTTTTTATTTTAATAATTTCCTACTGAAGTATCTTACTGGATACCATACGGCTACAAAACCTACAGCAATAACAGTTATAAAGACTAATGCTACATCTTCAGGATGCACACTAACAGGATAAGCATCAACCACGAACGTTCCGCTTGACTTGCCCAATGCCACGAGACCGAACTGCTGCTGCAACCAACATAAGAGTAACCCCAAAAGGATTCCGGCAAGCGCCCCGAAGAAACTTATCATCCTTCCCTCAAAAAGGAAAATACTGGAAATCTGGCGATCTGTCGCTCCTAAATTATGAAGAGTGGCTACATCATTCTTCTTGTCAATGATAAGCATTGATATAGAACCGATGATATTGAAACTTGCAACAATAAGAATAAAGGTAAGGAAAATGTATGCAATGAATTTCTCTACCTTCATTATGCGAAACGTATCTTCCTGTTGTTCATAACGGTCGAGCACATGGTATTTGTTGCCAACAATGGCTTTCATCTGTTCTTTCACTTTATCAAGATCACTGCCATTTTTCAACCTGATCTGCAATGATGACAGATTACCTTGCTGTCCAAATAGATTACGCGCAAATTCAAGCGGCACTATCACATGGTCGCGGTCATACTTGCCCTGCTTCACCATAAATACCACCCCGGGCGATATTAGCGAATCAACCACAAAGCCTTCAGTAGGGTTTGCCATGTCAAGCTGCCCCGTCTTTCTCGGTGCATAAAGAAGCAAATTTCCATCCCAACGCGCATTCATACCCAATATCTCTGCTAGCCTTATGCCTACGGTTGCAAAATTAAGATTTGCCGCGCTGAGCAGAAAAGTGCCGTCACCATAAAGTATCTCACCGATACGTGACATTTGCTCAAAGTTATTGTCAACTCCCATCACTGTCACCATCTGCTGCCTACCTTTGTAAACGGCTAGAGCATGATCTTTTACACACTCCGTGGCCACATCCACCTGTGGCAGTTTCTGCACCTTTAACAGTAGAGGATCATTTGCAGGAGCTGCTTTTCCCTGAGAAGGCACAATCTCAATCTGCGGATCAAACGAAGTAAAAAATGATGCTACAAGGTCGTGGAAACCGTTGAATACGCTAAGCGTCACTACTAATGCCATAGTTGCAACAGCAACTCCCACTGCACTTATACCACTTATTATATTTATAGCGTGAGTACTCTTTTTTGAAAAGATATAACGGCGCGCTATGAAAAAAGGAAAGTTCATGACCTAACGGTTAAAACTATTTTCAACAATACATCATTACTTTTTCAGCAATTCGTCAATACGCTCAATATAGTCAAGCGAATCATCAATAAAGAAACGCAGTTCTGGAATTATACGCAACTGGTTACGCACGCGTTGCCCTAGGTCATAGCGCACGGTCTTCTCATTCTTTCTTACATTGTCGATTATCTCCTCTCCTCTTTCCGATGGGAAAATGCTAAGATAGGCAGTACATATACTAAGGTCTGGACTAACTTTAACCCTTGTTACCGACACCATCACACCATGCATGGCACGCGTTTGGCTTTGGAATATGAGACTTAGTTCTTTTTGCAATAACCGTGCTATGCGGTTTTGTCTTGTTTCTTGCATTTTTTTTAGCTTTAATATAGAAGGCACTTTATTAAAAATGCTTTCCACAATGTTATACTTCTTATATCTTTTTCAGGTGCTCTTGATAGCGGCAATCATCTTGTCTATACAACAACACTTGGGCTACAAAATTACTTATAATAGGAGAAAAACACAAATTTTCAAGTCTCTTTGCCAGTTTTAAAAAAAGGCATACACCAAAAGTCACACCTAAACAAGAAATTTATATCCTTTATATAGGTTGAAAAAGTTGTTTATAACTATGTGGAAAAGCATGTGGAAAACAATATCGTTATCCACACAATTATGAGAAGGCATAATTAAGCGTGGAAATCCACAGTGTTGTGAACAACCTTTCAGAAACTTTTCAACGCTTTTTCATCAACAAAAGATATAAACTTATTATCTTTGCACCATTAGTGTATAATGTTGATAACCCTCATTATTTGCTGAAAGCAAGAATGAAACGGAATGAATAACTTGTTGAAAAGTGTAATTCATACGTTGATAACCAAAAAAGCAAGAAAAATAAACTTTAGTTATAAACAAATCCACGGCATATCATCATATACATATCTTTTTTTAATAAGAACAATAATAAAAATATAATATATAATGAATGTGGACAAAGCATGGCTCGAAAAAGGTTTCATTGACGAAGCCGTTGACGAGAGCATAGATTTGAGCAAGGAAATAAGAGAACTTTGCAAAAAGAAAAATGCCGTAATATTGGCTCACTACTATACAACAGGTGATATACAGGATATAGCTGATTTTATAGGCGATTCGCTTGCATTGGCAAGAAAGGCTGCACAGACGGATGCTGATATCATTGTTATGTGCGGTGTGCATTTCATGGCTGAAACTTGCAAGATTCTTTCGCCGCAAAAACTTGTGCTTTGTCCAGACCTTAATGCAGGATGCTCGCTAGCTGACTCTTGTCGTGCTGAAGACTTGAAAAAATATAAAGAGGAGCATCCTGGATATAAAGTTGTGAGCTATGTAAATACCACTGCTGCAGTCAAGGCTTTGACGGATGTTGTAGTTACAAGTGGAAACGCAAAAAAAATTGTAGATACGTTTCCTAAGGACGAAAAAATAATATTTGGTCCTGATTACAATCTAGGCTCTTATATAAATAGTGTCACAGGCCGTAACATGTTGCTTTGGAATGGCGGTTGTCATGTGCATGAACGGTTTTCAGCCGAAGGGATTGTAAAACTGAAGAAGGAACATCCTGAAGCGGAAGTTCTTGTGCATCCTGAATGTAAAGGTCCTGTAGTGGTGCTTGCTGATGTTGTTGGCTCGACAGCCGTACTACTGAAGCATGCTATAGAAAGCGATACAAAAGAATTTATTGTTGCAACCGAGGCCGGAATACTCCACGAGATGACGCGCAAATGCCCTGACAAGAAATTCATACCTGTTCCACCAGAAGTTACAGAAGGGCCGCTGGGATGTTCATGCAATGAGTGCGGGTATATGAAAATGAACACGCTTGCAAAAATCTATAACTCACTTAAATACGAATGGCCTTCTGTTGACGTAGATGAAGAAACGGCACGCCTTGCCGTAAAGCCTATAGAACGCATGCTTGAACTGTCGTAGAATTGCAGGATGAAAATATTGCTAATTGGCGAGGCAAGCTTTGTGCACAACACTTTGAAAAAAGCTCTTGAAGAGCTAGGACATAGTGTTGTGACAATGTCAGATGGCAACGGTTGGCATGACGCTCCGCGTGACATAGACCTTAGACGCAACATGAAGTATGGCAAGCTGGGTGGGCTTATGGTGCTGTGGAAATTATTTACCAATCTGCCGAAGTTTGTGGGCAACGATGTGGTGCAGATTCACAACTATCAGTTTGTGCCACTTAAATACGGTTGGAATACGCTACTGCTTAAGTTTTTAAAGATTTTCAACCGATCTTGCGTTAAACTATGTCTTGGTGACGATGCGCAGATTTTCATGCGCCAAGCCAAGGGTGTGCCGCGCTACAACGATACATTTTGGAACGGCAGTGGGCAAAATGCTGAAGCAAATAGAAATAGAATAGCCGAAGTAATGATGCCACCAGCTTTTAAATGCTGGAAGCGCACCACGCTGATGGCAGATGCTTTGGTTGCCGTGTTATATGAATATTGGTTATGCTATGATACAAAGCCATTCTCTTCAAAACTTTTCTATTGCGGCTTACCAATAGACATATCTGAAACATTGCTCTGTGGTCACAATAAGAACTTCTCTGAGCCTTTAAAGGTGCTTGTGGGTATACAACCCAAGCGCGACTTTATGAAGGGTGCAATGCGCATTGCTGCATTTTTGGAAGATATTGCTGCTAGAAATCCAGGACGGCTTGATATAAAGTATGTAGAGGGAGTGCCCTATGATGAATACATGACTTTGCTGCAAGAGGCTGATGTTCTTGTAGATCAGTTTTATAGTTTTACTCCATCAATGAATTCGCTTGCTGCCATGGCACGCGGAACGGTGGTAATAGGTGGTGCAGAGGAAGAGTATTATTCATTTATAGGCGAAGCAACGTTGCGTCCGATAATAAACGTTAGTCCAGAGCTTACAGATGAACAGAATATTGCTATTATAGAACGTGCCCTGCTTGACAACACTATAATAGAACGATTGTCAAAAGAAAGTCGTCTGTTCGTAAAGAAATACCACGATAGTCGCAAGATTGCCCAGGAATATGAAAAGATATACAAGAAGCTACTTTAATATAAAGTTATAGTATAGGATAAAGGGAATAAAATCCAAGTACATGTTATGCGACAAATCAGCAAAGCAACAGAATATAATTGGAAGAGATTAAACAGCGATTCAAAGATAAAGCTGACAAAACGTGCAAACAAGACGCAATCTAAAAAGCGTGTAGTTGCCACAGCCTATCTTTATTATGCACCAGCCTATTCTCTTTTGTCTGAACTAGAATCTATAAATGCCCCAGTAGGTGATATAATATTTACTCTTTGCTTGCATTATCTTCGACATTCTGGGATAATAGAAAAAGACAACGTAAAAAAGTTCATTTCCACTCTGTTGGATTACAAAGAGCTCGACATTGAAGAACCTAATAATGTTTGGGACATTGATGAAGATGTAATAGGCTTCATATATCAGTCTTTAATAACAGAAGGCGAGCGTAATATTACTGGGCAATATTATACAAGTAAGAAAATTGCCCAATATATGTTAGATGGGAAAATTCTTAAGGATGGTGAAACGTTCCTTGATCCTTGTTGCGGTAGCGGAGCTTTTTTGATGGTCGTAAACACCAATACTCCAGAATGTTTATATGGATTTGATATAAATCCTATAGCAGTTATGATTGCATCAACAAATTTGTTGGTAAAGTATGCAACATACGATTTCTTGCCGAACATATATTGTATTGACTACCTCGAAAATGGTATCTTTTCATCCAACACTCGAAAAGACATTCCTTTTTATTTCAATAACATATATACAAATCCTCCTTGGGGAAGCGATAGACAAGGAATATATGCAAGCAATTATCCTTCGATAAAGTCGAAGGAACGTGCCTCAATGTTTATTGTTGAGTCTATCAGGCGGCTTGACAAGAATGGTATTCTGTATTTTTTGTTGCCAATGTCATTGTTGAAAATAAAAAGTCATAGCGATATACGTAAATTTGTTTTGAATAATTCAACAATTCATAGGATAGATTTGTTCAAAGATAGATTTGATGGGGTGCTTACAGATTATTTTAGTATAAAAATAAGCAATGAAAAGGTTGAAAGTCAAGAATATGATGTTTTCTCTGACAGTAGTAACGTTCGGATTGCTTTATCTGAGGAAAACAAAAAAGCAGGAAATATAATTATTGAGCAATTGTCAAAGCTCGATATGAGTATTATTTATAAAATGGAATCTCGGCACAACGATGATCTTAGGCATAGCAAATGGGCTTTAGGCATAGTAACTGGAGATAATAAAAGCAAAGTGAAAAAAGAAAAATGCGAGGGGATGGAATCTGTCTATGTTGGAAAACAAGTTGAGCCTTTTCGGTTGAAGGAAGATGCCTCGTACATTACTTTTGCTCCAGAAAGTTTTCAGCAGTGTGCCAAAGAAGAATTTTTCAGAGCACCAGAAAAGCTGATATATAGATTTATAGCGAAATATCCGATTGTTGCTTATGACGACAGGCAATGCTTGTGTCTGAACAGTGCCAATATTCTCATTCCTGAACTGGACAGCATTTCCATTAAAAGCACCGCTGCTTTGCTTAACTCTGCACTTTACCGTTATTATTATTCTATTAAATTCTCAGACATTAAGGTACTGAAAGGAAACTTGCAAGAACTCCCGTTCCCTAAACTAACTGAAATTCAAGACAAGGAGTTAGGCGAGTTGGTATCAATTATTAAGGAAAAGGAGTATTCTGCCGAGTATCAAAAGAAATTGGATGAAATAGTTTATTCTATATTCTGCATTACTCCTAATGAGCAAGTTCAAATAAAAAAGAAAATAGGATAAAATGGAAAAATTGGTAGAAGAGTTGGAAGCATACAAGAAAGATTTGTCTGAAGATGAAAAGCTCCAGTTAAGCGATTCTGTACTTGATAAACTATACGCTGTATATCCATTTAACAAGTTTGAATATACTATTTCTCATTTGATTGCTAATGGTATTATAACTCTTGATGCTTATCTTGATATGAGATCAGAGTATATTCAGCGCAATAAATATCTATACCTCTTTGAACTCGCACCACGAACATTTGGTGAAACATGGGGACAACGACATTTAATGGAATTGGTACCGGAATTCAAAATTCCTACAAAGAAACTTGACAGAAATTTCTCGGGTGAATACGATTTGCTTTTAGATGATATACATGTGGAAGTAAAGGCTTCTCGTGTAGTAAAAAAGCAAGGCGGTGATATTCTTGCAAACAAAGCTCTTTCTAGTAATAGCACATCAAAGTTTGATATGAATTATCAACAGCTTAAACCTGGATGTTGTGACGTGTTTGTTTGGATTGCCGTTTGGCGCGACAAGATAGATTATTGGGTAATATCTAGTCACGATGTTCAGTCAAACCCTCTTTTTAGCAATCAGCATAGGGCATCTAAATTATCAGATAACGGTGAAATAATGGAGGGGCAGATGCACATAAACAATTCCAATTATGAAGATTTTGAAAAATACAAAGTTCAGATACGTGGAATATACGACAAAATAAAGAAAATAGGTAAGCGTAAATAAAGAGTGTAAATATTGTTTTCCTTTGCTTTAATTTACTCAACGCAAATTTAGTAAACCCTAATTGAGTCTTTTTGAGGTTGCTTTTGTAATACGATGATATGTTGTTTTCGTATCATCCTTATATTGTACGACACGATATAATCCTCCTCTCACGACCATTCCACAAAAAATATTTGTTTTGCGAAATTCTTTCCAGTATGTATAGCACTTGACTTCATTGTCATAACAAATACCGAAGCCGTTATTTGCTCTATAATCAGCTGCAGGACGAGTGTTATGAGGTAGTAACATCTTAAAGCCGTCCTTTGAATATTCATAGAATTCAATATATGGGCATGAAATAGCCAATTTTGTGGAACTCCATTTGAAATGGTTGAATATAGGCTTCATTAGCATCTCGAAGGTGACACCATCAATGCCACTTTCGATATAACCAGCCACATTGCCTGTTATCTCCTCAAATGCTTCTACCAATTCTTTATGCTTTTTGATTTCGTCATAGTATTGCCTTATTTTATAGTTGTCATATCTTGTTGTTATATAAGGCGCATTGTCTTCCTGCTCGCAGTAGTACTTATATAAGGATTGTAGCTTCTCATGCACTTTTAATGTGTTTGAGTGATTAGCAGGATCGGACGAAATGAATTTATAAAATAATAAGTAAGATTATTCAAATTTTGTAAAGTTGATAGTCTTTCATCGAATACATCTTGTGCGAAAACAAAAGATGTATTAAAACTTAAAAGGCAGATTAAAAATGTTATTAGTATCTTTTTCAAAAGCTGGCGATTTTTATTTGATTTCTTTATAAATGACTATGATTATCCCTAAAAAATATTGTCACATTAGAGGGTACATTTGAGGGCAATTAACTAATATTGCTTACACTCTTTGTTTTGTGAACCAATCCACTTAACTCAGTCTTTTTTTTTATCTATTCCCCTTTACAAGTCATGTTTTGTGAAACTATTCCTTGCCATCTCTTTATAGGGGCGTAAGACAACTATCTTAACTTCTTCCTCATTGCA
>CAVLBD010000019.1:9498-50796 GCA_963661195.1 bacterium
TGTAATATTACATTCGGAAACCGAAGATAAAACCTAATGGCACACGTCTATTATAGAAATGAGCATCTTGTAAAGCCTTTCTTTCTTGAGATTCTGTTTGCCATCTCTGCTCGGGTGTTTCCCATGGGGCATTGCTTTAAGTCATGCTAATGCAGACATGGGGCCGCTTTAGGTTCTACGCAAAAAAAATAATAAGAAAATGTTTTTATTGTGCAAATTTAGAAAATAAATGTTTTAAAAGTTTGTTTGTAAGGAAATATGAACTATATTTGCCGCCATAAAGAATAAATAATAATATTAAGAGTGATGTTCAAGGAACAGGAAACTCACTAAAGCTAGAATGCGCCCAAGGCGAAAACTAAGTTATTTAACAATTTAAATTTATAGGAGGTTCATTATGAGAAATGCTATTATTTCCGCAATGGTTTTATCAGCTACTCTTTTACCAACGGTTTCGGTATTAGGACAGGATGACGCTTCTAAAATAACAGACTCTTTGCGTCAGGTATTGAAAAAAGAGTGTATTGGTTCAGCTAGAGTTACAAAAGAGGCACCGTATAAGACAGGGGATTATATTCCCACTGGTGCGTCGTATTTAAATGCAACAGTGCGTAATTTATATGACAATTCGGATTACGATTCTGGGTTTGGCACAAGCTGTCAGAAAGGGGAAATAAAACCAGATTTTGATTATTATTACATGATAAGCAAGGGTGTTACCGGTAATCCTAATGAAGTGGGTGTAGTGTACTATATATATTTTAATAAGTCGCAGTGTCAGATTCTTAAATGGAATACGGTAGACAATAAGCTTATAAATAAGTCTGATGTATTCAATTGTGAGAACATCGGACTTAATACAAAATTCTCTGATGGTAGATACAATTTTATGGGAAATTTGATAACACCTGTTGTTAATTCAAAATTTACGAACAATACCCGTCATAACGAGCTTCTGCAGAGTATAGTTGATGCCAATACCATGGATTACAATGGTGACGGAATCGATGATTTGTTTCTTGTATTTGGCCGAACATTGCGTATCTACGATGGTAAAGACATGAGGCAGTTAATGTCTTATGCAATGCGTAACGAACGTGACAACATAAGTCCTTCATCTGTTGTTTATGATTTTAATGGTGATGGAAAAAAGGATTACTTATGTATGTATACACATATGACTGATCCGGGAAGAAACTCTCATTATATGATAGATGAAAATAATAATAATGTAGACATTGACGGACTGCTGATTTATTCAAAGCGAGATAAGGATGGGAAATTTACATATAGCGATCCTGTGAAGAAAAATGTCAATGACAGAACAGATTTCTTCGAAAAGCATAAGAAAATGAAAACGGTACATGGTATTAGAACTACTCTCAATATGCAGCTCGTTTATCCTGATGGGAAGAATTGTGCGCCAAAACTTGCATTGGCAGTAAATGCTATACATAGGCCTAATGGTGCAAATTATATATTTGACCAGCAACTTACTATTATTGATATAATTCCAAATATGGAAGATAAGGCGAAAGATTGGTATAAAGTTTCTGGTTTTATAACGAGAGAGAGTAAGGCAATGTATTGGTATTCTTACTATGAATATACTACTCAGGTATTCAAATACAATAGAAATGTTCCTTTTCTCTTTGGTAAACCCGCTTTGTGTGCAGCATCTGTGGATGGGAACGACAATCCGCAAAAAATATTTTGGGTTGATGGCGTCTACAGTTACAATAGTAGTTCACGGACATTCGTTAAAGATTTTGAAATACAAGGAAAGCACAAAGAGGATGAAGGTTCAGGTTTCGATCGTGTAGTTGGCGGACAGGTTGTGGCTGTTCCTAGTCATGATCTCTCTACGGAAGAGTTTGCTTTTGTTTTTGCTGATTCTGAATCCAAGTATTGGAACGATTACCGTGAATGGAAAGACATCAGTTTCAAACTGGCTACGGTTTCAATGAAAACAGGTAAATGGGATATTTCTGTAATAAAGGACTATGTGCTTGACAATAGTATTAATGTTAAAGACAATGAAGGAAAAGAAATAACCTCAAAGCTTGATTTTAGCTTGACAAACGTTGGTTGCGGCAGAGGAATGAAAGTACGTTTGGAGAAGGCTGAGGTAGCAATAACAACACCTATCATAGATCATGTAATTTGTGCTGCCCCAATTCAAGGTGACATTCCTGCTTCTATTTCTTTTGATCATTCAGAGTCACACACTTCCAGCAGATCTATTTCTGCTTCATCCAATTACGGATATTCTCTTGATACAGGTTTAAGCTTCTTCAAAACGTTGAAATTTACAATAGGATCAAGTGTTAATAACACTATGTCTAATTCACAATCAGAAAGTACAACAAAAACTGTAGGTCGTGGTCTTTCAATAAGCAATGCTAACGATTATGTGCTTTTCAATTGCTATGTTGCTGACAAATACGACTATGTTATAGAAGAATGTGGGGCTACCCCCGAACTGATAGGTACAAAGTTCAGCGTTATGAGATTACGTGAAAGCTTCTGTCGACAGTTTGACATGCCTGTGGATGAGTTTAATCTTCTAGTAAAAGGCACTTCATGCCCAGAAATAACGGAAGAAGTTCTTTGTCATAAGACAGGTGACTATAAGACTTATCCTCATAAATCAAGTTCTGCCACCGAAGATGTAGAAGAAGCATTTGGCTTAAATGATGCTAGCACTTATATAATGACAGGCTTTGAAAACCGTTCTTCGAATAACACCGTAATTATTTCTACTTCATTCAATAAAAGTAAAAGCGAAACAAAAGAAGAATCGCAAAGCGTAAGCACAAAGGCATCAATATCGCTTGATCTAGGTTTTGCTGGTGTGGCTTCTTCAACAACGCTAACATGGTCTGGCGGTACGTCGCAAGGATGGTCTGAAACAATGAGCCTAGGTAATGGAACTTCAGTGACGGCCTCATTGCCTAAATCAACAGACGACAAGAATGCTTATTGTATGGTTTACTACAAAAAAACTATTACTACCAAGGAAGGAGCACCCTACAGCTTTATGGTTGTCAACTGGTGTTACCAAGAAACAGAAGAAAGCAATGCAAAGATGCGTGCTATGAATTTATGTTCAAACGAAACGTCTAGCATTAATGGCATCGATAACATAGGAAAGGAAGTAACTTCAGTTGCATACTTCCATGCTAATGGTAGCGAACATATTGCTCCAACCAAGGGTTTGAACATAAAGGTTACTACCTATGCCGATGGTACGAAATCTATTGTTAAGATGATGAATAAATAAATGTATACCGCTTTTCACTTCTGCAGAGTAGATTGAAAAGTAAAAGAAGAAAGAGATTGTATCAAAAAATAGACGCAGTCTCTTTCTTTTTTTATATAAAAACAATGACTTTAGAAAATATCTTCAGTTTTTCTGTCGTAGATATTTTATACTTTTTTATTTTCACAATCAAATGAAGAGATAAGGTTTGTCCATTTAATGAAAATGTTTTCTTTGTAAAAGCGTTTTGCCATAAATGCGGCATGTTCGCCAAAAGAACAGCGTAACTGCTCGTTGTCCAGCATTTTATTTATTGCTGTTGTTAGTGCAATAGTGTCGCCCTGTTTAACTAGAAAGCCGTTTTTATCGTTCTCTATAATGTCAGATGCGCCATAAACGAAATTGAAAGCGACAGAAGGCAGAGCACATGCCTGTGCTTCTATTAGAGTTATCCCCTGCCCTTCATAGCGTGAAGGCATTATGTGAAGACTGTATTGTGGATATTTTTCCATAATGGTGTTTGTGCGTCCGCAAAGAGTTATGGATTTTTTCATTCCGCTATCGTCAATTTGTTTTTGCAGTGCTGCGTGCTCGTTGCCCTCACCATAGATGTCTAGATGCCAATCGGGATGACTTAAAGCAATGTCTTTCCAACATTCTATGAGAATGTCAAATCCTTTCTGTTTTTCAAGTCTTCCTACTGCAATGGCTTTCTTTATAGCATAATTGACGGCAACTTGCTTTGGTTGTTCAATGAAGTTTGATATTGTTTCCACCCTATGTGCATGTTTGAAATCGGCAGCATCGTCTTCAGTTAAACATACTACGGCATCTGCCTTTAGTTCCGTGAAGCGGAAAAGAACGTTGTATGGCGTGAATTTTCTTGCTAAGTGGGACTCGTAAACACGGATGGCTTTTGTGCGGCATAGAGGCAGTAGAATGGCTCCCAGCGTAGTAGTAAAAAATATAATGTCAGGGTCTGTTTCCTTTAATGCTTTGTTTAACCTGTTTACGGCTTTTATAAGTGTGGTTATGCGGCTGACAGCAGTAATTATCTTACCTCTTCCCTTTGTGGCAAAAGGAACTTTGAGATTTATTACTTTTATGTTTTCAGCGAGAGTGTTAGCAGGCTGCCGTGGGTCATCATATACGGATATAAGGCTTACTTCATGGGCGAAGACGGTGCTTAGTTCATTTGCTTTTTGTGTAACAATGCGTTCCACTCCTCCATTTTCAGAGAAATCCTCAACAATATATGTTATTTTCATGTGGCAGTCTCCATTTTTCTTTTAGTTCTTTCTTATTTTTGTAATAAGTCGGCATGTATCCTTTACACCGAGTATATCAACCAACAATGCTTTTACAGTGTCTTTTCTTGTGGCGTATCCGCTAAGTGCAACATGTTGGTTGTGAAGCAATATTTTGCCAGTTCGGGCATACGAATATATCTGCGCTGTTAGCATGTTTATATATAGGCGGTGCCAACGACGTTGTGTGGTGTCTATGCCAAGACTTTTCACGAGAGTTAATTGTGCTTCAAGTAGTGCTGTTAGTCCGTCTGCTTTGTCTTTAGCCATTATGCCTTTGTCGTTGTAATGGTATATATAGCGGCCTTTGTCGGTGGTAGCTATTATGTGTGTCTTGTTAAGAATGTGTGGTAATATGAGTATGTCTTCGTATTTTCTTCCTTTTTGAAAGAGTGTATTGCCTCCGAATAGGTCTTTTCTGTATATTTTGTTACATGCCCAACAATGTTCCGTCCCTCGATACGATAGCCAATCGAGAGGATTGTGGAATATATTGTTTTCTGGATTGAAAAGAGTCTCGTCTGTACGTCCAGGATTTTGAAGAACAGGAAACTCCAGAATGTCGTATTCAGGATGTTTAAGTAGGATGTTTAGCAGACTAATGTAGGTTTTTTTTTCAACTTCATCGTCACTATCTACAAATGTTACGTATTTTCCTTTGGCAAGCGCAAGTCCGTAATTGCGTGCGTCAGATAGTCCGCCATTCTTCTTGTGGTATGAATAAATATACTTTTCTTTTTCTGCATATTCGTCCGCCATGTCTCCACTGCGATCAGTCGAGCCATCATCAATTAGCAGCACCTCACATGAGGGAAGTTCTTGGCGTATGATACTGTTAACGCACCTGCATAATGTGTCTTCCACGTTGTAAATGGGAATTATTATGGTTAGGAGTGTATCCATAGTTTGAATATGTTTTTAAAAGTATTCCATCTGAACATTATTTTCTGGCATACGGAATATCTGTTTCTCATGCCGTTACATGATGCTGCATCTTCATGTCGGCGGAACATTATAAGCGGTTCGTTTATGAAACCCACATTGAAGAAAAAGGCAGCCACGTTGCCTATCCAAATGTCGTGCATCGGTATATCTTTGGGGAAGGGTAGTGATTTTTCTAGAACATTCCTACTGAAAGCCATGCAGCAGCCTGTATATCCGTTGTATGCAAAGAGATTGTAGATGCGGCTATGCTTAACATGCATTATATTGAAGAGAGAATGGCTTGTAATATTGCCTTTAGCGTCTGTTACCATAGCGTCGCTCACAACACATTCGTATCCCCCTTGTTTAAATATGCACATCATTTTTTTTACTTTCTGTGGCATCCATATATCATCTTGGTCAGAAAGAAATATGTAATCACCTTTGGCATACTTTAGTGCGTTTTCAAAATTTGTTGTAGGAGAGTGTTTTTCTCCATTGTTTATGACAGTTTTTATCCTATGGTCGGAAATGGCACTGATTAAGGATATTGTATTGTCTGTAGAGCCATCATCAGAAACAATTATCTCGTCGTTTTCCTCAAGTTGCGGCAGGATGCTTCTTATTTGTTGCTCGATGAACCGAGCACCATTGTATGTGGCTATGCAGACAGTTATCATGGCTTTATGTAATGTTAGTTTATAACGGCTATTTTACATACCGTGCCGCTATCGCCGCTTTCTGTAGCAGTATTCACCATATAAACACCACTTGCCACGCGCTTTCCTTTTTTGTCGCAACCATCCCAGTGGAATGAGCCGCCAGTGCTGCGTCCTTCAGCAACAATTACTCCGTTTGTAGTGGTTATTTTTACGTCAGCGTTGTAGGATAGTCCGACAATGGTTATCATTCCTGTGTATTCGGGCTTTACAGGATTGGGATATGCCCATACGTTGTCTTTCGACATGTTGTCGTTAGTTTTTGAGGCATTGCTCTCAACGGAACAAAGTCCTTTGTCTGTGCCAATGTACACTGTTCCTGTCTCGTTGTTTATGACAATTTTTTCCACCACGTCGGATAGCAAACTACTATTTGAAGATTGAAAATGTGCCTCCTGCACCATGTTGTCTGCGCTTATTACATATACTCCGTCAGTACTTGTGCCAACCCATTTTCTGTTAGCGTTATCTATGGCTATTGTTGCAATGTCAAGTCCGGCAAGAAGGTAGTCGGCATAGTTAGTCCCATCGTTTCTTGGCACCTTTACTTGATAGAAACCTTTTGAGGGGTCGCGCTGGTATTCGTCATTTAGCAGGAGAAGTCCAACGTTTGAGCCTACCCATATATTTCCGTCCTTGTCTTCAGCGAGCGACTTGCAGCCAGCAATGCCGGAAATGGAAGTATTGTCTTCGTTGACAAAGGTAGTATATTTGTATAATGTACTCATGTCGGCAGAATAACAATACACGCCAGGGTTAGCGTGTCTTCCTGTATGAAACCATAGTCTTCCAACGGAGTCGTAACCCATAAACTTGGCATTGTTAATCTGAGTGCTTGGGAGTGTTTGTGAAGGTTCAGACCAAGACTTTGTCTTCGTGTTGTATTTTAATATAGGCTTTTTCGCTTGCATATTCATTACCCACAAAGTGTTGTCTTTGTCGTAGAAAAGTGATGTTATTATCTGGTAGTTTTCATCATTTTCCAAGCTTTGAACAGATGAAATAGGACTGTTATTATGGTCAAAGCGATTTATTTCCTTACCATTTTGAAATTCATACAATCCACTTTGGCAACCAATCATAACGTGGTTGTCGTCTTGTGGATCAACATCAAGGCATAGAATATCTCGGTAGACAACGTTGTATTTTTCGCTTATTCCTGTGTTTTCGTATGTTGTCCACGAGTTGTTTTCTAAATTGTAAAGCTGCACGGCAGCAGGATTGTTGTAGTCCCATTCTCCACCATTGCAGGTATATATTTTCCCGTTATGGAGTTTCATGTATCCGATGGTGTTGTATTTTGGAGCCACCGGGTTAATGTCTTGGTGTATTATTGTTGTCGAACCATCGTTAGACAAGGTATAAGCCTGCAGTTTTTGGTCATTTTGGTTAGTCCAATAGCAGTGGTTGACTTTGTCGTAGACGGTATATTGTGTGTACCCCTTGTCTGAGCTGATAGTTGCAGTGTTTGGATTGGTAAACTGAATGCTTTCGGTTGTTATTTTCCAATTGTTTTTGTCCAGCAAATTGTCTTTTGTAGAACCTACAAAAACACCGTTGTCTGTGTCTATATATATATATTCACCTTTGAATACACAGGCTTTTACATTCATTCCAATATTGACAGTCTCGCGTATAAGGGCACTCTGCATGTCAATTTGCACAAGTCCGAATGCAGTGCATAGGTATGCAATATTCCCGTTGATGAATATATCGTTGACATCCTTGCTGGAAGTCATCGTCTTGTTGGAGTAGTCTGAAATGTTTTCTACATTCTGTTTGTTGTCGAGCAAGTCAATGTTATAGTTGTCGTAGACGATGATGAGTTTCTTTGCTGTACTGTTCCATGCTATTTTTGATATGGTACAGTCGCTAAGTGGGTAGACTTTATCGTAGGTCGTCACGCTTCCGTCACTTATAGTATAAGAGAAAAGGTCTCCAGAACTGAGCACATATACCTGCTGTCCAGCGGGTTCTATGTCTGTAATGTCACCGTAAGCCATGTATGTCTTCCAGTTTGTGAAAGAATCTGCCGTGTCTGCGGTGGCATTAAGCGTTGCCGTAGCAAGTGCCAAGAGAATTGCCGTTGTGTGTCTGCGCATAATTTGAAATATTTTCCTTTATAACGTTTGCCTGTGCCTTTTTATTGCTTGTTAAGCTGCGTTATTGTATATTTGTCCGTATGCTTTCCTTACTTTTCTGTAGCTATGCCTTTCAGATAGCAAGCTAATTTTTCCACGGCATGTGCACGATGGGATATTTTGTTTTTAATGTCGTTGCCAAGTTCAGCAAATGTTTTGTCGTATCCGATTGGACGGAATATGGGGTCGTAGCCAAACCCTGATTCTCCCTTTTTCTCTGTTGTTATCTCTCCTTCTACGATGCCTTCAAATATAAGAGGTGTTGTTTCTTTGTTCTCCTCATTGTCTTTTTTCTGAAGAATGCACGCAATGGCCGTTCTGAAGCGTGCCTTTCTATTGGCTTTTCCTGATAGTTCAGACAGAAGTTTCGCCATGTTTGCCTCGCTGTCATGCCCTTCTCCACCAGCGTAACGCGCAGAGTATACTCCTGGTGCTCCGTTAAGGGCTTCAACCTCAAGCCCTGTGTCATCAGCGAATACACTTAAGCCATAGTTGCTGAAAATGTACTCTGCTTTTATTGCAGCGTTTTCTTCAAGTGTTGTTCCTGTTTCTGGGATGTCAACGTTGCATTCTATATCACTGAGTGAGAGTACTTCGAACCTTTCGCCAAGAATTTTCCTTATTTCTTCAAGCTTGTGTTTGTTGTTTGTTGCAAAAACTATTTTCATTTTATTTCCTTGTCTTTCCTCTTTTTGTTATTGTTTTCTTTTTCATTCTTTTGTGGCGAAATTCCGTAAGTGTGTAGATTTGCTTCTTTCTTCCCTATTTTCACTTTTATTGGGTCGAAGCCCTCACCGAACACTCCCTGTACGCTACTTTGGCTTACGAAGGCATTTGGGTCTATCGTCTTTATTATTCGGAAGATAAGCACGCTTTCCCTTTTTTTTGCCATCAGGCATATAACTTTCATAGGGGCACCGGAATACCAGCCATGACCATCAAGAATAGTCATTGTATGTTCCGTGTGTTTAGCTATGGCATTGGCTATCTCTTGATATTTCTTTGAGAAAATCATGAACTGCACTGATTGTCTTTGCCAGTTCATGACGAAGTCAAGCATAGAACATTCTATGAACATTGTGCAGAGACCAAACACCACTTTTTGACATCTTATGGAGAAAACGCCAAACGAATCTACAAAGAGACTGCTACTGATGATGCATAGGTCAACCATAATCATTGCTTTCCCAAGCGAAACATTGTGGTGCTTGTTTACCAAAGCTGCCACAATATCTGTGCCACCAGTACTGCCGTTGCTTAGAAAGACTATAGCTAGTGCTGTGCCGGTGAGCATACATCCGATAACAAGCGACATGAAGTCATTGCCTTCTCCCATCAATTTAAGAAAAGTTCCGTCGGGCTGTTCAACAATCTTCTGTGCTATTTCTAGCATTATTGTTAATGCAAACGTTGCATATATTGTCTTTGTGAGGAATTTTACACCAAGTTCCTTGAGTGCTCCCACTATAAGCAAGGCGTTAATAATGAAGAATGTGTATTGGACGGGGAATTTTGTAGCATAGAAAATTATGGCTCCGATACCGGCAATGCCTCCGGTAACAATCTGATATGGCAAGAGGAATACCGTAAACCCAAAAGTATACAAAAGTAGTCCGAGCGTGATATTTATATAGTCGCGCGTTTCTCTAACGACATTTTTTCCCGCTTCGCTTCTCAGAAAAGCCTTTAAGCCACTGTTTCCTTTTACTGGTGTTTGCATAGGTAATGATTTTGGTTGATAATGTTGTGGAATCTTTGCTGCACGCTTGGGTCAGTAGCATACGTCCCCTACCCTGCTTCCTTCTTTATCAGGCAGACAAGGAGGGGACGGAAGTATTATTTTATTACTACGTTGACAATCTTCTTTGGTACGACGATAACCTTTATTACCTGTTTTCCTTCAAGGTATTTTTGGCTTTTCTCATCGTTCAAAACAGCGTTCTTTACTGTTTCGTTGTCAGAATCAACAGGGAAAGTCATTTGGAATCTTGCTTTTCCGTTGAAAGAAACAGTCAGTTGCATGTTGTTTTCCACGAGATATTCTTCATTGCATATGGGCCACTGGGCATCGCATACAGTTGTTGTGTTACCAAGCTGATGCCATAATTCTTCGGCTATGTGGGGTGCGAAAGGTGCAAGCAGCACTATTAGTTGCTGAAGCAGTTGCTTGTTGCTGCATTTTGTCTGCTGCAGTTCTCCAACGCATATCATAAATGCCGAAACGCTCGTGTTATATGAAAAATGCTCTATATCGTGAGTTACTTTCTTTATCAGCTTGTGTACACTTTTCAGTTGTTCTGGTGTTGCTTCGTTGTCGTTTGGAAGGAACTGTCCGTTGCGGTCGAAGAAAAGTGCCCACAATTTTTTCAAGAAGCGGTGGCAGCCGTCTATACCATTAGTGTCCCAAGGTTTGCTTGCCTCCACCGGACCGAGGAACATCTCGTAAAGGCGGAGTGTATCTGCACCATATTTTTCAACAATCATGTCGGGGTTGACAACGTTGAACATCGATTTTGACATTTTTTCAACAGCCCATCCACAAATATATTTGCCGTCTTCCATCATAAATTCTGCGTTGGCGTATTCTGGACGCCACTGTCTGAAAGCGTCAACGTCGAGCACATCACCATGTACTATGTTTACGTCTACATGGATTGGCGTAACGTCATATTTATCTTTCAGGTTGAGACTTACAAATATTGGAGCCTTTGAATGGTCATCAGAGTTTATTCTATAGACAAAATTAGAGCGTCCCTGTATCATTCCCTGGTTAACGAGTTTTTGGAATGGCTCTTCTGTGCAAGAATATCCGTAGTCGTGCAGGAATTTGTTCCAAAAGCGTGAATATATTAGATGGCCTGTGGCATGTTCTGTTCCGCCTACATATAAATCCACATTCTTCCAGTATTCGTCAACGTTCTTGTCTACAAGCGCCTCATTGTTGTGGGCATCCATGTATCTAAGGTAGTATGCCGATGAGCCAGCGAAGCCAGGCATTGTATTCAATTCAAGCGGGAATATTGTTTTATTGTCAATGAGACTCTTTTCTACCACTTCTTCCGTTTCCACGTTCCATGCCCATTTTTTTGCGTTGCCCAATGGTGGTTCACCCGTTTCCGTAGGCTTGTAGTGATCAACCTCAGGTAATTCAAGCGGAAGGCAGCTCTCTGGAATCATATAGGGCATGTCGTCCTTATAATAAACAGGGAATGGTTCACCCCAATATCTTTGGCGTGAAAAAATGGCATCGCGGAGTCGGTAGTTTACTTTCACACGGCCTATACCCTTTTCTGTAACATATTTCTTTGTTGCTGCAATAGCTTCTTTTACAGAAAGTCCATTTAATGAGAAACCGTCTGTTGTTGTCTTGCCTTCTGCTGGCGAGTTGCATACTATTCCTTCTTTTGCATCAAAGCTCTCCTCGCTGACATCTGCACCCTCTATGAGTGGGATTATCGGCAGTTCAAAGTGCTTGGCAAAAGCATAGTCACGACTATCGTGTGCAGGTACGGCCATGATAGCTCCTGTACCGTATCCGGCAAGTACGTATTCAGAAATCCATACGGGAATGTTGTCGCCCGTAAATGGATTTACGGCATATGATCCGCTGAAAACTCCCGTAACCTTGTGGTTAGCCATGCGGTCGAGTTCTGTGCGTTTTTTCACATATGCAAGATATTCGTCAACGGCTGCTTTTTGTTCAGGCGTGGTAAGTTTTTCCACTAGTTCACTCTCTGGGGCGAGAACCATGAACGTCACACCGAATATCGTATCGGCACGTGTCGTGAAAATGGTGAAATTGATATCCTTGCCATAAACCTTGAATTGCATTTCTGTACCTTCTGAACGTCCAATCCAGTTGCGTTGCGTCTCTTTCATACTGTCTGTCCAGTCAACAGTTTCCAATCCGTCAAGCAGTCTTTGGGCATATGCACTCACGCGTAGACACCATTGACGCATCTTCTTTTGGACTACAGGATATCCACCGCGCTCACTGACACCGTCAACAACTTCATCGTTGGCAAGCACCGTGCCGAGTCCGGCACACCAGTTTACCATTGTCTCGCCGATGTATGCGATGCGGTAGTTCATTAGGGTCTTCTGCTGCTTCTTCTCGTTCATGGTGTTCCACTCTTCGGCAGTAAAAGAAAGCTCTTCAGATTTGGCAATGTTTTCTGCAGCCTCAGAGCCCTTTTCTTGGAAAGCCTCTATGAGTTTTGCTATTGGCTGGGCTTTCTGTAGAGTGTTATCGTAATATGAGTTGAACATCTTTTGAAATGCCCACTGTGTCCATTTGTAATATCCAGGATCGCATGTGCGCACTTCCCTATCCCAATCAAACGAGAAACCTATTTTGTCGAGTTGCTCACGATATCTCTTTATGTTTGTTTCTGTTGTAACGGCAGGATGTTGTCCTGTTTGTATGGCATATTGCTCGGCAGGCAGTCCATAGGCATCGTAACCCATAGGATTAAGCACGTTGAAGCCGTTTAGACGTTTGTAGCGTGCATAAATGTCTGAGGCTATATAGCCAAGAGGATGTCCCACATGAAGCCCTGCTCCAGAGGGATATGGAAACATGTTCAGAACGTAATATTTTTTCTTTTCAGTGTTGTTGCTAACTTTGTAGGTCTTTTCATCCACCCACTTGCGTTGCCATTTCTTTTCAATTTCGTTGAAGTTATACTCCATTGTTGTATGATGTTTTGTTTTTTTTCTACCATTATCGCACTGCCGTGTTTTTACTGCGGCAAGTGCTTGTATTTAGTCTTTTGCGAGTATTCCGTAATTTCTGCAAAGATAATGTAAATTGCGCACACTTACAAGCAAGCGAATTTAAGACAATAAAAAACTTTTCATCAATTTGTGCAGAAAAAGATTAAAAAATAATCTATATATGGACTATCTGTAAATAAAGTTTTTCTTTTGACGTAATATTTTCTTTAAAAAAGCGTTATGAACATTGATGGAAAACAACAACAGTTATTCGCATATTCTTAAGTATACAAGCCTCTTTGGAGGTGTTCAGGTGCTCAATATCCTTATGGGGATATTGCGCAACAAACTTGTTGCTGTTATTCTTGGTCCTATGGGTATGGGATTGGTGGCACTTTTCTCTTCAACGATAAAACTTGTGGTTGACTCTACGAACTTTGGCCTACATATCAGTGCTGTTCGTCAGATGTCAAGTGCCTTCGACCATGGCGACGATGATTTGCTTCGTCATGAGATACACGTGTTCCGTCACTGGATTATGCTCACAGCTTTGCTCGGACTTGTAGCTTGCGCTGCGTTAAGTCCGCTTCTAAGCCGTTGGACATTTTCATTTGGCAACCATACTCTTCATTTCGTATTCCTTTCGCCCGTAGTAGCTCTTACCACGCTTACTGTTGGCGAAACTGCCGTACTGAAGGCCACGCGCCGGCTTAAGGAACTTGCTGTTAGCTCGCTTTTTGGGGCAGCTGGCGTACTAATCGTGTCTGTGCCTGTATATATAATTTACAACTACAAGGCCATTGTACCTTCTCTCCTCCTTATGGCATTGGTGCAGGCATTTGTGGTGATGCGTTTTTCGCTTAAACATTATCCACTGGAACGAAAGTTCTGTTTTTCCTATCTGCGGGAAGGGTATACGTTTATAAAGTTAGGCATTGCTTTTGTTGCGGCAGGCATGATGGGAAGTGGTGCGGAACTTGCCATAAGAGCCTTTCTTAGTCGTATGTCAAACGTTGACACAGTGGGACTCTACAATGCCGTTTACGTGATGATTGTTACTTATGCAGGGCTTGTTTTCACAGCAATTGATACCGACTACTATCCTCGTCTGTCAGCAATACGCCGTCCTGGAAGACCTCTGAACGAACTCGTAAACAGCCAGATAGAGGTGAGTTTGAACATAATGTCACCGCTACTCGCAGTGTTTATTCTCTTTATGCCAATACTTTTGCCAATGCTCTATAGCGGTAAGTTCGCACCAGCATTGCCTATGCTTCAAGCTGCAGCACTTTCCATGTATGCACGTGCAATTTTCCTACCGATAGAATATATATCACTCTCTCGCGGTGATTCATTCATGTTTCTTGTGATAGAAACATTTAGCGATGTGCTTTTGGTGACGCTTGTAACTGTAGGTTATCTGTTATATGGTCTGCTTGGCATTGGTATGGCAATAACTTTAGCTTACATTCTTGAGCTGCTTTTTGTATTTGTTATGGCGCGCCTGCGCTATATTTATAAACCTTCTGCAGAGGTAATGCGTGCTATGGGAGTGCATTTTGGGCTTGGTTTACTTGTTTATTTTGCAACTTATATTGAAAGCGGGTTGTTTTATTGTGTTATAGGTGCGTTATTGGTTGCTATAGACTCATGGTATTCCATGCGTGTGGTAAACAAAAACATCCCTTTAGTGGAAAAGATACGCAGCAAATTGCATCTTTAGAACTTATTTATCCCTTTTTAAGTTTTTGTAAAACTTGTACGGCGCAGTCATGTTGCGGCATGTCCCAAATAAAATATACCAAAGAAAAAGCAACTTTTCAGCATTAGTCATAGAGCGAAGCATACCTATGACATATCCTTTAAACTGGATATTTCTTTCAAAATATTTGAAAATGCTTTCTGCTTTTGCTCTTTCATTGAGCGAAAGACTGTCGGAATGCTTTAGTAATTCTATTGTCAAACTGGCATATACACTCATTATCCACGTCTTTCCCTTAAGCTTTTGCTTATAGTTAAGGGTTTTATCAGTTCCTTTTGAGAAAGCTTTCTGACAAGCCTTGTCCAACATGACGACTGTAGCAAGCCGCTCAAACCATCGCGGTGAGAATTTTTTTGTTATGGCCTTGGGATTTCCTTGATAATAATGGAATGTAGAACGGCAGAACCCCACTCTATTTGCCGCAAGAAACTGCAGACGTGTGTTAAGTTCGTCACTGTCAAAATGTGTAGTGTCTTGCTGCTCATTTTCCATAATCTGTCGGCGGATAAATGCAAAGCCGTTTATGCTGAAATCTATGCTGCGGAAAAAAGCTTCTCTGCCAGAAAGAATGGTTGAATAGTCTCCGTCAGGAGGATATGAGCCCCGTGTAGAACATTCTGTTCCGTCGGCATACTCAAGTAACA
Organism: bacterium; assembly: GCA_963661195.1. Taxonomy (GTDB): domain Bacteria; phylum Bacteroidota; class Bacteroidia; order Bacteroidales; family Bacteroidaceae; genus Prevotella. Next base: position 24,974 of record CAVLBD010000019.1, read on the forward strand.
TGTCGGGAATGATAATGTCAAGACTGTCTTCTTCTGCATGTTTCATTGCCGTTTCAAAGAGGTCTTTGTCTATGCGGTCGTCTTGCGACATATAGAAGCAGTATTCGCCTTTTGCCTGTGGTAACATAATGCTAAGGTTGAGTGCAGTACAGCCATTGCCGTCATTTTTTTTATGCATTAGTGTTATACGCTTGTCTGCATCTGCCATTTTTCGCAGTATGGTATAGCTTTCATCATAGCTTTCGTCGTCGAGCACGACAAGTTGCCAATCGCTCATCGACTGGTTTTTGACGGATGCGATACTCCTCTCTAAGTATTCACTGCCGTTGAAAACAGGCATCAATACTGAAATCTTAACCATTAGAAAGATTTTCCCTTAGTATTTTGCTTTGTTTGTAGTGTAGGCATATCAGAAAATTTGGTATTCCATATCTACAACGTCAAGCCATTTGCCGAATTTGTAGCCTACTTTTTTGAAGTGTGATACCTCCTCGAAGCCCATCTTCGAGTGGAAGGCAATGCTTGCTCTGTTCTCTTCTGTTATACAAGCTATAAGATTGCGCACATACTTCATTTCTCGGCATGCCTGAAGAAGGCGGTTCATCATCATTGTTCCAGCTCCTCTACCTTTATGTTCGGGGTCAAGGTATATTGTTACTTCTAGAGTGTGGCAGTAGGCATGGCGTTCTTTCCATTGGTGTACACAGCAATATCCCACTACCCTATTATTTGCTTCTGTATCAATGCATACGAAATATGGATATTCAGAAGCTATGGAACACATACGCTGCGTCATCTGTTCAAGCGTGAGCGGTTCTGTTTCAAACGACACTGTAGTTTCCGTAACGTAGTGGTTGTATATATCCGTTATAGCCTGTGCGTCAGGCTTTTCTACAGGGCGCAATATCAAACTTTGTCTTTCTTTTCCTTCTTTCATGTGTTTGTGTATATTATGTTTTTTTTGACGTTGGCGGAAGTTTTATCCCGTAACGATACTCTTAATATAGTTAAGTTTGTTAAGTGCCTCCATAGGCGTTAGGTTATTGATGTCAAGCCCCAAAATCTCGTCGCGCACTTGGCATAGCACAGGGTCATCGAGTTGGAAGAAACTTAATTGTTCACCTCCTGTATTTGAGCTCATGCGCTCAAGGGCTTTTCCTGCTTGCCCTACTCCACTGTTGTCGGCCTCCAGTCGTTTTAGTATTACGTTTGCCCTGTCAATAATAGTCTTAGGCATTCCTGCAATCTGTGCTACATGTATACCGAAAGAATGTTCTGAACCTCCGCGTTCAAGCCGCCTCAGGAAGATAACCTTTCCGTTCATCTCCTTAACGCTAACATTATAGTTTTTTATGCGGCTGAAATTCTTCTCCATTTCGTTAAGCTCATGATAGTGTGTGGCAAACAGTGTACGTGCCGCCGAGCGTGGATGTTCGTGCAGATATTCCACTATTGCCCATGCAATGGAAATGCCGTCGTATGTGCTTGTGCCGCGACCAAGTTCGTCGAAGAGCACTAGACTGCGCGGAGTAGCATTGTTAAGAATGTTTGCCGCCTCTGTCATTTCCACCATGAAGGTCGATTCGCCCATAGAGATATTGTCGCTTGCTCCCACGCGGGTGAATATTTTGTCAACGATGCCTATCTTTGCGCTTTCTGCCGGCACATAGCAGCCAATCTGCGCCATAAGAGTTATAAGTGCAGTTTGGCGGAGAAGGGCTGACTTACCTGCCATATTGGGACCTGTTATTATCATTATTTGTTGTTTGGCGGAGTCTAGATATATGTCATTCGGCACGTATCTCTCTCCTACCGGCAGCTGTGTTTCTATAACAGGATGTCTTCCCTGCTTTATGTCTATAACTATTTCGTCCTGAACAACTTGTGGACGCACATAACGATGCTCTTCAGCGGTTTTTGCAAACGACAACAGGCAGTCTAGCTGCGCTATAACATGTGCATTAGTCTGTATGGTGTGTATGAAATGCTGCGTGTTCTGTACAAGGTCCTGAAAAAGTTTTGCCTCAAGCACTAGGATTTTATCTTCGGCTCCAAGAATCTGCTCTTCATATTGCTTCAGTTCCTCTGTTATGTAGCGTTCTGCCTGTGCCAAAGTCTGTTTCCTTATCCATGTGGCCGGTACTTTGTCCTTATACATATTCCTCACTTCGAGGTAATATCCAAAGACATTGTTGTAGCCAATCTTCAGACTTGCTATTCCTGTTTCCTCGGTTTCACGTTCTTGAATCTTTAGCAGATAGTCTTTGCCGTTGTAGGCAATGTCGCGCAGACGGTCTAGTTCTTCGTCCACTCCTGTGCGTATGACATGCCCTTTGTTAACCATTTGTGGCGGATCAGGTTCAATGTCATGTTCTATCCGCCCTGTAAGTTCTGCACAAGCATCTATTTTCTGAGCCATCATTGCAAGTGTCTGGTTTTCAGAAGATGCACATGCTTCCTTTATCGGCTGCATACACATAAGAGCATTCTTCAACTGTACCATTTCTCGCGGTGAAACCCTGCCTGTGGCCACCTTTGCCGCTATTCGTTCCAGATCTCCCACTCCACAGATGTTCTCATCTATAGTCTGCCGGAATGCTGTATCTTTGAAAAACTGCTCAACTACATCAAGACGCTTTTCTATTTCCTTGGCATTACGCAGCGGAAAGCGTACCCAACGCCCCAGCATACGTGCTCCCATTGGGGATGCCGTGCGGTCTATGACGTTGAATAGAGAACTTCCACCCTCCTGCATTGGTTGTGTCAGTTCTAGCGAACGGATGGTGAAGTTATCAAGTCTTACATATCGTTCCTCGTCAATGCGTGCAATAGCCGTAATGTGTCCAATCTGAGTATGTTGCGTTATTTCAAGGTATTGCAGCACTGCACCGCTTGCCACGATGCCGTTTTTCAGATGGTCTATGCCAAAGCCTTTCAAACTTTTCACGTTGAAATGCTTATGTAGCTTCTGACGTGCCGTCTGCTCGTTGAACACCCACTCGTCGAGTTCGAAAGTAAAATGTTTTGTGCCGAAAAAGCGTTCGAAATCAGCCTTTTTTCCACGCTCAAACAATATCTCCTTGGGTTGGAAATTGGCTATTAGCTTTTGTATGTAATCGTATGGCCCTTCGGTTGTAAGGAATTCTCCCGTAGAAATGTCAAGGAAAGCCACACCACATGAAGTCTTTCCGAAATGTATTGCCGCAAGAAAGTTGTTCTCCTTGTAGTTTAGCACATTGTCGGTGAGGGCAACACCTGGTGTTACAAGTTCTGTTATTCCTCTCTTTACTAGCTTTTTAGTGAGTTTCGGGTCTTCCAACTGGTCGCAAATGGCAACTCGTCTGCCTGCGCGTATCAGCTTTGGCAGATAAGTGTCAAGGGCATGGTGTGGAAATCCCGCCATTTCCGTTGAGGGTTTCGTTCCGGAATTGTTTCGTTTCGTGAGCGTTATTCCCAGTATTCGGCTGGCGTCCACGGCATCATCGCAGTATGTTTCGTAGAAGTCTCCGCAACGGAAGAGCAGCAACGCATCTGGGTGTTTTGCCTTCAGCGAGAAGAACTGCTGCATCATCGGTGTGAGTCCCTTTTCTTTTTGAGCCATATATGATTTGTGGTTATTTTCCTTCAACCATTTTCAGCACGGTCTGCGTCAGATAAGGGCGCATCTTGCTGTATGGTATTGTGAAGCCTGGCATTCCGGCAGCATAGCAAACAAGTTCGTATTGCTGGTAGGTGAACTCCACACCCTTGTCAGTGAGGTAGGGTGGGGTAACGGGTAATGGGAGCGCATCTATAACGTCGTTTGTTATTATCTGTTGCTGCAGTTCTTCATCGTCCATTGCCTGTCCGGTCATCTCGGTGAAATATTGTCTGAAACCTTCTTTCAGAAGTTTGCAGAACCCTTCAGAACCAGTGTTGCGCAACATGTCTGTACCAAAGCGGCGACCGTCACTCTTGCGGAATGTGGTGGCAATGGAAGTTGTACCACCATGGGCTCCGCCTGTCATGACGTAGTTCTGACTGCTGAATGTCACGAATGTATTTGTCTCGTATATTTTCTTTACATAAAAGTCTTTTTCGTAGAAGGCATCGGCATTGTCTTCATTTTCATTGCGCTCCTTGTTTAGGTCGTTGAAAGCCTGTTTGCCGTAGTATTTTACCATGGTTTTCACATCGCTAACGTCACCTTTGTAAGTGCCACCGAGTTCTTCGCTTATAAATTCGCAGAGGATATTTTTAAGGGCATCGTTACCAGAAGTAGGGTATTCAACCTTTACTTCCACGCGTGTTCTTTTTCCCTCTTTGTTGAATGTGGCGGAGTCTGTGGAAAGGCGTTCAGCACTTTCGCTTTTCTCTTCAATGCTTTCTATTGTATCAACAGAGTCAACACCATTGTTATGTGTATTGCCTGTGGTGTTTTTGTTTCCGCAAGAGAACGCTAGTGTGGCCGCAATAAATGCCGATAATAGAATCTTTTTCATGCTTATTTTATTTTTTGATTGGTTGTTTTCTTCTTGTTCTTTCTCAGCATGCAGAAAAGTCCAAGAGCAATGAAGGGGACAGAGAGCAGCTGGCCCATGTCAAGCGGCAGTGATGCTTCAAAAGCTTCCTGCACTTCCTTTGTGTATTCGATGAAGAACCGTGCGGTGAAGATATATGTCAGGCACAAGCCGAAATAGAATCCCGTGCCCACTTTCTCCGGGTGGCGGCGGTATACTGCCAAGCCAATGAAAAGTAGAATGAAATAGGCTACTGCTTCATAGAGTTGCCCAGGGTGGCGGGGTAGGGGGTCCACTTGTTGAAAGACAAATGCCCACGGTACATCCGTCACTTTACCTATTATTTCTGAGTTCATAAGGTTTCCAAGTCTTATGAAGCATGCTGTGACGGGTGTGGCTATGGCAATATTGTCGAGCACTGTTAAGAAGCTGATTTTAGTGCGCTTGACGTAAAGCCAAAGGGCCAGCATTAGTCCAAGTGTTCCACCGTGACTGGCCAGTCCTGCATAGCCCGTAAAGCGCCATCCGCCGTTTTCCATGAAGCGTATGGGAAGAAACATTTCCACAATGTGCGTGCCTGACGATAGAAAATATCCTGGCTCGTAGAAAATGCAATGGCCCAACCTTGCTCCTGCCAATATGCCTATGAAGCAGTAAATAAAGAGAGGCTCAAAGAGTGTCTCGCTGATTTTCTGTCGTTTATACAGGTTCTTGACAATGAAGTATGCCGCCAGCAATCCTATGAGCCAGCATAGTGCATACCACCGCATGGAAAGGCTTCCGATATGGAATGCCACAATGTCGGGATTCCAGTTGATGAATAGCGTCATGGAGTAGGGGAGTGTTACACGTTAAACCTGAAGTGCATGATATCACCGTCTTGCACCACATATTCTTTTCCTTCAATGCCAAGTTTTCCTGCCTCGCGCACGGCGGCTTCAGAGCCGTATTGTATGTAGTCGGCATATTTTATAACCTCAGCACGTATGAATCCTTTTTCAAAGTCTGTGTGTATGACGCCAGCGCATTGCGGAGCTTTCCATCCTTTATGGTAAGTCCATGCCTTTACTTCCATCTCGCCTGCCGTGATGAAAGTCTCGAGGTTGAGTAGTGAGTAGGCTTTCTTGATAAGGCGGTTCACGCCGCTCTCTTCAAGTCCCAGCTCATCTAGGAACATCTGCTTGTCTTCATAAGTTTCAAGGCTAGCAATGTCTTCCTCTGTTTTGCCGGCAATAACGAGTGTTTCTGCTCCTTCTTCCTTTGCTATGGCTTCTATGCGGGCGGAGTAGGCATTGCCTGTCTTGGCACTAGCCTCGTCGACATTGCAAACGTATAGCACGGGCTTTGCTGTAAGAAGGAATAGATTGCGTGCAGCTTCCTGCTCCTCCTTTGATTCGAATTCCACAGAACGTGCGTTCTTTCCCTGCTCCAATATTTCCTTGTAGCGTTCCAGCACACTAACTTCCGTCTTGGCATCCTTGTTGCCGGCAGCAGCCACCTTTTGCTGCTTGCCAAGGCGGCTCTCTATGGTTTCAAGGTCTTTCAATTGTAGCTCCGTGTCTATTATTTCTTTGTCGCGCACGGGATCAATCGTTCCGTCAACATGGGTTATGTTGTCATCGTCAAAGCATCTCAGCACATGTATGATAGCATCTGTCTCGCGGATATTGCCCAAAAACTTGTTTCCAAGGCCTTCTCCTTTTGACGCGCCTTTAACAAGTCCGGCGATGTCTACTATTTCGCATGTGGCTGGCACTATGCGTCCTGGATGTACTATCTCTGCCAATTTCGTAAGTCTCTCATCTGGAACAGTTATCACGCCCACGTTTGGTTCTATTGTGCAGAACGGGAAGTTAGCTGCCTGCGCCTTTGCGCTTGAAAGGCAGTTGAAAAGTGTGGACTTTCCCACGTTCGGAAGTCCTACTATACCACATTTTAGTGCCATTTTATATTTTGTTTTTGTTTCCTTATTTATTCTTAATCCTTCTCTTGCATCTTTACGAAGTGTAAGAACGGATTATTTCAGTCTGCGAATTTACAACTTTATTTTAAAAAATGTAGCTTTTCTATTGATATTTATTGAAGAACGTCAATAACATAGCTTCTGTTAAAATTATTGCTGGGCTTGTTGACAAATAGCAGAAGTGGTGTGTTAGTATACAATTTCAGATTATGTCTATCTATGTAATATAAACTGCTTGCCTTATCGTCAGTCTTATGCCTAAAGAAGGGCTATTTATTCGATGATAGATTCCTGTTCTTTTATTCTTTTGTAGTGGTTTTAAGGTTTGATTATATAATCATATAAGGTGGAAATGCCTGAAATGGGATTTTTTTTCGAGCGGAATGCGTTATTTTACTCTTTTCTAGAAAAAAAATGTCTGAAAAGTTTGTTGTTAAAGATTTATGGACTATCTTTGCAGCAGTTAAGAACAAAAACAATAAATAACAAATTTAAAACTAAAGCTATTATGAAAAAGTTTAATAAAACCCTCGCCATCGCATTTTTTGCAGCAGTATCAGCATTCTCTTTCCAAAGCGCAAGTGCAGCAACTTCAACCGGAATGGATTCCGAACCCGAGGCATGTATCCTTTTGGCAAGCGAGACTAACAACGAAGTATCTTTTGCAAATTATATTGGTCCGGAGTGGAGTGAGGTAGACAAGCTGATTGCAGATCATCCCAAGCGCGTATCCATCGTTCTGTTTGGTGCAGAGTTGTTTAATAAAGGCAAAGAAGGAACATTGAATGAAGATGTGAAGCAGTTCTACATTGGTATGCTCAATGCCTTAGGATGTCCAGAATTTATCATCTATTTGTTGACTTATTAATTATAAAGACATAAATTTAAAACTAAAGCTATTATGAAAAAGTTCAATAAAACCCTCGCCATAGCATTTTTTGCAGTAGTATCAGCATTCTCTTTCCAGAGCGTAAGTGCAGCGCTAACCGTTGAAATTGACGACTCCCATGACCCTATTCTTATGGAAAGCAAGGAAAGTAACGAATCGACTTTTGCAAATTATATTGGTCCAGAGTGGAGTAGTGTAGACAAGTTGATAGAAGATAATCCTGATAGGGCATATATCGTCGAAATAGGCTACGCCATGTATTTAAAAAGGAAAGATGGTACACTGAATGAATACAATCAGAATCTTTATCTTCTTCCACTTCAATCTTTAGGTACCCCCGAACTTGTAATATATCTTCTGCTTACCGCATCATAAGAAATAGCAGAAAACAACATTTACATTTAATACGCAACAATTATGAACAACAAGTTTTTCTCCATACTTATAGCGATGGCTATGGTCGTAGCAGGCTTAACGCTTGCTTCTTGTAGCGATGATGAAGACGAAAAGGTAAAGCCTAACAACATAGCAACAGAGGCTTATCTTACACCAACTTTTTATGTTTCTGAAGCAATGATGGACTATTTCGATGCCACATGCACTATCAACGGTAAGACTGTCACACTGACAAAGGATAATACCCAAGCAGAGAACATAACAGTTGACAGTATCGTTTTTAAGTTGCGCAAGTACACTGCGGATGCAAATACTTTCAAGAGCTTCCCATCTTCCTTTACCATTGTACAAAACGTAAAGGCAAAGTCCGGGGTAATTCTCAAAGATATCGGTCGTCTCGACCAGTTTGTGATGTACACTCATGTCGGTTTTGCCAACAACAACACCAGCAGATTCTCTGATGGTGAGTGGAAAACCATCACCGGCAAATTGGGAAGTGTGTTCCAAAAGGGAGTACATTTTGATCAACTTATAGACGAAGATCTGAAGAACTATAAGAATACCGTTCTCACCACAACGGTCAATATGACAGCAGCGGACGAGGCAACAGTGAATGCAGCATTTACTCACGGTGAATAATACACTACATTCCACAATACATCGGGCTGATACTTCTCACGAGGTATCAGCCTTTTATTTTGCTAGACATTTTGGTGGGAATACGTAACCACCAGTCATATACATTGTAAATAAAGAGTTTGCATTCATTTTTCGTTGCCAACTACTGTTAATAGCAATGCATAGTTACCAAACCTTATTGGAAAACGTAATCAAAATACGTTTGTAATAATCCCAAATGTAAAATTGTCTAAGACTGTGCCCCTATAGTAATCATTGTTAGCCTGTGGGGTTTTGCTGATAACTCCGCGGGCGTTTGTTATAAAGGCCGTGGGGAAGAGTTGTAATCGCAATCATTTTCGTTTTTTGTAGACAGTCAGTATATACAGGATGCCTTTCTGTTAGAGTAATATTTTTAAGATGATAAAAAATTATGTGTTTGAATCTTTGTTTAAAAGCACAGGCTTTGCTCTTAATCTCTGTAGGAAAGTAAACGTTTTGCTAAGCGTATGTATCAAAAAGAAAAGAAATACATATTAAACGTCTAAAAGACTACCAAAAAACTCAAAAAGATATAAAAAAGAGAGGAAAAGAGTATTATTCTAAGGAAAAAGTTATTACATTTGTAAGTATAAGAAACAACAAAGAAAGAAACAAAGATAAAAATATAAGAATTATGGAAAACCAGGATGCTCCACCAGAAATGAGTTAGCAACATTGCAGGAAAATTCCTCGCATTGCTGAAATAAAACATCTGTCGGTTATGGTGACAGAAAAAAGAACTAAAGCAAAAAATAAAAAAGTCGCACATTTTATTACATAATCATTATGAGAAATCAATTATTTACAATACTGTCAGCTGCTCTTATAGCTTCGGCAACAGCTGCAGCACAGAACACCTCTAGAGAAGACGCCGTTAGTGCAAGAGAACAGATGGTGGATAGCATAATGGGTAAGAGCATTGCCAGCGGCGAGGTACTATCTTCTTTACCAATTGAAAACGGTGGCTATATGCAATTAGGGCCTCAATATATAAATAGTATGGTTGGCACGAACTGTGCTAGACTCGATTTGTTTAAAGACCAAATGAACCAGTCGGAAACAAAATGCACGGGGGCTATAAAACCAGATATCTCTTACCTGTATGTTGTTAGCAAAGGAATTGAAAACACAGACGAGGTTGGTTCTATCTTTTACGTCTATTTCTCTAAGTCGGAATACCAGATTATTAAATATAATCCTGCTACATCTCAAGTTGAGAAATCAGAAATTTTCAAGTATGAAGAGCGTCAAGTTGCAGACTTTACGAAAGGTGACTTTATGTCACCATTGCGTAATATTCCAACGAATAAAGACTTATTCAACCAATATACAGCCAATGACTGCCGTAGAAACGAGGTCTTTCAGGGGTTTATTGATGTGAATACGCTGGATTATGATGGTGACGGTATGGCAGACTTGATGCTTACTATGGGCAGAGAATTGCGCATCCACAACGGAAAAACTTTCGCAATGCAGGAAAAGATGGACATTACGACAGATCCAAATAGCAGCTCTTCTTCTGTTGTTTACGATTTCAATGGTGATGGTATTGATGACTATCTCTGTCTTGGTATAAACTCTCATAAATCACACGAAGAAACATATGCCGACGTTGAGGGCAAGGTTGCGCTTTCGCATTATATAGACGGAAAGTTGACATACGAGTGGAAGTCGAAAAACATGAAGCGTGAGGACATAGGAACAGGCAAGGAAAAAGTTCTTCGTTCCACTATGACAATGAGGCTTTTCTATCCTGAGGGCAAATATAAGGCTCCAAAACTGGCTATTGCAACTTGCGAGGTTATGCATTTGACAGAACCTTTGACTACGTCTGATGACCTGGCTACGAAAATACTGGATTACGTGTCATTGATAGGTATTCCTACATATATTTTTGCGCAGAAGCTTACTGTTGTTGATTTCTCTTCCGTCAAAATGGGAACAGAGGAGCAAGCATGGTACACGGTTGCGGCAAGTGAGACAAGAAACACTATTGCAAACAGAAAGAACAATTTATATGTAGGTAGAGCGAGACCTTTCCTCTTTGGTAAACCATCGCTTTGTGCAGCATTTATTGATGGTTTTGACAATCCACAGAACTTATTCTGGATAAACGGTGTGTACAACTATAACAACACCGCAAAGAAATTTACAGAGGCTTATAAGCTTAAAAATCTGCATGAAGACCAATCAGAAGGAATTGACCGTGTGGTTGGCGGTCAGGTTGAGCCGGTTCGCGTAAAGAACGAGTTTAAGGAAGGAAAGGAAATCTTCTCGTTTGTATTGGCTGTTTCAAAGACAATAGCAGAAAATAGCTATAGTGATTACGATGACGTTATATATAAATTGTCTGCAGTGTGGAAGGATGGTAAAGACTGGACTATTACATACCCCGTTGACTACGATAGAAGCAACGATAAGCTGTTGATGTTCTCTTTGGCAACTACGAATGTAGACCGAGGCGCAAAGCTTGAACTCGTAAAGAAAAGAATAACATGCAGCAATCCTATTGTTACTCAAGTACTCTGCGCCCCTCCTTATCAGAAAGGCATAACAAAGGATGGCGATTTTGGCTCAATGTCATTCGGCAGTTCTACTTCTAAGGCGGAAAACAACACGGTATTTACCAACTCTTCGTCTTGCGGTTATGTAGAGGAGTCTATTGGTTGCAAGTGGTTAAATTTCTCTTATCAATTTTCTGCAGGCTCTTCTTGGTCGAAGTCCGCTTCCACAGGAATGACAATAACAAGAGGAACGAACATGAGCTATAACCAAGGAAAAGATTTCGTGATATTCAATTACATGCCAGCAGACGAGTTTATATACAAAGTAACAGAATGTGCGATAGACCCGAGTATGGTTGGTAAAGAGATAACCTTTGTGAAGGTGCGTGACAACGACATTTCTGAAACAGGTTTGACGGTAGATAAATTCAACAAGTTCGTATCTGGAACATCTTGCCCACAGATATCAGAGGATGTGCTAAAACATACCGTAGGTGATTTCTCTAGTTATCCTTCTGTATTAAACACAACATCTATAAAGGACGCATACGATCTGTCTGATGATGACATGTTGATTATTTCTAAATCGTACTTAAACATGGTGGATGGAATCCAAAGTTTCAGTCTTGGCCTAAGCAACAGTACATCAAAGAGTCAAGGTGAATCATCAACATTGTCTGTAAGCGTTTCATTCCGTGCTGGCGGTGATATTCCTATAAACATTGGAGGAGGCACAAAATCAACCGATGAATATGGCTGGACACACAGTGTGACTTGGAGCGAATCAAATTCTATCAGCGTTACTCTTCCCAATGCTGCATGCAATGATACGCAGTATCGGTGTCAGTTAGTTTGGTATCAGCATAAGGATAAGAACCCAGACGGTACGATATGCCAAAACTATATGGTTGGAAACTGGTATATAAATGAAGGAGGAAAGTTAAACTCTAATGCGAAGCTGAAGGCAATGAACGTTGATACTGACGGAATTGACGGCATAGAGAATACGGGCAAACAGGTTGAAAGTGTGAAATATTTCGATATCAATGGTTGCGAGCATGTTGCTCCTACGAGCGGACTCAACATTAAGGTGACAACCTTTACTGATGGAACTAAGAGCAGCGTGAAGATGATGAACAGAATTTAATTACATAGTGATAGGGGTTAAAATAAAAATCCTCAAATAAAACGGAAACGGGCTGTGCTAGATTGTTGGCACAGCCCGTTTCTGTTTGTACGTTTTTTGTATAAATTTTCTATGCTATTCTATTTGAAAGAATGGGTAAAATCTATTATTCTTGGTCTTTTTGCAGTGGTTGTAATATTTTGTTATACAGACTTTTATATGTAATTCTTGTGAATTTAGTGAGCTTCCAGCCAGTTCTTTCCCCATCCGCTGTCGGCAACGAGCGGTACATGCATGTGGAAAGCATTTTGCATCTCTTCCGTTACGATGCGCTCCACTTTGTCATGCTCATCGGGAAGCACGCTGAAGTTGAGTTCATCATGTACTTGAAGTATCATCTTCGACCTTATTCCTTCCTTGCGGAAGCGGCGGTAAATGTTGATCATTGCTATCTTTATTATGTCTGCAGCGGTGCCTTGAATGGGAGCATTGATGGCGTTGCGTTCTGCAAAGCCGCGCACGGTTGCGTTGCGTGAGTTTATGTCGGCTAGATAGCGGCGACGGTGGAAAAGCGTTTCCACATATCCGTTGGCGCGTGCCACTTGCTTGCTCTTTTCCATGTATTCCTTAACCTTTGGGAACGTTTCAAAATATCCATCAATGAGACTTTTTGCTTCATCGCGGCTGATGTCAAGTCGCTCGGCCAATCCGAAAACGGTTATGCCATAGATAATTCCGAAATTGGCACGTTTGGCTTTTGTCCTTTCGTCGCGTGTCACCTCGTTAATGTCTTTTTTGTAGACTTTTGCTGCCGTAGCGGCGTGTATGTCATAGCCTTCACGAAAGGCTTCAATCATATTTTCGTCACCGCTAAGGTGCGCCATTACGCGGAGTTCAATCTGGCTATAGTCGGCAGAGAAGAAGTCGCATCCTGGTTCTGGCACGAAGGCTTTGCGTATTTCTTTGCCGTCTTCGCCTCGCACGGGGATGTTTTGCAAGTTGGGATCGCTCGAAGATAGACGTCCGGTTGCTGTTATGGTTTGGTTGAACGAAGTGTGAATACGTCCTGTTTTCGGGTTTATCAGTTTGGGGAGGGCATCAACATATGTGCCGAGAAGTTTTTTCAATCCTCTATGTTCCAATATGTCTGCCACAATCTCATGTTTTCCCTTTAACTGTTGCAGTACTTCTTCGCTCGTGACGTATTGGCCTGTTTTCGTCTTTTTCGCCTTCTCCACTATGCGCAACCTGTCAAAGAGAATTTCTCCCACTTGCTTCGGAGAGGCAATGTTGAATTCCGTGCCGGCAAGTTCATAGATTCGCTTTTCAATGTCGTGCATTCTGTTTGTGAGGCCAATTGATGTTTCTTTTAGCGAAGCGGTGTCAAGGCATACTCCGTTCATTTCCATTTCAGCAAGTACTGGCATTAGCGGCATTTCAATGTTGCGGAACAATTCTTCTGCACCGAATTTTTTGAGTTCCGGCTCAAGCTTGTTTTTCAACCTTAGTGTGATGTCGGCATCTTCAGCGGCATATTCATAAACTTCTGCAGGCAAGAGGTCGCGCATGTTTTTCTGTCCTTTTCCCTTCGGCCCTATGAGTTCTTCAATGTGTATTGTCTGATAGTCAAGATAAATCTCAGCCATATAGTCCATGTTATGTCTGAGTTCAGGTTGAATGAGGTAGTGTGCGATCATAGTGTCAAACATTTCTCCGCAAACCTCAACACCATAGTTATGCAGAACCTCAATGTCGTATTTCATGTTCTGCCCAATTTTCAAGATAGCAGCGTTTTCATACACAGGTTTGAAAATATCAACAATTTTTTTCGCCGTTTCCCTCTCTTTAGGAACTGGAACGTAATAAGCCTCTCCTTCTTTGATACTGAAGCTTAATCCTACCAATTCTGCCTCAATAGCGTTCGTAGACGTTGTTTCAGTGTCAAAACTTACAAAAGTATTTGTAAGGAATAAATCACACAACTTATGCATATCCTCCATAGTATCAACGAGTTTATACTCGTGAGGCGTTGTTTTTATGTTATGAGAAGGTCCACTTTTTATTGATTCCTCTCCGTCGGTCGAATTATCGCCAAAGAGATTAAGTTCGTTTGCAACCTTTTTTGCTTGTTTTTTAGGTTTGTTAAGAAATCTGTCTGTAAAGGTTTTGAACTCGAGTTCATTGAAAATTTCTATCACTCTCTGCTCGTCAGGATCAGAAACTTTAAGTTCGTTAAGATTAAGCTCAATGGGAACATCAGTTTTTATTGTTGCAAGAAAACGTGAGAACTTAATTTGCTCTGCGTTCTCCTCAACTTTTTTCTTAAGCGCGCCTTTCAGTTTATCTGTATGGTGGAGTAGGGTATCAATGCTTCCGAATTGGTTAATTAGTTTTATTGCAGTCTTCTCTCCAACACCAGGGCATCCAGGAATATTGTCGGCAGCATCACCCATCAGTCCAAGCAGGTCTATAACTTGGTCGGGAGAGCTAATTCCATATTTTTCTTTAATTCCTTCAGCGTCTAGCGTTTCGTAACCTCCACCATGACGTGGGCGGAACATTTTCACGTTGCCTCCAACAAGCTGCCCATAGTCCTTGTCGGGTGTAAGCATGAGCGTTTCAACTTCTTCACCGTCTGCCTTTTTAGCAAGCGTGCCCACAACGTCGTCAGCTTCATATCCCTCAACCTCAAGTACGGGTATGTGCATTGCTGCCAGTATGTCTTTTATTATAGGCACCGCCTTGCGTATGTCCTCGGGTGTTTCTTCGCGTTGTGCTTTGTATTGTTCGAAAGCTTTGTTGCGGAACGTAGGCCCTTGAGGGTCAAAGGCAACGCCGATGTATGCAGGATGCTCCTTTTGCAAAATCTCGTGAAGCGTGTTGCAGAAGCCCATTATGGCACTTGTGTTCATGCCTTTCGAGTTTATGCGTGGATTTTTAATGAATGCGTAGTACGAACGATAGATCAGCGCATATGCGTCTATGAGGAATAGTTTGTCCATAGCACAGTGTATTATAGAAATTTCTTTTGCTTTTAATTATAAACAATTGTATTTTATTCAAGATGAATAACGTGTAAAGTTACTGTTTTTTTCTGATAAATCGGATAAAAGCACTAATTTTGTAGGAAATTTAAAACTGATGGATTATATATCACGCATCAAACGTCCTATAGAGAGTGAGCTTTGTGGTTTCAACTCTTTGTTCAGTGAGTCTCTTTCGCATACCGACGGCTTGCTTTCGCAAGTGCTCGCGTATATACGGCAGCGCACGGGCAAACGCATGCGCCCAATGCTTATTCTGCTTATAGCAAAGAACTTCGGTAATGTGAGTGACGTAACCCAAAATGCTGCCGTAGGATTAGAGTTACTCCATACGGCGAGTCTTGTGCATGATGACGTGGTTGACGAGAGTGATGAGCGGCGTGGTCAGGCTTCGGTCAATGCTGAGTATGATAATAAGGTGGCAGTTCTTGTTGGCGACTATTTGCTTTCTACTGCTCTTCTGCGTGTTGCTCTTACAAATAACACGGATATTGTGAAATACCTTGCAGAATTAGGTCGAACACTTGCTTCTGGTGAGATACTTCAACTCTCGAATATAGCCAACCAAAACATATCTGAAGATGTTTATTATCAGGTAATTAAGCAAAAGACGGCGGCTTTGTTTGAGGCTTGTTGTGCTATTGGAGCTTTATCTGCAGGAGTATCTGACGACGTGATAGAGAAAGCAAAGAAATTCGGTCAGAATCTTGGTATAATATTTCAGATTCGCGATGATATTTTCGACTATTATGATTCTTCAGAGATAGGAAAGCCGACGGGTAATGACATGGCCGAAGGCAAGCTTACTTTGCCCGTTATATATGCTTTAAACAGTATTGCAGATGATAAGATGACGCGTCTTGCATATAAGGTAAAGGAGCGTAGTGCTACTTCCGAGGAAATATCTCGTCTTGTTGCCTTTGCAAAAGATAATGGGGGTATTGAATATGCACGGAAACGAATGGAAGATTTTCGTCTTGAAGCGGAGGCTTTCATTGAAGAATATGCTTCCGACATTGAGATACGCAATAGTTTGAGTGCATATCTTGAATTTGTTGCCAGACGTGACATTTAATCTTATTGGTGAGCAAACATCCTATTAACCAAAAAGATGCGCAACCGTTTTATATCTCGGCTGCGCATCTTTTGCTATAAATGAGTAAGTGAATTATTTATTCTTTGCAATCTTTATCGTTTTTCCCGCTTTATTTGCGATATAAAAGCCTGCAGGTAGATTTGTGGATGTTTGGCCCACCTTTGTTCCGTCAAGAGTGTAGATGTTATCAAACGCGCTTCTGTCGTTGTCGGAAGGTATATTGCTTATATTTGTAGACTCCTTGTTGCAGTCAATATAGTCTTCGTAAACAATTTTTTCAGATTCTTTTAAAGCATCCGTAGCGGCATTCCTGTAACTCTCGACAACAGATTTTTTCAAAGCCGTGCCGTCTTCAAGAATATCATATTCATAGTCATATTTCTCTTCAGTGTAATCAGATGTTTCGCTAGTGCCTTCAGTTTCCGTACTTTCATAAATGAAGCTTGTCTTGTCGCCGTATTGATTGAAAGTCACGGTGTTAGAGTATATTTCTGTTATGTCGTATGATGTAGATGTGCCTAATAGGGTATAGCTGCCGTTGTCGTCTGTCTGTGTTTTTTTAATTGTCGTTTTCATTCCCGTTGTGCCCAGATAATTAAGCTCTATTGTCATTTCGCTTTCTGTGCCATTGTATGTGATATTGATGCTTCCTGATATTGTAACGTTATAGACTGTCATGCTTATGTTGCAGGATTTAAGTCTGAAATCTTCAGTTGTTAACAGTCCGCCATCATCAATATCCTGGTCAAAGACGAAGAATTTTGATGTGTCGTATGCGTCCCAAACCATATTAGAGAGCGTCACAGGAACAAGTAGTTTCTCGCCATCGCTACCCATGTCTGCTGTTGCTGTAAGGCTGCTAGCGCGGTCGTCGTTGCTATATGTATATACTGTGTTTGCATATAGCTCATTTGTTTTCCCGTCTTCGCCAAGTATGTATACCTTGTCGTTTGTAACGCGTTTTTTCTCGTCTTTTATAAGATTGCGACTCATAGTAACGAGTGGGGTAGACCATGTCGAAGTTGTCACATCGTAAGTGCTTTGTGATACCTCTGTGACAATGTTTTTATATATATCGTCATACTTCGTTTGCGTCAATGTCTTTGTTCCTTCAGAGCTTGTGCTTAAAGTCTGTGTTTCGTAGCCGCCGTCGTTATAAGTATACTCAACATTTTTGTTAAGCTTCCATTCGCTACTATTCTTATCATAAAAGATTGCTTTAGAAGGTCTCATTATTTTTGATGTTTCACTTGCCCTAGTGTTCACTGTATTTGCAGCATTATTAGGCATAAACATCTGTTTTACTGCAGCTTCTGCTTTTTTAAGCAGCGCAGGTTCTTGTGCTTGTGCGCAAGTATGGCCAAGAGAAATAGCCATAGCAGAGAGAAGTAGAATTTTTTTCATCATAGTTCTTTTAATTTTTATGTAATGGTATAAATATTGTTCTTAAGAAAAATGCGGACGGAGATTGTCGTTCTGTGTAATCCGTCCGCATCAGTATTTAGAAGAATTTTATCTCTTGTCCTTCAATTTCGCTCAGTAGCATATTTGCCAGTCGGCTTGTTCCTAGGCGGAACCATTTGTTTGTGAGCCATTTTTCGCCCAGAACCTCTTTTACTATTGTGTAATAGATTAACGCATCCATAACGCTGTTAATGCCTCCAGCGGGCTTAAAACCTATCTGTATGCCTGTTTCGTCGTAATATTCCTTTATGGCCTGACACATCACATAGGCTGCTTCTGGCGTTGCTGCTGGTTCAAGCTTGCCTGTAGACGTCTTTATGTAGTCTGCGCCTGCATACATGGCAATAATAGACGCTTTCTTTATGTTTGATGCCGTTTTCAGACAACCTGTTTCAAGTATCACCTTCATGGCCTTGTCGCCGCATGTCTGTTTCAGTTCGCTTATGTCATCGGCTACACCCTCGTAGTCGCCGCTAAGGAACTTGCCAACGGGCATAACGATGTCTATTTCTGTCGCACCATCTTTAATGGCCAAAGCTGTTTCTGCCACTTTTACTTCAATGAGTGCCTGTGATGATGGGAAGCTGCCCGACACGCATGCTATTTCAACACCGTCAATTTCCAACGTTTCGCTTACCACCTTAGCATAGCATGGATACACGCATATTGTAGCAACATGCGGCAGGTCGCCGTATGCTTCGTCAAATTGATTTACTCTTTCTGTGAAAGCCAGTACGCTTTCCTCTGAGTCCGTTGTCTTTAGTGTGGTCAGTTCTATACTTCCCATAAGGAATTTCTTAACTTCAAGGGTGTCGTTCTCATGAACTTTCTCTGCGATTATTTTCTTTACTGCTTCGCGAACCTGAGCATCGTCGATGTTGGTATTATACTTTGCCAGAGCGGCTTCGTATTTACTTTGAGGTTGAGGATTCTTGTTGTCCGTACCTGCTGTAGCTGTCTTTTCTGTTGTCATTTTTTTTATTTGTTTATTATGTTTGATGTTTTTCTTTTAGATTGATTATATTAGGGTAGGGGCTTACTTCTTTTATATCCGCATATTGGGGGCTATATGGAAGTATATATTTAGTCTTTCAGCTTGTTGTTGTTAAGGTGTCTCTCTGCGTCACGTGAAGTCTTTTTCCTGAAGCTTCGTTCAAGTTCCTCCGTGAGGTCTATGCCTGTTTGGTTGGCAAGGCAGATAAGCACCCAAAGCACGTCGGCCATCTCTTCGCCCAAGTTATCTTTTTCGTCCTTCTTGAAACTCTGGTCACCATAGCGACGTGCCATTACACGTGCCAGTTCGCCCACCTCTTCCGTGAGACAAGCCATATTGGTAAGTTCTGAGAAATACCTCACTCCGTAGGTCTTTATCCACTTGTCTACGGCTTTCTGCGCTTCGTCTATTGTCATCCTTTTTAAGTGCTTATTCTTTGTTCTTAGTGTCCATACAGATCGTCACAGGACCATCGTTGAGCAGCTCTACTTTCATGTCGGCTCCAAACTCTCCGGTTGCTACCTGCTTCCCTAAAGCCTTAGACATTTCCTTGCAGAAAAGTTCGTAAAGCGGTATGGAAATATCATGAGGGGCAGCCTTAATCCACGACGGACGGTTGCCTTTCTTGTAAGATGCCATCAGGGTGAACTGACTTACCACTAGAATATCACCGCCTTTGTCCATAATAGAGCGGTTCATTATGCCATTCTCGTCGTCGAACACCCTCAGATTGGCAATCTTCTTCACCAGCCATTCCACGTCTTCTGCCGTATCCTCAGAGCATATGCCTAGAAGTATCAAGAATCCATCTCCTATGGCAGACTTTTTGATGCCGTTAATGGTTACTGATGCCTTTGTTACGCGCTGTATTACCGTTCTCATCTTCTGCTTTTGTTCATGTAATTCTCTACAAAGTTAGTGTTTTTATTTCAGCTAAGTAGTGTTTTGCCGCTTATTTATTCAGAGCTCTTTTGCAGATAGTTTTTGCAGAAATACTCTTTTAATATTGAGGTCTTCTTTTCTCCCACAACATTTGCCAAATCCTCGTCAGAAGCTTCGCGTATTTTCTTTACGCTCTTGAAGGTTTTCAGTAGTATTTCCTTAGTCTTAGGCCCGATACCCTTTATTTCGTCCAGCTCAGAGTGCAGAGCATGCTTGGAGCGCTTGTCGCGGTGGAATGTTATTGCAAAGCGGTGCACTTCGTCTTGTATGTGTGTGAGAAGATGAAAAAGCTCGCTGTCGGTCTTCATTCCCACCACTACGGGCGGAAAGCCATAGAGGAGTTCGTTGGTGCGATGGCGGTCGTCTTTCGCCAATCCTGCAATAGGTATGTTGAGGTTAAGCTCTCCTTCAACAACATCCCTTACAACTTGCATTTGCCCCTTTCCTCCATCGGTTATTATGAGGTCGGGCAGAGGCTGCTCTTCCTCAACGAGTCTTGAATACCGCCGCCTTACAACCTCTTTCATTGAGGCGTAATCGTCAGGGCCTTTCACCGTCTTTATATTGTATTTCCTGTAGTCTTTTTTGCTAGGTTTCATCTTCTTAAACACAACACAGGCGGCAACGGCATCAGTGCCGCTGATGTTTGAATTGTCGAAACACTCAATTTGATAAGGCATCGTGGGAAGTTTCAACGCTTGCTGAATCTCCTTCATCAGTCTCACGGCTTTTTGTTCAGGATTTAGTTTCTCAGCCTGTTTCATCCTGTCAAAACGGTATTGTTTTCCGTTCATTTCCGACAATTCCAATAGCGTTCTCTTATCGCCCCTTTGCGGAACAGTAAGCGTTATGCCCTCAAGAGGCATGTCTATCTCGTGGGGAACGACAATTTCTCTTGATGTGCTGCCCAACTTTTCCCGAATCTGCATGATGGCAAGCGTAAGAATCTCGCTCTCGTCTTCGTTTAGCTTCTTCTTGAATTCAAACGTGAATGCTTGGTTAATGTTGCCGTTAGTAACGTGGATATAGTTGACAAAGGCAATGTTTTCGCTATCTGTAACCGAGAAAACGTCCACGTTATTGATGGTATGGCTAACGACCTCGCTCTTGGAGCGGAAAGAATCCAGCAGAACATATCTTTTTTTAACCTCTTCAGCCTCTTCAAAGCGCAATTCTTCTGCCAGTTTTTGCATTTCGTCGAAGAGAGATTTTTGTACATCTCTTGTATTACCCTTCAGAATCTCTCGAGCTTGGTTTATTGCCGCCATGTATTCTTCGTGCGTTTGCTTGCCTATACACGGCCCGTTGCAGTTCTTTATATGATAATCCAAGCAGGGTTGAAATTTTCCAGCCCTCACACTTTCTTCTGTGAGCGCAAGACGGCATGTACGTGGCTTGCATAGCTTCTTTATGATGTCAAGAAGAGCATACATTGTTCCGATGTGGCTGAATGGTCCATAAAAGGCTCCGAATTTTTTGTTGACGACTCTTGTCTTGAAAATGCGCGGATAATATTCTCTTGTAATGCAGATAGAAGGGTAGGTCTTGCCGTCTTTAAGAAGGATGTTGTATTTCGGCTGGTATTTCTTTATTAGATTGTTTTCAAGAAGCAATGCGTCTTCTTCAGAGTTAACAACAGTATATGTTATATCCCATATCTTGCTGACAAGAACCTTTGTCTTGTATCTGTCCACCTCCTTGTGGAAATATGAAGACACGCGGCTCTTAAGATTTTTTGCTTTGCCTACGTAGATAATCGTGCCTTCTTTGTCGTAGTATTGATAGCTTCCAGGTTTGCTTGGAAGGTTGCTTACAATGCCGCGAAGGTGCTCTAGACGCTTTTCGTTTTCTTCTTTCGTCATTTTCTCTAAGTGCTTGTTATTCTGACAATTTGTTTTAATTTGTTTCACGTGAAACTTTAAATGCTTGTCCCGTCGGCTCATGTCCTAGATGCCGTTTGTAGATTAAGCTGTCGCAATGGCAAAGATAATAAACAGAAGCCGTATCCGCAAGCCCTTTCCTCTCTTTGTTGCTTATGGGCGTGGCGTGTTGTGTGGAAGACTGCGTGTCTTTTATTATGAAATGTCTGCAGATATATGTATGTGGTTGCGAGGCTATTCGTGTGTTGCTTTAGGGGGGGGCTTTTTTTTTAGCAGTGTCGTGCGTTATTCCTTTTCTCTTGATTCTAATAAAAAGACACAGGGACGATATAAATGTCAGAATGGTTTTGAGCAGAAGAGACATATCTGTATAAAGATAAATGGCCGTTATAGAATGTAGTGTTTTCTTGCTTTTGATTACGTTCCCTTCTGTCTCATTTAAAGTCGTTCCAGAAATATATTCTTTTGCCGTTTGCTTGTGGGGTTGCTCCTTTCTTGCATTTGCAGTTTTGTGTGTGGTCTTGATTTAATACAGAAAAAGGCGCAACGAAAAGTTGCGCCTTTAAAGAATTCTTATTTGTTGCCTTTGTTGTCGTTATACTTTGAGAAGTGATGTTATTTCTGTTCCTCCTTCAAAGCAATCCCGCCCGTTGAGACCTTCGTTCACTAGTTCTATTATGAAATTCATGTAGATTCCTTTCGGGTTGAACTTTTTTACGAGATTATATGCTGCGCGCATGGTTCCGCCAGTTGCGAGCAAATCATCGTGAAGCAACACTATATCGTCTTCGTTTATGGCGTCTTGGTGAATTTCTATTGTGTCTTTTCCGTATTCTTTCGTGTAGCTTTCCTGTACGGTGGCTGAGGGCAACTTGCCCGGTTTCCTGCATAGTACTACGCCTGCGCCCAACCTTACTGCTAGTGCGGATGACAGGACAAATCCTCGGCTTTCTATGCCAACGATTTTTGTTATGCCTTTGTCTTTGTAGATTTCATAAAGTTCGTCGACCATAATCTTCAAACATTCGGCATTTTTGAATAGGGTAGTGACATCTCTGAAGTTGATTCCTTTCTGTGGAAAGTCGGGAATGCATCTTAGATTCTCTAAGAGTTTTTCGTTGTTCATTGTCTTATTGTTTTGTATTTTCCTTATTTTTATATAAGTTGCGTGCTGCCTTTTTTTCGTTTGTGTGCCACTCTTTTTTTCGTTGGAGCTTTGTCGTTTTTATGAAGCAGCGGCATAATGATATTAACATCGTTTGCATTTGATCTTATCCCCGTTTGCTTTTAATTTTATCCCCGCGGGCTTTTGTTTAAAAGCCCGTGGGTAACGTTATGAAATTTGTTTCACTGTTTTCCGTAACTTGTTCAGTAATAAAAGCTTTTACTTGTTTTGTTTCACGTGAAACATTAAGTCTTATCTTCCCAATAGGACTAGCATGACATTTATGTCGCTTGGCGAAACTCCTGGGATGCGGCTTGCTTGCGCGAGCGTTTCTGGGTTTATTTTTTCGAGCTTTTGGCGGGCTTCTGTAGATAGCTGTTTTAGCTCACTATAATTGAAGCGGTTTTTGATTTTTATGTCCTCTAAACGATGCATCTTGTCGGCGATGACTCTTTCGCGTTCAATGTAGCCTTTGTATTTCATTTTTATTTCCGCTGCCTCGTTTATCTCTTCCTTTCGGTTAATAGGTGCGTTGAGAATGTCTTTCATTGCTGGAACTATTTCTGAAAGATTCTTGAGATTTATTTGTGGGCGTGCGATGAGGTCTAATAATTTGCAGCCTTCGCGTAGGGGAGTAGTGCCTAATGCTTCAAGACTGCTGTTTACTTCTTTTGGCTTTACCGATGTTTTGCTGCAGAAATCAATGATTCTTTCGATAGCGCATTCTTTCTCTTTCCACCAATCGTATCTCTCTCTTGTTGCCATGCCTATGGCATAGGCTTTTTCTGTAAGCCTTGCGTCGGCATCGTCTTGGCGTAGAAGTATCCTGTATTCGGCACGGCTTGTAAACATGCGGTAGGGTTCATCAACACCTTTCGTTACGAGATCATCGATAAGCACGCCAATATACGCCTCGTCGCGGTGAAGAACAAACGGTTTGCCACCGGCCCATTTGGTGGCTGCATTGATTCCCGCCATCGTTCCCTGGCCGCCTGCTTCTTCATATCCTGTAGTGCCGTTTACCTGTCCGGCAAAGAAAAGTCCGCTTATAACCTTCGATTCTAACGAATGGTAGAGTTGTGTGGGATCAAAGAAATCATATTCTATTGCATATCCTGGGCGATATACTTTTACGTCGCGCAGTGCGGGTATCTTTCTCAAGGCTTCCAACTGTACTTCCATCGGCATGCTTGAAGAGAAGCCGTTCAGGTACATCTCGTTTGTCGTTTCGCCTTCCGGCTCGAGGAACAGCGGATGTTGCTGCTTGTCGGGAAACGTGACAAGCTTTGTTTCTATTGACGGACAGTAACGCGGTCCGATGCTCTGTATCTGTCCGTTGTAGAGTGGAGAGTCGGGCAGGCCTTTCATTAGCGTTGCGTGGACCTCTTTATTAGTGTAGCAAGTCCAACAAGGCAGTTGTTTCAGGATTTTGTGTTCTCCCATGAAGCTAAACTGATGGAAATCGCTCTCACCCTGTTGTTTCTCCATATCCTCGAAATGCACCGAACGCATGTCTATGCGCACGGGTGTGCCGGTCTTCATCCTCGCCGAGCGTATTCCGTGGCGGGTAATGCTCTCGGTAAATCCTTCCACTGCGGGTTCCGCAATGCGTCCGCCAGCCAATTTGTTGCGTCCGATGTGCATCAAGCCGTTTAAGAACGTGCCTGCCGTAACAACCACACACTTTGCAAGCAGTTCAACGCCCCATACCGTTTTTACGCCCGCAGCCTCACCTTTCTCAACGAGTAGTTCTGAAGCTTGGTCTTGCCAGATGTCAAGATTAGGTGTGTTGTCTAAAACCGTGCGCCACTGCCAAATGAATTTTCCACGGTCGCATTGCGCGCGCGGACTCCATACTGCAGGTCCCTTTGAGCGGTTCAGTATACGGAACTGTATGGCTGTGGCATCGGTTATGTGGGCCATTTCTCCACCCAAAGCATCGATTTCGCGCACAATCTGTCCCTTTGCAATTCCGCCCACGGCAGGATTGCAGCTCATCTGACCTATTTTGTTCATGTCCATCGTGACTAGGCAAGTGCGTGCCCCCATCCGTGCTGCGGCAACAGAAGCTTCGCATCCGGCATGCCCGCCGCCGATGACCAAAACGTCGTAGTGTAATATCATTGAAATATAAAATAATCTGTTTTGTTACCTCTGTTTGGCAACGATAATCAAACGAGCGCAAATTTAAGAATTAAAAATGAAAATTTATATAGAATTTTTGATTTATCGCTAAATTGGAGTATATTTGCAAGCAACTTACTTGCCTGACATACCTATTATAAAGTATAGCAGGCACGTTTTGCCTTTTTACGCCATGGTGTTGGCGGAAAAGACTATGGATAGCATTACCAATGAATATCAATTAATTAAAACTTTAATATTTAAATTTCATTCAATTTATGTGGTTATGTAATTCATCTATTGGAAGGAAAGTCGTGATGTCAGTAACAGGCGTTGCGCTTATCCTGTTCTTGACGTTCCACATGTCAATGAACATTGCAGCCCTCTTCTCTGGAGAGGCCTACAACATGATTTGCGAGTTCCTTGGCGCAAACTGGTATGCACTGGTGGCAACTTGCGGTCTGGCAGCATTGGCTGTGATTCACATCCTGTATGCTTTCTGGCTCACGATGCAGAACAGAAGAGCGCGCGGCGGCGAACGCTACGAAGTTACAACACGCCCTGCCGGCATAGAGTGGGCTTCGCAGAACATGCTTGTCTTGGGTATAGTAATAGTACTCGGACTGCTGCTCCACCTTTTCAACTTCTGGTACAACATGATGTTCGCAGAACTTACCGGCATCGCCGTTGCTCATGACCCAGCAGACGGTTTTGCATACATTCAGGACACGTTCGCTTGCCCTGTTTACGTAGTGCTTTACATCGTATGGCTCGTGGCTCTATGGTTCCATCTTTCTCACGGCTTCTGGAGTGCAATGCACACTTTGGGATGGAACGGAAAGACATGGTATTGCCGTTGGAAAGTGATAGGAATAGTTTATTCCACACTTCTATGCCTCGGCTTCCTCGTTGTGGTATTGGCGTTCGCGTTCGGTTGCGCACCAAGCGTATGCTGCTAAAACATCATTATATATAATACATAAAACATAATTCAAAGACGATTATGGCTAAAACTATAGATTCAAGAATTCCAGAAGGCCCAGTGGCCGAGAAATGGACCAACTATAAAGCTCACCA
>CAVLBD010000020.1:0-45154 GCA_963661195.1 bacterium
TCTATTCCTAACCAAGAAACACCTTGCCATCAAACCTCTTTTCTGACTAACAACAAGCAATTTCTGATTTGGGTGACGCATTGACGAAGTCAGGACACATAGCCATGACAACATGCATACAACCAATGTCAAAATTGATTTTTTGTTTTTCATTACTATATATTTTTAGGGTTTAGCTTTCTTTATAACGCAATTCAACGATATTTTCGTCAAGTCGCGCTATTATATTAAGAAGAAAGGGAGTCCGCCGCATCTATACCAGCCTTCTGAAGGTTGGTAAGCCGTACGGACTCCACCGCTTTCTGAGGATATTCTTTATTTGTATAATGTCGTGAATTATATTTTCCTTTCCCTCTTGCACTTAGTGCTTCATTATTTTAACGACTTTACCGTTCTCAACAATGATGTTAAGTCCCTCGTGAAGAGTTTTCTGCCGCATGCCACATATATTATAATATTCCGTTTGATGCGCCTCCGCCGAAGATATTACTTTCACACCAGTAGCATTGTCTGTAGCCACGCCATGCACTGTCACATCACTCACACAAAGTGTCTTTCCTGTTGCCGCCCCATTATACCAAGGATATATTCGTATGCGCAACGTTTCTCCGTCCTCTACGGTGAGAACCGGTTGCGCGCTTACTGCCATCATATTGTTTGCAACCATACTTGAAGAGAAATCCGCTATATTCACCGCATTGGCAAAGTCTGCTTCTTTTGAATAATATATTTTGCAACGCATGCCATTGCCGCCACAGCCACATACAAACATTCCAATGGAGTCAACATTCAGTGTTGTTCCCGCTGCTGGTTCAACGGCAAACTCAATCCAACGTGTTGAAACCTCGTCAATCTCACCTGCGGGCCACTTTTCTCCTGCTATAACATTGCGCTGCACTTTTCTGTCTGCCGTAAATCCTGTATAGTCTGGCCACGTAGTATTGGCATTTGGATTGGAATATTTTTGCAGAACCATCTCGCTATAACTCTCGCCGACAGGGTTTATTGGTCCAGTAACCGTGCATTGATCATCTTTTTCCAAACGCCAATAAGCAATAGTTGTCACACCGTCTGCAAGCTTTATGCACTCCCCTGTTACAGGAACGCTTAGTGTTTTGTCACCACACGAAATGGTTATACATTCGTCCACTGCACCGGTCTGTTGAAATTCATAACGCACTTGCACAGTACCTATTACATTGCCTTCTTTATAATCAAGTGAAGCTTGCTGACCAAAAGTTGCCCCGTCTGCTGAAACCTGAAGCCCTTTGGTTGCAGAGATATTCACTGTGCCAGCAGATGGCGTGAGGTCAAAGCCTGAAATCTGCAGCTCACGAGTTGTTGTCTGCCCCTTATAAGCCTTACCCAGGTCGATTGCAGCAGGATTTACACTGAGATCACTCGCAAGATTGATATATTCAGTAAGTATTCCCGCTTTCTGCAAGAGTTGGGCTGCCAGGCGTGCGATGAGTGTTGCTCCCATTGCTGAAGTATGCGTTGAGCCGTTTCCATCGAAAAGCAGTTCGTTTGCCTTTGCGTCACCATAGCTTTCATACAGTTCTTTCGTTGCCGTAGTAAGATCAAGATACGGCACTCCTTGCTCTTCTGCCACGAGTTTCATCTGATAGGGGTAGTCCATAGAATGGTCATCTTCTGAAACTTTCAATCCTTTCTTGTATGTTCCATTTTCGAGCAAGTCAAAATTATCTCCAAGGTCGTGCCTTCCGTTTCGGCGTATGGTGGGACCTGTAAAATACTTACGGCAGATTGCACCCATAAGTATTGGGGTGGCACCAAGAGCACGTGTCTCGCTAATGTATTTTCTTAAATATGCCTTGTAGGTTCCCGAGGGGGTAGTTCCACGATAGTCCAAAGAAGCGGCAGTCGTGGCATCCCCGTTTGCCGTATAATACGCCTTTAGCGAGTCACCATCGCAACCATTATTTTTCTCGTCGTTGTGGGCGAAAGATATTATAACATAGTCACCCGGTTCTATCTGCTTCTTTACTGATTGCCAATATGCACTCTCTTCATAGAAACTTTTGCTACTGGCACCGCTCTTTGCCCGATTGTTCACCGTAATGTCTCCGGTAAAAAACTGTTGGAACATTTGTCCCCACCCTCTTGTCACCGTGGTGCTCTCGTTATACGTAGCCATCGTTGAATCACCGATGGTGTGTATCTTGCGCGCATCCGCAGAGAATGTAGCGCATGCAGCCATCGTTGCTGCTGCAATAAATCGTAGATTCATTTTTTAAGATTATATTTATAGGTTAGTATTCTTGACGTTCTCGCTTTTTATGCTTGCAAAATTAGGCGGATAATATCAGCTGAAGGGTATAAAAACGCACCAAAAGAGGTGTCCTTTTTAAGCAAATCTACAAAGAAGCACTATTTCCCACATTTTTTAACAAGGTATTTACAACAATAAAAACTACACTTTGCACGTTAGTATTATTAAAAAGGATATACCACAAACGTTCAATACTTAAACGAATCAAAACACAATGAGAAACTTTATACGCAAAATTATCATTTCTCTTGCACTCATTTTCCTTTCCATTCAGGCAAGAGCGCAATATGATTTCATCCGTCCCGTAAAAGATTCCATTCCCGGAGGTTACGATTTTTGGGTATATACACCTACAGAATACTACTATACGCTTGAAGAAACACCAGTAATAATATTCCTTCACGGACAAAGTCTTTGCGGAAGAAACCTGAACCGTGTCAGACGCTACGGCCCACTCGATGCAATAGTAAAGGGACGCCAAGTGGATGCGCTGGTAATTGTTCCACAAAATCCAGGCGGAGCATGGAGTCCCAAGAAGATTAACGATGTACTTGAGTGGACAAAGCGCAACTACAAATGCGATTCCACTCGCGTCTACGTTATGGGGATGAGTCTTGGAGGTTACGGCACCCTTGACTTTGCCGCGACATACCCTGACAAGATTGCCGCTGCCCTTGCCATGTGCGGTGGATGCTCAATCAACGATCGCACACCTCTAGGGAAAGTCCCGCTATGGATTATACACGGTACGGCGGATAAAGCCGTGCCAATAAGCATGTCTAAATCCGTTGTAAACGACCTTGAAGATACGGGCAACGCATCACGCCTAAGATACACTTGGCTTCAAGGTGGCAACCACGGCACGCCAGCACGCTTTTTCTACATGAGAAAAACATACGACTGGCTCTTTTCACATTCGACACTTGACCCTGGACGTCCTGTTGAACGGGAGATAACCATTGACATGGAGGATATTCCGTCAGCCTACTGCGACATGGATTTCAAAAACGCTGACCCAGAAACAGTTTATGAAACGACAATAAAATAAGCTCATGTGGCTTTGTATTCTGATGGGCTCTTTCCTACAGATGCCTTGAAGCATCGGCTAAAGTATTTGGGATCGGAGAAGCCACTGCTATATGCCACTTCGCTCACTGACATTTGCGTTGTGGACAACAACCGGCACGCATGCTTTATACGTGCCTCACGCAAGAAATCAAGAGGCGTGACGCCCAATATCTGTTTCATCTTGCGCTGCAGTCCAGAACGGCTCACGGCTGCCGCCTCAGCCATGTCGCCAACTCCAATGTCGGCATTAGAGATATTCTGTTCCACAAAAAGCGAAACCTTGCGCATGAGTGCATCATCTTCCCCATTCAAGTGAGTGACTGTGGCCGATGTCACCGCTACTGTTTCGTCTCCTTTGCTAGAATTTGTTCCGAGAAGAGCTAAATATGCCTCAAGAGCCTCGCGGCGCTGACGACGGATGCGCCGTATGTAAACGGTTGTATATAGCAGACCTCCCAACACAACTAGTATAATAAGCGCAAGAAGCACACGGGCTGCTGTAGTTTCAGAAAACGTCGGAGTAACAATTATTGTCAGCTTACGCCCGTTTTCCACCCACACTCCATCGGCATTAGTAGAGCGGATATGCAAGGTATATGTACCGGGAGCCATATCAAGAAGCGTTACTGAATGATCATGACCAACTTGATTCCATACACTATCACTTCCATCTTTTTTGTCAAGACGGAAAGCATAACGTAAATCTGCGTCAGGAGAGTAGTCAAGAGCTGCGAACATAAGCGTCATACTACGTTGTTCCTTGCCAAGAACAAGCGTATCAAGAGCATTAATCGGCAAGTCGCTGCGTTCCCCTTGAAGGCTCAAGCCTGTAAAGGCTATACAGGGAACGTAAGTGCTCTTGTGCAGTTTCTCGCCATTAACACAGAGTGTCCCATCTTGAAGTCCAAACAACCAACATCCATCCGGTAGCCTTTGCGGAAAAGCTTCAGAGAAGCGACATTCCGACTGGAAGAAACTGCGTCCGAACGGCACGCATAAGCCATTGTCCGGATTGAGCAATACGAACTGATTGCTGCTCACTATCAGAAGTCGGCGCCCGTCGAAAGGCGCAACAGAAAGTGCCACATCGGTCGGCATTCCATTGTCTTTGCCATAATGACGGAACGATAGACTTGAAGCAAGCAGGTTGGAAGTTTCTATGCGGTTCACTCCCCCACTCTCTGTACTTACGTATATACGATGACGAAAGTCCTCGCATATATTCATCGTAGCGCTGCAACTCAACGCATCAGCACGCCCTTTCTCACGCGAATGTAGGCGGAAGGTCATTCTTCCGAAATTGTTTCCAGATGTCAAACGCGCCACTAATAACCCATCAGTTGTAGCAGCCAGCAATATGTTTCCCCGAGTTATATGAAGCATTCTCACCTTTTGGGCCTTGGCTTTGGGATATCCGACAAGTTTGTTTCTTGGAGTGACAACAATAGGGTGCGAAGCATACGGATTTACGACACAACTTATGCCACCTCCTAAAGTTGCCACCCAAAGACGTCCCCACTGGTCTGCCTTAATGTCATATATTCCTTTTTCATCCATCCCCTGAATTCTATCCACCTTGTATCCACAACCAGCAGGCAATTCCTTAAGGCGTAAAAGTCCATCCGGCTTACATCCCAGCCATATTGTGCCGTCTATGCCTTTGTAAATGGAATATACAGAGTGGCCAAACGCTATTTTTCTCTTTTCCAATGTGCTGTTTGGAGACAAGTAGCCCACAAGATTTCCATCATTTCCGAATACCATTACCGCTTTATCTTCCTTGGAAGTTATCCAACAACGTCCGCGACCGTCAAAACCTATTGCCTTGACTTCAGCTCCGCCATTGCGCGTTATCCGCACATTCTGAGGGGGAAATGTCAGTTTATAAACCGAATAAGAAGACACGACCCAAAGTTGTCCCTGTCGGTCGGGCAAGCAAAGATGCGCATCTTCCATCTTAGGCAAATTGTTGTATGGCTTTTCTGCTTCTCCTGCAGCTTTATATGTAAGTGTTCCGTCATGATAAACAGTCCATACCGTGCCTTGTGCATCTTTATATGCGTAAGGTTTTCCTGCTTTAACGGAAGTTGCATGGCACATGTTCGGCTTCAACTGAGCTGGTTCAAAGTGGCATGTTTTCATATTGAAGCGGAAAATATCTTCGTCAACCCTACATCCTATATTGCCATCGTCAATAAGCCAAATGTTTCTTATACGGTCTGTGGATATATCCCCGCCGTCTCCCACATGGCCCTTAAAGGTTCTGAAGCCATAACCGTCAAAACGACACAGCCCGTTCCACGTGGAAAACCACATCATGCCTTGCTTATCCTGCAGCATCTGCGTAACATGCCATTGGGCAAGACCATCGTTTTCATCATAACGCTGCATGCGGCATAGCGGAACAGCATCTGCAAGAGTGCGCACCGCAAGGAAAATGATTAGGAAGAACAGTTTTCGCATATTCACAATATTAGGGTAAAGGCCATTAAAAAAGCGGCTTTGTTCTGCGAAAATAGGCATTTTATATTACCCACGCAAACAAAGCCGCCTGTTATTTGCTTTAAATCGCAACGCGTCAAAGTGCGATTTTCTTTCCGTTCACCACATATATTCCCGACGGTAGTCCGTTGATTGATGTTCCCATATAACGTCCGTCAATAGTATATATGCGCAAAGTTCTGTTGTTTTGGTCGGCCTCTACTTCACATATACCGTTGACTTCTGACTTGCTGATACTTATACAGTCGGTACGCAGGCGCATCTTGTCGTCTGTATAGAACTCAAGCCGAAGTTCATCGCCGGGGCATAACGAAATTGCTGTAGACTTGTGGTCTATCATATTGCTGCCATCGCTCTGCGATAGCCACGTGTCTTTCTTCTCTTCGTTCACATAGAGAGTGAAAGAACCTTTGTATTTTGTCTTTGATTGCCAATCGAAATAGGTTGTTGTTATGTCGTAGTCACCTTCGTCACCATTCCAAACAAGGCTCATGCTCCCTGGCCCAGCCTCACCAACAACAGCATATCCACCGGAATAGGAACGGTATTCAGACTCTTTCTCCAAATAAGCATAGCCGTTGCGCACGGAGTTCTCCATTTCTGTCTTGCCGAGAGTGAACGTGGTCTTGTCGGAAACGAAAGTCCAAACCTCCCCCTGTGTCACCGTACCGTCAGCTGCAACCGCATCAACACGCCAAGAGTACTGCTCGCCATATTTCAGCGAACTAGGGGTGATTTCCGTTGATGTAGTCTCGCCAATCAGATTATCATCACCAACGGATGTGCCTTCTGCAAGATATACCTTGTATGATTGTGCCTCAAATGCAGGCCGCCACTGCAGACGAGCGGGCGTGAGTGGGCTTTTGTCCCTAAGGGCTTCTCGCAGTTTTGCATGTTGCTCACCATCGCATGGTATCGGAGTATTTGCTTTTTGGGCTGCCGTAGTAAAATGGAACACGCTGCTGGTGTATGTCTTTTCAGGTGTTGTCACTACCGCATACCACGCATATTTGGTTAATGGATGAAGAGGTGTGGCAGCATCATTGTATGCAGCAAAATCTGAAACAGAGGAGTTTTCTTCTGCGATGTAATAGTCATATTTAACTGCCCCGCTGACGGCTCCGCACTGAAGCTTCATGCCTTGCGTTACACCCGTTGCGCCATTGCCGGGGAAAGGTATGATATCGTGTTCAAGGTCATCGGCAAGTCCTATCAAAGACGAAAGGGATGCCATGTCCTCTGCGTTGTCCAATGAGTTAGAATAGCCATAGTATCGGTCTATGTCAAAGCCCACTCCTGTATCATCTGTGTTGCCACTCACACTTTTAAACTTGTTGCCACGGCTAAGCACATCTGCATAATTCGCCTCATAGGAGTTTGATGTATACATCTGATTGAACGGGGTCTTTGTGTCGCTGAATAGGGAATTCTCAACTACAACCTTTGCTTGCGTGTGATAACCAACGCAGTAGCTGCTATTCTTCGTATAGTAGTTGTTGAAGACATGGCCCAGTCCATAACCGAAACGGGGATTGCGTTGCGTAGTGTTGTCGAACCAACAATGATGATAGGTGGCGCGTTCTCGCCCGTTATCTTCAAAATGATTTGTGCCGGAATTGCAGATTGAAACTTTGTCGTGGTTGCTGAACTTTGTCCATGAAACGCTCAGATAACTTGAACCCACAGTGAAATCCAATAGTCCATCGGCAGAGCTTGACAAATCGCAATGGTCTACCCATACATGGTGAGTGTTGCGAAAGGCAAGAGCATCAGGGTTACAATTCGTTATTTTAAGATTTCGCAGAATGATGTTTTTCTGTCCGTTGGCATCAAAGCCTAACTTGTTGAGTGTAACTCCGCTGCCTGCACCGATTATGGTCTTGTTGCTTCCCAGCGATATGTAGTCTTTCACACCAGCAGAACCTTCGCCAATGTTTCCTTTTCCCGTGATGTCATTCTCTATTATTATTACATAAGGTGTGAACCCGGCAGCATATTGTGCAAGTTGCTCGCGCGTTGTTACGCGCACCACTTCGCCTTGTGCTCCACCTGTCGTTCCGCTTAAATTAAGATCGGCATAGTTTGCAAAGCCTACCAGTCCGCACTTATTATCGTTAACTTGCGCCGTTGCGTCCAATAGGCCAAAGGCTATAAGAAAAGTTGTTAAGGTTGAGATTTTCTTCATCGTTTGTATGTTATCAGATTTTGGGTGTAAAATTACAGATAAATACACTTAATACAAAGTTTCTCAATTCACTATGTATTATATTCAACAACAAACGACAGAAAATCCACATTACATGCAGTATGTGGAAATACGGGAACATGGCTATTTCACCTCCTCATAATCCACATATTCGCCTTCTTCTTGCGTAAAAATCTTTCTGTTTATCTCGTCTTCCGTACGACGGTCTTCTATAACATCGCCTGTTGGAGTGGTATGACTCGCACGAGTGCTGCCGGTACGACTGCTAGAACGGTTGTCTGTACCACTACCATATGTATTGTCATAGCGCCCGCTCTGTCCATTAATGTCACGAAAAAGATTTGCTGCATCGCGGACTTTACGGTACATGCCGTACACACGAATCCCTACCTTTATTAAATAATATAGGAATATGACTAGTAGAATAAGTGACAATAGTGCTGCCATATTGATGTTCTGCTAATGGTTATAATACCTGTATCTGAAAGAGCTGCCTATACATGTAAGCTCTCGTTTAATCAAGTGCAAATTTAATGCCATTAGGCTTCTGCACTGCCATCTGCGGCTTTCCGCTTTGTCGCGATATTTACATAGACGGACAAAATGACATACCATGCTATTATTATGGCGAAGGCTGAGAGACGGAAGAAGTATAGCAGTGGGATGCAGGAAAGAACGAAAATGTATTTCACTTCATTTCCCTTCCATCCCCAATGTTTGAACTTGAGGGCGAACATCGGCAACTCGGCTACAAGCAGCCAACTACTGAGCAGCACCATTGCCATAACGTAAACGATATTTATTGGAGAGGCTTCAAGGATATCTTTGCCTCCAACAATCAAGGAGCCCCAAAAAAGAGCATTTGCTGGAGTTGGCAAGCCTATGAAAGAAGTGGTCTGACGGGTATCTAGATTAAACTTTGCCAATCGCAGAGCAGAAAATGCAGCCATGACATAAGCGAAGAACGGGAGTATACCGCGCAGTGGCTCAAGAGTAGAGGGATAATCCATAACGCTCATTTGTGTGAATACCATAGTTGCGGGTGCAACGCCGAAGGTTACGTCATCGGCAAGCGAATCCAGCTCTTTGCCTATCGGTGAGGAAACGCCGAGCAACCGGGCACTCATCCCGTCGAAGAAGTCAAACACTGCACCGATTATAATCCACATCAAAGCCATCTCTGGGCGAGAGCTAAATGCAAACGCCGTTGCCACACAACCTGAAACAAGGTTGCAGCAAGTTATAGTATTAGGGATGTTTCTTGTGATGAAATTTGCCATAGTCTCTGTCTTTATCTTAATGTATAGAAAAACCATAGAGTTATGATACGTTTGCCTGCGGGCTTGTAGTCATAAGTCTATGGTTTACGTTTCATTTCATGCGGGGTTTTCACTTGAGCCTTGCAATGACTGTTTTGTCACCGGTTGTAGCCTGACCCATCTTTACGCACACTTCTGTGCCCAAAGGCAGGAACACATCAACCCTTGACCCGAACTTTATGAACCCCATATGCTCGTCAATATAGCAGTCTTCGTCGGGTTTTGCATAAGTTACGATACGTCTTGCAACGGCTCCGGCAATCTGACGGCATAGGATTTCCTGCCCGTCATCCGTCTCGAGCATCACATCTGCGCGCTCATTTTCCTCGCTTGCCTTAGGAAGCCATGCCTTGTGGAAGTTGCCGTTCTTATGATGCACAAACTTAACCTTTCCGTCAACGGGAAACCAATTGGCATGAACATTGAACAGACTCATGAATATACTTATCATAAGGCGACGGTCATGAAAATAAGTCTTCTCCTCCACTTCTTCAATTACGACCACCCTTCCATCTGCGGGAGCAACGACTATTTTGTCGGTTTCACCCTCGAAAAATCTTTTTGGACAACGGAAGAAATTGAGCACTATGGCGTAAAGTATGCCGAACACGGCGGCAAAGCACCAAAAGGCAACCTTGCAGTCAACATAGAGCCACAGGATAGCAGCCACGGCGGCAATGAGCACAAAGCCGTAGAGAAGCGTATCTGTACCCTCCCTATGTATTCTTACGCTCTTAAGTTTCTTGATTCTTTTACCCATAGTATTCTTGCTTGATTACAAAATGACAAGGCGAGCAGCGATAAAACCCGCCAAAATCTAAAGCATCTGCAAAGATACCGTTTTTTTGTCAGCCGTACAAATTTTACTTTCCAACTTTTGCCATTTCGTGGATAAAGCGTAACTTTGAGGCTGTTTTTACAGAATAAATCAAACTTCAGCAACAAAAAGCGTAATGAATCTACAAAATTCATACGCAAGAATAACAATAACACACTATGCAAGACTTCATACACCTCCACGTACACACGTATTATAGCATTCTTGACGGCCAGTCGAGCGTACAGAAACTGGTGGACAAAGCCATTGCCAACGGCATGCGCGGTATGGCAATCACCGACCACGGCAACATGTTCGGAGTGAAAGAACTTTTCAACTACTGCAACAAAGTCAACGGCAAGCTGCGTGATGAAGGTAAACCTGAGTTCAAGCCTATCTTCGGATGCGAGATGTATGTGGCAAGACGCCGCAAGGAAGACAGGTCGGAGCCAAAGGTTGACAAGAGCGGATACCACCTCATCGTACTTGCAAAGAACTACAATGGCTACAAGAATCTTATAAAGCTCGTGTCAAGAGCATGGGTTGACGGATTCTATATGCGGCCGCGAACAGACAGAGCCGACCTTGAACGCTACCACGAAGACCTCATTGTATGTTCGGCATGCATCGCAGGAGAAGTTCCGGCAAAGATTCTTAAAGATGACATCGAAGGAGCAAGGGAAGCTATTGAATGGTATCAACGGGTGTTCGGCAACGACTACTATCTGGAAATACAGAGGCACGAAGTGAAAGACCCGAACATACGTGCCAACAGGGAAACCTTCCCACTGCAGCAGAAAGCCAACCGCGTAATACTACAGCTAGCAAAAGAATACGGAATAAAGGTGGTCTGCACCAACGATGCGCATTTTGTTGACAAAGACAATGCCGAGGCTCATGACCACTTGTTGTGCCTTGCAACACAGAAAGAGCTTGACGACCCCAACCGTATGCTCTATTCAAAACAAGAATGGTTCAAGACACGCGAGGAAATGAACGAGGTTTTCGCTGATGTCCCGGAGTCTCTGTCAAACACAATTGAGATTCTCGACAAGGTGGAGACATACTCCATTGACCATGCCCCCATCATGCCGTTCTTCCCCATACCTTCGGAATTTGGAACAGAGGAAGACACACGAAGAAACATCACACCTAAGCAGCTCTATGCCGAGTTCACTTCTGACGAGAACGGCGAGAATTCTTTGCCAAAGGACGAGGCCGACAAGAAGATAAAGAAACTGGGAGGCATTGACAAACTATACCGAATAAAGTTCGAAGCCGACTATTTGGCAAAGCTTGCCTATGACGGTGCAAAAGAAAGATACGGAGATCCCCTGTCAGAAGATGTGGCAGAACGCATAAAATTCGAACTGCACATCATGAAGACCATGGGATTCCCTGGATACTTCCTCATTGTGCAGGACTTTATAAACTCGGCACGCGATGAATTGGGCGTGATGGTAGGACCGGGACGTGGCTCTGCTGCAGGTTCCGTCGTGGCATATTGCTTAGGAATCACGAAGATTGACCCGATGAAATACGACCTACTTTTCGAGCGTTTCCTTAACCCTGACCGTATCTCATTACCTGATATTGATACCGACTTCGATGATGACGGGCGCGGAAAAGTATTGGAATGGGTAGAGGACAAGTACGGACACGACAAGGTGGCGCATATTATAACCTATGGAACAATGGCCACAAAAAATGCCTTGAAGGACGTTGCACGCGTAGAGAAGGTACCTTTGTCCGTCATCAACCATATTTGTAAGCAGATTCCCGACAAGCTCATCGACGAAAAGAAAAATGCTCTGAAAATGAACCTGCCGAATGCTATAAAATGCGTGAAAGAACTGAGTGATGCCGAGGCATCCACCGATGAACGGCTCAGAAACACTATCACCTATGCCAAGATGCTTGAAGGGACAGTGCGCGGAACAGGTATTCATGCCTGCGGAACAATTATTTGCCGCGATGCCATCAGTGATTGGGTTCCAGTATCCACAGCCGAAGACAAAGCTGACCCTGGACACAAACTGCTTTGTACGCAATACGACGGCCACGTTATTGAAGAAACAGGTCTTATCAAGATGGACTTCTTGGGGCTGAAAACACTTTCCATACTTAAAGAGACAGTGGAAAATATCCGGCTGCACACAGGTAAGGAAATAGACCTTGACACCATACCCATAGACGACGAGGAAACATACCGCCTTTATAGTGAGGGGAGAACTATTGGCACATTCCAGTTTGAATCCGCAGGTATGCAGAAATATCTGCGCGAATTGCATCCAACGACATTTGAAGACATCATTGCCATGAATGCCCTCTACCGTCCAGGGCCTATGGACTACATCCCTAGCTTCATCGCCCGCAAGAACGGAAAGGAGAAGATAGAGTATGACATTCCCTGCATGGAGAAATACTTGAAAGACACATACGGCATTACTGTCTACCAAGAACAGGTGATGTTGCTCTCCCGCCAGCTCGCCAACTTCACTCGAGGACAGAGTGATGCCCTGAGAAAGGCCATGGGAAAAAAGAAGAAAGACATCGTGGACAAAATGAAACCGATGTTCATTGAGGGCGGAAAGAAAAACGGTCATGACCCTAAAGTGCTTGACAAGATATGGGGTGACTGGGAAAAATTCGCCAGCTATGCCTTCAACAAGAGCCATGCTACATGTTATTCATGGGTGGCATACCAAACTGCCTACCTAAAAGCTCACTATCCCGCCGAATATATGGCAGCCAACATGAGCCGAAACCTTGCGAACATCACGGAAATAACAAAGCTCATGGACGAGTGTAAAGCAATGAAAATTAAGACTCTCGGACCAGACATCAACGAAAGCCGCAACAAGTTTAGCGTGAATAAAGACGGAGCTATACGCTTCGGACTTGCCGCAATAAAGGGTATGGGAGCTGCTGCTGCAGAATCAATAATCACGGAAAGAGAGAAAAACGGACCTTACAAAGACATCTTTGATGTGGCACAGCGAGTAAATCTCAGTTCCTGCAACAGAAAATGCTTTGAAAGCATGGCGTTAAGTGGAGGATTCGACAGCTTTGGCATTAAGCGCGAACGTTACTTTGCACAAAACGACAAAGGTGAAAACTTCTTCGACACAATGATTAGGTATGGGCAGAAATACCAATCGTCAAAGAGCGAAATGCAGAATAGCCTTTTCGGAGACATGGAGGAAGTGGAAATTGCCACACCGAAAATTCCGGAAAGCGAATCATGGAGCGACATAGAAAGACTGAACCGCGAACGTGACCTCGTTGGAATTTATCTGTCGGCACACCCTCTTGACCAGTACACAGTGATTCTCGACAACATGTGCAACACGAAATGTCCCGAACTGGAAAATAAAGATAAGCTAAAAGACAAGGCTGAAATAACAATTGGCGGCATCATCACCAACGTACGCGAAGCATTCACCAAGAAGGGCAACCCTTGCGGTTTTATTACACTTGAAGACTTCACAGGAGCGGGGGAATTGGCATTGTTCGGTGACCAGTGGGGAAAATGGAAAGGAATGTTCACTAAAGGAGTCTCCGTTTTCATCACGGCAAAAATGACACCAAGAGACTATGGGAACATGTATGATTTAACAATAAACGAAGTAAAGTTCTTAAGCGACGTCAAAGAGAATGCTGTGGAAAAAATAACAATATATATCAATTCACAACTGGTTACAGAAGAGATGACTACTGAACTGATTTCAATCTTTGACATGCATGAGGGAAAAAGCCAGGTGTACGTACAACTCAACAACCTGCCCCAACAACGCAATATAATCATGCGCAGCAAAAAATATAGCATTGATGTAACTCCAGACCTACTGAGATACATAAAAGAATGCGAGGCTATGGAGTATAGCATTAACTGACAACTAGCAGAATGTGTCTGTCTAAAAAGAATTGATTATTTTTGCATTGCTACCTATTTTAACTACCTTTGCACAAGAAACGAAAAAAGAAATACAATAAAGTAAAAATGGAAGTAACAATAACAACCGAGAACTTTGAAAGTTTGAAGAATGGCGACAAGCCATTGGTAGTTGATTTTTGGGCTACATGGTGCGGTCCATGCCGTGCCATCGCTCCCGCAGTGGCAGAACTAGCAGAGGAATACGATGGAAAAATTGTCGTTGGCAAGTGTGACGTTGAAGAAAACGATGATATCGCCATGGAATTCGGCATCCGCAACATCCCGACACTGCTTTTCATAAAGAACGGCAAAGTGGTAGACCGTCTCGTTGGAGGGCAGTCTAAGTCTGCAATTCAGAAGAAATTTGAGACTTTGCTCTAAATTTTTCACTTAATCTGTTGCATATCACGCATCATAAGTGGGCAAAGGATTAAATATTCAATAACATAAAAAGGCAAGCCTATAGAATGGACTTGCCTTTTATGTTAATTTAGTTATACGTCATCTTCTATTCTTAAAGAATTTCTGCATCAACTCACGGCACTCTGCCTGAAGAACACCAGCAGTAACAGTGGCTTTCGGATGAAGAACAAGTGGCGCGAACTTTCGATAACCTCGTTTTTCATCAGTTGCCCCATAGACAACCCTACGTAACTGCGCCCACCCTAAAGCACCAGCGCACATTGGGCATGGCTCGACTGTAACATATAGCGTGCAGTCTGTGAGGTATTTGCCGCCCAACGTATTTGCTGCAGCGGTTATAGCCTGCATCTCGGCATGCGCAGTAACATCCGTCAATGTTTCCGTTAAGTTATGCGCCCGAGAAATTATCTGTCCGCGGCAAACAACGACCGCCCCAACAGGTATTTCCCCTTCATTAAAAGCCTGTTCAGCCTCGGCAAGAGCCTTTCGCATAAAAAATTCGTCCTGCTTATCTATTTCGCTATCCATAGGATATTTTTTATTCAGCAGTTTCTCTATAAAGTTACTGTGCGTGAACCATCTTCCTCCTCCTTTATCTCTACACGAATAGCATCGTCAGGTAAAAGATCTTCTATGAGTTCGGGCCATTCTATGAAGCTGATGCCACCGCCATAAAAGTAGTCTTCATACCCCATATCATAGACTTCCTCTAATTTCTTTATACGATAGAAGTCAAAATGATATATCGGATAGTCTAAAGTTGCAGACTGATATTCGTTAACTATTGCGAAAGTTGGCGATGTAACAGTATCTTCCACCCCCATTTCTTCGCATACGGCTTTTATAAACGTGGTCTTTCCGGCCCCCATCTTGCCGTAGAAAGCGAAGACTTTGCCTGTGCCCATAAGTTGAACAAACTGCTTTGCTGCAGCTGGAAGTCCAGCCGTGCCAATGATTTTTATGTTTTGTTTCATCTTTTCTTTTTCTTTAGTTTCACCAAAGGTATCAACATTTCTTCCATAGATATTCCTCCATGTTGGAATGTATCCTTATAATAAGATACATAATAGTTATAGTTATTCGGATAAGCGAAGAATGTATCACCAGTTGCAAAGACATACGATGTGCTTAGATTGGGCGATGGCAACTGTGCCTTCAGAGGTTCCTTAACGACAAAGACATCTTTCGGGTTGTAGTTAAGGTTCTTGCCCAATTTGTAGCGAAGATTGGTATTCGTATTACGGTCACCCACAATCTTTATAGGGCGTGAGGCGCGTATACTGCCATGGTCTGTCGTCAAGAGTATAGTGTAGTCACTATCGGCAAGGCGGCGGAAAAGTTCAGACAAGGCAGAATGACGAAACCAGCTTAGAGTTATGCTACGATAAGCCGACTCGTTGTTGGCAAGTTCACGCACCATTTTCGACTCAGTACGGGCATGGCTCAGCATATCTATGAAGTTTATAACAACAACATTGAGGTCGTTGACGTGGAGTTGTGTGAACTGTTGAAGCAATTTGTCTGCCCCAACAGAGTCGTTAACTTTATGATATGAAAAATGTGTGCCACTTCTACGATAACGGTTAAGTTGTGTCTGTATCAACGGAGCTTCGTTAAGATTCTTTCCCTCGTCTTCGTCTTCGTCTACCCATAGTTCAGGGAACATCTTGGCTATTTGGTCGGGCATAAGTCCGCTGAAGATTGCATTCCGTGCGTACTGAGTGGCTGTCGGCAATATGCTCATGTAAAGTGCTTCTTCTATATCAAACAAATCACCTACCTCCTTTGACAATACACGCCACTGGTCGTAACGGAAATTGTCTACCACTATAACAAACACCTTTTCTCCTGCATCAAGCAGAGGAAACACCTTGCGGCTGAAGATGTTGTTACTCATAAGCGGACGGGAAGCCGACTGCTGATTGTGGGGATTTACCCAGTCCATGTAGTTGTTCTTCACGAACTTTGCAAAAGAGTTGTTGGCCTCACTTTTCTGCATCATAAGCATTTCGGTCATACTACTGTCTGTGCTGCTCAGCTCCAGCTCCCAATGAACAAGAAGTCTATAGATATCCATCCAATCATCTACCGTACGACAATTCTCTATCTTGGCCGATATGTCCATAAAACTCTGCCTGTAGCTTGTCTGTGTTACTTCAGTCACAATTTCCTTGCGGTGTATGTTTTTTTTCAGCGTAAGTAGAATTTGACTTGGGTTAACAGGCTTTATCAGATAATCGGCAATTTTTGAACCTATCGCCTGGTTCATAATATCTTCCTCTTCGCTTTTTGTTACCATAACAACTGGAGTTGCAGGAAGTATATCCTTTATTTTCTGAAGCGTTTCCAAGCCACTCAGACCAGGCATCATCTCGTCAAGAAGAACGAGATCGAAGCTATGCCTTCG
The DNA here is from genome assembly GCA_963661195.1 of bacterium. Classification (GTDB taxonomy): domain Bacteria; phylum Bacteroidota; class Bacteroidia; order Bacteroidales; family Bacteroidaceae; genus Prevotella. Next base: position 16,973 of record CAVLBD010000020.1, read on the forward strand.
ACACTCGTCTATGGCATCGGTTCCGTTGCTTACGGTAACAACCTCATAACCTTTCTTTTCAAGGAATATTATGTGGGCATGGAGCAGTTCTATTTCGTCGTCCACCCATAAGAGAAGTCCGTTATTCATATTTAAGTCTTAGAATCCGTCAAGTTCGTAATAGTCGTCCTCTAGATTGAAGTCCTGCTGTTTTTGGCTATTATTGCCTGGCACAATATCATAGTTGTCCCCGTCAATATCATCGTTGAAATGAATGCCATTATCCTCAACCTTAGGTGTTTCCTTCTTTGATGTCTGCGTCTGTGAAGCCTCAACATTATTTGGTTCAACCTTATTAGGAGAAGGATTTATAACATCCTTATTTCCTCTTTTGACTTCTTTTGAAGGGCGTTGCAATGTCGTTTCCATTTGATCTTTCAGCGTTGTCTTTGGGGCATCTGCCTTTATCTCTGCAGAAGCGTCTTGTTTTTCTGGCAATGAGAACATATTGTCTGTCTCGTTTTGGGACGGCTGCTGAGAAGGTTGTTGCAGAGGAGCCACATCAAATGTTTCCTGCTGCACGGAGTTGTCTTCCTGTTGCGGCTCAAGACTGAAAGTATCGTTGCCTATAGGAATGTCTGAGCCGTCATTTCCGTTCTTATTGTCGGGGGCTACTGGAATACCGATCTGCATGAACGTATCGTCATCTATAACGCCACCATTTACAAGATTGTTCGGTTCTTCTATGGTTTCCGGCTCCTTCACCTTCTCGTATTCTATAGTTTCTGGCTCAGTAAGAAGTTTTACTGTACTTATACGTAGCGGTATGAAATGTTTTTCGTAGAACTTATCATAATCAATATAGCTGAAATGCGTACCAAGCAGTTCGCTGTTGGCATCACTTATTATAATAGTTCTGCACTTAGATGTAAGCTGACGTATTTTCCTATTTGAGTAAAGTTGCCGTGCATATTGCAACGCTTCATCATAGTTCTTAAAGCCACGAACCACCATTCGTTCCAATCCTTCAACCTCTTCTGTTGTAATTTCAAAGTTTCTGACAAGGAAATTAGAGAAGTTGTATTTTGCCAGTTCATAAAGCAATTGGTTTTCGTCTACCGAATCGGTTGGGTATGCTATCATAAATGAGAAATCGACATTGCGCTCTGCCGTGAATTGCTTCGCCTGTATGAAGTCACTATCCGCCATCACCACACTACGGCGCGCCCACACGTCGCTAATATCAAATTTCCCACCATGAAGTTTTTTTCCGGATTTTACTCCATTTATAATCATGCCTGCCAAATTACTTACTTCACTCTTGGGATACTTGTCTACAACAGTCTGCATTTCAGCAAGACATCCCTTGGCGTCTCCACTGTTAAGCTTTGCCATACCATTGAAGAATATAAACTTGTCGCGATTTGCCCCAAGAGGGAAACGATGCGCAGAGACAACAACATTTGTTTTCACTTCGTCCAGTCTGTCTAACTTGAAAGCATTATATGTAGAAGCATAAAGAGAATCCTCAATATGCACGCCAAAACGTGAATTTTCCTCAAAATCAGGATCGGAAAGCAGCGTTGTCCATTCACTGTCTGGGAAACCATGCTGAAGTTTTGTCAGCCAAGTACCAGCAACTTCACGCTTATTCATTCTACTGTATAATAGGAAAAGGTGATAATAAGCGTAGTCCATATGCTCATACGAGGGATAATCGTCAGCAAGCCGACGCAGAGCTTTTTCGCTAAGAGGCAGATTGTCCAGTTTATCTTTGAATATTACACCAGCATTGTACAAACCATACATTATTATCTTGTTACTTGCATCTATCTGGTCTTGGGTAAATGGTATCTGAGCCAAATAGTATTCGCGTTTATGTGGGTCATTTTGAGCACTATCGGCTATTTGCTTAAGAGAATCCTCTGCTTCGGCAAGTGCTGCCAACGAATCTCTTACGGCATCGGTCATTTCCTCTGCACCTTGTACTTGCGCCACAACGGTTTTGTTGGTTCGCTGCCAATCGTCCACATTCTCTCGCTTTCCCCATAACTTTTCAAAAGAAGCTTTTCCTTGGCTGACAGTCATTGGGTTATAGAAATACCATGTTCCGTTGGTTTGTGTTGTCGTTGTCGAAGTATTATCTGTTCTATTGTTGACCATGCCGCCGTTTGCAGCTTGTTGTTGCTTGGCTTCGGCCTCCAACTGAGCGTCACGCTCTTCTTTTTCTTTCTTTTTTAATGCCGTTATCACACGGTCTATTGCTTCGTTGCGTTCACTCTCAGACATTTTTGCCAACGCTTGAAGAGAGTCTTGCAAATGAACGGCATCCGTGTGCGGAACAAGTTCATCAAGTATTTTTGAACGGTTTGACAACTGCTCATAATCCTTACGGTCTTTGTCTAACAGCCCTATAGCCTCACCATAGCAACGTCTAGCATCGCTGAATTTCTCCTTGGCCCAATAAATATCACCCAAAGTTAGAAGTAAAACGCCCTTTTCAATACCATTGCGTGTTGATTTTTTATTCCCTTTCTCGTATGCATCAATGGCTTTTAGAGTGTCTTTCTGCGTCATGTATATGTTTCCGATAGCATAATATACTTGATCCAGATAATCTTTATTATTGTCGTTGCGTGCCATACGGCGCAGTTTGCCTACCATTTGCTTCCATTTGCCTGTTGCCATAACTTCGGTCATTGCGATACGGGCATTGAATTCCATCTCATACTGAGGATTTTGGGCAACCACTTTTCTATATGCCTTGTAAGCTTCCTGTCTGTTTCCTATGGCTGCCTGAAGCTGTCCCATAAGATACCACTCACGGGCACGTTGCTTACGACGACCTTCATGACGGATAACCTTACGGAGATAAGGTATAGCCTCGGCATAACGGCCTGACTTTATGTAATATCCTGCATAAGTGTAGTCCCAATCTTTCTGTGCTCTCCAGTTTATAGAGTCTCGGCGCATCTTCGTTATAACGTCCTCGGCATCATAAAGCCAATCCTGCTCGGTATAGCATCTTGCTAACCACGCCCTTGCCTTGCCATAAATGGCAGGTTGAGTAGCATAGAGCCGACTCATATAAGAAAAAGTGGACGCAGCCTCATCAAAAGAGCCTTTCATAAACTGCGATCGCCCCATAAGTAGCCATGCCTTCCAAAGAAACGGATTATATTCTCGGCGGTTAAGCCACTCTATATCTTTTGCCGTTTTCTTGCGTGATTTATTCCATTCGGGACGTTTCTTTATGCTATGAAGTTTGATGGTCTTTTGGCATTTTTCAATTGCACGGTCAAAGTTTCCTTTTCCAAGCTCACGACTATTTTTGTTTCCAACAGTATATAAAGGCAACATTTCGGTAAAATTGTCCTTGTTGCCATTTTCCTTCTCAAGTGAGCCGTCTATATAGGCCTGTGTTCCGTTATAATAAGTATTGTAACGTGCGTTGAAGGAATGCCACCAACGACTTGTCGACGTGTTTTTTTGCGTCGAGCATCCGATAACTATCATGGCTACGACAAATACCATGATGGTGGTTGATAATCTATTTTTGTATACTTTCACTCTGACTAAACGCTGAAAAGCACGTTTTATTGTACGTTTTTCGTATTATAGGAAAGTGTGCATATCATCCATATGGCCGTTGCCTAGCTTTCCTTTATGTGGAAACCTGCCTTTTTAAGGTCGTCCCAAAAGTGAGGATACGATTTAGTTACCACATGTGGATTGTTTATTAGCAACTTGCGAGTCTTTATGGCTGCAGGGGCGAACGCCATTGCCATGCGATGATCTTCATACGTATCTATGGCTGATTCAAAATTGGGTTCACAACGTTCACCATTCCAAATAAGTTCTGACCCATCACCATCATCTATTACATAGCCAAGCTTTTTAAGTTCAAATTTAAGTGCCTCTATACGGTCTGTTTCCTTTATTCTGAGAGATGCGAGCCCGGTAAAATGAAAAGGGACATTCATCATTGCACATGTAACGACGAATGTTTGCGCTAAATCTGGTTGATTTATGAAATCATAGTCCAAACGAGATGAAACAAGGCCAGTCTTTTTCAACGTTACTATTGTTGGAACCCCACGCTTACGACTGCTGAACACAGTTTTGACACCAAGCATGTTAAACAGATATTTAACTACAGAGTCTCCCTGAAGCGAACCGTCAGTAAGCCCTCCTAGCCGAACCTCTGCCTCTTGGTCACGACTCAAGGCTATTGTTTCATACCAATATGATGCTGCGCTCCAATCACACTCTATAAAATATCCCGTTGATTTGTATTGTTGCGGCTTAACCTCAATTACATCCGTATCACTCCATTCCGCATCGGCTCCGAAATCGCGCATTGTACATAGTGTAAGGTCTACATATGGACGTGAAATTATCTCTCCATTAAGTTTAAGGTTCAGTCCGTGCTTCATGTTCGGCCCAATCATAAGCAAGGCAGAAATAAACTGAGAACTGACATCACCTTGAATATCTAACCATCCGCCATCAAGTTTCTTGCCCCTTATCCGCAATGGAGGAAAGCCTTCATTCTCCTCATATACGATATCGGCCCCTAACCTTCGCAAGGCATCCACAAGAACATGTATAGGCCGTTGTTTCATACGTTCTGTTCCTGTTATCACATGTTCTCCAGGGATAGTTGCAAACATTGCCGTAAGAAAGCGCATAGCTGTGCCTGCTGCCTTAATATCTATAATCAAGGGTTGGTCTTTTAGCGCTTTCACAATAACTTCCGTATCATCGCAATCAGACAAATTATCTGGTAATTTATCCATACCGGCAATGGCAGAAATAACCAAAGCCCTATTACTAATGCTCTTTGACGCAGGAAGATTTATAAGAACGTCAAGTTTCGAAGGTGGTGTTATATTATATGTCATGTTGTTGTTATTGTTTGCAATGATACGCAATATGTCTAATAGGCTTCTTTATCTCCCTGTAAGACATTAACTACTGTACGGTACATAATATAAAGGTCTAGACCGAGCGACCAATGCTCAATATACCATATGTCACCTTCTATACGCCCTTCCATCTGTGCCAATTCTTTAGTTTCACCACGGAAGCCTGTAACCTGACTCCAACCGGTTATTCCAGGTTTCACATAATGGCGTATCATATATTTGTCTATAAGTTTTGAATATTCTTCAGTGTGTTTAAGCATATGAGGCCGCGGACCGACAACACTCATGTCCCCTTTCAGTACGTTCCAAAACTGTGGCAGTTCGTCAATGTTTGTCTTGCGCATTAGGTCTCCCCATTTTGTCTTTCTCGGGTCATCCTTAGTTGCTTGCAACTTGTCGGCATCGTCATTGACCTTCATACTACGGAATTTGTAACAGTAGAACTCTTCACCGTTAAGACCGTTTCTCTTTTGGCGAAAGAATATAGGACCTGGCATCGTTGCTTTTGTGACAATTGCCACTATTATATATATTATTGGAAATAGCGTACAGAGAAATATTGCCGATACACAAATATCAAAAATACGTTTCAGAAACCTGTTTTCCGGCCGCGAAAGCGGTTCGCGGTAAAGACTGAGATAAGGTACATTTCCAAGCATATTGAAATAAACACGACGGTGCAAATAGTTGGAAACATTCGGAACGCTATAGAAATGTATAAGATGTTTATCACAATAGCGCATGACTCTCAGTATTTCTTCAGAACGGTCTGATGACAAGCAACAAAACAATTCATGCACTTCATTGCTTCCATTCAAATATTCCTCAAAAGAATCTGGTGTTCCAAGATATGAACATTCCTTGGGAAAATTAGGATTAGGCTTGTCGTCAAAATATCCAAGAACCTCATAGCCCAACGATGATATGGAGCGCATCTCTTTGTAAAGAGCTAGATTATTTTCCTTACTGCCTAGAAATACCACCTTTGTTATATATTTATCTGAACGGCTATGCCTTATTATCGCCCAACGCACACAAAGTCTAAATAGCGACACCGTTGATATAAGCGTGAGCAAAAATAGCGGTATCACCTTGTAATACATAGAGTGGAAATGCCCTAGCTTGATAATAGGTAAAGACAACAATGCAAAAACAAGCACATTACGGGCTACAAGCGTAACTATTTGGAAACGTTTTACATTTCGTATGTAGACAATAACTCCACCATTTATGATACATGCACTATAAATCACCCCTACAAGAAAGGCTGTGTGCATCTGAAAATCATCCCAATAGAAGCCTAACACCTTGGCTATAAAGAACCAGTATGTGAGCATTGCTATAAAGAAGTCTCCCAAAAGAGTTGCCGCAACAACCAACCCGTTACTATGCGTAGTACCGAACCTTTGGCTTGCTCTTAGCCCGCCCATATTTACCTGTGCCCAATACATACTTCTTCTTTGCCGTTAAATTAAACCTCCAAAATTCTTGTAATCCCCCATTTAAACGTTTCGTAACGTCAACAACATTCGGGCATAATGCTTCCTTTATACCAATTATAAAGGAGATGAATACCCTCTTGTATTTCAACAGAATGATGCCATCCCAAACTATGCAATTTTGTTACATCAGTCAACTTTCGCATTGTCCCATCAGGCTTCGTCCTATCCCAAAGGAGTTCACCGCCAAATCCTATTTCCGCAACTATCATTTCCGCCACATCTCTTATAGAAACTTCCTTCCCTGTTCCTATATTTATATGACAGTTCCGTATTTCACCAAGGGCAGGCAATGCTCCGCCACGCCCCTCGCTATTGTTACGATCAACAATTCCATTGGTTTTCGCTCCATAGAAAACAGACGAATACTTGTCTATGCCTATAATATCACAAAAATCAACATTCAACAAAACATGAACACTGGCATCAGCCATATCCTCACTCCAAAGGAACTCACGCAGCGGGGTACCAGACCCCCAAAGCGTAACCCTATTATCCTCTATTCCATAGAATGCCAACGTTTTGAGTATACGTTCATCACTACTTTTCCCATCAACATTACCTTCACCAATAATCTCCCGAAGTTTATCAGTCGGATTTACTGGTCGTTTGTCCATATCTAAACGTATCTCCTTCCAATTACTTTCATGAATAAGCTTTGCAAGATATATCTTGCGCATCATTGCCGGCATAACATGACTATTTTCAAGGTGAAAATTGTCATTCGGCCCATAAAGGTTTGTTGGCATAACAGCAATATAGTTGGTACCATACTGCAAATTATAGCTTTCGCACATTTTAAGTCCTGCAATCTTCGCAATGGCATATTCTTCATTGGTATATTCTAAAGGTGAAGTCAAGAGAGCATCCTCCCTCATAGGCTGAGGCGCATTTTTAGGATATATGCATGTTGAACCAAGGAAGAGCAACTTTTTTACTCTATGTAAATAGGCATTACCTATTACATTGCATTGCATCTTCAGATTCTGCATAATAAAGTCAGCCCGATAAAGTGAGTTTGCCATAATTCCACCAACAAAGGCAGCTGCCAACACAACGGCATCAGGGCGCTCTTCGTCAAAAAATCTTTCTACTGCATTTTGGTCTGTTAGATCAAGTTCCCTATGGGTACGTCCAATCAAATTGCAATATCCCCTTTTTTCAAGATTTTTCCAAATGGCCGAGCCAACCAATCCTCGATGCCCAGCTATATATATTTTATTTTCTTTGTTTAGTGCCATTATCTATTCCTTCAAACGAGACTGACAAATACGTCGATTCACGCCTCTACTTTACTATACCCTTTTCAAGATATTCAGCCAAATTAGTCTTTACCTTTTCACCAGCTCGTTCAACAGCTACTTTGGCCATATCTGCATCCACCATTATCTTCACGAGTTGTTCAAACGATGTCTTTCCAGGATTCCATCCCAGCTTCATCTTTGCCTTAGTCGGATCACCCCAAAGATTAACAACATCAGTGGGACGGTAAAAATCCTTAGAAACCTCAACAATCACTCTACCGGTCTTCTTATCTACGCCTTTTTCATTTTCACCTTCACCTTGAAATTCTAATTCTATTCCAACATGTTTAAATGCGAGATAACAAAAGTCGCGTACAGAATGTTGCACGCCCGTAGCAATCACAAAATCTTCTGGTTTGTCATACTGCAGGATGAGCCACATACATTCAACATAATCCTTAGCATATCCCCAATCACGTAACGATGACAAATTACCAAGATAGAGTTTGTCTTGCTTACCCTGAGCAATACGTGCTGCGGCAAGCGTTATTTTGCGCGTAACAAAAGTTTCTCCACGACGCTCACTTTCATGGTTAAAAAGTATACCAGAACAACAGAACATATTATAAGCTTCCCTATACTCTTTCACGATCCAATACCCATACAACTTGGCGACGGCATATGGTGAATAAGGATGAAACGGAGTCTGTTCATTTTGAGGAACTTCTTCAACCTTACCATAAAGTTCTGATGTTGAAGCCTGATATATACGACATGTGTCAGCAAGACCGCATTGGCGCACTGCTTCAAGCACCCTCAAAACCCCTGTTGCATCAACGTCTGCTGTAAATTCTGGAGAATCAAAACTCACTTGAACATGACTCTGAGCTGCCAGGTTATATATTTCTGTAGGACGAACTTTTCCAACAACTTGTATAAGACTCATAGAGTCGCCCATATCAGCATAGTGAAGATGGAAATTGGGTTGTCCTTCAAGATGAGCGATACGTTCACGGAAATCTACCGACGAACGCCTTATGGTACCGTGTACTTCATATCCTTTACTAAGTAGAAATTCTGCCAGGAACGAGCCGTCTTGGCCCGTAATACCTGTAATGAGAGCTATTCTCTTCATCATGTAAGTCATTTTCGTTGTTCTTCAAAGCCTATTGTGCTTATTGGAAACGTTCCAATTCTGTTCTCGCTAGCATCGCGTTTTTATGCGTCTTTATCTTAGGACAATATAATTTTTATGCTGCTAAGACATGCAAATTTAGTTATAAAATTTCAAAAAGACAATTTTTTCCAACAATGTTTTGGTTTTGCGAGAAAAAAGCATGACTTTTGTAAACAAGCCTTTTAAACTGAGTCATGCAGAGAATAAATAAAAGTAAAAAAGAACAATATATACAATTTAAAAAATATTTTTACGAGAAAGGACATATGAAAGCTACGTTACCGATAATTACTACCATAATGTTTACTATAGCGTCTTGTTCAGACAATCCTATTGAGCGAGCAACCTACTTATTGGAAGAAGCTACTGTTGCTGAACAACACGGGAAACACGAGAAAGCGCTTGAGCTTATAGACTCACTACGTCACACATATCCGAAAGCCATAGAACAAAGAAAAAAAGCCATTAAGATCTATCGAGCCGCTACTGAGGCTAAATTTCAAGCGAATGTCAAGATACACGATGAACTTGTTAAAACGTTCGATGAACAACTTAACCAAAAAGAGAAGGAAGTTGAAGAACGTCGGAAAGCAGGAATAGCAACAGAGGAAGACTACACTGCTCTTACTACAATACGTACCATACGCGATTCTGTCAAAGCACGTTTTGATGCAGAATGCGCAGTTATAAGAAAGATCAGACAAGAATGCCAGTCTGATTGACTTTACACAAAATTTTCCAAAACTACATTTTTTGAAGGATAAAGCCTTTTGTCAATTTAAATATTTACCTTTGCACTTTAAAACTATCCATTTCAAAGAAGGTATTCATTTACCTTCAAAAAATAAAGACAGACAATGGCAACACAAGATACAGAGCAACAATTTAAAAGCGTAATGCAAGAATGTCGTACGCTATTCGAAAAGAAGCTCCATGACTACAACGCCTCTTGGCGCATGTTACGTCCTTCGGCGCTCACAGATCAGCTATTGATAAAGGCCCACCGCATACGCAGTATTGAAGTTAAAGGCAAAGCCCTAATTGAAGATTCTACACGTTCTGAGTTTATAGCACTTATAAATTATGGATTAGTGGGATTGATACAACTAGAAAAGGGGTTTGCCGATAATGTTGACATCAACAACGAAGAGGCACTTCAACACTACGACAAATATCAAAAGGAGACTCTGCAATTGATGGTGCGGAAAAATCATGATTATAACGAAGCATGGCGTATGATGCGCGTGAGCAGTTTTACGGACTTTATACTCACAAAAATAGAACGCATCAAAGAAATAGAAAATCTACACGGTAATACACTCGTTTCGGAGGGTATTGACGCAAACTACATGGACATAATAAATTATTCCGTATTCGCAATTATAAAGATTACGAGCTGCAATTAATTAACGATGGGAAAGACTGTGGTAAAAAACATTGCGGTGAATGTGTCAAGACTAGTTGTTGCACTGACATTCATCTTCTCTGGTTACGTAAAAGCCATTGACCCTATAGGTACACAATATAAGCTACACGACTACCTTGAAGCTCTAGGAATAGCTACATTTGTACCTGATTTTGCCACTCTTTCTGCATCCATACTACTTGCCACTATAGAGCTCTCTCTCGGCGTTTTTCTACTCTTTGCCATAAGGCGCAGAATGATTTCGAAGATTGTTTTGGCTTTTATGGTTATAATGACAACAATAACCATTTGGATTGCATTGGCAAACCCTGTAAAGGACTGCGGATGTTTTGGCGATGCCATCAAGTTGACAAATAGTCAGACATTGATCAAAAACATCATCTTGCTAGCATGTTCTGCAATTGTGGCGAAATGGCCCATAGCAATGGTACGTTTCATCAGCCGCACAAACCAGTGGATTGCAATAAACTATACAATGATTTATGGATTGGCAACAAGTGTTTATTGCCTATATAATTTACCGGTCTTTGACTTCCGTCCTTATCATATTGGAGCCAACATCCCAAAAGGAATGGAAATACCCAAAGGAGCCGCACAACCGGAATTTAAAACAACATTCTTTTTGAAAAAGAATGGGGTCACAAAAGAATTCTCTTTAGAAAACTATCCCGACTCAACATGGACTTTTATTGATAGCAAGACCACACAGACAAGACAAGGATATGTACCGCCAATACACGATTTAAATATGGAAGTACCTGAAACAGGTGAAGACATAACGGATAAGATCCTGTCCGACAAAGGTTACACCTTCCTTCTTGTGTCTCCATATTTGGAAAAAGCTAACGACTCATATTTCGGTGACATCAACAAAATATACGATTATGCCCAATTGCATGGTTATAGTTTCTATTGTCTAACATCAAGTAACCAAAAATCAATTTCCCATTGGCAAGATATTACAGGGGCAGAATACCCTTTTTTACTCACAGACGAAACCACACTCAGAACTATAATACGCAGCAACCCTGGATTATTACTGCTGAAAAGCGGGACAATCATCGGAAAATGGAGTCACAACAATTTGCCGCAGTTGGATGATACTACACAACAACTTGGAAAACGTCCAGAAGGACATATATCACAGACAAACATAGGGAAAAAAATTGCATATACGTTAGCTTGGTTCTTCCTGCCTCTTGCATTGTTAGCACTTGCCGATCGTACATGGGCGTGGACAAAATGGATAAGAAAACATAAATCATTTTTTAATATTAGCAAAAAACATGAGAAAGAAAATTGTAGCAGGTAACTGGAAAATGAACATGAACCTGCAAGAAGGTATTACTCTTGCCAAAGAGCTTAACGACAAACTAACGACAAACAAGCCGAACTGTGGAGTTATAATCTGCACACCTTTCATCCACTTAGCAAGTATTGCCCAATTCCTTGACCAAGACATCATCGGCTTGGGAGCAGAAAATTGTGCCGACAAGGAAAAAGGTGCATACACTGGAGAAGTATCTGCAGAAATGATAAAGAGCACTGGGGCACAGTACGTTATTCTCGGTCACTCAGAACGTCGCGGATACTACAACGAAACGCCTGAGGTACTGAAAGAAAAAGTACTACTTGCACTGAAGAACGGGCTGAAGGTTATTTTCTGCATAGGCGAGAGTCTTGAGGAACGAGAGGCCAACAAACAGAACGAAGTTGTAAAAGCTGAGCTTGAAGGCAGTGTATTCAATCTCACAGCAGAAGAATTCAATAATATTATTGTGGCATATGAACCAATTTGGGCTATCGGTACAGGTAAGACTGCTACTGCTGAGCAAGCAGAAGAAATACACGCTTACATCCGCAGTGTGATAGCGGGCAAATATGGAAGCGAGACAGCAGAAAACACGACAATACTTTACGGCGGAAGCTGCAAAGCTAGCAATGCTCCTGAATTATTTGCTAAGCCAAACATTGACGGCGGACTGATTGGTGGAGCTTCTCTCAAAGTTGCCGACTTCAAGGGCATCATCGACGCCCGATAATCACTCACACCCCTAAGCGAGATTGTCGGTAATTCGATAGTCTCGCTTAAGGATTATGAAACTTAAGAAAATATGAAAAAGTTCATCGCTATATTAGTATTTGCCATAGGGCTTACCACGACAAGCAGAGCACAGTCTTTTCTGAAAGAACTACAAAAACAACAATCGGGAGAGGGAAAGATTACTGTCAAGCAAAGCACCGATATAGACAACCTGGTGAACAACGCCCAACTGAAGCATGACCAGGAACAGACAACAAAGCAGCAAACAACCCTCCCCCAACAAATGCAAGCGACAAAAAGCAAGTCTGCTGCCCATACCCCCCAAAACAACGCTACACCTACGGAACAGCACCATCCAGACTCATCCAAGCATAAACAATCGGCAGAACAAAAAACGCAACAACCAGAACAAAAGCAGCAAGCAACCGATAGGCACATAGTTAAGCAGACAGATCAGACGGCAGAACCCTCAAGTCACACACCCAATACGGATACTGGAAAAAAAATGATGCGTAATAGCTATAAAGTAACAGGCTACCGCATTCAAGCATATTCAGGAGGAAACACGAGAGCCGACCGCGAAAGAGCTAACCGCATAGGCGATGAAATAAAGCAAAAATATCCCGAACAACCTGTATACGTGCATTTCTATTCTCCACGTTGGATATGTCGCGTAGGAAACTTTCGCTCATATAGCGAAGCAGCGCAAATACTTAAAGGCATAAAAGCAATGGGATACAAACAAGCATGCATAGTGAAAGGAAAAATAACAGTAGCTTATTAGAAATATGGACACCGAAACAAATTTCAGACCAGGCCTCAACGAATTGGCTGCCCACTACAAAGAAATCATTGGATTACTCGGCGAAAATTCGGAAAGAGAAGGACTTCAGAAAACCCCAATGCGCGTGGCAAAGGCTATGCAGATGCTGACAAGAGGATATTCTCAAGATGCACACAAAGTTCTGACAGACGCACTCTTTAAGGAAAGCTACGACCAAATGGTTATTGTGAAAGACATTGAATTTTTCTCTCTTTGCGAACATCATATGCTGCCTTTTTACGGAAAAGCTCATGTAGCATACATCCCTAACGGCTATATAACAGGACTGAGTAAAATCGCAAGAGTTGTAGACGTGTTCAGTCATAGGCTTCAGGTACAGGAAAGGATGACGCAACAAATAAAAGATTGCATCAATGAAGCCCTTCATCCAAAAGGAGTTATGGTAATGATTGAAGCAAAACACATGTGTATGCAAATGCGCGGTGTAGAAAAGCAGAACTCTGTCACAACCACTTCTGATTTCTGCGGAATTTTTGAAGAACAAGCAATGCGACAGGAATTTCTAAACCTGCTTGACAGAGGATAAAAAAATCTTTTTTTATGCAATGATTTAAGAAAATTGCAGTTTAAGAATAAAAAAAGGACATGTGTCCATCTTTGAAAAGAATTATTAACCACACGTGCGCAGTTGATTCTAACGAAACTGATTTAAACACAGAAAAAAAGAAAGAAATGAAAAACTTCAAGAAAATCCTACCGCTTTTAATCATGGCGGTATGCTTGGCTACAAGTATGACTTCATGCCTAAGCGACAGTGACAGTGATGATGTATTGACACCAGAACAAGAGAAACTTTACCGTACTAACATAAGTGGAACGTATTACGGAAAAACATATTTTTATAATAGGGAGAACAAGAAAAGTTCAACATTCTTTTATAACGATTCCATTTCAAGCATGACGCTTCGTCAGAATTCTACAGATTCAACCATCATACTCGAAAGTTTTCCTGCCAAACTTTTATTCAAAGTACTAAAAACGTCAAAAGACTACACCGAAGCACAACTCAAAAATCTCTCCGATTCAGAAAAGGAAAAGCTTGCACGCAACCAAGCAATTATAGATGCTGCTGAAGACAAGGAAAACATTGATATGAAATTCAAATACATGCTGCGTCCTACTCCCGTAAATAACGTTCTGACTTATTATATTTCACCATTTACGGTTGAAATGAGTTTAGAATATCAAGGAGAGAAGCACGACATTGCAGTTGCATTCATGTCGCTCACGCCAGCTCAATGGTACAATAGTTCTAACGTTGTTGTATTCATGGAAACCGCAATATATGATGGTAAAATCCGCAATAGCAAGACTGGTAAAGAGGAGTATCAACTACTTGACGGCGAAGCTCTATACAATGACCAACTAACAACAACGGAACAATCAGAGCTAATGTTTGAATTCTATGGCAAAAAATTCTGATTAGCCATTAGTCGTAATTTTCAAAAACATCAATAAAAGTTTATAAGCGCCAGAAATTGATTAAGATCATGCTCTGGCGCTTTTTGTTAATAGAATAATAATCTATTAACTTTTCTATTGCCATAGTCACAATTAGTATACTTTGCTCATACATGCCATATACAGTAACGCAAAACAAGCTACAAATGAATAATCGAACGACGATATAAATTTTGCTATCCCCCCAAATTTCGCTACCTTTGCAGCCGCAAATTTTATTTTCCCCTATGAAAATGTTATCTGACGCCGAACTGGCACAAATTCTTGACAAAGAAATATTTCACAAAATATCACAAGTTGCCGACACGCTGAAACTCGAATGTTATGTCGTAGGAGGATATGTGCGCGATTTATTCCTTGAGCGCCCATCTAACGACATTGATGTTGTTGTTGTGGGTAGTGGAATAAGAGTTGCAGACGAGCTGCGTTGCATACTTGGGAAAAAAGCTCACATATCAGTTTTTCGCAACTTTGGTACGGCGCAAGTCAAATATAAAGATACAGAGATAGAATTTGTAGGAGCCAGGAAAGAAAGTTACAACAGAGGTTCTAGAAAACCTGTTGTTGAAGACGGAACACTTGAAGACGATCAAAACCGTAGAGACTTCACAATAAATGCCCTTGCTGTATGCCTCAATAAAGACAGATTTGGAGAACTTGTTGATCCATTCGATGGGATATACGATATGGAGGACGGGATCATACGCACGCCTCTCGACCCAGACATAACATTTTCTGACGACCCATTACGAATGATGCGATGCATACGCTTTGCCACACAACTAAACTTCTATATCGAAGAAGAAACATTTGACGCTCTCGTACGCAATGCCGAACGTATAAGCATAATAAGTGCCGAACGCATAGAAGAAGAACTCAACAAGATAATGCGCACCCCAACTCCAAGCAAGGGATTCGTAGATCTTCAGCGTTGTGGACTGCTACAACTCATAATGCCTGAATTAAGCGCACTAGACATAATTGAAACGCGCAACGGAAAAGCCCATAAAAACAATTTCTACCATACTCTTGAGGTTCTTGACAACGTATGTCGCAAAAGCGACAACCTTTGGTTGCGATGGGCAGCACTGATGCACGACATTGGCAAACCTAAAAGCAAACGTTGGGATCCTATGGCAGGATGGACTTTCCATAACCATAATTATATCGGTGCAAAGATGGTTCCACAGATTTTCCGTCGTATGAAGCTACCTATGGATGCAAAGATGAAGTATGTGCAGAAACTTGTTGATTTGCACATGCGCCCAATCGCTATTGCAGATGAAGTCGTAACAGACAGTGCTGTAAGAAGGTTGATAAATGATGCTGGTGACGACATTGACGACCTTATGACCCTATGCGAAGCAGACATCACAAGTAAGAATCAGACTAGAAAAAAACAATTTCTAGAAAATTTCAGAATAGTCAGAGAGAAATTGGCAGACCTCAAGGAAAAAGACTACAAACGTTTGCTCCAACCTGTTATTGACGGAAATGAAATTATGGAAATGTTCCACCTTAAACCATCTCGCGAGGTAGGTATACTGAAGCAAACATTGAAAGACGCTGTTCTCGACGGTAAAGTAGCCAATGAGCGCGAACCTTTAATGGATTTACTTATAAAGAAGGCGAAATCCCTTGGACTAAGCTAGGGAAGATACGTTAGGCTTCCTGTATTCTGTGCTATACCTGCATTACAAAGTAACAAGCAAAGGTTGCGCACCATAAAAAATCCATCAAAGAACATATTGTTTCCATGAAATAGAAATATTTCATTACGTATGTTCCAAAATTCTTCTGCAATCGTTATGCGTTCGCGTGCATAAACTATAATCTTGAAAATTTAGTTAAAACATTCCAATAATCATTTTGTCCTTAAACAAGTTTGAAGATTATTGTCTAATTTTGCATCGAAAACTACAAACTGTATTTTAGTTTTCGTGCGTATGTATGTTTTTTACAAACAAGCAAGACATCATTAATTATAACAAATAGGTATGAAAAGAAAGAGTAATTTATTTATTCTGTTGCTCGCCGCAGCACTTGTGTCCTGCGGAGGAGGAAAAAGTGGGAAACCGGATTTCGGAGATGACGAATATGCGGTAAGGACTGTTAGTGGTCAGAATGCAGAGTTGCAGACCACATATCCTGCAACAATAAAAGGTGTGCAGGATGTAGAAATACGCCCAAAAGTTTCTGGATTTATCACAAAGCTTTGCGTTCAGGAAGGACAAAACGTTAAGAAAGGTCAGTTGCTCTTCGTTATAGACAACGTAACTTATGAAGCTGCAGTACGTCAGGCTAAAGCAGCCGTAAACTCAGCTAAAGCCCAACTGAGCACAACAAAGCTAACCTACACCAATAGCGAAAAACTTTTCAAGAATAATGTTATAGGTTCATATGAGCTTCAGTCTGCAAAAAACAATCTCGAAGCTGCATACGCATCAGTTGCTCAGGCAGAAGCTGCATATATCTCAGCAAAGCAGAACCTTGATTTCTGCTATGTCACTAGCCCTGCCGATGGTGTCGTTGGTGATCTCCCCTACCGCGTAGGCGCACTAGTCAGTGCTTCAAGCCAGCAACCACTAACAACCGTTTCAAATATCGGCACAATGCAGGTTTATTTCTCCATGACCGAAAAGGATCTTTTGGAAATGACTAAGAGCGCAGGTGGCCTGCATGCTGCAATTAAAGACTATCCCGCAGTAAAACTTCAGCTGGCTGACGGAAGCGTATATAATCACGAAGGACGCGTGGCAACAGTTAGCGGTGTTGTTGATGCGACAACCGGTAGTGTTTCAATGCGTGCAGACTTCCCCAACCCAGAGCACTTACTCAAGAGCGGTGCATCAGGCAGTATTGTAGTTCCTCACGTAGCATCTTCTGCAATTATAATACCCCAAGATGCGGTTTCGCAGGTTCAAGACAAATACTTTGTTTATGTAGTAGGTGGTGACAACAAGGTAAAATACACTGCTGTAACAGTAAACTCAAACAATGACGGCAAAAACTATATTATCAATAGTGGACTTAAAGCCGGTGACCGTATTGTTGTTCAAGGAATATCTGCACTAACTGATGGCCAAAAGATCACCCCAATAACAGAAGCCCAGTATCAAGAGAAACTCAAGAAAACAGAGTCTATGGGAGCTGATCAAAGTGACATAAACAAGCTTAAGAAAGATTTCGGAAAATAAGCTACTTGCTTACCGACAAGAAGAAATAATTTTCACAGTATTTCAAACAGGTAATAAATGAGACTAGATAATTTTATCAAGCGCCCGGTGTTGTCTACCGTGATCTCTATAGTAATAGTGATTCTGGGTATCATCGGACTTGTATCACTGCCTATTGAACAGTATCCGAATATTGCACCACCTACAATTATGGTTCGTGCATCATATACGGGTGCAAATGCCGAGACAGTGATGAATTCAGTGCTTGCTCCGTTGGAGGAGCAGATAAACGGTGTGGAGGGCATGACCTACATGACATCCTCTGCCACCAACGATGGTTCAGCTAGCATTACCGTATATTTCAAACAGGGAATGGATGCCGACATGTGTCAAGTGAACGTTCAGAACCGCGTGTCACAGGCCTCAGCACTCCTTCCTGCCGAAGTAACGAAAGCAGGTGTGACGGTAATGAAACGCCAGTCGTCTACAGTAATTCTTTTCGGTCTTAGTGCCGACGACGACCGCTACGATGACCAGTTCCTAGCTAACTATGCCAATATCAACGTCGTTCCAGCTATTAAACGTGTGAACGGTGTGGGTGAATGTCAGTGTTTCTCTCAGAAAGACTATACAATGCGTCTTTGGATTGACCCCGTCAAGATGAAGAGCTACAGTCTTATACCTTCCGACCTAACTGGCGTCCTTTCTCAGCAGAACATTGAGGCTGCCCCTGGTTCAGTTGGTGAAATGAGTGACAACCAATACCAATACACTTTCAGATATAAAGGCCGTTTGAAAACTCCCGAGGAGTTCGGCAACATGATCATAAAGAGTACACAGGATGGTCAGACGATCCGCGTGAAGGATGTAGCCCGTGTTGAAATGGGCTCCCTCTCTTACACCGTTGAATCCAAGCTGAACAGTAAACCATCTGTAACAATGATGGTCACTCAGACTGCAGGCTCTAATGCAACAGAAATTGCTGGCAATATCAAGAAATTGCTCAAGGAACAAGAAGCAAGTCTTCCTCCTGGCGTACATTTCGATGTAATGCAAGATGTTACAGAGTTCCTTTACGCATCTATTGAAGACCTCGTGAAAACACTCATTGAAGCATTCATCCTTGTATTCATCGTAGTTTACGTTTTCCTTCAAGACACTCGTTCTACTCTAATCCCGCTTATTGCGGTTCCAGTATCACTCATTGGTACATTCTTCTTCCTATATGTATTCGGCTTCTCGCTAAACCTGCTTACATTGGCAGCTCTTGTGCTTGCAATTGCCATTGTGGTGGATGATGCTATTGTGGTGGTTGAGGCAGTACATGCCAAACTTGACCTTGGCTACAAATCTGCACGCCAAGCGTCAATAGATGCCATGCACGAGATTTCAGGTGCCATAATTTCAATTACTCTTGTAATGTCAGCTGTGTTCGTGCCTGTATCATTCATGGGTGGAACGTCTGGTACATTCTACCGGGAGTTCGGTATTACGATGGCCATATCCATCATCATCTCGGCACTAAACGCATTGACATTGTCTCCTGCACTTTGCGCTGTTTTGCTAAAGCCAAAGAACGAAGACGGCTCCGACCGAAAAATGTCTCTCATTGACCGTTTCCACGCTTCATTCAACGCAGCATACGGAAAAGTCCAAAACAAATACACCAAAGGCGTACGTCGTTTGGTTGAACGCCCTGTAATTGCAATACTTGCCGTAGTAATAGGCATTGCGGCAATGGCAACACTGATGGCAACGACAAAGACAGGTCTTGTGCCAGACGAAGATACCGGAACTGTATTCTGTACAGTTTCAACTCCTCCAGGAACATCAATGAAGAAAACAAACGAGGTCATGGACGAGGTTGACCGCATGCTTGCAAGCAACCCTGCGATCCAGAGCCGCATGCGTATCACTGGCTACAACTTCATTGCCGGACAAGGTTCAAACCAAGGTACATTTATTATCAAATTAAAGTCATTTGAGAAACGTCAAGAACTCGAAGGGCCTCTGAAATATATCGGTGTGCACAATCTCGGTTCATCAATGGTTTTGGGTATGATATATAAGCAGACGGCAGCCATCAAGGGCGCGCAGATTCTTGCATTCCAGCCACCTATGGTACAGGGATTCTCTGCAACTAATGGTTTGACGTTCTCCATGCAAGACCGCACAGGAGGCGATGTAGATAAGTTCTTTGACGTTACACAAAAATTCCTTAACGAGTTGAACAAGCGCCCTGAGATAAGCAATGCAATGACTTCATATAACGCCAACTACCCTCAATACAAGATTGACGTTGACGTGGCTAAGTGCAAGCAGAGTGGTATAGATCCGTCAACTGTTCTCACCACCATGCAAGGTTACTATGGTGGAATGTATGCAAGTAACTTCAACTCTTATGGTAAGCTCTACCGTGTATACATCCAGTCTGACCCTAAAGACCGTGCCGACCTGAAGAGCCTTAGCAACATCTATGTACGCACTTCCGCTGGCGAGATGGCCCCCATACAGGAATACGTCAACTTGAGCCGCGTATATGGTCCACAGGAAATTGACCGTTTCAACCTGTTCACTTCTATAAACGTGAACGCTTCCGCTTCAGATGGCTATTCAACGGGAGATGCCCTCAATGCTATTGCAGAAGTGGCAAAGACATCTTTGCCATCTGGATATACGTATGAGTATTCAGGACTTACACGTACGGAGCAAGAGTCTAGCAACTCCACTGCAATGATTTTCATTCTCTGTCTCACGTTTGTCTACTTGATTCTTTCAGCACAATACGAGAGTTACATTTTGCCTCTGTCGGTAATCTTGTCAATTCCGTTTGGACTTGCCGGAGCGTTTATCTTCACCAACTTGTTTGGAAAGAATAACGACATTTACATGCAGATTGCCCTCATCATGCTTATGGGTCTTCTTGCAAAGAACGCCATCCTTATCGTGCAATTCGCCCTTGAGCGCCGCCGCACGGGTATGGCTGTTTCATGGGCAGCAGTGCTTGGAGCCAAAGACCGTCTACGTCCTATCCTCATGACTTCTCTTGCCATGATTATCGGACTTCTCCCTATGCTCATGCCTTGGGGCGTAGGATACAACGGAAACATGACACTTGGTGCAGCAGCCGTTGGCGGTATGCTTATAGGTATGCTCTGCCAGATTATGGTTGTGCCAGCACTCTTCTACATTTTCGAAACGCTTCAAGAAAAGATTAAGCCTATCGAATTCGAAGACGACAGCGCTAACGTGGACTCTGAAATAAAGCAATACACCAACCCGTATGTAGCCGAAAACCTTCAGACACGTTTGGATGAGTCATCCAAGAAGTAACAAGGATCCGTATTTTTTAGAATGAAAATATATATGAACATTAAAAGTATAATAACATTCGCTTCTGCCGGTCTTGTACTCGGCAGTTGCGGAATATACAATAAATATGAGCGTCCCGATGTGAACGCTTCCGGCCTAGTGCGCGACGTGACTTCAACGACCGACACGCTTGCCGTAAGCGACACAACAAGCTTTGGCAACTTGCCATGGCGCAGCGTGTTCACCGACTCGCAGTTACAGACGCTAATAGAGCAGGGCCTAAGCCACAATACAAACCTACTCAATGCTGCCCTCAATGTAAAGATGGTTGAAGCACAGCTAACAGCTGCAAAACTTGCCTTCGTACCAAGTTTTACCTTCTCGCCGCAAGCAACGACATCGTCATGGGACAACAACAAGGCCATACAAACCTACTCACTGCCCATACAGGCAAGTTGGAGCATTGACCTTTTCGGCAAACTTCTAAATGCAAAACGAAGCACTCAGATGTCTCTACTTGCAACTAAGGATTACCAGCAGGTTGTACAAACTGGCTTAATATCAAACATTGCCAATATGTACTATACGCTGATGATGCTTGACAAACAGCTTGAAATCGTAGACAACATGGCTAGTTTGACAAAGGACACATGGGACATGATGAAACTGCAGAAAGACCTTGGACGTGCAAAAGAGACAAGTGTGCAAAGTGCTGAATCCAGCTACTATTCTGTTCTTGCACAGGCCACAGACCTCAAGCGCCAAATACGTGAAACAGAGAACTCACTATCCTTGCTTATTGGTCAGCCGGCACAGACTATAAGCCGCAACAAACTTGAAGATCAATCTCTGCCTGCAACATTCAGCACAGGTATCAGCATACAACTTCTGAACAATCGCCCAGACGTACACTATGCAGAAATGAGTCTTGCGCAGTGCTTCTACAACACGAACCAAGCGCGTTCTAATTTCTACCCAAGCATAACAATAAGCGGTTCTGGTGCATATACGAATAGCGGTACAACTGGCATTGCCAACCCAGGTAAGATGCTTTGGAGTGCAGTGGCTAGTCTTGTTCAGCCAATATTCGCCAAGGGACAGCTCATTGCGGGATTGAAAGTAGCAAAAGCACAACAGGAGCAGGCATACAACACATGGCAGAATGCCGTCCTCTCTGCCGGCAGCGAAGTCAGCAATGCCCTCGTGCTCTACAACTCTTCAGAAGAGAAGAGCCAACTGGAGCAGAAACAAGTAGAAAGCTTAACAAAGAATGTAGAATACACCAAGATGCTCTTCAACGAGGGTAGTAGCACTTATCTTGAAGTTATCACAGCCCAGCAGAGTCTGCTCAACGCACAACTCTCTAAAGTTGCCGATGACTTCTACAAGATGCAGGCTGTGGTGAACCTCTATTACGCTTTGGGCGGAGGAAGATATTAAAATCAGACAAAAGTGCCCTCCAATATCAAATGAGGGTACCCGTTTGGAAAAGAAAACCCAACGGCAGGGCGTTTCACTAAATGCCCTCCGTTAATACAGTTCAACAATTATGATAAGTGAAAAAGCATACATAGCCCCTGGTGCAAAAATCGGGAAGAACGTTACCATCTATCCGTTTGCTTACATCGAAGACGATGTGGTAATTGGCGATGATTGTGTCATCTATCCCTACGTAAGCATCATGAAGGGTACCCGTATGGGCAAGGGCAACAAGGTTTTCCAAAACACAGTACTTGGCGCAGAACCTCAGGACTTCAACTACAATGGCGACGAGACCCATTTGATCATCGGTGACGAAAACATTTTCCGCGAAAACGTGGTAATCAACCGCGCCACATTCAAAGACGGCGAAACGCTCATTGGCAACCGTAACTTCTTCATGGAAGGTGTTCACATATCCCACGACACAAAGATTGAAGACTACTGTACCTTCGGCTACGGAACAAAGGTTGCTGGCGACTGTGAAATTCATAGCGCTGCAATATTCTCATCTGGCGTAATCATAAATGCCAACGTACGCATTGGCGGAGCATCAATGATTACAGGCGGTGTCCGCATCAGCAATGATGTACCACCGTTCATCATTGCCACAGACAACCCCGTGCGCTATGCAGGTGTTAACGAACCGCTACTCAAGTCCTCTGGGGCTTCAGAAAAGATTATTGACCACATTGCCAATGCATACCGCCTAGTATTCCATGGCCAGACAAGCGTCTTTGACGCCATCATTCAGGTAAAGGAACAGGTGCCCGCGGGAAAAGAAATAAACGCTATTGTTAATTTCCTTGAGAACACTAAGATTGGAATCATAAGCAAAATGTAAATCATACCTAATATTTTTTTCATAGCATGGTTTTTACAGGGAACTGGCCGAGAGGTTAGCTCCCTGTTTTTTCTTTCTCCACTTTGACATCTGACATCTTAAACTTTTACAGCCTGTTTCCCGTACTAATTGGAATAAAAACACTAACTTTGTAGGCGAACTGAACAATCTACTAACTGAAACAAGAAAAACAAAAATAAAGAACAAACAACATGGAACAAGTATTCAGCTACATTATCAGTCTTGGGGCAAGCGTGATGATGCCAATAATCTTCACCGTCATAGGACTTTGTATCGGTATGAAATTCGGCAAAGCCCTAAAATCAGGTCTCTTCGTAGGTGTTGGTTTCGTTGGTCTTGGTGTCGTCACAGCATTGCTGACCACCAACTTCAACGATCCTTTGAAAGGCATATCCGACATTTACCACTTGCAGCTCAACGTTTTCGACATGGGATGGCCGGCTGCTGCTGCCGTTGCCTACAACACAGCTGTAGGGGCACTGATAATTCCCATCTGCCTCGGTGTAAATTTCCTTATGCTCATAACAAAAACTACACGCACTGTAAACATTGATCTTTGGAACTATTGGCACTTTGCCTTTATCGGTGCCGTAGCATATTTCGTAATGGGCGAGAGCTTGCTATGGGGATATTTCGCAGCTATTGTGTGTTACATAATAACACTCATCTGCGCAGACCTTACTGCAGAACGATTCCAAAAGTACTATGACCTTGAGGGCATATCCATCCCTCAGCCATTCTGCCAAAGCTTTATGCCTTTTGCTATATTGATAGACAAACTTCTAAACCTTATCCCAGGCTTCTCAAAGCTTGATATTGATGCAGAAGGACTAAAAAAGAAGTTCGGTGTCCTTGGCGAACCACTTGTGCTCGGAGTAATCGTAGGTATGCTAATTGGATGGGCAGCTCAACTTGACATAAAGAAAATCCTCGGGTTGGGAGTTACAATGGGAGCCGTCATGGAGCTTATCCCTCGTATCACATCTCTCTTCATTGAAGGTCTTAAACCAATCTCTGAAAAGACACAAGAATTGGTAAAAAGTAAATTCAACGGAAAGAAAGTACACATCGGCATGAGTCCAGCCCTCGTTATTGGACATCCTACCACACTTGTCGTCTCCATAATCCTCATTCCGGTAATCCTCGTGTTGGCAGTATTCCTGCCTGGCAACCAGTTCCTGCCATTGGCTTCACTTGCCGGAATGTTCTACCTCTTCCCCATGGTTTTGCCTTTCACAAAAGGAAACGTGGTAAAGTCGCTTGTTGTGGGACTTATTGCACTCATCGTCGGACTGTATTTCGTCACCGACATGGCTCCAGACTTCACGATGGCAGCCAACACAGTATTCGCAGCTACCCAAGACAAGGCAGCGCAAATTCCAGAAGGCTTCTCCGGTGGCGCACTTGACTTCGCCTCTTCCCTATTCGGTTGGCTCATCTACCGCGGTGTAAAACTTGAATATCTTGGAATGGGAGCTCTTACAATTGTCACCCTCGCACTGATGTTTATAAACAACCGTCGCATTGTTAAGGAAGATAATTTGGCGAAAGAAGAAAAATAGGAAAATAGACAATAATAGAACAAAAATAAAATATGAAAAAACTCATGTTAAGCGTGGCTCTCCTTGCCACCGTAATGTGCTCACAGGCACAAACCGACTACACCATCCAGACTGCTTGCAACCCACAAGACGTAAAGACATACGACACGAACCGCCTTCGCAGTGCGTTCACTATGGAAAAAGTTATGGAAGCCAATAAAATCCACTTTACCTACTCCATGTATGACCGCGTTGTTTATGGCGGTGCAATGCCCGTAGGCAGTGTTCTAAGACTTGAGCCCATTGATCCTCTCAAGGCAGAATATTTCTGCTACAACCGTGAGCTAGGCATTATCAACACAAGTAAGGGCATTGGTGTAGTTACTGTTGACGGAAAAGAATACGAATTGCACTTTAAAGATGCGTTGTATGTGGGCCGCGGAGCAAAAGACATCACATTCGCTAGTAAAGATGTCTCAAATCCAGCTAAGTTCTATTTGAACTCTACCACAGCCCACAAAGCATATCCCACACAGATGATTGTCTGCAATGATGCAGCTCGTGCAAAAAAACTGAAATGTCTCAACTCCAATAGTTTCCATGCAGGAAAGATGGAGGAGAGCAACGATCGCGTGATAAACCAGCTCATCGTGAACAATGTGCTGTCTGAGAAGAATGGCGGCAAAGGTGGTCCATGCCAACTGCAAATGGGACTAACGGAACTAGCTCCTGGCTCTGTATGGAATACTATGCCAGCACACCTTCATGGCAGACGCGTGGAAGCATATTACTATTTCAACCTGCCAGAAGGCAACACTATAGCACATTTTATGGGTGAACCTCAAGAAACACGCGTAATATGGCTTCACAATGAGCAGGCTGTTATGTCCCCAGAATGGAGCGTACACTGCGCTTCCGCAACAAGCAACTACATGTTTGTATGGGGAATGGGCGGAGAAAACCTTGACTATGGTGACATGGACAAGATAAAATACGTTGATATGAAATAAATTCCACTGGATTATCTAGCCGCTATTCGGCTTATATACAAAAACACGCCCGAAAAGAGATATGCCTATACCCTTTTCGGGCGTATTGTTTATACGTGTATTTAAAGAAGTCACACTATCTTAAACTTATTCAAAGGTAAACAAAATCAACTCGTCATCCTTTGAGTCCAGCCTTGCCTTTTAGTTTTTGATAGACGGAAGGGGTTACACCATTAACTTTCTTGAAAGCTTGAATAAAACCTGCCGCAGAATTATAGCCAAGATCTTCATAAATAGCCTGTATGGTCATATTCCCATAATGTTCACTGTCTGTAAGACGTTTGCATGCCTCGCGAATACGATATTCGTTAAGCAGGGTTTTGAAATTCTTACCGTACGTTTCGTTTATCACCCACGACACATATCGTGTGTTTGAATCAACCTTATCGGCAAGCATTGAAAGATTAAATTCTGAACTTGAAATAATTTCCACATCTTCCAAAACTGTTGCTATTGAGTTAAGCAGGCGATTTCGTTGCTCTTCGTCTAGCCCTATGTCTGAACGTTCCGTCCCTTCTTCCTTTAATGACGTACTAGACATTGAAGAATTGGGCGGACACGAGTCTGTTGTTGTATGTCCTTTATTGTTAAGTGCTTCCACATACTGCTTTAGCAACTTCTGGCTATTATGCTCCGAAGCCATCAATTCTTCATTTTTGCTCACGAGCAGACGCTGCGCTTCAAGAAGATTGTGCGTCTTTCGTCTGAGAGCTATATAAAGAAGTGTTATTGCCACAGCAAAAACGAGAAACACAACAATTACAATAAGCTGCGTGTAATTCTGCGATACGAGGTTGTCAATGCGCTTCTTATTCTCCTTGTTCTCATATTCAAAGAGTTTACTGTTAGCCATATTGAACTGACTGACATTGAAAATAGAATCAGAGAGAGCAAGATAAAGGTTTCTGTATTTCTCCGCTGAATCACGCTGTCCAACTTTCTTGTAGACTTCAACCATCTCATGGTAGATGTTCACAAGCTGTTCCTTCGTTTCCATCTTGGCCACACTATCGCGCGCTATACAAAAATAGCTCAAAGCTCCAGACATATCGCCCCGATTCATTCTTATCTTTCCCAATTCAAGCAAAGGTCCTACAACATATTGCGTGGGCAAGCCGCGCTCTTTCACAAAATGCTCAGTCGTTTTGAAATAATACTCTGCTATATCCCACTTCCGCCCTGCCAATGCTATATATGCCTGATTGTTATAGCTGTAATATTTCTGCCTTACCACATCTTTTATCGGCAGTTGCATCTGCATACGAAAAAAAACTTGCGCATTTGTAGGATCATTTATTTGACAATAGGCAGCCACGATATTTGTTACGAACCCCCACTGCGTCTCTATGTCTTTTGCTTTTCTCGCTGCATCATATCCTAGGGCGTAATAATGCAGCGCACGTTTCACATCGCCCATACCTGCATATATGTTGCCGATATTCCCAAGGCAGGCATAGTAAAGATGCTCGTTTCCATCTATCTTTGCTCCGTCAAGAGCCTTGGTATAAAATTCCAATGCTTCCGAAAAGCGGCCAGCTCCATAACAGGCATCGCCTTTGCTCTTATCGCTTATTGCGGAACTTATCTTCTGTTCCAGCGCAAAAGTATTTGACGGTTGGCAAAGAAGAAGAATATATATAATAATGTAGCAAAGCCTTCTTGTCATAACGTTGCAAAGATAGCAAGATTTGAATAAAATTCAAAATTAAGAGCCGCAAGCAGATACTGTCTTTTAACCTAATCACGCTTAGCGGCCCAAATTGAAATATTTTTCTTAATATTACTGTCAAAAAGGCATTTAAACAGACTTTTTCCTTTTTATTTTCTTAAATCTAAAAGTTTAAAAGCGTTTTAAACTTGGTTTCGTATTGCATGGTTTTTAACTTTGCAGACAAAATTACTGATTTAGCGACAGTTTTAACAACAATCATAACACAACAACAACATTTTGCTTATGAGAAGACTAACATTATCATTCTTGACGCTATCCTTGGTTGGCATAATTGCCCCACTGACGGCTACGGCCCAAACCAAGGTTGTGTTCTCGCCGCAGAAGGCTGCGACAGACAACGCGTCGACAGCATCCCTCACAAAAGCGGATGCTAAGGCAAAAGTAAGTGCGGCACCAACTAGCTACAGCCAGTACAAGAGTCTGTTG
>CAVLBD010000021.1:0-45019 GCA_963661195.1 bacterium
TTATTACACTGTGTAGTATTGTGATGCTTTACAAATGATGATGCAATTTTCTATACAATGAAAATACTTATTATAGAGGACGAAAGGAAATTATCAGATAGTATCGTAAGTTATTTGGAAGGAGAGAAATACTTATGTGAACAGGCTTTTGATTTTTATGATGCATTGTCGAAGGTGCGTTTTTATGAGTATGACTGCGTTTTATTGGACCTTATGCTACCAGGAGGTAGTGGTTTAGATATTTTGCGGGACATAAAAAAGAAGAATAATCCTGCAGGTGTTATCATTGTCTCTGCTAAAGATTCTCTTGATGATAAAATTAAGGGATTGCAGATCGGAGCGGACGATTACTTGTCTAAGCCGTTTCATTTAGCTGAATTGAGCATACGCATCTTTGCAGTTATACGTCGCAAGGAATTCGGGGCTAGCAATGTAATAGAATCCGGCTCGATAAAAATTAATTTGCTAGAGAAAAGCGTGATAGCCAATGGATATCCAGTTTTTCTTACAAAATCAGAATACGAATTACTATTGTTCTTTATAGGTAATAGGAAGCGCGTATTGTCAAAGAGTGCTATAGCCGAACATCTAAGTGGAGAGTTTGCTGACATGTTGGATAGCTTCGACTTTATTTACACGCATATAAAGAATTTAAAGGCTAAACTTTCTGAAGTTGGAGTTCCAAATTACATTCAGAATGTATATGGCATGGGATATAAATGGACAGGCGAATAAATATAAAATAGAAATGTCAAAGAAGATAAGCCTTTTGAATAAATCAATGTCATGGTTTATTTTGTGCATAGCATTGCTGTTTATGCTTGCTGCCCCTGCATTCTATTACCTAACGAAAAATTACTATGCAGAAGACATGGAAGCCTTGACAGAAGCCATAGAGACAGGTAAAGTCATACCTCAGCCTGATCTGGAAGAAGATGTTCTGAAGGGGATTATGATACAGTACTTGCTAATTACAGTATTGCTTGCGGCCGGAGTGGTATTGACAATGCGGTTTGTGTCGAAGCGTCTTTGGCAGCCTTTTTATTGTATTCTTGATCGCATTGAGAATTTCAGACTGGAAAACGTGACAGTACCAAATTTACAACCATGCGATATTGAAGAGTTTGATAAACTTAGCAACGCGTTACAACGTTTGATGGCCAAGAGCATTGATACATATCAGTCACAGAAAGAGTTTACAGAAAATGCATCTCATGAGCTTCAGACGCCATTGGCTATATTTCAAACCAAGCTTGAACTTTTGTTGCAGCAACCAGAGCTTACTAATAAACAGGCTGAGATAATACAGGATCTCTTTCAAATGACTTCGCGTTTGTCGCATTTGAATCGAAATCTCCTATTGTTGGCAAAAATAGACAATGAACTTTTTGATGTAAAAGAACGTATCAGATTAGACCAATTTATAGACAGACTTTTACTTTCTTTTGAAACTATCTCTGGAAAACTTTCTTTTGAAAGACACTATTGTTCAGAACCGCTTTATATAACTGCCAACAATAGTCTGCTTGAGAGCATGATAAATAATCTTGTTGTAAATGCCATCCGACATAGTAGTCCCAGCGGTATCATAAACATTGGCATAGCCGATGATATTTTGTCTGTTGTTAACATGTCCGATGAGCCAGCTCTCTCTCCATCGCGCATCTTCAATAGATTTTATAATTCTTCAAAAAATAGTAGTAGCAATGGCCTCGGACTAGCCATTGTCAAAGCTATATGTGATTACCATGGGTGGAAAGTTGGATATCATTTTAAGAAAGGTAGCCATTGTTTCACTGTTAAATTTTGAAAAGCGCGAGTTTATTGCCAAATTCCACAAACTTTCCACAAACTTCTGATATAGTTTTGCTTAAAAGTAAAAAAAACTATGATAATAATGGAAAGTTCTGCTTTTTTGTATTTAGGCGTATTCATTAAAAGAACAAGTCTACCAGAATGTTTAGATGTGTTTAAAGGGGTCTGTCTTATTTTGATATTATCATCTTGCAAGTTTTGTTTGACTTGTGGAGCTACAAGTATCCCATCTGACACATTGAAATTTTCTGGATTTGCTGACACTCTTCGTGTCAGTCATGCAAGGCGGTTTTCCGATAACAAAAGATTATTTTCTGATACACGTTTCTATAAGATGTCTTATGTCGGGCTGCCCCTAATAGCAGCCGGATTGATCGTAAAGCATGAAGACGACCATTTCCGTAGTTTGCGCAATGATTATCTGCCACAATTCCGCAATCATACAGATGACTACCTGCAATATGTTCCAGCTGTAGTTATGATAGGAATGAAAGCAAGAGGTGTTAAAGGCCGAAGCACATGGACGCAAATGCTTGTTTCTGATGCATTTGCCGCAATGTTCATGGCTGGAGTGGTGAGTACAGTCAAAACGACAACAAATGTAACCCGTCCCGATGGTTCCAACAACCACTCTTTTCCTTCTGGGCACACCGCCACGGCTTTCATGACAGCAACAATGTTATCAAAGGAATACGGAACTAAAAGTCCATGGATTAGCATCGGAGCATACGCAACTGCCACAACTACAGGATTGATGCGTATGGCGAACAATAAACATTGGCTAAGCGATGTATTGACGGGAGCCGGGGTAGGCGTCTTGTCAACGGAGCTAGGGTATTGGTTAGGGGACTTGATTTTCAAGCGTAAGGGTACACACACAGAACAGGATAAGCCACGGTTTGAAAGGATAGGCAAGCCGTCGTTTCTCAGTCTTTACGTGGGGCTGAATGTTCCACTGAGTAAATACGATATTGACGAGGACAACTATTTTCGCACCTCATCAGGTTCTTCCGCAGGATTGGAAGGAGCATATTTCTTTAACAACTATATAGGAATAGGAGGTCGTTTCACCTTTGCAAATACATCGCTTATAGTAAATGATGATAAAGCAGAAGCCAACACCTTTGATGCCGTGTCCTTTTCAACGGGCGGATATTTCTCCTGCCCGTTGTCGCGGCGTTGGTTGTTAGGGAGCAAGTTATTAGGAGGCGTTGTGCATTATCCGCGACTTGAACTGACAAATATTACCATAGGTAAAATAACAGGATTCTGCTTCGGAAGCGGACTATCTACAACTTTTTGCGCCAACGAAAAATATGGAATAAGATTTTTTCTTGACTACAATCTTCATCCTTCCCACAATAGCCGTAGCAAGGAATGGATGAATACGTTGACATGTGGAGCATCATTTTCTCTGCTATTGTGAAATGCTTTAACCGGGTTATAGAATTTACTGCGGCATTTCTACCATCTAAGAGTAAAAAAACAAATTACTCATTACTCCTGTTTTTTACTTTTCGGCAGTATTAGGTTGAGGATGACGCCAACTATAGCCGACAATCCAATTCCAGAAATGGCGAAATTGCCTGATGAAAGAACCGCACCGCCTAATCCCATGGTGAGCATTACTGACACAATTATTATATTGCGCGTATCGTTGAAGTCTACCTTGTGCTGCATGAGATTTTGTATGCCTACAGACGCAATCGTTCCGAAGAGCAGAAGCATTATGCCTCCTAGCACGGCTTGTGGTATACTTTGCAATAATGCACTCAGCTTCCCGCATACGGAGAATACGATGGCCGTAATCGCAGATATGCGGATTACAGCTGGGCTCGTGACTTTCGTTATAGACATAGCTCCAGTTACTTCAGAATAAGTGGTTTCCGGAGGCCCTCCTAGAAATGCCGAGACGAGGCACGCAATACCGTCGCCGAGCATGGTGCGGTGAATGCCAGGGCTTTCCACGAAATCTTTTTCAGCAACGGCGCTTACAACATATACGTCTCCGATATGTTCAAGAACAGGTGCTATGGCTACGGGCAGCATATATAAAAACGGTTGCCATTGGAAATTGCTGAATGTTCCTAATGAAACAGGCATTGAAATCCATGCGGCAGAAGTTACGCCCGTAAAGTCAATCTTGCCTAAGACTACCGCCGCAATATATCCGGTTACAACTCCTGTTATGATAGGTACCAGTTTCATCAACCCCTTGCAGAACGTTAAAACCAGTATTGCCGTTGCCAGCGAGATGAAAGCCAACAACCAACTTTCTTTTGCCATGTTGACCGCACTACTAGAAAGAGACAATCCGATAAGTATGATTGCCGGTCCTATTACCACAGGTGGAAAAAGACGGTCAAGAAGCTTCTTGCCTTGCCATTTTACTAAGGCACTCATTACAAAGTAAACGAGCGAAACGCTTGCCAAACCTGCAAGTGTGCCTTTAATTCCCCATTGTCTTGATGCCTCTATGATAGGGGCGATGAACGCAAAAGAGCTGCCGAGGAATATCGGAACCTTGCCTTTTGTAACAAGATGAAATAGCAAGGTGCCTATTCCTGCCGTGAAAAGAGCAGTGGCAGGGTTAATGCCAATAAGTAGTGGCACAAGAACCGTTGCGCCAAAGGCGACAAAGAGGAACTGTATGCCAACGATTATTTTTTTTGTTAAGGATAGTTGTTGTGTGTCCATTTCAGATTTGTAGGTTGTGTTCTGTGAATTTTCTCGTTTGTTAGAATGGGAAACCTACAGCTAGGTGAAGACTTTGTCCATCGCCGAAGCGCGGAATGTTATAGTAGCCGCTTTTTCCCGTATCGTAAGGCAGGTGTATGCCCACGCCCCAGTCAAGACGAAGCACGAGAAACTCAAGGTCGTATCTTACACCTACGCCCGTTCCAGTGGCAAGTTGGTCGAAGGCATTGCTAAACTTGAACTTTGAATTATCGCGTGAATCGTTTTCCTGTAAAGACCAAACGTTTCCCACATCAAGGAATACTGCTCCGTATAGATTACCGAAGAAGTTGAAGCGATATTCCAGATTGCCTTGAAATTTAAGGTCGCCTGTTTGGTCGATGTATGAAGCACCTGCAGAAGTTGAGCGGTATGCGCCCGGTCCGAGACTACGCGCAGCAAAGGCCCTGACGCTGTTGGCACCACCCACATAAAACTGCTCACTGTAAGGAGTACGTTTGCCGTTTCCGTATCCCCATATTGCGCCGGCGCTAATGTGTCCCACTAGTTGCGACTTTAGTCCTATCGCCCAAGTCTTTGTAAAGTCGCTCTCTATTTTCAAGAACTGAGCGTAAGCGTTCTTAAAGAGCGTTTTCCCGTCTTCGTTCCATTTTCTTCCAGCCGCAAGATAGCCAAGTGAAAGGATATTTCCTGCTTCAGATACACTTACATTCCAGTAAATAGGGTTGCGGTAGGATAGGGGACTAGTGTATGTGAACGTGTATTTCATTTTGGGGATGAACACGTTTTGCATCGTAGCCTGCAGATAAGGGTTTGCCTCCATTATGGAGTCAAATTTGTGAGTGGTATAGTTCAGATATTGATATTGTAGGATAAGGGGGCTAAACTCATGCTTTGTCTTCTCAGTGTTTTGCCATTTGTAAGTCCACTC
Organism: bacterium; assembly: GCA_963661195.1. Classification (GTDB taxonomy): domain Bacteria; phylum Bacteroidota; class Bacteroidia; order Bacteroidales; family Bacteroidaceae; genus Prevotella. Next base: position 5,444 of record CAVLBD010000021.1, read on the forward strand.
GCCTGAAGCATTATGCATTTTGAAGTATCCCGGTCTGTTCATAACGTTCATTGATACTTTTGCTGTCGTGGATGGCGTAACGTAATAACGGTGGGGTTTAATGAACGGTGCAAGCAATCGTGGAAATTTTATGCTTAGGTCCGCACCGTATTCATAAGAATTCATGTCGCCCGACTTCCCGTTCGGTCTGCTTCCTGTTTCCCATTCATAAGAGCCATGCAGGTTCAGATCAACAACCTCGCCACCGCGGAAGGCATTCAGCTTCTTCAAACCAAGAACAAGCTCTGGTCCCGTTTTTCCGTTTATCTTATTGCTGTAGTTAGTCTCAATGTAAGCTTCGTAAGGCTTGTTTAAAATGCAGTTTACGGTCATGTCCAGCGTGTCGCAAAGGGCAGAACTGTCTTTTGGCTCAAACGAGAACTGCACTGTTGAATACTGGCCTGAATTGTTGAGCCTGTCCAGACTTTCTTCGTAGGCATCGTAGCTGTACATCTGTTTCGGCAATAGGCGTAGATGTCTCAGCAGGACGCGTGCCCGGATGGGCGGCTTCTTTCCGTTGAAGCCAAGATATAGTCTGCGGTATACGAAAGAGTCTTTTAGCTCCTCCATGAATTCCCGCATGATATTCACCTTAAGTTTTCCGATATACCATTTGTGTTTCGCCTTGTCAGGAATGCTGTCAGCAAGTTGCAGCCTTAACTTTGCCTTGCCAGGCACGGCCAATGTGTCGGCAAGATACGAGGCGTATGCCGCTTGATAGTAATAATATCCGTTGTTTCTGAACAGGTTGGCTATACGTGTGCGCTCTGCATCAAGAAGCGAAACGGCAAAAGGAGAATCCTTGTGTATGAGGGCTTCTTTTTGTGTTGCCATTATGATACTGTCGGCTACAGGTGGAAAGTTCACATATTCCAGTGTGTCAACAGTTGTAAGATGGTTCATTTCCACCGTGTATTTAATCTTTGCCGTCTTTGGGTTCTTCTGTTGTAAAACTTGATATGCTACATTTGAACCAAGGTATCCGTGATTTTTCAATACTGATTGCGCTACGGATGCTCTCAAGTCAGGGTTCACCCAACTCATAAGAACCGGCTCTTTGCCGAAAGTCTTTGAGAACCATTGCGCCACTTTTCCTTTTGAACCAGAGAAGGCGTTCCATATCCATAGCTTGTAAGGCAGAAACCTGTGATAGGAACTGCCGAAGAAAGCACCGTTAGGTGCGGTTGCGAGAGCTGCTTCCACTTCTTCCTGTGTCGTATAGAAGTTGTCATTCTTGGCTTCAACCTTATAGTCAATGGCCTTTAGCCCAATGAAAAGGCGGTCACCATCGGGTACGCTGCTTGTTGAAGAGCATGCCGTTAAGGCAATTGTGCCAATTAAGAACAGAATGTTTCTTGCTGCTATATTGTAAAGTTTCATTGTCTTGTCTGTTTGTTAATGACAATTGTTTCCGTCTCCGTTGCGGCAGACTTTGTATTTTCTGCTTGTTTCTGCGGCACCGGCTGCTTCTTGTTCTTCGATGAAGAGAATATTTCTTTTAGACTTTGCATAGTTCTTCTCCATGTGAAGCCCACTCCGAATTCCTGTGTCGTGCCCTCAAGCCAGTCATACGAGTTGTTGTCATAGAAAAGGTTCAGGTATTTGTTCGATGTGTCCCCTAGACGGTATTCAAAGGTAACGTTGTCGAAGAACGATTGGTTTTGTCCTGGTTGTTCTGCGCCCGTCGACACTTTTCCGCCAACGATAATCTTGAGTCTATTATTCCAAAAACGTTTTGAGAATTTAAAGGAATAGTCGGTGTGCATCGAACCGTTACCATCGGTAGTGTTGTCTATGCCCACGCTGAGGTCGAGTGTTCGCAAGGCATTTCCCGTGATGTTGTTTATCTCGCTCTGCAGGAAGGTGCTCAGTGCGCTGTTCATGGAAAATCCGCTTGTGTTGCCATCGGCAAGATACATGCCCGTGGTAAGCATTGTCACTGCCAGTTTTCCTCGCTGTTCCATGCTCATAGCCTGAAGCTCGTTATGCAGCGACATGTCTTCCGGGGCATCAAGAGTAAATTCAAGTCCCATATCGTTGAGTGTCTTTGTTATGACAACACCGCATTTGAATGTCACAGTTCGTCCTTGTTGCCCGTCTGACCCCACCGTAGCCTTCGTCTCTTCCGTTGCGGTGATGTTCAGTTTCGGGTTCATGATGTCGCCAGTAAACTCAATGTAACTGCCGTTTTCAATGTTGAAAGTCTTGAGCGGAATTACCGGCAAGGCGTATTTCATCTCCCCGTTGTTCAGTGTATATTTACCAGTCATGCGCAGTTCGTTCAGCGGATCGTATGTCATTCTCAAGTCTCCGCCGCCCATAAGGTCTACGTAGTTTGAGTGATCAGCATTGAGATAGCACATAACTCTCGCCCCTTCGTCCACGCTCACTTGCACATCCATGTCGAAACCAGTAAGTTCCGGCCTGTCAACGCTTTGTTGTGCAGTGTCGGTAAGATTGGTAAACTTTACAAGTTCGTCCATTTGATTGTCAGTTGTCAGCGGAGAGTCTCTCAGAATGTAAGCTACGTCAGTGGAACCTAGAACGTTAAGCTTCCCTCGCATTGTGAGATTGTTAAGTTTTCCTCTGATAAATCCAAAGAAATCGATGAAGGCTTTGCCGTAAGCCACACTGCGGTAGTTTTCTTTGGCATTGATAAGCTGATAGTCCTCCGCTCTCATGCGCAGGTTCATGCTCATGTCGTTGAGGTCCGTGAAGTCAATGTCGCCGTAGATGTCAAGTGGATTGTCGTTGTGAGAGTACACTTCGAAGTTCTCGAAGAGCAGTTTACTGTCTTGTATCCTCACAGGGTCGCTGCCCACTCTTAGTTCAACACCATATGGCACGCTGACGATATACGTAGAGTCAAGATACATTTCTCCGTTCACTTGCGGCTTGTCCAAAGCTCCGCGTATGGCAATTTTTCCGTCGGCGTATCCTTTGAAGCCGAAGAGTTGTTCTGGAATAAATCCGTTCACGATGGATAGCGGCAGCTTGTCAAGTTGCATTGTTGCGTCTAGCACCCCTTTTCCCGCGGGGTGGTATGTTCCCACAAGTGTGCCAACTTGATTACCGTCGCTGTAAAGCATTGCATCAACATAGTGGCTACCGTCAGAGCGAGGCATGTAAATGAATTCAGTACTTACATCGCCCATAGAGCAACCCTCGTAAGTCATCTTGTCAACCGACAGAGTTGACGAGAGTGTCAGCTGGTCGGCAGTCTGTATGGCATGGAAGTCACCATTCATTGTGCCAGTAACAACAGGGAAGTAGGGCAGTACGGATGTCACCTTTGAAAGGTCGAAATTGTTCATGCTCAGCGTAACGTCCTGCAAGGCTTCCGTGTTGTCGTCGTTGGTATACACGTGCAGACCAGTTCCGTCGGGAGCCATAAGTTGCAATTTTGCTGATAGGCGGCTGTCATCGGCAAGGAACAGGTAGTTATCATCGTTGGCCTTGAACTTTTTGTAGCCAAGTATAATGTCGTCTGTCAGCAAATGGAGTCTTGCCCCCGTGTCTTCCAGTTCAGCTGTCGCTCCGAGCTTTATGCCAAGCTTGTCGTTAGCATCGTAGACAGCCACGTTTAGTCCCGATCCGCGCTCCATCAGATATCCGTCGACCAAGGCATTGAAAACGTATTGTGGGTTGTCTTTTGCATTTTTTACTTGTGCGTTGTATGTGCAGTTCACAGAATCCGAAACGATGTTAAAGCGAACCGTGTCAAGTTTCACGCCCTCAGCCACAAGTTCGTATAGTTCCAACGAACCATTAAGCCCCGATGCATCAGAAGTGTTCAGGTTCATGTCTATGCTGCTGAAGGTATAACCGCAATATTGCATGAAACGGCTGAATATATTGTCTTTTCCTGCTTGAATCTTAATTTCCGCTTTCGGAAGAACCTCCCTAAGAGCGACATAATCTATACGGCGTTTTTTAAGACCTTCAGAAAGACGTGTGCCGAAAGCCGATGCTTTCTTCAATATCCTTTCGTATCCACCGCTGGCGTTCATATTTAGATAGAAGTCGCCACAGTCAACGAGTGCGCGTGTCGTGTCGTTGTTCGTAAGAATGTCGAGGTCAATGTTCACGGGGCGGTAAGTCCTTGCAGAGTCAAGGATAGTAACGTCGCTCGTTCCGCCTCTCAGCATGTATGTCCGCTTCATGTCAGTCATAACGTCAAAGTGACAGCAAAGCGAAGCCTTAAGCGGCTTCTGCGTAACTCCCATGGCATAGAGGTCAACGCTGTTTATGTCGGCAGCGAATGTGGCGTCAATTTTCTTTGTTCCCACGAGACCGTCGACTGACACCTTGCCGTCAAGCAGCTTGTTGCGGCTATTAACCGTGGCATTAAGTAAGCCGTTCTTAAGTTTTGCGTCGGCCGAAATGCCCGAAAGATTGTATTTGTCGTAAATGAATTTCTGTATGTCGGCACTTGCGTCAACCGTCATGCCCTTTGCAAACGGGTCTGTTCCGCTGCCACCAAGTGCAAGGTTGCCCGTGAAATCCTTCATGCCAAGCGAAGGCATGAAGTGGTGTATCTTCAGATTGTTTGCTTTTATGTTCGCCTTATATGCCATCCGCTTCAAGTCGAATGAGCCGTTTGCTTTCAGTGTTCCACCGCCTTCGCTCATGGTCAGGTCGGCAATATAGCGTTGCGCACCGCCTGTTTTAACTTTTCCCGCCACAGATATACCCTTGGGGATTACGGCACCACCCATGTTTTGCTTGCCGATGAAGGCAGTAATCAAGTTGCCGTTATATAGAGTGGCGTTTAGTTTCATGTCTGCTCTCATGCGGTTTATGTCAGTAAAGTCGGCAGCAAATCCGCTGGCATTTAGCTTTAGAAAAGAAGGCAACAGAATGTTGAGCAGCTGTATATCCATGCGCTGCATGTTGCCGGAGAGTTTTGTATTTATAGAGAGAGGCTTTTCTGGCCATTGGCGGCGGAATGCAGCCGGCATGTCTTGCATAAACGGCAAAATGTCACGTTTGGCAACCTGAGCGTTTGCCGTAAGAATAATTTTTCCAGGGCAACTGTCGCTGAAAGCATTCAGATCCATTGTCAAGTCCGCTTTCAGCCATGAGTCTGGTGTGCGCACTGCCAGCTTGGGCAGTTTCAGCTGTAGCGAGTCCAAATGTACTGGTCCTGTAAGGTCAGCCAGTTGCAGGCCTTGTTTTTCCTTAAACGAACAGTGGCGCACGTTGACTTGAGTAGTAGGCGCTTCGTAATACACGGAGTCCAAGCCAATGTTTACTTCCGTCAGCAAGATATGATTAGGGTCAATAATGCCCTTAGTGTGTGCTTTGAAATTATTGTCGTATGCAATAGAGCCGTCGGCAAGTTCAAAATTAGCCACCCGGTATGCATTTTTGTATAGGTCGAAATCACCTTCTCTAGCAGAAGCCTTACCCAAGAATGCGGCAATCTGCAGCGTGTCTCCCGGCATGTGGATTGTGGCACGCGTGTTAGCAATGTTTAGTTTGCCGACAGTTATTTTCCAGTATGTTGGTGTTGATGATGTGTCTGGCGGAACAGTATCGCTGAGTTCCACGTTTATGTTGGCATCGTGCAATGCTGCCTCGTCAACCTTAACGACTTGTTTTCCCCAGTCTATGCCGTGGCTTTGGAATGCCAACCGGCCAACCGTGCCTTTTATGCGCGCCTCGTGGATAAAGTCGGTGGTGTTCATCTTAACCCCTTGCAGATCGAATTCGTTAATCTCTACTTGTTGGCTGAGCAATGGCAGCAACTTTATGCTGACCACAAGTTTCTTGATGTCGGCAACCGTATCTTTCACTTGCGGAAGCGAGTCGTTTTGCTTTATCATGCAGAAGTCTTCTATGCCCAAGTCAAGCGGAAATTCAAGACATACGTGCCTAACGGCAATCTGCATGCCCGTCTGTTTTGATGCATAGTCGGCAACTTTGTGTATGGCAAGGTTCTGCAATGGGGGCAGATACAGTGCAAAGGCCAACAGAATGAAAAGTATGAAGGGTGAGGCAACGGCAGTTGCGCTCCATTTTATTGCTCTTTTTGTGGATTTGTTCATTTCTTCTTAGTGGGAAATCCGCTTCCTTCGTGTTGCATATATGCATGGGAGTAAAGTCTCTCTCCGCATAGTGCACACATGTTTGCGGTGTGTTTTCTACCTAGTGCAAATGTAATGCAAATTGTCATAAGTTCAAAATCTGAAACTATTAAAGTTGCCTTGTTTCATAAGCCTGCGGCCTTTTGCGTATAACCGTGTGGGGGTTATCTTGAAAGTCCAAGACTTTTTTGCGTTTGCCCGTGGGCAAAAAACAAACATGCCGCAGCTTGGTTTTTAACCGAACTGCGGCATGTTGTCATTTTAGTGTGGCTTTAACCTGATTTTCTGTCGGGACTAGCCCCACTTTCCAGTTTTATTTCCTGAGATACGACATGACCTTGTCGTAATAACGTTGTGTTCCTTTAATGGAATAGCGCATGCCTCCGTTCCATGAACGTATGGCTTTCTCGATGTTATTCTCCAAGTTGTAGAACGATTGCATGAGGATAAACATCTCTTTTGATTTGGCCGTGTTGAAGCGATCTTTCAGAGAATATCTCTTTTTGCTCTTGCGTACCTTTAGAATAATGTTGCATTGTGCAACGCAAATGGGAGTAATCTGCATGGCTCCGCAGGAGTTGCCGCTGACGGCCTTGGCGTTGCCGCCACTTTCCACCTGGATGATGGCGTTCATCACAGGCTCCCAGTCAAAGTCGTTGTTTGTTGGTTGCGTATCGTCGCTGGCATACACTGCAAACGGCAGACACATGAATAATACTACTAATACAATTCTCGTCTTTTTTAAAAACTTCATAACTTGTTGTTTATGGTATCTGGGCCGTAAATAACCGAACAATACAAAAGTTCCCTGTTATTACGATAAAAAATAAATAGAAACCCACGGAAAACAACTGCGATTATGGCAATAAATGATGCCTTGTTGTTCCTGGATACCAGTTAATCACGTGGCGACAGATATGGCTTGAACAATGCGTAAGCCACCGCGCCGTTTCTTAATTCGTGTGCAAATCTAGTAATAATAATTGACATACGCAAGTTTTCCGCCACTCAACCCTCCTTTTATGCGCTTTCTTAACGTAGCTAAACAGTTTTTAGACAGTTGGAAAAAGAAAAGGTTGCAGAATTCAGAATTGGCGATTTGCGCTGTTTTTCCTATTTCCTGCAACCTTTAACGATATTGTTTTTTGGGGCGGATGGAGCATAAGCGAGTCCGCCACATGGTGTCTAATAGATAATCTTCTTGCCGTTGTGGATATAGATTTGACCTTTTACGAGTTTGTCAACCTTTTGCCCCAGCGTGTTATAGTAGTTCTTGTCGCCCACAATGCGCACGGTTTGTGTGGTGCGTATTCCCGATGGATGGTTGGGATTAGGGCGTGGTGTGATGACATAAGGATTGTTGTCATAGTTGGGAATCTGGTGAAGGTCGGCAAAGTCCGCCACTTCAGTGCTCGTTTCGCCAAGCCATCCGCAGTATTGGAATATGCCTGTTGCCACGCGCACAAAGTCAACCTTGTCCAATGCCACGGGGCGTCCCTCGTTGTCAACCGCCCAGCTTATGTCAAACGAAGAATAAAGGCTGTCGTTTGCTTGGCAAGCGTCAACATATCCGTAGCTGTCGGCAGAGTAGCGGTACTGAACCCAGTAAGTTCCCTTGCCGCTTTGATCGATAGCGTTGTTGGGCAAGCGTCCGCCGCTGAAGGTCAGCTCATCTTTGCCCTCGTATTGCGGCCAATGGCTTTGGTTATGGTAACTGTTCTTGGCATGGTAGCCAGTGGAGTCGCGTTTTGTTCCGTCGGCATCTGTCCAGGAACATTCCCAACGGATGTAGTCGTTTGATGTCACTTCGCTTTCCGGCTTGAAATATTTTATGGTGAAGTCGTGAACTTCGCTATTGAAATATTCCGATCCAGCCAGTTCATACCAGTCTGCCGTTGCAGGGTCAGAACCGACGCCCACGTAGACAATACCCGGCTCTATGCTTCCTCCGATTGTTTTGTCACCATAAACGGGGTCGGCATTGGCATAGAAGCCGTTGCCTTTTATGAGGATGTCGTTGCCAAGCTTGTTTTCTACAGGTTGGTCGAACTTCACTGTTATGTATCCGCCGTATGTGCCGAGCGAGATAAGAGCGCCATTTTCAAGTTGATCCTGTGCATTGGCGCATACCTCTTCCTGTGAGGTGTCCTCGTCGGCGTAGGGCAGTACGTTTATAAACTGCCCTGGTGCCTGATGCAGTTCAACGACCTTGAACTTCTGGCTCTGTGCAGATATTGTCAATGCGGCAAAGGTTGCTACTGCCAAAAATAAAGTTTTCTTCATGCGTTGATAATTTTATGTTTTTTGTCTTGATATTATTCAAACCATTCCAGCGCAGACATTGCTCCAGTGTTGTGCAATGTGTATGCCACGATGTGGCCTTCGTCATCGGTAAACATCCAATAGCGGTAGTTATTCTCGTAGTAAAGGCCCTTCACATCGTCGGTAAGCTTCAAAACAACGCCTTTCTGCTGCATTTCCTCGTCTAGATAGTCTGCATTTTCGCAGTAGAACGAGTAATTGCAGCGGTGCATGATGTGCTTGGGCGTTATTCTTGTGCAGCTATATGGCACGTATGTCCACAATCGCGGCACGAATGGAGTTGTGACGCTGTTTTCAGGGTCGGCTTCAAAGGCGTGCGCTTCATCGTAGGTAAGCACGTTCTTCTCAAGTCCGTTGCCGCTTCCCATACGTAAGGCCATGAACTTGAGATTGAAATACTGCGGCTCGCCGTTGTCTTCGTTCTTGAGGTTTGTTGTTACATTAAGGGAATGTTCCTTTGTCTGTTCCCATTCTCCGTCAACATTGATGATTCCTTTTTTGTTTATGCTGAAGTGCTTGCGGTATTCTGCGCCGTCAACCATCGAAACATGTATGTATCCGTCGAATTTGCGGTACTTTGAGAATGTAATTCCGTTGCTTGGCACGAGATACAGGCAGGTAGCGCCCATCCAAGTGTTGTTTTCGTTTAGCGAATACGGCTCGGCTTTGTCGTTCAGACCAGACTTCAGCTCAGGATACTGGAACTTTGCTGTTGAGTCTGTGGCGGTGTAGTGATAGTTCACTATTGCACTTTCAGGGTCAGGACTGTCAAAGCGCCATGCCACGCTGTCGCTTAAGTTCTTCTGTGTAGGCTTTGCCGGACTTTTGTTCGTGCGTATGTCTACCATGAAGGGGTTGAGAACATCGCTGTTGCTTATGTATTCTTCTCTGAACTTTGAACCTGCCGTTAGATAGTTCCACGTTGGTGCCGATAATCCGTAGGAGTCAGAACTGCGAGAGAAGTTGTCTGTGTTCAGAGCTACGTCCTTTGCTGTTTCAAGATCGTCAAAATACATTACATACCCGCTCGATTGGTATGTCTTGCCGCTTATGCCAATATAATTTTTCAGTTGCGAAGTCCAATGGCGCACGCCGACGGCATTGTTTGCCACTTCGCCCGTTTCTGCATTAGTGGCATAGCTGATGATAAGTACTGCTATCTTCCCAACATGAGTGGTTTGCTTATAGCCACAGAGTGTGTCTGACGGAATACTGTAGTAGCCGGTTGCGCCCGTTGCCACTTTGAGGAAAATCATGTCGACCGCCTTTCCGTAATATCTATGCCATGTGTCAACCATGCTGACGTTGCGAACAGTATCGATAACCGTGCCCGATACTCCATACGTTCCATCGCAAATATAGTCGTCTTGCCATGTGAAAGCGTAATCATTTCGTGAGAAAATGCCAGCGGAGGCTGATGTTATTGAACTATAGCCCAGCTTCCAGGTGTTGTTCTTTAGGCAAATGGGAAGTTTAGCCTTGCCTTCGGCAGGAGTAATCTTGGAGTTTAGACTGAACTGATAGTCCTTATTGTCGAGACTTACGGTGAAACCATTGTCGGCATTAACGCGGATTTCTGCTCCAATCGGGATGTTGTAGTGTCCGTTGCCGTCGTCAACGGAAAACACGTTCTGTGCTTCCGTGACAACAGCAGTGAGGGCGAACAACATTGAAATAAAGATCTTTTTCATTGTTCGTGTCTGTTCTTTATTCTAGTCTGCGAGATCATAAGCATAGGCGTTGTATTTGCCAGTAGTTAATTTCCAAACTACAATGACAACCTTATCGCCGTCAGCATTCTTTGCCTTCAGGAACATTGCGCCAGAAAAGTCGCATGTCTCTCCGTTCTTGCTGTATGTGAAAGGCATAGTGGTAGTATCAACAGATACTCCAGGCTTGGTTATTCCGCCAGGCTGGTAGTTTTCACATGTGGTAATTACTTCAAATTCGCTATAAGCCGATAAATCTGGGAAATCAGCGCTGCTGCTTGCAATTTGAGTGCGTGTGCCCTCTTCATCGTAGTTGAGCTTTATCCAAGCGCGCTCTGCCAAGTTGCCTGAGCTTTGGCCGAAGTGTTGTATTGCTTCTTCAAGGGTTGCATAGTTGTTGGCAGTGTTGCCTTTCCATTGCTCTATGGTCATACTGTTGCCTTCTGCAAGGTATATAGGGAAATACTCCTTACCTTCTACTGACGGATTGTAGATTACATACAGGTCAACCTTCTGCAGACCATCGAAGCATGCGTTTCTATTCATATATTTCGTGAACATATTTGCAAAAGCCGTAGTGTCGCTCAAATCAATGTCGGTCTTTGCGTATGCGATATAGCCGCTGTTTTGTTTAACGAAGCCGTTATAAGAAGTGCTTTCCGAAATGTTCATCTTGAAATTCTGGTGGAATGCTTGTGTGGGATTGAAGCCTCCCTGTCCGAGATACAGGTATTTGCCTGTTGATGCCGGCTTCATCAGTTTCTTACTGTAGTAGCCATAGGCTGTTGCCACTTTCCGCAACTGTTCAGTGGCTGCTTGCCAGTCTTCCGTATTTGTAACGGTTGTATCGGTAACTTCTGTTGCCTGCTTATAATAAGAGGCATACTCCTTGAACTCATTGTCTGAGGCAAATTCATATAGATGCGTTGTTCCGTTGAGAACCTCGGAAGCGTGTTTACCAGCAGCAACAAGTTCTTCTGCAGTAAGCTTTTTGATTTCAACAGTGTCGTGCTTTTCTATATATACAGTGTCATGCTTGGTTATATACACGGTGTCGTGGAGAACCGTCACCACATCGTCGGGATAGGTTGATGAACGGCGCATTGTCGTACCAGCAGGAACCGTGAATTGACTTGTTACAGTGAGGTGTTTCCCATCGCTGTCATACGTCTTTTTCCACATTGTATATGTCATACCGTTGGTGGAAACAAGAGTGTTGCGGTCTTGAATCTTGAAGTCGGGATAATTAGCGTAAAGCGAGTCTTTGGTGTTTTCTTCAACGGATTTCAATTGCCACTCAAAGTCTTCTCCGCTAAGCCCGTCTTCAGTGAAGTGGAAGTCCCAGTCGTGTCCCATTGCTTTGTCTGCTTCGTCGGGGAACATGCCGAGAATCTCATAGCCATTGTATGTCACTGTTACGCGTCCTGTCCCTGATTTATAAGGGATGCCGTCAACGGCAAAATATCTGTCGGTAAAGGGTTCTGCTTTCAATCTCCATTCTATCAAGGTGTCTTTTTTGCCACCCTTGCCGTCATCAACAAGAGCTTTGAACTTCCACTTGCCGGAAATGTTGTCAATGTTAAGGTCTTTTGTCGCTGTCTCATCGACTTTTGCTGCAAGAGAACTGAGATCCATTGCCAATTGCTTCTGGGCATCGCGGTTTACAATGGCATAAGTGTTTGTAAGCTCATTGTAAATCCATGCCCAATGACCGTCTTTTCCATAGTTGGCTATGCGGAAATAATTTCCAGTTTCGCCTTCTGCGTTGCAACTTCCAAGGTTTTCCTGCGGGTTGCTGTTTTTTGCAAGTATTTTCCGCGGGTTACTGTCGTCATTGGCAGAAGTATAGGCCTTAACCATCAGCTGCACACGCTTATATTCGTTGGTTGTGAAGTCAAGTTTCCACAGATAGTCACCGATAAGGCGTGGAGCATCATAGCTCTTTACGCCAGTTTCCGACTGTTGAGTGGCGGTAGCGAACGAAGTCTTGAAGTCGGCAACAAGTCGTGAATAGTTTGAATGAAATGCATATTTCTCCTTTTCAGCATCAGAATTCCATATTTCATTGTCGGTAATGGTAATCTTTGAGGTTAGCGGAAACGAGTAAGTTGTGTCGTTAGCCTCGATTGTGAATGCAGTCTGTGCAGAAAGTTGAATGGCTACCGTTGCCAAGGTTACAAGAGATAGAATCTTTTTCATGTTTATTTTGCCGTTTTAAGTGTGGAACTATCAGTAAATTTGATAAGATAAACCTGTCCGGGAAGGATTTTCTTTACCTGTTTTCCCGAAAGGTCGTAGACTGCTTTCACTTCGCGTCCGGTTTCGTTTGAAATGTTTTTAATGTTATCGGTCGTGAAGTCGTGGTAAACGGCAGTTATCACGTCTACATCGGTGAATGGCGCAACAACCAATTGGGTGTTTTCTTCTTGCCCTGTAACTTGCAACTCTCCGTTTAGAGCCTGAATAACAGGCTTGTCGGTGAAAGCAACGTACTTGGCATCGCCAGACTTAAGGGTTACACACACGGCATTCAATGCCTTGCTTGGGTTGTCAGCCGCCGACAACCCTGCCACACCCGTTGACAAGAGTGCGGCAAGAAACATAAGTTTCTTCATCGTTTTTCTTTTGTTTAACCCATCATCGAATGGGCATTGTTTAACATTGTTCTGGCAGGTTTTCGGACTTATGCTTAAGATTCCGATGCCTTCTCCCGTTGTGTCGTAGACGGAATGGCTTTGTTCTTATCGGATCCGATAGGCAATCACCGCAGTCGATGCTGTGTCCCGTTTGCAGGGAACTTCCCTCTCAGCTACTGTGCTTCACCAGAACCTATTTCTTTTGCTGCTATTTACCTCGTTGATGAATGAAGAAGATGTCCTTAAAAAAGGATTTTTAAGTTGAGATTGAACATTCTTCTTTATTCCATGTAAGTTGAATGCAACGTATTCCTTTACTGTTTCAGTTCGTTTTTTTCGGTGCTTGAGACGATGGACTAAGGGCTACCATGTGTCCAGGGTTCAGCCCTATGATGTTGTATTTCAGTGTTGTGTTGTCTAAAGGGTTGAATTCGTAGACATATCCGTTTGTTGCATAACTGCGTGCATCGGCAACATACATGTGTCCGGAGTATGGACTTATGTATATTCCGTACGGTGATTGCATTTTGTCTATCGTATCTACAATGGGTTGGTAGTTGCCAAGCCCTTCGTTTTCTTCAAGAGAGGGGAGGTCAATGGTATGCACCGTATAGGTGTAGCCGCCTGCCTCACCGTTATTATAGGAGAATTCCGAGCCAATAACATAGAACTTGTTGCCGTAAGTGCAGTTGTATGTTGCGGGAAAATCATAAACCTTGAATTCTTCGCTCGCCATGTTCATTACAACCGTGTGGGGCTTTATGTCGTAGTAGTCACCTGCAGAATTTATGCAAATAAACTGTCCACACTGTGACATCTCGCCATACAGGTTTATGCATCCCGTGTCAATACGTTTAAGCTCGCGCATTGTTTGAGCGTCAATCACGGAAACCGTTGATTCGTAGTCGTGGCCTTCTTGGAAAGAGTAGCCGCCTGTGTTGGCAACAAACAGACGTCCTTTGTAGTAGGCAATGCCTTCTGGCTCGTAACCAACATGGCATGTGTCAACAATTTCTTTCGTTGTCAAGTCAATTTTCGCAACATAACCGTTGTTAGCGTATGAAGTACAAAACAGATAACGCTCTCCGTCTGTGGCAAGCCGTCGGTTATTCGGAATATTTTCCGTTGCCGTTATTGCTTTTCCGTCAGGGTATATATACTGAATGATATTTGACCAGTTCACGCTTATGGCAATCAGCGTATCGTTTATTTGCAGGATATCGTTACCAGTATCGCCAAGTTTCTTGCCAGGATTATTTTCCCTAAACCATCGGTTTGTAAGAGTTCCGTTGTCAATGAAGCTTATTGTAGAATTGTCCATTCCCCAAAGTCCTTCGCAGAGCACGATGAGTTTGTCGCCAGATTCCGTGGGTGATGGTGGCTGAACCACGTCGGCTGGTTCTAAAGAGCACGAAATAAAAAAGGTTAGCGTGCAGAAAAAGGAAATGAAGTTCCATGTATCTTTGTATCTTAACATTGCGAATGTTGCATTTATATATCGTTCTTCTTTTATAAAGACATTGACTTAAAGTTCGAATTTTAGCGTGCATTTCCAATTTCTTCCCGGCATGGGGTAGCGTTTTACTACTTCGTGTCGCGAATCGGTAAGGTTGTTGCACTCTATTGTTGCTTGTATTACCTTGTTACCCTTCAGCTTGAATCGTTTGTTAAGCTTGAGATCTATGGTATACCAGTCGCAAAGAAGGTCGTCTTGGTTGTTTGAAACTAGTGCGAACCGCTCGCCTGTATATAAAAAAGATGTGCAAAGTGAGTATGAGTCGTAGCCCAAGTCAAGTATTAGTGAGCCGGAATGTAATGGCGAATATGGTATGTAATGTTTATATTCTGGGTCATTAGGCATTGAAAAGTCGCGGTCTTGTTGGCACGTGTAGTTGGCATTTGAAGAAAGAGAGAACTTGCCCCATTGACCGTTATAACCGCCAGAGAGCGACAGACCAGCAGATTTTACCTTCCCGAAGTTGACCATTGACCATCGGAATTGGCACTTCATTGGTATGGCAACAATCTTGTCTTCAATGTTATTATAGTATGCATCAATGGCAAAGTGTAAGTTTTTGCCACGATAGTCTATTCCGGCATCCCACTGAGATGTATATTCAGGCTTTAGGTCTGTGCTGCCAACCAATGTATAATATAGGTCGTTTAAAGTCGGAGCGCGGAACATACGTTTGTGATAGGCGCGGAATATCCAGTCGCTAACCTTATATGACAGCAGGTACATTGGCGTGAAACGGCTTAGTGGGCCAGCACTGTTACGCGTGTGGTCTTGCACATTGGTGTAGAGTAGTGCCGCGTTTGCTTCGAAGCCTTTGTAGGAGCCGATGACAGAAACCAGCGACTTTGAGTCTATTCTGTAAACGTAGCTGAACTTATAGACGTTGCAGTCAAGGTCTGACCATCTTAAATCCGTACTAGCCGTAATGGAGATGTAGCGTGTATTGAAAGAACCTGCTACGGAAGCATATAGGTCTTGCTGTGCATATCGGTTGTTGCAGTACATTGTGGCAGCGTTTGTTGATGGGTCTTGAACGTAGTGGAGATAATCGTATGAGTACTTTATGTTCGCGCGCAAGCCGAATTTTTCCCAAATCTTCTTGTATGACGATTGAACAAAGAAGTTTTGATCCCATTGACGGTCGGTGGAATCCCACTGATCCGAGAGCCTTCTGATAACAGGACCGGGAAGACCGCGGCGGGAATTATAGTAATAAACGTGTGTTGTGAAACCTTTGTAGAAGCCTGCCGCTTCCAAGCGATAGAAAGATATATCGGAATTGTGGCGTTTGCCCACAGTGTCTTCTGATTCTGAATGGAAGCGAAATTTGTAGTCTCCGTCCGTATGCTGGTATTCCGCATCTACAAAAAGCAAGTTCTTCAGTGAGAAGTACGCCTTGACCTTATTCAAACCGAAAGAGCCATTGCCGTATTCCACATTGAAAGATGTTCTGTCTGGTCGTTTTGTCTGCATATAGACAGTTGCCGCCGAGGCATATTCGGAAGCGGACTGTAGACGTTCGTTTTTGTTGGCATTATAAAGCGAAATACTTTCCATATTTGACAGAGAATATTTGCCTAAGTCTACTTGCCCATTTTGGGCATTTGTTATGCGGATGCCATCGAGATATACACCAACATGCTGGGAACCGAGTGAACGGACGTTGACGGTTTTCAATCCGCCTAATCCGCCATAGTCTTTTATTTGTACGCCAGAAAAATATTTCAGTGCGTCCGCAACTGATGTGGTGGAAAGGTTTTGCAGCGTTGCCCCTGAGATTGTTTGGCTTGGGGTGAGATAATGAGGTCTTTCGCCGACACAAACCACATTTTCAAGCACCTGGGATGAATCAGCCCGTGCAGTTTCTATGGCATGAGATTTGGCTGTTGTGAAACTGAGGCAGAGAATTGTCGGTAGAGAATAAGAGAGTTTCAAGGTAGACGGATTTATTCGTAAAATGCCCTGTGCGGCCTTTGGCGAAAAAATGCCGAAAGGTGCACAGATGGCAAGCTGCTTGCAAAGTTAACGATTTAAGACGGTTTGTAAAAGTGACTGCCTTAAAAACATTTGATTGTCAACTCCTTTTTAGTATGAAGTAACGTCCGCTTTGCCAATTTCTTAGAACTGTTCAAGAATTTCAATCCTTTTGCGTGTGTCCGGGTGAGTGCTAAAAAGCGAAGACATGAAATTCAACGCTCCACTCGCAGTGATATTTTGCGGATGTATTATGAATAACTGTGCAATATCATCGCGTCCAACGTTCTGAAGACCAGGGTCACCGCTAATCTTGCGCAGGGCAGAGGCTAGAGCTAGGGGATTGCCGCATAGTTCTGCACCACCTGCATCGGCCATATATTCGCGTTTACGACTTATTGCAAAGCGGGTAAGCATAGTGAACAAATAGGCAATGGCACAAAGAACATAGCCGATGATGAGGACAACTATAATACTAAGGCCGCTATTGCGGCTATCCCGGTTGTCGTCATCGCTGTTGCGCATTTGCCAGCTGCCGCCACCTCCACCAAATATCATGGCGTTGTATATCATTTGCACGACCATGCTCATAACAGTAGATATGATACCTACAAAGATAATGCTGGTGATAAGTAGCCGAGTGTCGTGGTTGCGTATATGGGTAAGCTCGTGTCCAATGACACCAGCCAGCTCATCGTCATCAAGAAGCTCCATAAGTCCAGTCGTAACCGTTACGGTATAGCTGCTTTTGTCTATTCCACTGGCAAAAGCATTGAGTTGCGGATCGTCTACAACGTTTATTTTTGGCATGTCCATTCCTGCTGTCATGCAAAGATTCTCCACGATATTATAAATGCGAGGGTTCTCTCTACGTGAAATAGAGTGTGCTCCTGTTGCTGCTTTCACCATGGAAGAATTGCATAAGTAGGCAATCATGAACCAAACGCCAACGCCTCCAATGACCCAAGGCAAGGATTGCATAAAGTAGTAGTTCACGGTGTCTGCATCCATTTGGTGCACAATCTCACCATATTGGTTATAGTATCCGTTGCCAAAATAATTGACAAGGGCGATAAAAGCCCATACTACTGCGAGAATAATTGCTGGAAACATCAGCAGCAACAATACCGTCATACGGTTGTTGCGGCTGATTTGCGTTTGCATTCCTACGTATTGCATAAGTGAATGTTGTGGCTTATCCTTTTTTAGTTGAAGTTTATTTCTGGAGCTTTGTCCATTGCAGCACGGCTTTCTTGTGGCACTTCGAACATTGGTTGGCGGCTGAAGCCAAACATTTTTGCAAAGATGTTGGATGGGAACGTTTCTACTGCGTTGTTAAGTTCACGTGTTGCAGAATTGAAGAAACGGCGTACGGCAGCCAACTTGTTTTCAATATCAGAAATTTCGTTCTGGAGTTGGATAAAGTTCTGGTTGGCTTTAAGATCTGGATAGGCCTCAACAGAAACCTTCAGACCAGCAAGTGCATTTGAAAGCATATTGTCGGCTTTCACTTTATCGTTTATTGTTATTGCTCCCATAGCGGCTGTACGGGCATCGGTAACGCGCTGAAGAGTTTCCTTTTCATGTGTGGCATATCCTTTTACCGTGGCTACCAACTGTGGTATCAGGTCGTAGCGTTGCTTTAGCTGCACGTCTATGTTGGCAAATGCGTTTTCGCGGTTATTGCGTAGCTTTACAAGATTGTTGTAAATGCTGACCAGCCATATAGCAATTACTATAATAGCAATGATTACAATGATGGTTGTTGACATAATTCTTTGTTTTTTTTGTTTGTTAATCCTTTTATTCCGTATTATTTGATACAGCAAATATACTGCCATTTCTCTGTATAGTATATGCTGTTTAATGATTATTCAATATTCTTTTGTAACATTTAGGCTATATTTGAAAGCTTGTTCAAATTATAGCCTCTCGGCAAAAGCTTTCCATTCAGGTGCATCTGGTAATGGAGCTTCTGCTGTAATGGGTTGCTTTGATACGGGGTGTACAAATTCTACGCGGCGTGACAATAATGAAATGCTTCCGTCTGGATTGCTTCTCTTCGCACCATATTTTAAATCTCCCTTTATCGGGCATCCTATACTTGCCAGCTGGCAACGTATTTGGTGGTGGCGACCGGTTAATAAATGCACTTCTATAAGCGTATAATTGTCTGACCTTCCGATAACTTTGTATTGTAGGATAGCCTTTTTTGCATTTGGCCTTTCTGTCTCATAAGAGTAGCTCTTGTTTTGCTTCTCGTTTCTGACGAGCCAACTTTCTATTGTTCCTTCCTGTTTACTGGGGCATGTGCGTGATAAAGCCCAGTAGGTCTTGTGTATGTCTCCTTTGCGGAACATGTCGTTTAGTCGCGACAGCGCTTTTGATGTTCGGGCGAATACGACAAGCCCGCTTACCGGTCGGTCAAGCCTATGTACGACACCAAGAAATACATTGCCCGGCTTTGCGTATGCTTCCTTTATGTATTCCTTTACATTCTCGCTTAGTGGCTTGTCGCCAGTCTTGTCTCCCTGCACAATCTCACCGCTTTCTTTGTTGACAATGATTATGTGGTTGTCTTCGTAAACGACATTCATTTTATTAATAATATATAATGTGTTGTGACTGTTACTAATGAGAACACCATCAGAGGCAACGTCCACTGGCCTTTAGCATGGCGGTGTGTGCTCTGATGGTGTATGGTATTTGTCTTGTCTTTACTGGTAAGTTTATGGCTTACATGTTCATTCCGCCATCAATTTGAATGACTTGTCCGCTAACATAGCTAGACATGTCTGAAGCCAAGAACAGGCATACGTTTGCTATATCCTCGGTTTGTCCGCCACGGCGAAGTGGAATCTTCTTCATCCAGTCCTTGCGGATGTCTTCAGGGAGCTGGGCTGTCATTGCTGTTTCTATGAAACCTGGAGCTACAGCGTTGGCACGTATTCCCTTAGGACCAAGTTCCTGTGCGATACTCTTTGCCAATGCAATCATTCCTGCCTTTGACGCAGCATAGTTGCACTGTCCTGCATTTCCGTGTACGCCTACTACAGATGCCATGTTTATGATTGAGCCGCCACGTTGACGAAGCATTATAGGTGCACAGGCATGGATAAAGTTGAAAGCAGACTTTAGGTTAACGTTGAGTACAGCATCCCACTGTGCTTCGCTCATGCGGAGCATGAGACCGTCTTTTGTGATTCCGGCATTGTTTACCAAGATGTCTATTGTGCCAAAGTCTTCCTTAATCTGCTTAACTGTCTTTTCTGTTTCTTCGAAATCAGCAGCATTGCCTGCGTAAGCGCGACATGTAACTCCGAGAGCTTCAATTTCTTTACGTGTTGCCTCTAGTCCTGCAGCCATATCGTCGTTGAGAACGAGGTCGGTGAATGCGATGTTTGCTCCTTCTGAAGCGAATTTCATTGCGACAGCCTTTCCGATGCCGCGTGCCGCCCCTGTTACGATGGCGGTCTTACCTGTTAATAATCCCATGTTGTGTTATTGATTTTTAGTTATTTTTTGTTCAGTTGTCTTTAGTCAGTCTGTTTCGTTGTTATTTTTCCCAACGCACCATAAACTACCTTTGCCACGAGAGGCTTGCTGGCTTCCGGTGTAATGCCGTGGCCAAGCCTTCCGCATATATATGGTACTTCTAGGCCTTTTATGCAATAATGCGTGATGTCAGCCACGAGATCTACGTTGTCTATATCAAATTCTCCGGCGCTTTTACCGTCGTTATAGACGTTACGAAAGAGTTCAATCTCATCTTCATCAAAGTTCTTTCTCACCTTTTCAACCATCCAAATGTTGCGAAAGAACGCTGCACGCAAGTTGCCATTCCTTACCACAGTCTCCTTGATCATGTTCAGGTGTGTATAGATAAGCTCTATAATCTTGTCTTGTGGCCGTATGTTTTTCGCTGCCACTTCGTCAAGTTTGTCAGATAAACGCTCCAACTCCCCTTCGATTACGGCATAATAAATGTCCTCTTTGCTTTTAAAATAGGTATACAGCGTGCGTCTGCCTTTACCGGAAGCCAAGGCAATATCGTTCATCGTTGTGTTCTCAAGCCCGTTGCGAGCGAACAATTGGCGGGCGACATCAACTAGCTTTTGTCTTGTTTTGGATATTGACATGATTGTAATTTTGAACTTATTATAGTTGTTTTGCAGTCTTGCACATACTGTTTTGTGTGTGCAAAATTATTAAATAAAACTGATGCGGCAAAATTATTGTTGGCATTAAAGCGGTTTTTAAGTTAAGTTTAGCAGTGTATAATATTGTTTTTCAGTTGTTTTGAAGAAAAACGAAATTCGAATGCAAAAAAACGAAAGGGGATTTTTTTCTCAACTCTTAACTTTGCTGGCAGAAAAACAGAATAAAAACAAACAACAAAACCTATGACATTATTAATGATAGTAGAGTTACTGGTAGTTTTGGTAGCTCTTTGGATTGGAGCCCGTTATGGCTCGCTTGCTCTCGGTGCCATTTCTGGCATTGGTTTAGCAATTTTGGTATTTGGTTTCCAGATGAAACCAGGTGAACCGCCCACAGACGTTATTTATATTATCATAGCCGCTGTTACTTGTGCCGGCATGCTTCAAGCTTCTGGGGGTATGGATTGGATGATACAGATAGCCGAGCGTTTGCTTCGAAAGCATCCTGAGCGTATAACAATACTTGCGCCCTTTACAACATTTATCCTTACGATGCTTGTCGGAACGGGCCACGTTGTATATACCCTTATGCCGATTATTTGTGATATTGCTTTGAAGAAGGGCATACGTCCTGAGCGCCCTTGCGGCATTGCAAGCATCGCTTCTCAGATAGGCATTACGTGTTCGCCTATTGCCGCTGCCGTCGTAGCTTTTTCAACTATAAGTATCGACAACGGATTTCAGGTAAGCAACGTGCAGATTCTGCTTGTAACCATTCCTGCATGTATCATTGGTATACTTATGGCCGTAGCTGTAAGTTGGCATAGAGGCCTCGACTTGGATAAAGACCCGAAGTTTCTTGCGAAAATTAAAGACCCAGTTCAACGTGAATACATCTACGGAAATACAGCAACTACACTTGACAAGAAAATAGCCCCCGAAAGCAAACGTGCCGTATACAT
The DNA here is from genome assembly GCA_963661195.1 of bacterium. Taxonomy (GTDB): domain Bacteria; phylum Bacteroidota; class Bacteroidia; order Bacteroidales; family Bacteroidaceae; genus Prevotella. The sequence goes on from CAVLBD010000021.1 coordinate 26,851, forward strand.
ATTCCTTTTTGCGCTTGTGGTCATTGTAATAATTTCCGTTTGCAGCATGATGGGAATAAATCTCCTACCGACATACGATACTGTTCAGGTGATAAAAGGTGGTCCAGCCACGGTAACTCTAGCCGATGGAACGGTTGAAACGGCAAAACAACTGGCTAAAGCTGGTGTAGTAATGGCAGGTGTTACACATGTTGTGAGCAAGCCTTTGGCAATGAACATACTTATACAGATAACTATGATAACGGCCGCTGCCCTAATGATTCTGTTCTGTAAAGCTAAGGCAAAGGCTGCTGTTGGCGGGGCTGTATGGCAAAACGGAATGGTTGCCGTGGTTGCAATCTACGGTATTGCTTGGATGAGCGACACGTTCTTCTCGAATTATGAGGCAGAGATTCAGCTTATGTTGACCGATCTTGTTAAGTCTTATCCTTGGACAATAGCTTTGGCGTTCTTCTTCGTTTCTGTTCTCATCAATTCTCAGGGAGCAGTAGTTGTAGCGATGCTGCCATTGGCTTATTCTCTTGGCATAGATGGTTGGATCTTGCTGGGCGTTATGCCATCAGTCTATGGGTATTTCTTTATACCTAATTATCCTTCCGACATTGCCACCGTGAACTTCGACCGCTCTGGTACAACGGTTATAGGAAAATATCTGCTCAACCACTCGTTCATGTTGCCCGGAATGGTTCATGTTATAACGGCTTCCATTGCCGGATTGGGCATAAGTTATGTTTACCACTACGTGCTGGGCATATTTTAACCAGCATACTTGCAAATGAATATATAAGGCGTTATATATATAATAAGGTGAAAGATTGTATTTCAGGTAACGTTTTAAGAAAGTAATGTGATATATTGTTGAAGATAAAATGTCGAGAAAGACAGAATTGCGGATTGGAAAGTAGATAAGACGAAATGTAGTGTGAATAAATTATAAGACAGAAATAGGTTTAGTTATAATTCTGTGTTAGGCCATCGGGTGTGATTGTTCATCCCCGGTGGCCGCTTTTTTTTCTTTTGTCTGGTAGAAAGGGAAATGTTCTCTCTGTCTAATATTCGCTAGGTGACACACCGAATTGCTTTTTGAAAGCCACGGAAAAATGTGCGGCAGTGGCAAATCCCGTGGCTATGGCAATTTCAGAGATAGTCATTTTCCCGTCTTTTAGATACTTTGCCGCTTTGTTCAGCTTGTATTTTCGGAAGAATACTCCAGGAGTGTCGCCGGTGAGTTCTTTCAATTTATAGTTGAATTTACTTTGACTGATTAGTAGGTCATGGCAGATAGTCTGAACGTTCAGTTCCATTTCTGCCGCCCTTTTTCCCATCAAGCGGTATAGCTCGTCCATGAAACGGCGGTCTTCTTCTGATAGTGCATCAGAGAGTTCTTCCGTCTCGGTGCTCTCTCCAAGGCGTCGGCGTATGGTGTTCACGTTTTCAAGTTGCGTTTCAACCACGGCTTGAAGATATTCCGGGTCGAAAGGTTTTGTTACATACCCTACAGCCCCTAGCCTTAGTCCTTTTATCTGCTCGTCAATGTTTGATTTCGCCGTTATCATAACAACGGGAATGTGGCATGTCATGAGGTTGGATTTCAGTTCTCGGCAGAAATCATAGCCAGACATCTTGCCCATGATTATGTCGCTGAGTATTATGTCTGGTGCAATTTCAGCAATGTCGCTTAGGGCTGTTTCAGCTGAATAACGGTTTTCTACAGTGTATCTGCTGCAGAAGATTGAACGTATATACTGCGCAACGTCTATGTCGTCGTCAACAATGAGAATTTTTATACGTTTTTTCGCCATTGTTCCCCCGTTGTCTAAATTGTCGTCAGCATTGTTGCCTGTTGCATTGCCGCCTGTTGATGAGTACGTTATCGGGATTTGCAACACTTCAGATTTAGTTTCACACAGTTCGTGGTCGCTGAATGTATCCTTGCAGCATGGCAGTTGGAAAATGAAGGATACGCCGCCACCACATTCTTTTGCAATGTTCTTTACGTCAATGCTCCCGTGGTGCAAGCCAACCAGTCGCTTTACGTAATACAGCCCAATGCCCGTACCCCAACCGTAGTGTTGGCTTCCTTTCGAGTCGGCAAGCTGATAGTAGCGTTTGAAAACGTCCGGCATTCGTTCTTCCTCAATGTGAGAGCCGCTGTTCGTGACGTTAACCACAAGGAATTCCTTTGTTTCTTTTTGCTCCGTCCTTGCTATGATAGAAATATTTCCATTGTCAGGTGTATGTTTAAGAGCATTAGTGAAGAGATTGCTTATGATCTTTTCAAATTTGTCTGTGTCAATCCATTTCTCTCCGATGTTGTTGGCGCATTTTACTTCAAAGTCTATTCCCCTGACGTTGGCAGATTCAACGAATGCGGCAGATAGTCGCTCCAAGTTTTCCTCAATGTTCGTCTTGCTCACTTTCAGGCGTAGCGCGTCTGTTTCAAGCTGATTGAAGTCAAGCATTTGGTCGATAAGTCTCAACATCCTGTTGACGCTCATACAGATACGCTGCAATGTTGTTTTAACGTGCTGCGGAAGCGACTCGTCGGCAGAAAGCTGTATCAATGGTCCGGCTATTATTGTTATCGGATTGCGGAATTCGTGAGATATGTTTGCAAAGAAACTCATGTTCATCTCCTTTGCCTGCTTTTCGCGTTCGCGTTCGTTCTTTTCCTGTTCAAGCAATAGTTGGTTGGCTCGGATGCGTAGATAGAGTGAGTTTATGTAGTAAAGAACCAGTCCGCAGCATATTGCATATAGCAGCCATGCGGCAGTGCTGTTCCATGGGCTGGGCATTATCTTTACGTTTACGGTTGTTTCCTCTACTGGTGGCAGTTGTGGCGAAGCCGTCAAGCGCAGTCTGAATTTATAGTTCCCTTCCGGTAGGTTGTTGTAGCTTACAGAGTGCTGGTATGTAGCTTCATGCCATTCCGTATCAAACCCCTCCAGTTTGTATTGGTACATCAGTGAGGAAGTTTGACTATAGTTTGGGCGGAAGTACATAAATTCAATGGAGTTTTCGTCGTTGGCCAGCGTGAACGTTTGTCCGTTTCTTGTGTTTCCGCAAGCTGTTAGCTGTTGTCCATCAGAAGATTGTATGTTTATAGCATAGACCAAAAGCCCCTGTTTTTGTTTCCTGGCGTTTTTTGTCTTTAACTCAATGTCTGCAGGAAGAAATTCGCATCCATCTGAACTGCCGATAACGACGTTGCCGTTAGGAGCTATGGTGATAGAGTTGTCGAAGAACTGAGTCTTCGTGTGGTTCTTGCTGGATGAAACAAGGCTGTTCATTGATGCCTCGCCAGTTTGAGGCTGATAGCAGACAGCATCTTTTAGGGTTGTAATCCAAATATTGCGGTTGTTGTCTTCGGCAAGCCCTTGTATATGCACATCATTTAGAAAGTCCATTCTCGTTATACCGCCGGTATGCATATCCATGCGGTATAGTCCGTAGCGTTTTGTGCCCAGCCAAACGATGCCGCGCGAATCCTGCAAGGCGAATGCGGCATCGATGTTTCCATAAACTGGCTCGCCGTGTGTTTTTATTTCCGTTAGCTTTTGTGTCGTTGGGTCAAGAAGTGCAATGTGCATGTCTTTCATAAAGAGCAGCACTTTACCGTCGTTTGTAGACGTCAGCTGCGTCTCGTTGTCATACCATTTGCAGCTTATTTTTATTGAATCGGTGTGTCCTGTCGTTGCATTGCAGCGAATCACGTGTCTGTTGTTGCAGCTTACAAACAGATTGTTGCCGATGCAAGTTCCAGAGCCTAGCGTCTTGTCTTCAGAAATTGAATAAACCGTTTTTGGTGTTGCGCTTATAGAGTTGCCTACAGTACATTCCAGAATTTTTCTGTTGCCGATGAGCCAATAATTTCTGTCGTTAAGTTTTACGATGCCGCGCAACTCCTGTGGCTCGTTGAAAAGTTGCTTATAGAAAGCTTGGCTTATAGAGTGTGTCTGTGTGTCGTAAGTATACAGACGCAGGGTCGTTCCTGCCAGCAGATAGCGGCCAACAGTTCTCATGCACGTAATGTCGCGTCCTTCAGTCTCCTTTGCTAAAGGGTTGTCGTTGGCTTTTTTGAAATCCGCTATATTGGCAGACATTACTTGATACCCTGCATTACGGAATCCTATCCACAGATTTCCTGCATTGTCGATGAACGTGGCAGAAGCCAGTTCACGGGGTTTTATAAGCAAATTGTCGTGAAAAGCGGACAAGGTCTTTGCGATATTCTTTTTTCTTTCGGCCTCTTTGTATTTGTCAGCCTCGTTTTCTTTTACAATGGCAGATTCTGTGATGCGGAACACCTCTTTCCCGTTTCCAACCCTCACTTCGCCGTCCATTTGCCCGTCTTTAATCCACAAGACATTTGTGTTGGACGATTGCAGACGATAACGTTTGAATCTATATCCACCAATATAGCGTGCCAACCCGTTTTGCGTTCCAACCCACATTCTGCCCTTGCGGTCAAGGAATAGCGTATTGATGTAATCGTCGGGCAGAGCTGTCGTGTCTTTTGAATCGTGGAAGAATTGTATGAACCGTTGCCCATCGTATATGTTAATGCCTGCAGATGTTCCAATCCATATAAGCTTTTTACTGTCTTGTGCTATGGATGTGACGTTAAGCGAAGAGAGCATATCGTCAATAGCCGTATGCTTTCCGCTCTCCACCAATATGTTGCGTGTAGCCCTCCTTCCGGGGGTTAATACGAACACCGCTGCAAAAATGCAGAAAAGGATTAGTGCTGCGGCTAGGACAAAACGGCCTCTATTGTTTTTCACCCCTCTCAATGGGTGTGGTCTGTGTAGTGGAAAACTGTTAATTCTGTGTATTTTCTCTGTATATTGTTTGATGTTCATTAGTGTTTTTGCAGTATTGGATTGCGTATATGCACGGGCGTTATGCCAACGTCCGTGAGGCGTAGTGAGCATTTTGCATGCAAAGTTAGCGCATTTTTGGCTATGTCCCAATAAAATATAAATTTCGCTTGTAAATTCTTTTATCTATAACTTTTATGTTACTTTTGCAGTTATTATGGGAGAGTATGCGGTGTTGTATTATGTGCCCATGCACTCCCGTTTGTTTTGTCTATCATAAAAAACACTATAAATATGAAAAAGTTTATTCTTCCAATCCTTGCCCTTGCCGTTGCCACGGTGCAGGCAAAGGTGACGCTACCCTCTATCTTCGCGTCGGGTATGGTTATGCAACAACAGACAACGGCCAATATGTGGGGTGGGGCGAAGGCAAATGCCACAGTGCGTATTACAACGTCGTGGAACAAAAAGACTCAACAGGTGAAAGCCGATGGCAACGGACAGTGGAAAGTATCGTTTGCCACTCCATCTGCCGGAGGACCATATACAATCACGCTCAATGACGGAGAAAAGACAGAGCTGACCAATATCCTTATCGGTGAGTTGTGGGTATGTTCCGGCCAAAGCAACATGGAGATGCCGATGAAGGGATTCAAGAACCAGCCCGTTGATGGTGCCGTGGAGGATATTCTTCACAGTTCCGACACGCAGATGAGGCTTTTCACCGCCAAGCGCACAAGCCGATATGCACCAATTGATACCATAACGGGCTCATGGAAAGAGGCCAATCCTCAGGCAGTGCGCGATTTCAGCGCAACGGCATACTATTTTGGACGCGAGTTGCGACGCATGCTCAATGTGCCGGTAGGACTTGTTGTCGTGGCGTGGGGCGGTTCATCATGCGAGGCATGGATGAACAGAGACTGGCTGAAGGCATTCCCACAGATAGAGTTGCCAACATCACAGAAGACGATAAAGTCGCCCAACCGCACGGCCACAGTTCTCTATAACGGCATGCTTAACCCCATCATCGGGATGGCAATGAGAGGTGTGATATGGTATCAGGGCGAAGAGAACGTGTCGCGTTCAAGCTATTACGCCGACCTCTTCTCGCGGATGATAAAGGGATGGCGCGAAGAGTGGAAGCAAGGAGACTTCCCATTCTATTACTGTCAGATAGCTCCCTACGACTATAGTCTTATAAAATGGGGACATTACAACAGTGCTTTCTTGCGTGAGCAACAGCAAAAAGCAGAATTGATGAACAACAACGTAGGGATGGCAGTTCTTATGGACGTCGGACTGCAATACGGTATACACCCACGCGCAAAAGAACTAGTGGGAATGAGACTGGCATTGCTGGCTCTCGACAAGACTTATGGCGTTAAAGGCATCACTTCGCAAAGCGCTTACTATAAGAATGTAGAGTTCCGCAATGATACCGCCGTGGTAACCTTCGAACGTGCCGGCATGTGGCTCTATGGTAAGAACGGGCTAAAGAGCGACCTCTTTGAGTTAGCAGGAGCAGACAGCGTGTTCCATCCTGCCAATGCCTGGATAGAACGTTCAAAACTCTACGTAAAGAGCGACGAAGTGAAGAAGCCTGTGGCCGTTCGCTATGCGTTCAAGGATTGGGCCGACGGCGACTTGTTCTGCGACGGATTGCCAGTAAGCTCGTTCCGCACAGACAATTGGGAGAAATAAAGGCTGCGCAAAATCCTGTGCAGACAACAAAAAAAAACAAATGAGGCTCATTCTGCAAAAGCACGCTGCCAGCAGAGTGAGCCTCTTTGCTTGGCAGAGAACCGAATCATGCGGTGATGAATGCAAAAGCCCGCGGGAACTTATATATAACCCCACGGGCTTACAAATTTATCCCCGCGGCATAAGAATATAGATCGCGGTGCTTAAATGGCGAAGATTTTATAAGTATAAACGAAAGTTTGCGGCAACCTCTTGTCATTGTCATTCTTCTTTTATAACTTTGCTGATAAATACGCCTCTTATCCAAAGGAAAAGGTAAAAGGTGTAAGAGAAACGAAATGGAAACCCTAAAACAATAATGATATGAACATAACGGAAAGATTCCTGAACTACGTCAAATTCGACACACAGTCATCGGAAGAGAGCGAGACAGTGCCGAGCACAAGCAAACAACTCATCTTCGCCGCATACCTTCGCGACGAGCTTAAGGCCGAAGGCTTTGATGATGTCGAGATGGACGACATGGGATACATCTACGCAACGCTCAAGGCAAATACGAAAAAAGACATACCTACGATAGGATTCATCAGCCATTACGATACGTCGCCCGACTGCAGCGGGAAGGATGTAAAGCCACGCATAGTGGAAAACTATGGCGGAGGAGACATTGTCCTCTCGGACGGAATCATTTCCTCGCCGCAGAAATTCCCCGAGCTGCTTGCACATAAAGGCGAAGACCTTATTGTTACAGACGGACATACGCTTCTCGGAGCAGACGACAAGGCAGGAATAGCAGAAATCGTACAGGCGATGTGCTGGCTCCGCGACCATGACGAAGTGAAGCACGGCGATATACGCATAGCCTTTAATCCCGACGAAGAAATAGGCATGGGAGCGCATCACTTTGACGTGGAGAAATTCGGCTGTCAGTGGGCGTATACAATGGATGGCGGCGACCTAGGCGACCTGGAATACGAGAATTTCAACGCAGCTTCGGCAAAAGTGCACATTCACGGCGTGAGCGTACATCCAGGATATGCCAAGGGAAAGATGATAAACGCCAATATGCTGGCGGCAGAGTTTGCCACAGCAATGCCAAACGACGAGACTCCTGAAACGACCGACGGCTATCAAGGATTCTATCACCTGCTCGGAATAGATTCTGGCATAGAGAATGCTCGCCTTTCCTATATCATTCGCGACCACGACCGTAAGAAATTCGAAGAGCGCAAGAGGTTTATCGTTGCTCATGCTGAAGCTATGAATAAGAAATACGGTGAAGGAACGGTGGAAATAGCCGTGAACGACCAGTATTACAACATGAAGGAGAAGATAGACCCCAACATGCACGTGATAGACATCGTGCTCAAGGCAATGGAAACATGCGGTGTGCCGCCAAAGGTAGAGCCGATACGTGGAGGCACCGATGGAGCGCAGCTCTCGTTCAAGGGACTTCCATGCCCCAATATCTTTGCCGGCGGTGTGAATTTCCATGGGCCTTACGAGTTTGTCAGTGTGCAGGTAATGGAAAAAGCAATGCAAGTAGTAGTGAAGATTTGTGAACTAACAGCCGCTTACAACGATTAAGCCTATGAGTGAACTACCAAGTCTGATCAACGACCTCGCCCTCATTCTTGTGGTGGCGGGAGTCGTTACAATCATATTCAAATGGATGAAGCAGCCGCTGGTGTTGGGATACGTAGTGGCAGGCTTCCTTGTCAGTCCGAAAATGCCATATATCATGTCGGTCGTAGATACGGCCAACATACAGACATGGGCTGACATTGGCGTTATGTTCCTGCTGTTCTCGCTCGGTCTTGACTTCTCGTTCAAGAAGATTCTCAAGATGGGTTCCTCGCCATTCATCGCCACCTGTTCCATCGTGTTCTGCATGATGGTGTTGGGTATGACCGTAGGCCATGCCTTTGGCTGGAACCACATGAACTGCATATTCCTTGGCGGAATGCTTGCAATGAGCTCCACAACAATTATTTATAAGGCTTTCGACGATTTGGGACTTCGGCAGCAGCGTTTTGCGGGAATGGTGATGAGCGTGCTTATCCTTGAGGATATGCTGGCAATCGTGATGATGGTAATGCTCTCGGCCATTGCTTCCGGTGCTAATCCTAACGGTGAACAGATGCTGCAGAGCGTGCTGCGCATAGGATTCTTCCTGATTCTTTGGTTCGTGGTCGGCATTTTTGCCATACCTTGGCTTCTGCGTTCGTCAAGAAAACTTATCAACAGTGAGACGTTGCTCATTGTGGCTCTCGGACTTTGCTGCGCCATGGCAGTTATTTCCACGAAAGTTGGCTTCAGCAGCGCCTTTGGCGCATTTGTCATGGGCTCTATATTGGCGGAAACAGTTGAGGCTGAAAAGATAATAAAACTGGTAGAACCAGTGAAAAACCTGTTCGGAGCCGTATTCTTCGTCTCCGTAGGTATGCTCGTTGACCCACAGATATTGTTGCAGTATAGTGGCCCTATTGTCATACTCGTGCTTACAATACTTTTAGGTCAGGCAATATTCGGAACATTTGGCTTTTTGATAAGCGGACAGTCGCTAAAGTCTGCCATGCAATGCGGCTTCTCAATGGCACAGATTGGCGAGTTCTCTTTCATCATAGCGTCTTTGGGACTTTCGTTAGGAGTCATAGGTGATTTCCTTTATCCGGTGGTAGTTGCCGTTTCTGTCATTACCACTTTCCTGACACCATACATGATACGCTTGTCAACTCCATGCTACAACAATATGGAGAAGCACTTGCCGAAGAACATTATCCACATGCTTAACGATTTTGCATTGAGCCGCCCCTCGTCAGCTCCGCAAGGCAACTGGCGTAAACTGCTTATGCAGATGCTCAGGATAACGGTGATTTACTCGATACTTTCGGTTGCTGTTATTGCAATTATGTTTGGTTTTACACTTCTTTTCTTCCGTCAGCTGCTACCGCATTGGTGGGCAAACGCATTGTGTGGCTTGCTCACAGCAGCCTTAATTGCACCTTTCTTGCGGGCTATGGTTATGAAGAAAAACCATAGTGAGGAGTTCAAGCAACTATGGAATGAGAATAAACTGAACCGTGCGCCATTGGTGGCAACAATAATAGTGCGTTTCCTCATTGCCATGGGCTTTATCTTCTATATATGCAACTACCTGACACGTTTCACGCATGCCCTGATGATTGTGATAGCAGTAGTGGCTGTAACGCTCATGATCTTCTCGCGGTGGCTGAAGAAAAGGAGCATCCGCATGGAGAGAATGTTTCTTATGAACCTACATTCAAAAGACATTCAGGCACAAGTATATGGGCGGAAGAAACCTCTTTATGCCGGGCATTTGTTAGATAGGGACATTCATATCTCTGATTTCCAAGTGCCTGAAGATTCTCTTTGGGCGGGAAAAACGCTAATGGAGCTAGGATTAAGGGAAAAGTTTGGCGTTAACGTTAGCAGCATCCTGCGCGGCACGCAACGAATAAACATACCTAGCGGCGACAACATGGTTTTCCCAGGAGACAAAATACAGGCTATTGGAAGCGATGACCAGCTGACAGCCTTCAGCAAAGCCCTCCAAGGGGATATTCATCCTGAAGATCCTGACTTGGAAAAGCGCGAAATGAAACTTCGACAGATGACCATTGGGGCAAAAGGGCAGTTTGTTGGCAATACGCTTTCTGAGAGTGGCATCCGCGATCTGTACAACTGTATGGCTGTAGGCCTGGAGGAAGATCAGGAAACGCTATCTGCTCTAGCACCATCGCACCGCTTTGCTGCTGGGGATTCCATTTGGGTCGTTGGCGAGAAAGAAGACATCGAAAGGTTAATGGATGCTAACAGTAGAAAGGATAACAAAGAATGACATCTAAAGTAAAAGGGTCTATCTGTGGTATTCTTGCCGCTATAAGCTATGGAACTAATCCGCTTGGTGCCCTTAACCTTTATGCTGACGGCATGAATGCCAATAGCGTTATCTTCTATCGCTATGGATTGGCAACGGCAATATTGGCAGTCATTATGCTTGTGCAGAAGAAATCGTTTACAGTAACACGCAAAGAGTTTGCCATACTTTCCGTTCTTGGAGTTCTGATGGCACTCTCTTCGCTAACTCTTTACTGTAGCTTCAATTTTATGGATGCGGGCATTGCATCAACATTGCTCTTTGTCTATCCTGTGATGGTGGCAGTAATGATGGCTATATTCTTCAAGGAGCGTGTTACGCCCGTGACGGCAATATCCATATTGCTGGCACTCTTCGGTATCTCTTTGCTATATAAAGGGGGCGACGGTGTGACATTGTCTGCCGTTGGAGTGGCGCTTGTTATGGTTTCATCGCTGACTTATGCTGTTTACATCATAATTGTGAACAAGTCGCAGTTGCTGATGTCGTCAGTTAAGCTTACATTTTATGTGCTTTTGACTGGTACTGTGATGATTTATGTATACTCCCTTTTTGGTTCAAACGCTCAGCTCATGCCGTTAAACTCACCGATGATGTGGATATATGCTCTAATTCTTGCTGTCTTTCCCACGGTTGTTTCGCTCATTCTTATGGTAATTGCCGTACACAATGTAGGCAGTACGCCAACAGCCGTAATGGGGGCTTTGGAGCCAATCACTGCAGTATGTATAGGTATCTTTGTCTTCGGCGAAGCTTTTACGTTAAGATTAGCAATAGGAATACTGCTTATTCTTAGTGCAGTGATACTTATTGTTGCAGGAAAATCTTTGCCTCTGACGCATCTAACTTATGTTTTGTCGCATCTGCACTTGAGAACTCGCCTCAAAAAATGGAGGTGGAAATCATAGAAATGCAAGGAGCCGCATTGTTATTGTCTATGACTATTTGCAATGCGGCTCCTTGCTTAATGGCGATATTCTATTGCGTAAAAAGTCCGAAACATTACGCAAATAATTTAAGTGCTTTGCGTAATGTTTTGAACTCATGCTTAATGATGCTTATTTCTCAGGAATGTTTTCAAGCGTCTTTGTAAGCAAATCCCAAAATTTGGGTACTGTAGCCCAAAGACAACGTTCGTTTGGAGTGTGAGGTGAACGTAGGGTTGGTCCGAAAGAGCAGATATCCAAACCAGGATACTTGCTTAGAATAATGCTACACTCTAGTCCTGCGTGTACTACCAGCACCTTTGCTTCCGTGCCGAACAGTTCTTCATACTGCTTGCGCATGGCTTTGAGTAGCTCACTGTCGGGATTTGGATCCCAACCGCCGTATTCTCCGCTGAATTCTACCTTCATTCCTGCCATGCTGAAGCAACTTGCCAATGAATTGCCTATTTCTGCTTTTACAGATTCACTTGAACTGCGGGCAAGAATCTTAACGGCAGCTTTGCCTCCCTCAATGTCAACAATAGCAAGGTTGGAAGATGTCTCAACAATATCAGGGATTGATGGGATGTAACGCCATACACCATTGTGGGCAGCGTAAAGGGCATCAACAATATTGTCTTGTATTTCTTCGGGAACCTCCATGGAGGGAAGTTCAACATCTGCAGTCTCTACAAGAATTTCGTCTTCTATTCCGTGGAACTCCGTGTTGAAATCTTCCTTGTAGTCTGCCACCATAGCTAGGAAATCTTCCTTGTTTTCTTCAGGCATAGTAAGCACTGCTGTTGCTTCAAATGGTATCGCATTGCGCATGTTGCCGCCGTGCCATGAAGAAAGTCGGGCTTCGTCATTTTCTATAGCCTCACGGACAATGCGTACAAGAAGTTTGTTGGCATTAGCTCGTCCTAGTCCGATTTCAAGTCCTGAGTGTCCGCCTTTTAATCCCTTCACTGTAACTGCAACAGCAACGTCTGTCTTGTCTGTTTCAACTTCCTTATAATCAAGAGTTGCAGTAATATCAACACCACCTGCACTACCTATAACGAGCTCGCCCTCATCTTCTGTATCGAGATTCAGAAGTATTTCGCCGGTCAACTCTCCTTCTGGAAGGTCATTTGCGCCATACATTCCGGTTTCCTCGTCGGCTGTGATAAGAGCCTCAATGGGACCATGCTTCAAAGTCTTGTCTTCCATTATAGCCATTATGGCAGCAACTCCAATACCGTCGTCGGCACCGAGCGTAGTGCCTTTGGCCTTAACCCATTCTCCGTCAATCCAAGTCTGGATGGGGTCGTTTTCAAAGTCGTGTGTGCTGCTAAGTTCTTTCTGAGGCACCATGTCCATGTGTGCTTGCAGTATGACTGTTTTGCGGTTTTCCATGCCATCTGTTGCCGGTTTGCGCATAACAATGTTGCGTGCCGGGTCTTGGAACGCTTCAACACCCACTCGCTTTGCGAAGTCAAGAAGGAATTGCTGCACTTTTTCCAAATGTCCTGATGGGCGCGGCACCTGCGTCAGCTCATCAAAGTTTCTCCAGAGAATCTCTGGCTTAAGGTTTCTGATTTCACTCATAGTCTTGATTTTTTAAGTAAATATCTTTTAGACATGTTCATTTCTGTTTGTCCTTATTATTCTGTGCCCCCACATTACTTAAAGTAAACTTGGCGTAACAAATTATTGGATGTATGCTTTATCTGCTGCATCTTTGGAAATTCGCTTAGCCATTGCTGTCCATATTGAGGCGTATATGCCGAGTAATATAACAAGCATTGTCTGTACTGTATGTACTATAAGCACGAATGATAATGCTTCTTCTGCCGTTAACGTGTTGCCCGTCGCAATTGTTGCACCGTAAAGGAGCAGCATTGTCTTTACAGCAAAGTGCCAAGGGCCGGCACCATTTGGGGTTGGCACTACAACAGCGATGCTTCCTACCACAAATGTAGCCACTCCGCACATCAATCCCAATTTTGACGTAAAATCAAAGCAGAAAAACGTAAGGTAATAGTGCAAGAAGTAGCTTATCCATATTCCGAGTGTCAAGGCTATGAATAGAGGGATATTCCTTACTCTCTTCAGCGATGCCATGCCTTGCCATACGGAGTTGAGCGTGGACTTTACCTTTTTATATATAGAAAGGCGTTTGAGCAGAAAGTGGAGCAACACGATTACCGCTATTGCGCATATTGCGGTGACAATATAGCCCGTGGCGGTGAATTTACTTAATATGGTTTCCATACTAGTTCCCGTGCTACTGAAAAAGCTATTGAATATGCGCATTTGTGCTAAAAGCGTTAGTCCGGTGATAACCATAACGAGCAATGTGTCGATAGCCCGTTCTGTAACAACTGTCCCCAATGCTTTAGGAAATGAAACCCCATCGCATTTGCTAAGCACTCCGCAGCGTGTAAACTCGCCAATGCGCGGAATGAGAAGGCTTGCAGCGTAAGACATAAAGATGGAATTGATACATGTGGACAGTCTTGGCTTTTCACCAACAGGTTCAAGCGTCTGACGCCAACGCACCCCGCGGAAAATCTGGGCAGTAACGCCGAAAGGTAGTGAGACAAGCATCCATGTCCAGTTCATGTCGTATAGCATGACATTCTGGATACGCTTGAAATCAAAGTCGCGGTACATCCAATATAATATGAATCCGCCAAGAACGACGGGCAGAATGAGCTTTGCCGCAAAGCTAAAAGTCCTTTTTGTTTCCAATTTCCCTTTTGTCTTATCCTAATGCAAATTTAGATAAAAATATCGAATTACATGCTTTGGTGAAAAAAAAACGAAAAATAATCACAGAAAGCGGCAGATTGAGAATGTTGAACGTTTTGTTTGCGTATGTCTTTTCTCACGCGCCACTTCCGTGGTTGAAAAAACTTTTGATATTCTTTGCGCTTAGCTTTAATTGAATTATCTTTGCCTGAACAAAGGATGCCGTTTGAGCAATAATGGCAACCTGGATTAACAACAATAACACTATATGAATTTTAAAAAAATATTTCCTGTTGTTGTAATGGCGACAACAATGATAATGGTTGGTTGCAACGGCAGCAGCGATCCGGCTAAAGGGGGAGGGGATAAGTCTTCTTCTGGTCAAATTACTGAAACACGTTTGAAAGGTGACTCTACAATATATGGTCTTGCATGTGAAGGCTGCACAGACTCTGTGATTGTCTTGTTGCCAACTGATTGTAGTGACCCCGTTTCGTATAACGTCATACAGGCTATGCAGCATCATAATGTGTTCGGACGTCCAAAAATAGGCGATCAGCTTGCCATTGTCGCCAATAAAGAAAATCCGAAAGTGGCAGATATTGTAATAGATCTTGATGAGTTAAAGGGAACATGGGTATACAAAGTTTTGCCCCAGATGCGAAAGCGTCCTGCTGGAGCTGCTCCAGGAACGCCAAAACCCGACCCGGAACGTGACTCTCTTATGCAAACGCTGATGGTTCCGCGTGAGCAGGGATTTAAAATTAAGAAACAGTTTACCATGGAACCAATAGGTGTACATTATGAAGAAACAAGCTTGACAGGTGAGAGTCCAGTCGTTTATCCCCAAGTTAAATATTATAAGGAATGGAATATTCTTAATGGTAAACTTGTTTTAACGGAAGGGACAATAGAAATAGGCAACAAAAAACGTAAAAAGCTTAAGCCTCAACGTGACACGGTTGAGATTGTGCTCATGATGAAGGATAGTTTACGTTTGCGTTTCAAAGACGGTATTAAGTCGTATTATAGAAAATAGAATTTTATTCAACAGGATTCTTTCTGAGAGCAAATCGGAAAATGCTCCATTCAAAATAAGAGAAAAGCACAGAACCCATTTAAGATTCTGTGCTTTTCTCTTATGATTTTTTCCTTTGTATTCAGCTTACTTTTTTTGTTTGCCGTATCAATATAGGTTATTAGAGTGCGGCAAGTTCTATAACCTTGTCTACTGCGGCGGAAAGCCCGTCAATGTTCTTTCCTCCAGCTGTTGCAAAATGCGGTTGTCCACCGCCACCGCCTTGGATAAGCTTTGCCGCTTCACGTATTACTTTGCCTGCGTTAAATCCATGGTCGTTCACTAGATCATCGCTGGCCATTACAGTAAGCAAAGGTTTGTCGCTGTGTTTGCTTCCGATGGCGCAGAGCAAACCTTCGGGATGTGCAGCGCGCAGTTTGAACGCCAAGTCTTTTGCTGCTTCGGGTGTTATGGGGAGAACGGCAGTCACTACTTTAATGCCGTTTATTTCGCGCGACTGGTTGAGCAAACGCTCTTTTGCACGCTCTACGGCTTCGGCTTGAAAACGCTCTATGTCTTTTTTCATCGTGTCATGCTCCTCAATATACTTACCGATGACAGTCTGAAGATCTTTAGCGTTGTGGAAAAGGGCACGGATGGCTTTCATTCCGTCTTCCAAGTCGTACATCATCTGCTCACACTCTGCACCGGTCTTTGCTTCAATGCGGCGGATTCCAGCTGCAACACTACTTTCAGATACTATTTTCACCATGCCAATGCATCCAGTACTCTTAGCGTGTATACCACCACAGAATTCAACGCTTGGTCCAAACTGTACAACTCTAACCTTATCGCCGTACTTCTCTCCGAACAAGGCAATGGCTCCGAGCTTCTTTGCTTCCTCAATTGGCACGTCGCGGTGGTCTTGGAGTGGGATGTCTTGACGTATCATGTCATTAACCATGCGTTCTACCTTTCTTATCTCCTCCTCAGTAACTTTCTGAAAATGCGAGAAGTCGAAACGTAAGGTATCGGGGGATACGTATGAACCCTTTTGCTCAACATGCTCTCCGAGAACTTGCTTCAGTGCATAGTCGAGGAGGTGGGTGGCAGAGTGGTTGGCTGCGTTTGCTTCACGCTTGTCTGTATCAACACATGCCATAAAGTCTGCTTCAATGTCTTTAGGCAATTCCTTTACTATATGTACCGACTGGTTGTTCTCGCGCTTGGTGTCTATGACGTTAATTGTCTCGTTTTCGCTTACAAGTACGCCTGTGTCTCCTACCTGGCCGCCCATTTCTCCGTAGAAAGGAGTGTTGTCAAGCACAAGCTCATAGTATGAAGTCTTCTTTTGGGTAACTTTGCGATAACGCAGAATATGGCATTCGTACTCTGTATAGTCATAGCCAACGAACTTCTGTTCGCCTGGATTAACTTCAATCCAGTCACCATTCTCAACGGCAGCTGCATTACGGGCACGTTCTTTCTGTTTCTGCATTTCTGCTTCAAACTGCTTTTCGTCTACGGTAATGCCGCTTTCTCGGCAGATAAGTTCCGTAAGGTCAAGCGGGAAGCCGTAGGTGTCGAAAAGGCGGAAAGCCTGTGTTCCGTTGAGCACTGTCTTTTGCGCTGCCTTAACTTCCTCTATAGCAGTGTTGAGCATGTTGATACCGTTTGACAATGTGCGTAGGAATGACTCTTCCTCTTCTTTGATAACCTTCGTTATTAGCTCGCACTGTGCGGAAAGCTCAGGGAAAGCGTCACCCATCTCGCGTACCAAAACAGGTACTAGCTTGAACAGGAACGATTCTTTCTGTCCGAGGAATGTGTAGGCATAGCGTACGGCACGGCGCAATATTCGGCGTATAACATATCCTGCCTTTGCGTTGCTAGGCAACTGACCATCGGCAATTGAGAATGATACGGCGCGCAAGTGGTCGGCAACAACGCGCATTGCAACGTCTATCTCTTCGGTCTTGCCATATTCCAAACCGGAAATTGCAGAAATTTCTTTTATGATTGGCTGGAAAATGTCTGTATCATAGTTGGAATGCTTGCCTTGCAGCGCACGTACAAGACGCTCAAAGCCCATTCCCGTGTCGATAACGTTCATGGAAAGTGGAGAGAGTGAGCCGTCAGCTTTGCGGTTGAACTGCATGAAGACAATGTTCCATATCTCAATAACCTGAGGGTCATCTTTGTTAACCAACTCGCGACCAGGTGTCTTAGCCTTTTCTTCTGGTGTGCGCGAATCGAGATGTATTTCAGAGCAAGGGCCACAAGGACCGGTGTCGCCCATTTCCCAGAAGTTGTCGTGCTTGTTGCCATTGATGATATGGTCGGCAGGCACATGCTTGAGCCAATAGCCGGCAGCCTCGTCGTCGCGGCTCAGATTTTCTTCTGGAGAACCTTCAAATACCGTTACGTATAAGTCTTTGGGGTCAAGGTGCAGCACATCTACGAGATATTCCCAAGCGTAGTCTATAGCTCCATCCTTGAAATAGTCGCCAAAGCTCCAGTTTCCGAGCATCTCGAACATAGTGTGGTGGTATGTGTCGTGGCCAACCTCTTCAAGGTCGTTGTGCTTACCGCTCACGCGCAAACATTTTTGTGTGTCAGCGCGGCGGCGTGGTTCCGGTTCGCGTGTGCCAAGGATAATGTCTTTCCACTGATTCATGCCTGCATTCGTGAACATTAGCGTCGGATCATCCTTTATGACCATAGGCGCTGACGGCACGATAGTGTGTCCTTTTGACTCGAAAAATTTTTTAAACGAGTCGCGGATTTCATTTGCTGTCATCATTTTATTTTGTTTTTCTTTATATGTTGTTTCGTTATCGTAATGGAATCGAAAATTATACTTTGTATTTTAAATGGCAAAATTAAATAAAATATGACAAATAGCCAAATAAAAACTTTTATAGCACGGCTTTCGAAGTATTGGCTATTAGCATGTGGCGTATTTGTAAACAGCTTGCAATGAAAATTGTGATTGAGAAAAGAGAAATAAAAATCGGCGCAACTCATTGATTTCTCAACTTGTTACGCCGATATTGGTTGCGGA
>CAVLBD010000022.1:0-44767 GCA_963661195.1 bacterium
TGGTATTCCACGCATATCTCTTACCGATGTCGGTTTGAGGGGATGAACATGGTGGGGAAACGCACCGATTTCTTCGGAACGTTGGGATATGGGTCTTATGTGGGAGGCGACGGCTTGGTCAGCGCTGAGATAGGGCGGTTTACCTCTGTCGATCCCCATTGCCGATATATCAATGCCACCCATGCTTATAAACCTCCTTTTGTCACGACATCCCCCTTGTTATTTTCCAAGACCAATGCCCCCAATCCGCAGGGCAAGTCGTTTGCGAAAGTGCAAATGATGGAGGAATTTAGGTTTTATGACAAGTCGAGAGAACTGGTCAACAAGATAGGAAATGACTGTTGGATAGGGGCGAACGTAACGCTCATCGGTGGTGTGCAAATCGCCGATGGGGCGGTTGTGCTAGCCAATGCCGTGGTGACCAAGGATGTTCCGCCCTATGCCATTGTTGGCGGCGTGCCAGCCAAGGTGGTGGGCTATCGTTACGACGAGGCAACCATTAAGTTTCTCTTGGAGACTCAATGGTGGAACAATGAGCCGGAATGGTTTGATAAGAATTGGACGCTGTTTTGCGACATGAATGCGTTTAAACGTTATTTTGAAGATAAGGAAATGATTTCCTCCCCCCCGAGTTAACGGCTATCTACTGGGCGTGGAAGAACTTGAAGAACTTGAAGAACGTGGAATATGTGGAATTGGTTCATTATCGCCGATATTTCGAGACGAAGTTCACAGAGGAGAATATTGGAGAGATTTTTCAGTGCTGTGAAGTTGTCCTTGCTAAACCCTATCTTCACGACAGATACAACGAGATGAAGATGGCACGGACGCTGGACATGGAAGACGAGGTGATATTCCTCAAGGTCTTCAAGAGATTGTATCCAGAGTACGAGCAAAGTCTCATCGACTATATGTATGGGTTCAAGGATTATGCATACAATATGTTCGTGATGAGAAAGGAGACGTTTGATGCCTATTGCGAATTTCTGTTTTCGATACTCTTCGAGTGTGAACGTCTGATGAAGCCTTTGCCTTATACTTGTTCAAGTAGAAGGTGGGGGTATATTGCGGAATACCTGCTTCCCATCTATTGCCTGCACCACCACCTGCGCATTCGCACGGAACCCGTGGTTTCTTTCATAGACGAAAAGGGCGATTCCAGCAGGAATATCAAGCAAATGCTGAAGATTCAGCTTCTGAAGAAAATATATGACAAACACAAGCCCACGTGCATTGAGGATATGTGTATGCAGTCTGTGCTTGTCGGTTTGAGAAATGATGGCATAAATCTGTAATGAGATGGAATCAAGATATGATTATTTGATAGTAGGTTCAGGCTTGTATGGTTCAACCTTTGCCTATCGTGCCAAGAACGAAGGAAAGAAATGCTTGGTGATAGACAAGCGTCCTCAGTTGGGTGGAAATGTCTACTGTGAAGATGTTGAGGGTATTCATGTTCATAAATATGGTGCTCATATTTTCCATACGTCCAACAAAAAGGTATGGGATTTCGTCAATTATATCGTGGAGTTCAACCGTTACACCAACAGTCCTGTTGCCAACTATAAGGGCAAACTCTTCAATCTTCCTTTCAAAATGAACACATTCTACCAGATGTGGGGCGTGACAACGCCTGCTGATGCGATGGAAAAGATAGAAGAGCAGAAGGCTGAGGCTGTGGCCGCCTTGCAAGGTCGCGAACCTCGGAATTTGGAGGAACAGGCTTTGTGCCTGGTGGGTAAGGACATCTTCCGAATGCTCATCAAGGAATATACCGAGAAACAGTGGGGGCGAAAATGCACCGATTTGCCAGCATTCATCATCAAGCGACTGCCTGTGCGCCTTATCTTCGACAACAACTATTTTAATGACAAGTATCAGGGAATACCGACTGGTGGCTACAATAAGTTGATAGACGGGTTGTTGGAGGGCATTGAGTGTATGACTAATGTCGATTTCTTCCATTCGAAGTATAATTGATGAGTATTTCGATTATTTATTGGGCAACTTGGACTGGAGAACGGTGAGTTTCAAGACTCGCATCGTAGATACTCCAAACTTTCAAGGCAATGCCATTGTGAACTATACCAGCCATTATGTACCTTATCCCCGTGTTATAGAGCACAAGCATTTTGAGAAGTTTGAACAAGATGTGTATGAAAATCCTAAGACTGTGGTGTCGGAAGAATATTCTACGGAATATAAGGAGGGCATGGAACCGTATTATCCTGTGAATGATGAGCGTAACAACAAGCTTGCTGAGCAATATCGCCAACTTGCAGAGAAGGAACCTGGTGTCATCTTTGGTGGGAGGCTGGCGCAATATAAGTACTACGATATGGCTCCTGTGATAGAGCAGGTGTTAGAAATGACCATAGAATAGGCATATTTTGATTACTGTGAATTAGCCGTGGTTGCTTTCAGGAATGCCTCCGACTATATGGGGAAGGGTGTTGACGGAAAAATGCAAAAGATATATGCATGTTGGAGGAAAAATTGAAATAACATAGTATCTTTGCATTATCCTTGTGGAACTAAGCATAGAAAGGACTATTTATGAAAATAGAAGAATATCGTCTTACATCAATGGAAGAGCCGTCGGACGAGATTTTGCATCAACTGATGGAACAGGTGGCCGAGTCGGCTCGCAAAAGCTCGGCCAACGCGCAGCGTATGTTGCAAAAGAAGATGCAGGAAACGGTGGCGGAAATAAACCGACGTAAACGAATGGCATCTTTTTACCACTATAATTAGAAAATACGATGCTTCTTACTATTAAATCGTTACTCATAAAACTCTTGCGTCTTCCCACGACCCTCCGCATCAAACTATATCCTTATATCAACCGCATGATATTAAGAATGAACGGTGTTGCTTTAGGTGAGAACGTTCAAATCCCCGGAAAGGTGTTTTGGCAGATAGGGGGGGGTAAAATTGCCATAGGGAGAGATCTTTATTTCTCTTCCGGTGAGGGCATTAACCCGATTGCGGGCAATGCACAAGGTGCGGTATATGTGGAGAATGGCGCACGACTGACAATAGGTGATAATGTGGGCATGAGCAGCACGCGGATGTGGATTCACGACAGTGTGACCATTGGCGCCAACGTAAAGATAGGCGGATGCGTGCTCATAACAGACACCGATGCCCACCCGATGGACTACATGGCGCGTCGTACGACAAACGAGGGAACAAAGTCGTCGCCGATAGTGATAGAGGACGATGTGTGGGTAGGTGCCCATTCCATCATCTTGAAAGGTGTTACGATAGGGGCAAGGAGCGTCATCGGGGCTGGTAGCGTGGTGACAAAGAGCATCCCTGCTGATTGCGTGGCTGCAGGCAATCCTTGCAAGGTGATAAGGCGGCTAAACTGTTAAACAGAGGGAATTGTTTGGCGGGTGTTGGAAAAACATGTTTCTTTGTATGGTAAATGTAAAAATGCGTCAGTTATGAATACAATAGTTATAAATAGCAAGACATACCAAAGTGCAGAATTGTATGCAAAAATGCACAACGTCAGTATATCGGATGTTGTGGAAAAAGCCGTGTCGTTGCTTTTGCAGAAAATTCAACCTAAGGAATCATTTACAGAAACGACCGAGTTTAAGGATGCTTTAGCCTATGTAAAAACGTTAAAGGCAAAAGGTGGAAAACCAATCCCAGAAGATGAAAATGGATTGGAGGTATTGGTTGCAAAAAAATATGCACAATGAAAGTTTTTGTTGATACAAATGTTCTTATAGACTTTGTTGCAGACAGAAAAGACTTTGCTGCTGATGCCGACCGTCTTTTTGCCCTAGGCGTTACAGGACGGATAAAACTCATGACATCGGCATTGTCTTATGTTACAGCTATGTATGTGGCTCACAAGTACAATTACCAAAATGTAGGGGATTCTCTTCTCGCAATTTCTAACTTTGTTGAAGTCTTGGATTTGCAAGCAAACACCGTCGTAGAGATGTTGACTGAAGGTTGGAAAGACTATGAGGATGCTACTCAAAATGCGACAGCCATCAAGGCAAATGCTGATTGCATTGTAACGAGAAACAAAAAAGACTTTAAAAATTCCACATTACCCATTTATACTATAGAAGAATTGTTTGGAGTCTTAGGTCTTGCTGATATAAATTATACTTAATACGTGGGCAAGACATTTATTCCTTTCTCGTAAGTGTTGGTAATAAATAGTCACAAACGTCTGGGCGTTTAGATAAAAAGTTATAACTTGCCAAATTGAATGTTTAAGCATTGTAGTTATGACCGAAAGCACCAAAGAAAAGGCGTGGCGATAGGGGCAAGGAGCGTCATCGGGGCTGGTAGCGTGGTGACAAAGAGCATCCCTGCTGATTGCGTGGCTGCAGGCAATCCGTGCAAGGTGATAAAGAATTTGATAAAGCCGGAAAGAGAATAATGCTTATTTTGATTTAAATGGAGGAAATAAAAAGGATTGTATAAAAATAATGAACCAACGTATTGATTATATCGACCGGATGAAAGGACTTGCAATCTTCTTGGTTGTTATGGGGCATGTTTATGGCTTCGCTTTTGCTCAGCCTAATGATGTGGTAAATAGAATTATCAGTTCTTTTCATATGCCGTTGTTCATGTTCCTTTCCGGTCTTGTGGCTTTCTCTGGAGCCACTGCTCCATACTGGAACTTGCCCAAGTTGGGCCAGAAGCTCCGAGCTTTGCTTTTACCATTGCTAGTCTTTGGTATGTGTTTTACCATGACCTTTTCTCGTGATTTCGAAACGGGTTTGGTGGGATTCTTGGAGTCGCCAAGCAAATATGGGTATTGGTATCTGATGACATTGTCCGTATTCTATATATCCCTCAGCATTTATCGGCTGAATGTCAAGCAAAAATGGTATGTTGATGTGTTTCTAGCGTTTGTAGTGTGGGGGGGTAATTTTTTCCTTTGGAAATATATGGCACAGACGACGGATTACTTCTGTATGCTCAATTGCGGTAACTATTATCCTTTCTTCATTCTGGGTGTCTTCACCACGAAGTATGGACTATTGAAAAAGGTTAACCAAGCAAACTGGCTATTCTCGCTTAGCGTGGTAGGTTATCTCGTCCTGTTTGTGGTGAACATGCCGCTTCATGCCTTGGCGAGCCTGAACAATCATATCTTCTTGCCTTTCTGCATGGTGTGGGTGGTTGTGTCGCTTTTCATCGGACGACATGGTAAGAGTTCCTGGATGGAACGTGTGCTGGATTATGTGGGCAAGCGGACGTTGGATGTTTATGTGCTTCATTATTTTTTCATCTTCCAGATTCATTTGCCTGACCTTGCTGGGAAGTTGGAGTGGTCAGGAAACACCTTGCTCACCTTTATGTTGGCTATGTTCCTTTCGGTCGTTGTTACAACCTTGTCTGTAGGGGTTGGGAATATCCTGCACCATGGGAAATGGATTGAGAGGCTAGCCTATGGCAAGAGCAGTAAGTAAATGGTTTTGATGAACAATCAGATAAAACGCTTGAGGGCAGTGGCCCCCTATATCCATCCGGAGTATTTGAATTTCAAGACTGCTCCGTATGAGGCGTGGCTACATAACGGTGGGCAGGTGGCTAAGGCGCATTATCCGTGGCGACCGTTCCATGCCGTGGTGTTCCGCCGCGAATTGCCGTTGCTCGGGCAGAACCCCGATGAGGCTCGGCTGCGGTTTGTGGAGCCGGTATCGCTGCTCTTTGACACCTTTCCCGATTATGCGCGCTACGAGATTGTGCCGATGTTTTGGGACTGCTGGCCAGGCTATTTCGACATGGTCTGCCGGTGGTTCAGGCGGCATGGGGTGCGGATGGCTATCTTCTCTTCCAGGCAGACTGCAGAGCTAGTCATGGAGGCGTTTCCCGATATGCACGTCATATGGTGTCCCGAGGCCGTCGACGCGTCGTGCTACGACAAGGGCAAACCGTTGGCAGAGCGGGAGATAGACCTGCTGGAGTTCGGGCGATCTAACGAGAAAATTATCCAATCTAAGGTATTGGAGCAAGCGTGTGTGGATGGCAAGGCAGTGCATCATGTGTGTACCCGCCTGAACGACAAATTCATCTACACCAACGAACAACTCTACCAAGCCATGGGCGATGCAAAGGTAACGATAACCCTGCCCCGCAGCATGACCGACCCCGCTACGGCAGGCAACATCGAGACCTTGACGCAACGCTACTGGGAGTGTATGTTCTCGCGCATGGTGATGGTGGGGCATGCACCGCAGGAACTTATTGACTTCATCGGTTATAATCCCGTGGTTGAGCTGCGGGATGATATGACTGCAGCAGAACAGATTGTTGACGTGTTGGAACATATCGGCGACTATCAAAAAATGGTTGACAAGAACTTGGAAACAGCGGAACGTTTGGGCTCATGGAATGTCAGAATGCGGTGGCTAATGGACAAACTGAAGCAGTATTACGCCCTTTAAACATAACGTCAGTGCGTGGTAAACCGAGAAAACAAGCGCGGTATTTGGCTATTTCGCAAGAAACGGCTAACTTTACAAACAAAAATTAGACGCAGACATTATGGCAAACTATATTCGTTTTGACTGGGCGATGAAGCGCATGCTTCGCAACAAGGCCAACTACGCCGTGTTGGAAGGGCTGATGTGTTCGTTGCTCAATGAGAAATTCACCATCAAGAGGTTTCTTGAGAGCGAGTCGAACCAGCAGAGCGAGAACGACAAGTTCAATCGCGTGGACATCCTTGCCGAGAACGAGAAGGGCGAACTGACCATCTTCGAGATACAGAACACGCGCGAACTGACCTATTTCCACCGCATACTCTATGGCGTATCGAAGGTTATAACAGACTATATTGACCTTGGCGACGACTATGACAAGGTGCGCAAGGTGTACTCCATCAATATCGTTTATTTCATGCTGGGGCAGGCAAAGGACTATGTATACCATGGAAAGACAGTATTTCAAGGTATGCACGATCCCCATGATATTCTGAAGCTATCTAACCGCCAAAGCGAGGTGTTCTTCGGTGAAGAGATAGAGAAAGGCAAGAGCACCAAACGCGAGGCGGGCGACATCTTCCCAGAGTATTATTTGCTCTGCGTAGATAATTTCGACAAGTTAGCAGTCAATAACCTCGACGAGTGGATAAGCTTTCTTAAAACGGGAGACATACGTGAAGATGCCAAAGCGCCAGGTCTGTCTAAAGCCCGTCAATGTCTTGATGTGGACAAACTGTCTGTTGCAGAGAAGAACGACTATGTGCGGCACATGGAGAACTTGCGATACCAACGCAGCGTCATCAAAACAGGCTATGACGATGGTTGGGCTGATGGGCGGGCTGACGGACGTGAACAGGGCCTGCAAGAAGGACGTGCCGAAGGCGAGCATGAGAAGGCCTTGCAGATAGCAAAGGCTATGCTGGCAAAAGGTTTCAATGCGGAGACTGTTGCAGAAATGGTGGGTCTGCCAGCAGAAGAAATAAAAAGACTATAATTAAACAATGATACCCAAGATAATTCATTACTGCTGGTTCGGAAGAAATCCCTTGCCAGAGTTGGCACAGAGGTGCATCGCCTCGTGGCGGAAATATCTTCCCGACTATGAGATAAAGGAATGGAACGAGGACAACTTCGATGTGAACATCATTCCCTATACTGCAGAAGCGTATGCAGCGGGAAAATATGCTTTCGTTTCAGACTATGCCCGTTTCTGGATACTCTACAAGTATGGCGGTATCTATTTCGATACCGATGTAGAAGTGATTCGTCCGATTGATGATATCATTGCCCGCGGCAACTTCATGGGCTTTGAGACTGACCCGATGCCGCAGACGGGTGGTAAGTCAGACGCGAGTGAAGCGAGCGTCAACCCCGGCCTCGGCCTAGGGGTGGCCCCCGGCCTCGGCATGGTAAAAAAGATGCTCGACTGTTATGATGGCCAACACTTCGTGTGCGAGAATAATTTCCGAAATCAGATTACTGTTGTAGACATCTGTACAAAGGTATTGCTTGACAATGGGTTGAAGTGTGTTAATGGTGTTCAGAAAGTTGATGACATCTGGATTTATCCTTCAGAGTATTTTTGTCCTATCAATGTCACCACAGGTCGCATACATGTGGAGCCGAACACTCGCACCATACATCACTATGCAGGGACATGGGTTGACAAGGGATTCATACTAAAAATAAAAGACATCATAAAACGCCTGCTGCCCGAGTCGTTCGTACTGGCGATGATTCATATTAAGCGCCAGTTATGTAAGCGTTAAGGGTAATGTTGAGTTTGTAACAAAAAAGTATAATATACAATAAAATATAAATGAAAATAGCAATTCTCTTGACTGCTACCGTGCGTCCGCAGGTGAGCGATTCCAACTTCTCGGTGGATGAACGTAAGGAGATGTATCGCTCTACGCTTCAGTTCTATGCAAAGGAAATAGGACGGGAGTATCCCATTGTAATGGTAGAGAACTCGGATATAGACCTCACATCGTGGGAACAAAAGTTTAAGGATTCTCTGCAGTTGGAAATTCTACAATTTACCCCCCCCCCCCTATTGGCAGGCAACAAGGCACAGGAAGACTACGGCTTTGACAACAGCAAGGGCAAGGGATACAATGAATATCTGATGATAAAACTCGCCTTGGAGCGTTCGCAGACGCTGAGCGACTGTACGCACTTCCTGAAGATAACGGGCCGCTATCCGATGCTCAACATCCGGCAGATGCTCCGCGAGATGGAATGCCGAGGAAAGAACTTGAAGATGATGTTCGACGTGAAGGAATTCAAACTTTATGAAAAGTTAAGGGGTACGCCCTATGGTTCCCGTTGGGGCGACTCCCGATTTTTCCTGATGTCGGTTGATTTCTACCGAAAGAACTTTATGGATTTTTATCAAGAGATGGATAACCGCATCTATGACAAAGATCCTGAAGGGTGTATCTACCGCCTTTCTGTAAAGTATCGTAAAGACAAAACTTGTAGTTTCCGATTCCGTCATCAAGTACAGTTCGGCGGACAATGTGGGGATGCCTCTTGGCATGAAGATTATTCTTCTTTCAGAATTCGTGCCAAGAACAAGTTGCGCAGTCTGCTGCGCATTCTTTTCCCTGGAGTGTGGTTCTAATTAAATTCTCGTAGACATGCCAAGATACTGGGGGAAATGTTTTGAGAATTCATGTAAAAATGTATCTTTGCAACAGAGTAATGTTTAACTTCGATAAAAAGGCATAATGAAACATCTTGTAATACGCCACTTGGGGCCATTAAGAAATGCTTGTGTTGAAATTGACCAAGTAAATCTTATCATAGGTCTTCAAAGCTCAGGTAAAAGTTGTGTTTTGAAGATTGCTTGTTATTGTGCTTGGGTTGAAAAACATATAGAATTGGCTCAGTCTGCCGATGAATATAAAAACACCACTAAGTTCTTGAAAGATTTGCTAGCATATTATAAGATGCAAAGTTATCTTGCCCCCAATACATATATTGAATATACGACCAAGTATATGAAATTTTCGTATAGTCAAGAAGACAAGCAATTTAGGTTTCAATGGGGAAAAGCCCGGTGGAATTATAAGCGTGCAAAGGTTTCTTACGTTCCCTCTGATAGAAATTTGGTGGCGGCAATACCTGCGTGGAGTAAATTGTCTTTGGAATATGACAACTTACTTGATTTTATGGGTGATTGGAATGTGGCTCGTAAGCATCTTAAAACAGAGGAAAACATTTTGGATTTGGGTATTTCTTATGTATTTGATTCCGTGACGAACGCAGACAAAGTGAAATTGAAAAATGGCAATGAAATAAGATTGACCGAAAGTTCTAGTGGAGTGCAGTCGTTGACTCCTTTGGTTGTTCATTTGGATTATTTGCGTAAGAGTTTGTCGCTACCGAAAGTCAACCAACCTTTAAGCTATGAGGAGCGAGAGGCGAGGAAACGTTTGCTTTCTACAATATACCGCAAGACGAATAAAACAAGGAATAGTGACGTTGCTGGTATTGTAAAGAGTATAGAAGGGTTGGATTTTATGTTCTCTGATGAGAAAGAGGCAAAACATTTTGTTACTTGTGCTCATAATTACTTGGATAATGAGCATAATGAAATGTTTTTGGAAGAGCCAGAAGACAATCTTTTTCCGATAACTCAATGCCAGTTGGTAAATTGGCTATTGGAATCTGTTGTGGATCCTAAGAGAGAT
This sequence comes from bacterium, assembly GCA_963661195.1. Taxonomy (GTDB): domain Bacteria; phylum Bacteroidota; class Bacteroidia; order Bacteroidales; family Bacteroidaceae; genus Prevotella. The sequence continues at coordinate 10,169 of CAVLBD010000022.1, forward strand.
GATGTGCTGTTTGTGGCTACTCATAGTCCGTATGTGCTGAATCAGATGCTCAAGATGAGACCGCCCAAAATGAACATCTATTTTACTTATCCTATTTCTGAGGAAGGTTTATATGACGTGAGGGTCTTGTCTGAGGAAGGGTATTCTGAGGTATATGACAATGGAGTTGATTTGTTTTTAAATTTTGAGGCATACGTATGAGTTTGGATTATCCGAATGTAATTCCTGAATGTTTCGTAGATACAAACTTGATGCAATATTTGTTGAATGGCACCGTTAATCATCAACATTGTTGTTCAAAAGTTGTTGGAACTCTGAAGGGGAAATTCTCAGACAGGTTTGCTGTAGGGATTATAGACCGTGATAAAGTTGAATTGGGCTATGTCAGAGAGTGTGATGAGGTTGCAAGAACGCTACATCTGACTTTATTCAAGCATAAGACGTTGCCCCATTATTTGATAACGGTAGAGCCTGCAATTGATAAGTTTATATTGGATAATGCACAGGCTGTAGGTATTAGAACGGAAGATTATGGTATTCCGTCGGACCTAAAAGGATTTACGACAGAGGTGAAGAAAGTTACCTCAAACAAGGATGCTAGATTCAGAGGACTTTTTGTTGCAATTAAGGATGAGCAGGAGATTAAGACCTTTAAAAAAGTCATAAAGTATCTTTTGGATAAGGCATACTATTCTAATGACGATGATTTAAGTAAAATCATGCGTGCTGCAACCTGTGGTTGAGTACATCTTGTTGCAAAGATAATATAATCCCTTGATGTAGCATTGTGGCTGCGTTTAATAAAAATATCATTTAAAATATTACATATACAAATGAGAGGTATAGCAAAATTTTATACATGGTTCTGGATAATCTATTTCCCGTTGTGCATTGCCTTTGCGGCTGCGGTAGATTTTGACTGGAGTGACGAAATCCTAACCGTACTTCTCCTGGTCTATGCCATGACAAAGCAGCGCTTTCTGGTGAAAGACAAAAAAAGGAGCAATGAGATAAAGTGGTATATCCTTATCATGTGCTTCTATCTGATATATTCACTTGTTATAAGGATAACAACCACAAAAGGCGTTGTCTTGGACTTCCTGCAGCAGTTGCGTCCCTATGCCGTGTTCTACCTCACGTGGATGATGGCTCCGCAATTCTCGATGAAGCAGAAAAAGTGGATAAAGCGAGTAATGCTCATCACCTTCGGAGCATATCTCATAATATGGTATTTGAATCCTTCGTTGATCGACCCTTTTACAAGTTCAACGTCTGATGTTTCATCCAGAGAGTCCTCCGCATTGGGGCAGATTGCCGTTTCTTGCGGGATGATATACTACCTGTTCTCCAAGCAGACACGCACAAACCGCAACATCGCGATACTTATAATGCTTTTGGGACTTGTTTCCGGAAAGTCGAAATATTTCGGTGAGTGTATCGTTTTCATAACTTTGGTCATGTTCGTAAGAAAAAAGATAGATTATACTTCTCCTGCCACATTGTTCAAAGTCGCACTGCTGGGAGCCGTTGTCATATACTTCACATGGACCAAGTTCAATGCATATTATGTTGAGGGCTTCAAGAAAGATGCAGAGGCTATGGCACGCCCAGCTACGTATACTACCGGTATGCAGATAATGTTCCATGACTACATACCGTTCGGCAGCGGTTTGGGGTCGTTTGCCGTGGCTGCCGCAGCAAAGGAGTATTCCCCCCTATACTATAAATACAACCTCGACAAGATATGGGGACTGTCCCCTGATAACCCCATGTTCCTTGCCGACGCGTTTTATCCCACTCTTGCAGAATTCGGTATTGTGGGGTTGCTGCTCTTCCTCGTATTCTGGAAGCGACGGTTGAAGGAGGTGAACAACATACCGAACATGATATATTACCGCATGGCTCTGATGTGCATTCTTGCCCTCGCTTTGGAGAGCACGGCAGACACATCATACCTTTCAGGAAAAGGTATGGGCTACTTCATGATTCTAGCTCTTTGCCTTAATTCCGCGAGGTATAGGCAAAAGAAAATATTGTCCCCGCAAAACTGATACGCATGCGCTTCACGCCAGAGCAGATAGTGCAACACGAGAGACTATTGGCAGAACAAGGATGAAAGACATAGGCATACTTTGCAAACGCTTACGCGAATTCGGTGGCTTGCGCCTTGTGTGGGCATATCTGCGGATGGGCGTTCTGACCGTTGCAATAAAGGCATTGGTGAAATGTCTATTTACCGGAGAATCAGTAAAGGAAATATACCCTGCGATACGCCGTAAAGTGGACCGTCGGCTGCTAAAGAAATACGCTCATCTGCTTAACGACGATGTAGCGCGAGAGGCAGAACGGCAAATCGGCGTAAAGAAAGAGGTGCCCCATACCATATGGACTTGCTGGCTGCAAGGCGAAGAAAACGCTCCGCCACTAGTCAAGGCATGTTTCCGCTCGCAAAGGGAGAACATTCCTGGCTATGAACACAGGGTGCTTACATTTCAGAACTACAGACAATGGGTAGAGTTGCCACACCTTGTGGAAGAGAAATACCGCAGAGGCATCATACCGGCTGCATCCTTCAGTGACCTGCTCCGCTTGGCTGTTCTTAAGAAATATGGAGGCGTATGGCTTGACGCAACGGTCTATTGCTCCGGCAACACCACTGCGGAGCTGCAGGAGCGCTGGAAAGCCGTGGAGGGCAGTAGGCTAACGATGTTCAGGTATTTCAACCGGGGCACTATGCAGGCATCAGGCATATCCACATGGTTCATCGCAGCGCCAAAAGAATCCGTTGTCTTGTCTGCTGTGCTCGACGCACTGCTGGCTTACTGGCACGACTACAACTGCCTTGTAGATTACTACATCTTCCACCTCTTTCTCATCGCCATACTCAAGAAAACGCCACGACTGCTTTCCATGATGCCACGCGAGAACAGTAGGCATAGCTTGTTGCTTGCCGGGGCAATCAGCAAACAGTATGACGAGCGTCAGTGGCAGGAACTTGCATCCCACGTCTGTTTCCATAAGCTAAACTACAGAAAGGCAACACCAGAAGCAACAAAGACAGGGAGCTATCTTGAAATGATACTAAGCAAATAAGTCAAAGAACACGCCTAAACAACAAGATGAATATGCATATATGGCAATCAACAAAACGGATTCTCAAGTCCGTTGTCGGACAAAGCCTCTCCTTAAAGCTAAAATCACTTAAGATAAATCTCCCCTATATAATGAAGAAACGGTTGGGAGGTGACTTCAACGCCAACACGTTCTTTTTCGTCATAGCACCAAACGTGAAGCATCCCGGCTTGGCTGACCGCATGAAAGCCATTATCGACTGTTATCAGATAGCGAAGATGAACGGTTATGACTTCCGCATCGTTTTCGATATACCGTTCAAACTCTCCGACTATCTGCAACCCTGCGCCCAAGACTGGGGGGCTGACTTCACCGACCTTCATTACCGCATGGGCAAGACCCTATTCTTTGACGAGCGGAAAATGATCACTGAGGATTCATGGAAGGGGCACACCACTCTGAAGAAGGGAAAAGAATACCACTGCTACAGTTATGTGGGCAACCGCCAGCCCAAGGTGTTCCCCGAGTCCGGTTATGAATGGAGCAAGCTATATGCCGAACTGTTCAAACCCACGCCGCGTCTGCAAGAAGCCATCAACGCCTGCGCATTTGAGGAAAGGAGCTACATCGCCGTTCATTTGCGCTTTGTCAACGCTCTGGAGAATTTCGAGGAGGTAAGCTGCTACGACAATGCTCTCCACTCTGAAGAAAAGAAGCAAGACCTGATACGCCGCTGCAAAGAGGCTCTGCTAAGGATAAAGAAACGCCATGCCGACTGCCGCATACTCGTGTTCTCCGATAGCAAACGCTTCCTCGACTCGCTTCAAGGCATGCCCGTTGAGACGCTCGACAGCGGAAACATCGGTCATGTAAGCTTCGGAACAAACGATGATGCTACGCTAAAGACTTTTCTCGACCTCTACATGATTTCCCGCGCCAGAAAGGTATACCGCATTGACGCCCCAGAACTTTACGCCTGGTCGGGCTTTGCCGTGACGGGTGCAATGATAGGCGGAATAGAGTTCTTAACCGAAAAAGCATGAAAATAATTATAACCTCGCCATCGCTAAACCCTAACGAGAACGTTAGCGGCATATCCAGCGTCACCAACTTCATAATATCCAACAACAAGTCAGAAGAATACATCCACTTCGAACTTGGCAAGAAGGACAACGAGCCTGGGGGATGGCGACGCATAAAGGCTCTGGCGGAGCGTTATTGCGCATGGAAACGCTTGTTGGCAGAAGAGCCGGACGCCATTATCCATTATAATTTTCCCCTCTCAAAGGCATCAATACTGCGCGATCCATGGTTCATGGGCTACGCCATGGCGAAGGGGAGGAAAATGGCGGTACATATCCACGGGGGACTTTTTCTCACGGCTCCCGCCATTCCCACATACCTCAGGCGCATACTGCAGAAGGTATTCTCTTGGCGAGTGCCCTTCATAGTGCTCAGCGAAACGGAAAAACGCATACTTACAGAAAAGTTCAAGGCTGCCGACGTTACCGTTCTGCCCAATTGCGTTGACTTGAGTGACGCCTCGTTGTTCGAGCGTAGCGCTAAAAGCACCGACGACTCTCGCCCCCTACGCATAGGCTATCTGGGAAGGATAGAACCCAACAAAGGCATGAGCGAACTGCTAGAGGCTGGGAAGAAGCTGAAGGAAGATGGGATAGACTTCCGCCTTGTATTTGCCGGCAAAGAGCAGACCGAGGGGGAATATCTCCCCGCATACGCCGCAGCGTTAGACACGTCGTTCGAATACGCCGGACTTGTTTCCGGGGAAAAGAAAAACGCATTTCTCCGTTCGCTCGACGCATTCGTCTTGCCCTCATATTTTGAAGGACTGCCCATGTCTTTGCTTGAAACGATGAGCTATGGTGCCGTGCCCATAGTAACCCCCGTGGGAAGCATTCCGCAGGTGGTGGATAACGGAAAAAACGGCCTTTTCATCAAGAAGAAAGACACCACAAGCATCGTCAATGCCATCAGGGAGCTAAATGCCGACATACCGCTGCTGCGCCAACTTGGCGATGCCGCACGCAGCACCATATTCGAGCACTTCAGCACAAATAAGTATATCTCTCTGCTCAACAATATCTACCAGAGTCTTCTATAATAGTTGTAGGTAAGTAAGTATAAAGAAAAAATCAGGAGGAAACATATTATTTGTTTCCTCCTGATTTTCTTTATAGGCTATATTTCGTTTCTTCCCTTTTGGCTTCTCTGTACCGCGCAATGGGGTGGTGGAGTGTTATACCTCCTCTATGCCGAAGGTCTGGACGGGAGTGCCGTCGTCTTCCCTCTTTACCTCTCTGTCCAGCAGATACTGCAGGAACATCTGCAGGGCCTTTGTCGTGGCGTTGGCAAGGTTTATGTCGCGTCCGTAGTCGTCGGTTAGCTTCATCGTCACCACGTCGTCAGCGCTGCCACATGCCAGCCATATCGTGCCTACGGGTATGTCTGCCGTTCCTCCGCCAGGTCCGGCAAAGCCTGTGGCTGAAATGGCATAGTCTACGTTGAGGCATTTTATAGCCCCTTTAACCATCTCCACTGCCACCTCTTCCGATACGGCGTTCTTTTCCTCTATGAGCTCTGCGCTTATGCCCAGCACCTTTTCTTTCACTTCGTCGGTGTAAGACACTACGCCGCCCTTGAAATAGTTTGAGGCTCCCGGCATAGCTATTATGCTTTCGGCTATTCTTCCGCCTGTGCAGCTTTCTGCTGTGCCCAGCGTCTTACCGTTCTCCCATATAAGCTGGCTTATCTCCCTGCTTAAAATCTTGTTTTCAAATCCCATAAATTGTATTTCGTTGTGTTTCAGAATTTCGTTTCACGTTCACGGTTTTCCGTTTCTTCCACTTCAGCCCTTCTTGTGATTTAGCCTTTCTTTTGCTTTTTGTTGGCTTTAGGCATAGTGGAGCTTATCTCAGTGTAACCTTTGAGTATGCCGGGGCGTCTATTGGGCAGAAGTCTCCGTCGAGATACTTGTAGTAGCCCGTTATGCCAATCATGGCAGCATTGTCGGTGGTGTAGCTGAACTTCGGTATGTATATGTTCCATCCGTAGCGTTCGGCATGGTCGCGGAAGGCGTTTCTCAGTCCGTTGTTTGCACTCACTCCGCCAGCCACTGCCACGTGCTTTATGCGCGTCTGCTTCACTGCCAGGCGTAGCTTCTTCATCAGAATGTCTACGATGGTGTGCTCCAGACTTGCTGCGATGTCGGCTTTGTGGTTTTCCACGAAGTCGGGCTCTTCCTTTACCCACTTCTGCAGACTGTAGAGGAACGACGTCTTCAGTCCGCTGAAGCTATAGTCTAGTCCCGGTATGTGTGGTTCTGCGAATTTGTATGCCAGAGGGTTGCCTTGACGTGCCAGTCGGTCGATAATCGGTCCGCCGGGGTATCCCAGTCCCATCACCTTTGAGCATTTGTCAATGGCTTCGCCAGCGGCATCATCGATGGTCTGTCCGAGCATCTCCATGTCGTTGTATGCATTAACCTTAATGATCTGCGAGTTACCTCCGCTTACGAGCAGGCAGAGGAAGGGCAGCGGTGGGCATGACGTGTCGTCTTCGCTCTCTTTTATGAAGTGTGCCATGACGTGCCCCTGCAGATGGTTAACGTCGATGAGCGGTATGTTCAGCGATCGTGCGAAGCCTTTTGCGAAGCTCACCCCCACGAGTAGCGAGCCCATCAGTCCGGGTCCTCGGGTGAAAGCTACAGCCGATAGCATTTCTTTTGTCACTCCGGCGCGTTTTATGGCTTGGTCGACCACGGGCACCACGTTTTGCTGGTGTGCTCTGGAGGCCAGTTCTGGCACCACTCCGCCGTAGGCCATGTGCACGTCTTGCGAGGCGGTGACGTTGCTCAGCAGCACTCCGTTGCGCAGCACTGCTGCCGACGTGTCGTCGCAGCTGCTTTCAATGGCCAGTATGTAGACGTCTTTCTTTTTCATTCCGGCTTTTCTCCTTGTTTGTTCCTTTAGTGTGTTAGGATTTCAACGCCGTGTTCAGTCATCACGAAAGTGTGTTCCCATTGTGCGCTGGGCTTCTCGTCGCCCGTTATCACTTCCCATCCGTATTTGTCTTCGGCGTCGATGAACACTTTCCATGTTCCCATGTTGATCATTGGCTCTATGGTGAACACCATTCCCGGCACGATGAGCATGCCTGTTCCCATGTGTCCGTAGTGCAGCACTTCCGGCTCGTCGTGGAACTTCAGTCCTACGCCGTGGCCGCAGAGGTCGCGCACCACGCCGTAGTGGTATTTTTCGGCGTGCTTCTGTATGGCGTGGCCAATGTCTCCCACGAAGCAGTATGGCTTTGCCGCCTCGGCTCCTATTTCAAGACATTCTTTAGCCACTCTTACGAGCTGCTCCTTTTCGGGTGTTGTTTTCCCGATGATGAACATTCTTGATGCATCGGCGTAGTAGCCGTCGAGTATTGTTGTGAAGTCAACGTTAACGATGTCTCCCTCCTGCAGCACGTCTTCTTTCTTGGGAATGCCGTGACACACCACTTCGTTGATGCTGGTGCATACGCTTTTGGGGTAGCCCTCGTAGTTGAGACATGCTGGTGTAGCACCGTGTCCTACGCAGTAGTCGTAGCAGATCTTGTCTATCTCCAGTGTGTTCATCCCGGCGTGAATGTGTTTTGCCACTTCGTCGAGCACTCCAGTGTTTATCTCTCCGCTGCGTCGTATGCCTTCTATTTGTTCAGGTGTTCTTATCAGGGCGCGTGTGGGCACAAGCTTTCCCTTGTTTTCCCAGTACATCACTTTCTTGTCGAGTTCCGTTGGCTCCTGTCCTGATATGCAGTGCCATCTTTTTTTCTTGTTGAACATTGTTTATCCTTATGTCTGTGGCGCGCCTTTTGGTTGAGGCTGCGCTCTGTTTCTTTCTTTCTGTTTTCTGTCGTTGTTCTTCCTTATAATTGACTTATAAGGCTCCTGTCTCTGCAGGCTTTTATCTTATAAGGCTTCTGCTTCAGTTGTCTAACCCTCGTTGGCGATGCTTTCCAGCAGACGGAAGATGTCGCCTGTCCAGTCTTCGCCGTTTCGCGGACACATGGTGTGCAGTCCGAAGGTGCGCCCCACAGAAACGTTTTTCTCGCCGTCGTCAACGAAGAGTGTTTCCTCGGGCTTGATGCCTTCTTTTTCGATTATCTGTTGGAACATGCTTGGCGAGGGTTTCATGGCCTTCATTCGGTAGCTCATGTAGAGGGCATCAAAGAATTGTGTGATGCTTCTTCCGTCGCCCGAGAAGGCATTGCTCTCGGCCCAGTCCATCATGAAGGGGTTGGTGTTGGATATGAGTATCAGCCGGTATCCTTCTGCGCGAAGCTTGTCGAGGGCATGTATGTTGCGCATAGGCACTTCTTTCGTGTATCCCCGCCATGCATGCTGGCATGACTTGAAGTCCTGCTCTCTGCCCGTCAAGTGGCTCATCTCGCGTATGAAGTCGTCGGCCGTTATCTTGCCCTCTTCCAGGTCTCCGAATATTCCGCTCTGTGTGTATGGGTCTAGCCTTTGCTCTGCGTCAGCCAGACCAATCTCCTTGAAGTGCTTCACGGCTTGTGGCTGGTCGATGGTCATGATTACGCCGCCAAGGTCGAAGAGTATGTTCTTTATTTTCATTCTTTTTCTTTCCGTGATGTTTGGGTTATCGTTTTTTCGTGGGGGGGGGACGTCTATGCGTGTGTGGGCGTATAGGCTAGGGGGTGATTAGAAGTGCTTCCTTGCCCTGTCCATCTCGCGGCGGTCTTCCTTTTCCTTCAGCGTCTGCCGCTTGTCGTATTCCTTCTTTCCCCGGGCCAGCGCTATGTCTAGCTTGGCGCGTCCGTTGCTGTCGATGAAGAGCAGTGTGGGAACGATGGTGAATCCGGGTTGCTTTGTTGCTTCCTGCAGGTTGCGTATCTCGCGTTTGTTGAGCAGCAGCTTGCGGTCGCGCTTGCTCTCGTGGTTGTTGTATGAGCCGTAGAAGTATGGCGAGATGTTCATTCCCTTCACCCATATTTCACCGTTGTTGATGTAGCAGAAGGTGTCTACGAGCGATGCTTTTCCTGCCCTTATCGACTTTATCTCGGTGCCGGTGAGTTGTATGCCAGCCGTGTAGGTGTCAACGAAGAAGTAGTCGAAGGCGGCTTTCTTGTTGCGTATGTTTACGGGGCTTTTCTTCCTCAGCAGTTCCTGTTCCTTGTTCATGTTCTGTTGTCGTTTCGTGGCGTTCGCCTTTCTTGGTTTGTTGTGGCGTTCGCTTTGTTGTGTGTTACTGTTTCTCCACCGTTGCGAAGTTGTCGATGTGCTCGTCGACGTATCTTGCCACGCTGGCTGTCCACTCTTCTTCGTTCTCCACGAAGTCGTCGTCGAAGTCGTCGAACTCGGGGAATTTCTCGAACAGAGCCATGAACTCCTCGTCGCTGCAATCGTGAGCTATCTCTTCGCCGTGAATCTTCCACAGGCGTTTCGCGTCGAACACCATGTTGGCCAGTTCCTTGAGCCCCCATTGGCGCATCATGTAGGCGAAGGGGTTGTCGAAGATGAATGGTCCGTAGCCGTTGTGAATGAGCTGCACGAATCCGCCGTCCATCATTTCGTCACGCATCCACAGATACGCCAGCAGTGTTGTCTGGTCGGCGTTGAGCTTTGCCATGCTTTCAGCCGTCAGCGTTCCTCCGACAGAGTTGAGAATGGCGTCGGCAAAGAGCTTCACGAAGTCGTCCATGCCGCTTTTTGCCGCCTTTATGATGTCCTGTTCTTTTATTAAGGGTTTCATTATTTGTAGTCCTTTTGCTTGTCGTGCCCCAGGCGGGCCGTTGTAGTGCGCCAGCTGGGGGCAATGTTTTTAGGTTGCAAAGTTAGTGAAAATAGGGCGCATTGCAAAAGGATTTTCTCCTTTTCGGCTTAATGTCCCGTGGATGTGGTGTGGTGTGCGTTCATCTCCTTGCGGCAGCCTTCAGCCATGCGCTTTATCTGCTCTACGCGTGCTTCCCGGTTTTCGGGGTATCCGAAGCGTTCGTAGTATGCCAGTGCGGAGTCGAGCATTTCGGTTGCTGTGCTCCAGTCTTGTGCGTCCATGTAGCAGTAGGCAAGGCGGAAGTATGCGTCGCCTTTTTCCTTGTCGTAGCATACGAGGAGCATCTTCTCGTACATGGGCACCGCCTTTTTGTATTCGCCAAGGAAGAAGTGGCTCTCGGCGGATGTGAAGTAGTAGACGCTCCTTTCGTGTGGGGCGTAGGCCTGCAGCTGGTCGATGTATGGGTCGATGCTGGCGCATGCCTTGTCGTATTCCCATTGGTGGTAGTAGCAAAGCCCTATGTATGCCTTGAAGCGAGGGTTGAGCGAATATTTCTTGTCGAGTTTCACAAGGAGAGAGAGAGCCTCGCTGTATTTCCCGCTGGCAAAGTAGTCGAGTGCTATCTGTAGCTGCTCCCTGTCGGGCATCTGCGTTGCCGTCTGTGCCGTTGCGGAGATAAAGGGCATTGCTGCAAGGAGCAGGGCAATGATAAGCGCAACCATTCGTTTATTTATTCGGTATAGAATTTTATCAGCTTCTCAAGTGCTGCTCGGCATACGGCGCAGAACTGTGGGCATTGGTTGGTGCGCATGCGGCAGTCTTGCACTCCGCGGTATACGCCCTTCATGCTGTAGCCGGCACCTTCGAACAGACCAACGCGTGTCTCTGCCACCTTTTTCTTCTCTGATGTAGGGGTGGGGCAGGGGGTGCCCTTGGCGATGAGGTTCTCCCACTTGCCGTGGAAATCGGTCAGCGTGGTGATGTTCGCCTCCCATGGCTCCACGTCGTGCGGATACATGGGTATCTGTTCGAATTCGTAGGCGTATTCGTCGGCCAGTCCGGCAAAGCTATGGCCGAACTCATGCACTACAACGGGCTCATACTGCTTGTGACCTGTGCTCACGAGGTTGAAGAAGTTGAGTATTCCGCCACCTCCGTATTTGTCGGTGTTCACCAGTATGATGATGTGTTCGTATGGTACGCCATGCAGCAGGTCGTGCACCTGCTTTACGTTGAGCGTCGTTAGGTAGCGGTCGCTGTAGAAGGTGTCGAAGTGTGCCCCCACTGCGGTGTGCTTCCATTCGCCCTTTGAGGGCACGCTGGTGCCGCTGTCCTGTGATGGCGTCTTTACTGCCACCACGTTGAATCTCTGGCGATATGTCTTGAACGGCTCATGACTGAATATCGCTTCGGTGGCTTGACGTGCCTCGGCGGTGAATTTCTGCATCTCGCCCTCGGTGTAGCCTTCGGCAAGGAAGGCGATGTTTATGCAGTGAGTGGTGTCGGCAGCATGCTGCAGCACGTCGTAGGGTGCGTGGCTTCCCGTAAGGCGGCTTATGAGTATGTCGCCCGGTGCTATCGTCTGCTTTAACTGAGCCGATACCTCGCGGCGGTTGTTCTTCATGTAGATGTAGAGGTCGGCGGTGTCTTTTGGCACGGGCATGAGGATGACGTTCTCGAACGACTTGCTCGACTCCTCTGCCTCGGGATACGACTGCCACTCCTGGAAGAGCGTGGAGAGGGAATTGCGGTAGATGACCTGCCCCGTGCGGCGGTCTTTCAGCTCAAACTGCGTGTTTCCCTCCACGGGGTATTCGCTCAGGTGTGACCGTCTGCCATACCAGCCTGCCGTGCGGCTCATGTTGTCAACGAAGATGTGTTGCTCCGTGGCGTTGCCGGCAAGGGTGCAGTTCACGCGCAATGTGCTGTCGGTGAACCACTGGCTGAACTCTTGCGCTTCAGCCTGCATAGCAGTCGCGAGGACGATGAGCAGTGTGGCAGCCTTGAAAAGCTGCTGCCGTGATGTGAACTTTAAGAGCTGACGGATTTTTATGGATATGAAATGTTGGAACATGGGGATATGTTATGATATACTGATTATATATATATTAGCCACGTGGTATGCTGCATTACAGAGTGGGGTCTATTACGAAGCGGTTGTTGCCGTTTTCGTAGTCTTCAATGAGTTTCGTTACGTAGTCGCGCTTCCAGTCGTCGGTGTGGAACTTCTCTTCGCCATACTGCAGAATGTCCAAATCGAGCGTTATCTTCCCCTCGCGGTTGTTCTTTATGCATCTGCCGCACTGCTTTTCAATGCGTTTGAAGGCGCATCGCAGCTGGCCCGGTGTGTGGTGTGTCTCGGCCACACAGATGCAGTTGAGGAAGTTGTCAGACTTTATGCCTACGGGGTGTGTCCATACCTCTTTAGAAAAGTATGCCGAGTCGCCAAGTATCGACTTTAGTTGCCTCTTCCCATAGTCAACATTCTCCTTCTGGTCGTAGTTGCTCCCTATGGCTACTATTAGTTTTTTGTATTCTCTCATGTGCGGTCAGATTAAAGGTCGTTTTCAGTTGTATTTGGCAATCAGTGCGTCAGCCTGCGCATTGCCCATTTCTTTCGCCTTGCGTAGCTTTGCCAGTCCGGAGGTCTTGTCGCCCTGTCTTATTTCCACGATGCCCGCCACGAGGTATGCGTCGGAACATTCGGGGAAGTTCTCTATGCATGCCTTTGCCGTTTCCAGGGCCTCCTTCAGCATGTTCAGCCTTAGCTGCAAGGCGGCTTTCTCAGCCTGGTATGTCTGCTCTTTGGGGTCGAGGTATATGGCGTTGTCGATGTCTACTAGGGCTTGCTTGAAGAGCTTGGCCTTTGTTTCGGTTTGTTCGCGTAGGTAATAGAAGTCTGCCGTGCAGTTGCGTCCCGACACCACTTCGTAGCGGGTATAGTCGAACACCGCCTGTCGGTAGTTGCCCATGCGGTTGTAAACGTCGCCGCGCATGATGAAGTATTTTGCAGCTTCGCGGAAGTTAAGCGAATCGACGTTGTTCACGGCACTGTCGAGCAAGGCTACCACCACCGAATCGGGGCTCTTCAGCATGTTCTGACACAGAGCGGCATTATAGTATAGGTCAGCGTTCTTCAGCTTTCCTTCGGTCAGTTTCATGAACGTGGAGTATGCCTTCTGATAGTCGCCTTTTCCGTAGAGAATCTGCCCTTCGAGGTCTTTGTATATGTCGAGCTGCTGTATGGCGTATGCTTTGCCACATTCCTCGAGAGCCGTGTCCCACGTCCAGGGCTTGAACTCCGTCTCGGGCTTGTATGTCATCTTCAGATACATGAGCTTAGCCGTCTGATAATGAGCATCGTCTTTCTTCTCCGCCTTTTTTTGAGCCTCGTCCATTATGGCTTGCGCCTCGGCGAAGCGGTCGGCGTTCACCATCTGCTGCGCCTTGGCAACGTATCCGTCGGTAAGTTGCGGGAAGGCAGCTATGAAGTCGTCAGCCGTTTCCTGCAGCTTCTTCTCCGAGCCAGCCTGTTGCGTGAGCATGAGAGCCAGCGTAGCCTGCTCCTTGTCGGCAGGCAGAGCCGTCGGTATGCCAATCTTGCGGAAGGTGGCGTCGTTGACGGATAGGGCCGTCGTCTTCAGCTGCATGGCGTATGCGGCATCTGTGGAGTGGATGTCGGAGCCAGTTGTGGAGTGTTGCATCAATCCAACCACCTGTCCCTGTTCGTTTATGAAGGGGCATCCTTCGGCATTCTCAGGGGCATCCATGTCGAAGATGCAGAAGTTGTATGATCCGTTGAACTTCTCCACTCCCGTGGGCTTGGCCTGAATCATTTGCGTATGTTTCCCGGCGTATGTGGCAAGCCATACCGTCTGTCCGGTCTGCGCTTGGGCGGTGGCGAGTGTAGCCCCCTTTGTCTTGCCTTCCACACGGAAACGCGCCACGTTGTATATGTCGTCAGCTCCGAGCATCCGGGTAACATTGTGTTTAACGCCTTTAGTGTCTACCGCAATGGCAGTCTCTGCTCCTTCAAAAGGCTTGAGGTTGCTAACTGCCTCTCCGTCGTTGCCCACGAAGACGCCGTGGCTTGTGGCAAGCAGAGTGCCGTCGGCTTTGAATGTGGTAAGCGTGAATACGCTCTCTGCCGCCTTCTTTGCGGCTCCCGTCTGTGCCCCTGCCGCCATTGGCATGCAGAGGCCTATGAGTATTGCTATAGTTGTAGTTTTCATTTTCTAAAAGTTGCGTAATTAACGTTGTGTCATTGATATATGCCTTTCACGTTTTTCTCTTTCTTCATTTGCAGCGAGGCATAATCTTTTTGTTGACTTATGCTGTCTCCTTTGTATTCAAGATTGTGCCTTTTCCAACAGTTCGCGTGCGTTGCTGCGTGCTGCCTCCGTTATGTCAGAGCCGCTAAGCATCTGGGCTATCTCGTCGATGCGTTCTTCGGGCGAGAGCATCTTCATGTGGCTCTCCGTGCCGTTGGCTGTCTCTTCTTTGTATACACGGTAGTGACTTCTTCCTCTGGCAGCTATCTGCGGCAGGTGTGTGATGCTGATAACCTGTCGGTCTGTGCGTGCCATCTGCTCCATTATCACAGCCATCATCTCTGCCGTCTTGCCGCTAACGCCGGTGTCTATTTCGTCGAACACTATTGTTGGCAACTTCACGGCATTGCTTATCATGGCTTTCACCGATAGCATGACGCGCGCTATCTCTCCGCCCGATGCCACTTGCGATACGGGCTGCATCTGGCTGCTGCTGTTTGCGCTGAAGAGGAAAGCCACGGTGTCGGCTCCATCGGCAGAGAGTTCTTTTGGCTGTATGTCCACGCAGAATCTCACCTTGGGTATACCCAGTGGCACGAGTCTTTCCTTCATGCCTTCCTCCAGCAGATGGGCTGCCTTTTGCCTTGTGGCAGTAAGCTTGGCTGCCTCCTTTCGACATTGTTCCAGAGCATTCTTTTCCTCTTCTTGCAATAGGGCGAGAGTGCCGTCGCTGTTGTCCAGTTCGTCGAGCTTCTGTTTCAGCTCGGCCTGAATCTCAAGCAGTCTGTCAACCGAGTCGGTGCGGTGCTTCTGCTGCAGGGCGTATATGCGGTCGAGCTGTGCGTTTGCTTCGTCAAGGCGTCGGGGGTCGAAGTCTATGCCCTCTGCGCTGCGTGCTATCTCGTCGGCAATGTCTTTCAGTTCAATCATGCAGTTCTCCATGCGTGTTGCCATTTCGGCAGCATCGTCAAACACTTGGCTCACTGAACTTACGGAGCGCCATGCGTTCTTCAGCCTTTCCACTGCTCCTGCTTCTCCGTCGGCTCCCTGCATCATGGCGTCGGCTTCGATGAGAGCCGCCTTTATCTCCTCCACGTGAGAGAGCTTTTCCGTTTCGCGTTCCAGCTCTTCCTGCATTCCCGGCTGAAGGTTTGCAGCCTGCAGTTCGGCGAGTTGGAATTTCATGAATTCTTCGTTCTGTGCATCCTGCGCCAATTGTTCCTTCATCCGTGCCACCGCCTTTCGCGCTTGCTGCAGGGAGGCGAATGTTTGGGCGTATTGTTGCCTTTGTGGGGCGTTGCCAGCCAGGATGTCAACCACTTGCAGCTGGAAGTCCGTGCTGCCGAGCATTAGGTTTTTGTGCTGGCTGTGTATGTCGATGAGCTGCTCTCCCAGTTCTTTCATCAGCGAGAGTGGCACGGGAGTGTCGTTTATGAACGAGCGGCTCTTTCCCGTGGCAGATAGTTCGCGCCTCATGATGCAGTCGGAGGCATCGTATTCTATGTCGTTGTCCTGGAAGAACTGCTGCATGTCGTAGGCCGAGAGGTCGAAGGTAGCCTCAATGACGCATTTTTTTGCTCCGGCCTTAATCTGTCTTGATTCGGCTCTCTGTCCAAGCAGCAGGTTTATGGCTCCGAGGATGATGCTTTTTCCCGCTCCCGTCTCACCAGTTATTACTGAGAAGCCGCGGTTGAAGTCCATGTCGAGCAAGGAGATGAGTGCGAAGTTGCTTATGTGGAGTTTTTTCAGCATTGTAGTGTGTAGAGAGTGTTCCTATTCCTTTATTTTGTCCCACGATGTGCTTTGCGAGGCGTTTATTGAGAAGAGAATGTCGTAGACTGTTTCTTTCTCCTTTGGCGTTCCTTTGCCTTTGTAGATGGATGCCAGCTCGTCTTTCTTATAGTCGGTCCAGATGGCGGGAAGAGAGCTGAGGGGCTTGTCTTCGTGGGCTTTTTTCAGTCCTTTCTCCAGTGCGGTGGAGATGTTTGTGCGTCCGCGTTCCACGTTGTTTGCCATTTCGTCGAGCCCGGTGCGGTAATAGTCGTATTGCAGTTGCCTGAATGGTTTCATCGCACCGTCAAGGTAGTCGTTGATTATAGCGAAGCGGTTTCTGCTGGTCTCGAATGATTTCCAACCGGTGAAGTTAAGGTTCTGGGCGTTGTTCGTCAGGTTCATGCATCTTTGCAGGATGTCTTCCCCTCCCATGGGCGAGAAGGTGTCCAGATCGAGGCCGATGATGAGGTAGGCGTAGTATGCGAAGAGAGCCGTCAGTTGGTTGTCAATCTGTTCTTCATTGAAGTTGAGTTGGTCGAACTGGGCGAATTCGAAGTTGAAGTCGTTGTCTTTGTTGTTGTATATGGTTGTGGTGTATGCGGAGTTGTAAACGGGTCGGTTGGCTTGTATGAGAGCGCTGCAGGTGAAGCGGTTTGTCGACTGGTCGTATTTCGTCACCGTGATGTTGAAGTTGCACACTATGCGTTCGTTCTTCTGGAAGTGGTAGTCTGTCCACTGCTTGTCGTTGACAAACTGTTCGAGCGTCTCTTTCAGGTTGTCGAACACGCTGGCGTCAGTGCCTTGAATCTGGTTGTGGTTTATGGTAATCTTTGCCAATAGCTCTTGTGCCGTGGTTTTGGCAGGCATAAGTGCAGCGGTGAAGGCTATTGTCGTTGCGAGGATTAGGCTTCTAAGTGTTGTGGTCATAGTGTGTATACTTCTTCTTTATCCTTGTTGTTTATGAACTCTGTTGTTCATCGGGCATTGTGCTTGTTGGGCGTTTTGCCCGTCCACGCTTTTTGCTTATGTGTGGGGATTACTCTTCGTTCCATAGACGTTCCATTTCGTCGACGATGTCGCGTGCCACGTCGCGCTTGGGCTTCTTGTCGTAGTCTTTCCTTCCGGAGCGTGAGATAATGGCAATCTTGTTGTCGTCCGTGCCGAAGGTTGTTCCCTCGTTGCGAGTGGAGTTCATCACTATGAAGTCGAGGTTTTTCTTCTCCAGCTTTCCTTTTGCGTTAATCTCCTCGTTGTCTGTTTCCAAAGCAAAGCCCACGAGCTTCTGTCCCTGCTGCTTTGTTGCTCCTAGTGCTGCCGCTATGTCTTCGGTGGGCTTCAGAGTGAGTGTCAGACTGTCGCCTTTGCGCTTTATCTTTGATGGAGCCTGTGTCTCTGGCTTGAAGTCAGCCACTGCCGCACAGAGCACTGCTGCGTCCTGTCGTGGCCATAGCTCTGTAGCCGCTGCGTGCATCTGATGACAGCTCTCCACGTCGATGCGTTCCACTGTGGGGTTGTTGCATGTCATTGCCACGGGGCCTGCCACGAGCGTTACCTTGGCACCTCTTGCTGCCAGCTCCTCTGCCAAAGCGAAGCCCATCTTTCCGCTGGAGTAGTTGCCTATGAATCTCACGGGGTCTATCTTCTCGTAGGTGGGTCCTGCCGTCACCATGATGCGCTTTCCCGAGAGTGGACTTTCTTTGCCGTTTGTGCCGTTGGCGTTATGCTGCGGAGCTTCCTGCTGCTGGTCGAAGAAGGCGTCGAGCTTGGCAACTATCGTTTCCGGCTCTTCCATGCGCCCCTTTCCCTCAAGACCGCTGGCCAGGAATCCGCTGGCTGGCTCAATGATGGTGTTGCCGTAGCTTTCCAGTGTGCGCATGTTGCGTTGTGTGGCAGGATGGCGATACATGTCTAGATCCATTGCCGGTGCCACGAACACGGGTGCCTTCATCGAGAGGTATGTGGTGATAAGCATATTGTCGGCCACTCCCTGTGCCATTTTCCCTATTGTTGCTGCGGTGCATGGCGCTATGAGCATGGCGTCGGCCCATAGTCCGATGTCAACGTGCGAGTGCCATGTGCCGTCGCGTTGTGAGAAGAACTCGCTTATTACCGGTTTGCGTGTCAGTGCCGAGAGCGTTACGGGCGTTATGAATTCCTTTCCTGCGGGTGTTATGACAACCTGCACCTCTGCACCTTTCTTTATGAGCTGTCGTATGATGAGGCATGCCTTGTATGCCGCTATGCTGCCCGTTATGCCGAGCACAATCTTCTTTCCTTTCAGCATTGTGAAGCCTTTTGGTTTGATGTTTTTTCCTTTTGGGATGAGTGTGGGATTTTTGGGGATGTATGTAGGACTTTGTGGATGAGTATAGAACCTTTTGGATGAGTTTAGGAAGGAGCGTTATCTTACTGCACCCATTTCCCTCATTCTAATGCGTGTGAGTTCCTGCTTGGTGTTGCTGGTGAAGTCGCTGGTCATCATCCAGCTGTAGTATCCGGTGTCTTTGCGCAGCGTGTCGGCCACGTCCAGTCCTTTGTATTTCCCGAAGTTGAACACTTCATGCATTCTTGGCTTCCCGTCCTTGTCGAGCAGCGTGTTGCCTTGCGCGTCTTTCACTTCCGCCCAGACCATGCGTCCGCTGAAGTCAACGTTGTTGTTCATCTTCGAGAATTCCGCCAGCTTGTCCATGTCGTTCTCCAGTCGGCGCTCCTCCTCTTCCTGTCGTTCTGGGGCATACATGTCGAGCTCTCCCATGAGAACGCGGTATGTAGCCTCCGTGTCCTGGTCGGCACGGTGTGCCTCGAAGTCGTCTTCCATCTTGCGTCCGCAATAGAACTTGTAGGCAGCTGCCAGGTTTCTGCGTTCCATTTTGTGGAAGATTGTCTGTGCATCGATGAGCCGGCATTTGCCGAAGTCGAAGTTCACTCCGGCGCGGTAGAACTCTTCCGAGAGCATTGGCACGTCGAAGTGGTTGGAGTTGAATCCTGCGAAGTCGCATCCTCCGAACTTCTCTGCCAGCGACGGTGCCAGCTCCTTGAACGTAGGCTTGTCGGCCACATCCTTGTCTGTTGTTCCCGTAAGCTCTGCCACAACGGGTGGTATGGGCTTTCCGGGATTGATGAAGATGTTTTCCCTTTCTTCCTTTCCGTCTGGCCACACCTTTATGTATGATATCTGGAATATGCGGTCTTTTACGAGGTCTAGCCCCGTTGTCTCGAGGTCGAACACCACGAGCGGCCTCTTTAGGTTAAGTTTCATGTGTGTGAATGTCTTTATAAATTACGGTGGCAACGGCTCGTTGTTTCTTCCCGGCCCCTGCCACCATATATATTTGTTTTCTTTTTATGTTCTCTGTTCATGTCGCTTTCTGTTGCTTCATGTCGCCCGTTGTCTGCAGCTAATGCGCCGCACCCCGGATTTAGTCGTTCAGGAGCATCGGCATGATGAGCATGAGGATATTCTGTCCTTCAGGCTGTTCAGAGGGGAGGATGATGCATGGGCGGCTTGGGTCTGCCAGCTCCACTGTTACCTCGTCGCCCATCAGATTGTTGAGCACCTCCACGAGCGACGGGCCTTTGAAGCCGATGCTCATGGGCTGTCCCTGGTAGTCGCATACGGTGGATTCCTTTGCGCTTGTGGCGAAGTCGATGTCTTCGGATGATACCTCTACCATTCCTGCTTCCAGGCGCAACCTTATCAGCTGACTGCTTTCGCTTGCGAATGGCAACACGCGCTTCACGCTTCCGAGCAATGCCCGTCTGTCAACGGTCATGCGGAAGGGGTTGTCTTGCGGTATTACGGAGGCGTAGTTGGGGTAGCGGCCCTCGGTAAGTCGGCAAACCATTGTGCCGAAGGCAGCCTTTATCTGTGCCGTTCCGCCGTCGAAGAGCATTTCTGCGGGTTCCTCGCCATGGCCCAGGATGTTCTTTAGCAGCGTAGCGGGTTTTTTGGGCAGGATGAATGATGTGCGCTCCTCGCTCTTGAAGCTGTCGATGCGGTTTCTCACGAGCTTGTGGCCGTCGGTGGCAACGATGAACAGTCCCTCTGCCATCTGGTCGAAGAATACACCGTTCATCACCGGCCGCACCTCGTCGTTGGCTGTGGCGAAGAGTGTGCGTGCCAGGTTGTCAGCCAGCAGGTTTTCCGGTATCTCCAGCTTCTTGGCTCCCTCGTCCACGCCTTTTGCCACGGGGAACTCATCGGCGTTCTGTGCCGTGAACGTGTAGTCACCGTTCTGGAACACCAGCTTCACGTTGTATGTCTCCATGTCTATCTCCAGCGTTATGGGCTGTTCTGGCAGATCCTTCACTGCATCGACAATCGTTTTGCTGACGATGGCAAAGCGTCCCTCCTGGTCGGCCTCGTCGGGTGTCAGCACTGCGCGCATCTCGTTCTCCCTGTCGGAGGCGGTGAGATAGAGCTTTCCCTCTTTCACCTCGAAAAGGATGCAGTCGAGTATAGGCATGGTGTTCTTGCTGTTTTGCACTTTGCATAAAGTAGACAGGCGGCTGCCGAGCAGCGCTGAAGACAATGTTATTCTCATTTCCTTTGTATCTTAAAAAATGTAGTTATGTTCAGTTGTTTTCTATCCGACAAAGTTACGGAAAATTGTAGTGACAAGCAAAAAAAAGAACCTAAATCTTTTTAAATCCGGAAATAAATAAGTACTTTTGTATGATGAAAAATACTGGTCCGGCTCCCCGGGCCGCTAGCCCAAACAACAATACATACAAAATGGAATTAACAGGAAAAGTAATCGCCGCCCTCCAGTCACGTGAGGGTGTTTCACGCCAGGGCAACCCCTGGAAAGCTCAGGAATTCGTGATAGAAACCCAGGATCAGTATCCCCGCAAGATGTGCTTCGAGATATTCGGTGCGGAGCGCATAGAGCAGAACATCGGCATGCTGCAAGTGGGAAACGTTGTGAAGGTATCGTTCGATATAGACGCCCGCGAGTGGAACGGCCGTTGGTTTAACTCCATCCGCGCCTACCGCATAGATCTTGAAAACGACGCTCAGCAGCCCGGTGTGGGTAGCTTCGGTACCGACGTTCCCGAGGCTCCGTTCCCTCCCGCTCAGGATGTAGCCTCAGACGGCGGTTCAAACGAAGACCTGCCCTTCTAAAACGCTTCTATCCTTCTCGCACCATCATCACGCCACAGTATGAGGAAAAATTTGGGAATAAGCGAGAAGCAGGCGGAAAGCAGAAAAAACAATAAGCCACTCCCCAAATGCAAGTGCTTACGCAGCGCTGCCGGGGAGTGGCTTTTTTAGTTGGTTAGTGGGTAACCGTTTACGGGCTTACCTGAGCAACTCTTCCGTTTCGTCAATGCCCTTGTTCAGAGCACTGGCAATCACGGCGATGTCAAGACCGTTCTGAAGCATTGCCTGCGCCATAGCCTTTATCTGTGCCTTCTGGTCAGAGATCTGTGCCTTCTGGTCAGAGATCTGTGCCTTCTGGTCGGAGATTTGTGCTTTTTGGTCAGAGATCTGTGCTTTCTGGTCAGAGATTTGTGCCTTCTGGTCGGAGATTTGTGCCTTCTGGTCGGAGATTTGCGCTTTTTGGTCGGAGATTATCTTGCTTTGCTTCATCACCTGCGTGTCGCGTGCCTCGATGACGGAGTAGAACTCGTCCTCGTCGTTCATCTCCTGCCTCACCTCGGCACTCATCGTGGCTAGGCTTAGCCGCCTAAGGATGTGCATCATGTCGGGGTCGTCCTCATAGAGGTTCTCCTCCAGACTGATGGTCTGCTGGCAGTCTATGGTGCGCTGCTTCTGGTTGAAGACGCTGAGCACCTTGTCAAGCCTGTTGTTTATCTTTCCGTGGAGCAGTGGTATCTGCACTATTATGCTGTCGTGCGTCAAGCTGCTGATGAATGGGTCGTCGGTGCCGTTTTTCACCTCGTCGCCGTTGTAGTCGAGTGCTTTGTGGCTCACATACACCACCGGCTCTTCTATGTCTCCCACGCGGTGTCCCAGCAGGTATACGGCAATCATCGGCATGGCATATCCCTTGCCGTCGCCCTCTTTCAGCATGTTCTCCTCAGAGTTGTATTGTGCCGCCAGATATCGGCGGAAGCGCAGTGTCTCTGTGTCGAGCCATGTTTTCTGCAGCTCTATGAGCACCAGTCGCAGTGAGCCGTCGTCCTCCCTCACGCGTGCGGCGAAGTCGATGCGGAACATCGAGAGCTTGTCTCTCGTTATGTTGGGATGCTCATGACGGCGCATCTCCACGCTCTCCACCTCTTTCTTCAGCAGGGCAGAGAGCACGGTGCGCGCTATGCGTTCGTCTTCCATGAGGAACTTGAACACCGAGTCGTAT
Organism: bacterium; assembly: GCA_963661195.1. Classification (GTDB taxonomy): domain Bacteria; phylum Bacteroidota; class Bacteroidia; order Bacteroidales; family Bacteroidaceae; genus Prevotella. The sequence continues at coordinate 32,405 of CAVLBD010000022.1, forward strand.
ATGGGGTTGGCAACCGTTATTTTCATTTCTCGTTTTCCTTTCGCTTGTTTATCCTCTCGTTATATGAGTCAAGTCGGTACATTAGTCTAGGCAAAGATAGTTCTTTCTTTGGTTATTTCCAAGAAATGTTTTCCCTAGATGTTTACAATGTCTATTCTTTCAAATCTTTGTGGACAAATATCCGTGATGATGATAAGTCCATCGGTTCTTAGATTGTAATCAGTTACTTTCGTTTGGCGAGCTCTATCTGTATGTGCAAAATTTGCACACACCGAGAAATGTTTTCTTGGTCTGCGGATAAAAAACGTCAAAGTCTGCCAAGGGATTAACTCTCTGTAGCAGACTTTGACGCTTGTTTTTCTTTATATTTGCTCTTTATATTTGCTCTTTATATGCTCTTTATATTTGCTCTTTATATTTGCTCTTTATTGTTGCGGCGATTGATTTTGCCGCCATGGGCCGGTGGCGGCTCTTCTTACGAGTTCATTGCCATGAAGAATTCTTCGGTGTTGCGCGAATTGTTCATGCAGCGCTCCACGGTGGTCCATGCCTCCAGTGTTGTCATGTCGGCGATGTTCTGTCGCAGCACTGCCATCTTGCCGTTCACGAATTCCGTGTGCAGCAGGTCGTCGCGCCGTGTGCTTGATGCCACTAGGTTTATTGCCGGGAACTTGCGTTTGTTGCTCAGCGAGCGGTCGAGCTGCAGCTCCATGTTTCCCGTTCCCTTGAATTCCTCGAATATCACCTCGTCCATCTTGCTGCCGGTGTCGATGAGTGCTGTGGCGATGATGGTCAGCGAGCCTCCGCCCTCAATGTTTCGTGCTGCTCCGAAGAAGCGTTTCGGCTTCTGCAGTGCGTTGGCGTCAACACCTCCGGTGAGCACTTTTCCGCTTGCCGGTGCTACGGTGTTGTAGGCTCTTGCCAGTCGGGTTATGGAGTCGAGGAATATCACTACGTCGTGTCCGCATTCCACCATGCGCTTTGCCTTCTCCAGCACGATGCCCGCTATCTTCACGTGGCGTTCTGCCGGTTCGTCGAAGGTGGAGGCTATCACTTCCGCGTTTACGGTGCGAGCCATGTCGGTCACCTCCTCCGGTCGTTCGTCAATGAGCAGCATCATGAGGTATGCCTCTGGGTGGTTGGCTGCTATGGCGTTGGCGATGTTCTTCATGAGCATCGTCTTACCTGTTTTTGGCTGTGCCACGATGAGTGCGCGTTGTCCTTTTCCTATTGGTGAGAAGAGGTCAACGATGCGTGTGCTTAGGTTTGTTGTGCGTTGTTCTCCGCAGAGTGTGAATTTCTCTTCGGGGAAGAGTGGTGTGAGGTGTTCGAAGGCAATGCGGTCGCGCACCTCTGACGGCATCCTGCCATTTATCTTGTCGATGGATGTCAGTGGGAAGTATTTCTCGCCGTCGTGTGGCGGTCTTACGTGACATTCCACCACGTCGCCTGTTTTCAGTCCGTTGCTCTTCACCTGTTGGTTCGAGACGTACACGTCGTCGGGCGAAGAGAGGTAGTTGTAGTCGCTGGAGCGCAAGAATCCGTATCCGTCGGGCATCACCTCGAGCACTCCGTTGGCGGTTATCAGTCCGTCGAAGTTGTATTTCATCTCTGCGTCTGGCTTGTCGTCCTGCTGCGGCACGCTTTCCACTGGCTGGCTCATGGGTGTGTCGAAGATGTCGGCCACGGGTGTTGCCCCTTGGTCTATCACTGGCAGGTCTTCCAGCGGGAGGAAGTCTGTGCCGTCTCCCGGGTCACCTTGCCATACGATGTCAGCGGGTGCCGTTCCCTGTGCTATGCCTACGTTTGCTTTCAGCGTAGCCATTAGTGCCGTGTCGTCGTTTTCGGTTTCCTCCTCTGCGGGTGCATTGCCGTTTGCTGTGGCGTTGCCTTCTGCGGTGGTGTTTTCTTCTGCGGCAGCTTGCGTTGCCAGCTGCTCTGCTATGAAGTCTGGTGCGTCGTCAGCGTAGCTTGCTGTCCATCCGCTTGCGTCAGCCTCCAGGGGTGTTGCGGGGTCTTCGGGAGCCTCTTGTGGGGCTTCTGGCATGGCGTTGTTGTTGATGTCTGCTGCTATTGCTGCCGACTCTTGTGCGGCTTCCGCCAGGGCTTTTGTGCGTCTTGTGGTGCGCTTCTTCGGAGCGTTGGCAGGCTCTGAGGGTATGCCGCCCTCTGTGGCTGGTGCGGCTTCCTCTGCGGCTTTTGTGCGTCTTGTGGTTCGCTTCTTTGGCGCGTTGGCGGGCTCTGCTGCCGTGGTGTCAATGGCGTCAGTGGAGGGTGCAGTGGCTTTGTTGGAAGCCATAGTCGTTGGCTTGCCTTTTTTCAGGTCGAAGTTCTCGCCGTCTTTTCCGTTTACGGAATAGACGATGTCAGTGTCCTTCTTGGTAATTCTTGTGCGCTTGCGCTTAGTCGTTGTCAGTGGAGCCTTGTTACTTTCCACCTCGGCTTGTCTGTCGAGTATGGCGTAGACGTTCTCCTCCTTTGTGGCATTGGCGTTTATGTGCGCCTCCATATCATTGGCGATTGCGGCAAGTTCTGCCGCATCCTTTTCCATTAGTTCGTCTTTGCTGTACATACGTAAAAATATGTTCGTGTGTGTGTATGATTATATTCATGCTGAGTTGGCGTTTCGTTTGCAAGGGTAGGTGCATAATGTGGTTGAAACGCTGTTCTTCTTGCGGAATGTCGCTTTGGTATTTCTGTATGTTTTCCTTAGTGACATGCAAAGTTACTCATTTCTTGCTTTGTGTGCAACTTTTGTCCTTTGTTTTTTCCGTTTCCCCTCATCCTTCATTCCCCATTCTTCTATTACCATTCCCCGATTACCATTTCCCAATCCCCAATCCCCGTTCATCCCAATTCCATGGATGGGGTGGGGGAGTATGATGGTCAGGTCAGTTCTATAATGGTGTCAGGTGAGTTCTTCTATAATGGTGTCAGGCGAGTTCGAGCCATTGCATTTCTTTTTCGTCGAGCTCGGGGCATATCTGTGCGTATCGCTGGCTTGCCTGTGTTATCTGTTCGGCTGAGAGTGTGCCCGATGAGAGGTCTTCCTCCAGTTGGCGCTTTTCTTCTTCCAGCAGGGCTATGTCTTTTTCCAGCTGCTCCATGAGGCGTTTCTCTTTGTAGCTGAGCTTCCGTTTGCCGTCGGGTGTGGTGTTGCTGGTTGTGGTCTGCCGCTGCTGTGGGGTCGAGGATTGAGGTGTTGCTGCCTTACGCTGTTGCTTTTCGGCTTGGCGTTCTTCGGCTTCTTTTGCCTGGCTCCACTGGCGGTACTGTGTGTAGTTTCCGGGGAAGTCTTTAATGTTTCCGTTGCCTTGGAACACGAGCAGGTGGTCAACGGTCTTGTCGATGAAGTATCTGTCGTGGCTCACCACTATGAGGCATCCTGGGAAGTCGGCCAGATATTCCTCCAGCACTTGCAGTGTCTGTATGTCGAGGTCGTTAGTCGGCTCGTCGAGCACGAGGAAGTTGGGGTTCTTCATCAAGACTGTGCATAGGTATAGCTTTCGCCTTTCCCCTCCGCTAAGCTTCGCCACGAAGGAGTGTTGCTGTTCGGGTGTGAAGAGGAACTGCTGTAGCAGTTGCGATGCGGTGAGGTGTTTTCCTCCTCCCATGTCGATGTAGTCGGCGATGTCTGTTATCACGTCGATGACCTTCTGCCCCTCGTCAAATTTCAGTCCTTCCTGGGAGAAGTATCCGAAGTTCACGGTGTCTCCGATGTCGAACGATCCGTTGTCGGGCTTCACCTTTCCCAGTAGCATCTGTATGAAGGTTGATTTTCCCGCTCCGTTGTCGCCCACGATGCCCATTTTCTCGTATCTGGCGAAGTTGTAGTAGAAGTCTTTCGTTATGACCTTCTCTCCCCATGCTTTCGATACGTATCTTGCTTCGAATATCTTGCTGCCTATGTAAACGTTCCTTTGCTTCAGTCGGAGCTGCCTTTCCTCCAGCCGTTGCTTTGCCCTCTGCTCCAGTTCGGCGAAGGCCTCTTCGCGGTATCTGGCTTTGTGTCCTCGTGCCTGTGGTTGTCGGCGCATCCATTCCAGCTCTCGTCGGTAAAGGTTGTTTGCCCTTTCTGTTTCCGCCCTCATGTTGTCCAGGCGTTGCTGCCGTTTTTCCAGATAGTAGCTGTAGTTTCCGCGGTATCGGTAGAGCGTCTTGTTGTCTAGCTCTATTATCTGGGTGCATACTCGGTCGAGGAAGAAGCGGTCGTGCGTCACCATGAGCAGTGTGCGTTGTCCCCGTGAGAGGTATCCCTCGAGCCATTCAATCATGTCGATGTCGAGGTGGTTTGTCGGCTCGTCGAGGATTAGCAGGTCTGGCTCATTTATAAGTATGTTTGCCAGAGCCACTCGCTTGCGTTGCCCTCCGCTGAGCTGTCCCATGGGTTGCTGCAGGTCAGTTATGCGCAGCTGTGTCAGTATCTGCTTAGCCCTGAGCACTTTCTGCTCCTCTCCCTGGTGGTTGAAGCATGCGTCGAGCACGCTCTCTTGGGGGTCGAACTCGGGTGTCTGTTCCAGGAAGCCGGTCTTTATGCCGTTGGCGTAGACCACGCTGCCGCTGTCGTATCCTTCCTGTCCGGTGATTATTGAGAGCAGTGTTGATTTTCCCGTTCCGTTGCGTGCCACGAGAGCCGTTTTCTGTCCTTCTGCGATGCTGAAGGATATGTCGCTGAAGAGCACTCTGTCGCCGAACGACTTGCTTAGGTTCTGTACGTCGAGATATGGTTTCATTCTTCAGCCATCTCCTTGTTTATCGTTTCGATGTAGTCCAAGACTTCTTCTCTTCCGTCGCGTCTTTCGCTGCTTGTCACGAAGAATGGTGGCAGCTCTTCCCACGTCTCGCGTAGCGTCTCCATGTATTTGTTTGCCACTTTCTGTGCCTTCTGCAGGTTTCCCACCTTGTCGGCTTTGGTGAAGACGATGGCGAAGGGCACTGCGCTCTCTCCGAGCCAGTTGATGAATTCTGTGTCAATGCGTTGCGGGTCGTGTCGTATGTCGATGAGCACGAAGAGGCATGCCAGCTCTTTTCTCATGAGGATGTACGACTGTATCATTTGCTGCAGCTTTTTCTGCACGGATTTCGATCGTTTGGCGTATCCGTATCCAGGGAGGTCTACGAGATACCACTCACGGTTCACGGTGAAGTGGTTTATGAGCAGCGTCTTGCCGGGTGTTGCCGAGGTCTTGGCCAGTCCTTTGTGGTTGCAGAGCATGTTTATGAGGCTCGATTTCCCCACGTTGCTTCGTCCGATGAAGGCGTATTCCGTTTTGCCGTCGGTGGGGCACTGGCTCACTCTCTCCGAGCTTATGGTGTATTCCGATGATGTTATTTCCATTTCCTCTTGTTGGGTTGCGTTATTATTGTTGTCGAACCTCGTGTTTGTTTATTGTTGTCCGTCCTCAGGCAGTTCCTTCAGCAGGCCTTGCAGTCGTGCGATGTATTTTCCCAGAATGTCGAACTCCAGGTTCACTGTTGTTCCGGGCTGGATGTCCTGGAAGTTGGTGTGCTGCATGGTGTATGGAATGATAGCCACGGTGAAGGCGTCTTTTTGTGGTCGGCACACTGTGAGCGACACTCCGTTGACGGTCACGCTGCCTTTGTCCACGCAGAAGTATCCTCGCATGACCATCTCTCTTGTAGCCACGTATTTGAAGGTGAAGTAGGTGCTGCCGTCGGCGTCGTCCCTGGCTGTGCATATGGCGGTCTGGTCTACGTGCCCCTGCACGATGTGTCCGTCGAGCCTTCCTCCCGTCATCATGGCGCGCTCCACGTTAACCCTGTCGCCCACCTTCAAGAGGCCCAGGTTAGAGCGGTCGAGCGTCTCCTTCATTGCCGTCACGGTGTATTCTCCCTTGGCGTTGTCCATTGTCGTTACTGTCAGGCACACGCCGTTGTGTGCCACGCTCTGGTCCACCCTCAGCTCCCCGGCAAAGGGGCAAGAGAGTGTTATGTCGATGTTTGCTCCGTTGTGGGCGATAGCCCTTACAGTGGCGAAGTCTTCTACTATTCCTGAGAACATGATTCTGTTATGAGTGAGTGTGTGTGAGTGTTTCTCTCTTTAAAGAGATTGTGTGAGTGAGTGGAGAGGAAAGATAAAAAAAGAAAGACCGCAGCGATGATGTGATGAAACTCCGAGCTTGAAAGATTTGGGATTTCTCCGCCTTTGTAATCCACCGGCTTCTTCGGCTGTCCCCTCCGCCTCGCGGCCCCTGTATTGCTTAAGGGCAAGCCCGTTAAGATAGAGGGTGAAGGATGGGGTTGTGGCCCGCCATTGGCAAGAGAGTCCGTCCCGGTTTTCGTATTTTAATTGATGAGTATCCCGATCGAATCGTTGCGGTCCGGTATCTTTTCTCCAGTGCAAAGGTAGTGCAAACCGAACACACTGCAAAGGAAAAGCGAATTTTTTTTGCTTTTCCAGTGAAGTGTTGAGGTGCCGCCTACCTTATCCCTCCCCCTCACGCACACACGCAAAAATAAATATTGTTGGCTCTGCAGATGAATTGGCCTCTATAAAAATAAACCTCGAGAATTAACGTCCGTTAACTCTTTTGCGTGCAATCATGCCCAATATTCGGCATTTACGTATCGGACACGGCAAGGAGAGCAGCAGTGGCATGCGCGCAGTCCCGTCTTCCCCTTCGCCGCCCTCTGGTGGCAGAATGCCCGAAAGACATTTAACAGTGCGTAGAATTTTTAGAACACGCCATTAACATTAACAACAACAAAAAAAACAAAAACAAAATGAAGTTTCAAAACATTTTCAAGACAATGGCAGCAGCAGCCCTTTGCTTCTGCGCAATAGCAGCGGTATCATGCAGCAACGACGACGACAACAGCAGCTCGATGAAGTTCAGCTCTTCGAAGGTAGAGGTAAACGTTGATTCCACCAAGACCGTTCAGGTGACCGGTTGCACGACACCCCTCACCGTGAAGTCAAGCGACGAGAAGACAGCCACCGTAACCGCCGACAAAACGACCATCACCATAAAGGGCGTAAAGGCAGGAACGGCAACCATCCAGGTGACAGATTCAATGAAGCTCACTGGCATCATCAGCGTAACCGTAGTGAATAACCTCACCTTCGACAAGACAAAGGCATCAGTAGCCGTAGGCAAGGAAGCAGCCATAACAGTAAAGTCAGGCACAGCCCCCTATACCGCAACAGTAAAGGACAGCAGCATCGCCACAGCAACGGTTAAAGACGCCGTAGTAACAGTGAAAGGCGTTAAGGCAGGCACCACAACGCTCACCGTAACAGACAAGAGCGGCGTCATCGGCACCGTAGCAATTACCGTAACGAAATAATACATTTCCTGAAGAAGGATAGTTTATCCCCGGAGACAGATAAATTCCCAAAAGGAAGTTTTTCTCAAAGAGAAGTTTTTCAATTCGAGGAAGGACACCCCCCTGCCGCTCCATATAGAAAGCGGAAGAAACGGTGTTCTTCCTTTTTTTTGCTATATTTGCAGCCGCAAGGCAAAGGCCCTCCAAAAAAAACACTATGCCCACTATGCCTAATGAGCCTATTCTGCCAACCATGCATAATGTGCCTATTGGGCCTACTATGCCTATTATGCCTATTGCCCACATTCCCCCGAAAAATCTCCCGAAAAAACTTGCAGAATACACAAGAAAAAACTAACTTTGCATTATATACGAAAAAGTTTTTGCATGGCAAAAACATAGCCCAAACAAACACCGAACGACAAGACCCCCGACAGTAAAACGGATCAAAAAAAAACAACACGAACAACACGAAACACAAGGCTCACAATACGAAATAGAGCGAATAGCGCAACAATTCGAGGCACAAGCGAAAAGCGCAACAGAACGAAACACAAGCGAAAAGCGCAACAGTATGAAACACAAGCGAAAGTGCGCCAAAGCAAACGGGCAAGCCCACACAAGCAAGCCGCCATGCAAAAAAAGAGCAAGCGGCATTGAACAACAACAACCGGCCAGCCTGCCTGAAAGCGATTTTAAAAACCATAGGCAACGGTTTTAAAAACCATAGGTAACGGTTAAAAAAACACTTGGAATACTGTTTAGCGACCATTTGAAAAGCGAAAAACGACCCATTTAGAGAGACTGATTTATTTTTACGGCACAACCCCCGCCTGGCAAAAGGCACACTGGAGAGTGAACGACCTGAAAAAAAAGGGGGAGACCATGAAAAAACACATACATTCATTCGGGTTCCCGTCTTTTCCCCAAGACACTCGAGAGAAGGAGAGAGGAAAAGCGAGCCACAATATGACGCAAGCCATTATAGTAGCGTGCACGGTAAGCAACGCACAGCTATGGTTAAGATGCATGATGAGCAGAGCGTCAGAAAAGAGCCACGGGAATAATGCAGAAAAATTTTTTTATTGAAACTATGGCACTATGGGACAATTGGCTATGGGCATAATGTGCGCCCAAAACAGCCAAGGCTGATAGGCTCTGGGCATAATAGGCCCACTAAGCAAGATAAGCCCAGTATGCCCACTATGCCTAGAATGCCTAGAAAAAAAGGAGAAAAGTATATGGAAACAATACATCACTTTTCGTGGTTCCGTCAACCGGTAACCAATACTGCAGAAAACGCGGTGTGGACACCGCTCGAGGCCTTCCGGCACATCACCCTCGACCTGGAGACGCTCATCGCCACACACGAATACCGACGCCTGCTGAGCCAGGCCAACGGTTCGGAACGCGCGCTGAAGGAGGCCCGGCAGTTTAAGGCACGCTGGTTCAGCTTCTGCACCTTCAGCGGACGGTTCCCTCACCGCCGCGTGGCAGAGATGACCTCTCACTCGCAGCTGCTCTGCATGGACTTCGACCATATCGGCTCACCCCACGAGGCGAAGCAGGCAAAGAGGGAGCTGTTCGCCCTCCGGGAGTTCCGCTCCGAGCTCTGCTTCATATCGCCCTCGGGCGATGGCGTGAAATGGGTGATTGCCATCGACACCACCCTGGCGCCACACGACGTGTGGTTCGAGGAGGTGGCGCTCCACGTGAGGCGCACCATGGGCCTCACTGCCGACCGCTCCGGGCGCGACGTAACAAGGTGCTGCTTCCTGCCGCACGACAGCGACTGCCTGACCAGCGACAACGGAGGCATGGCTTTCTAAAGCCCAATATGCCTAGTATGCCCAGTTTGCCCAAAGATAGAAAATTAACAAAAAACACATATCCTATGAGTAATTCCCCTTTCAACCCCCTTGAGAACCGCCAACGCCGCATGGCGGACTCGCATGAGAAAATCCTCCTCACCGTTGACGCCATTGTCAACTCCGGACGCTGCATCACCGACGACTACAACGACTGGGTGCGCCTGGGCTTCGCACTGCAGAGCGAACTGGGCGAGGCTGGACGCGAACCCTTCCGCCGACTCTCAGCCATGTCGGCAAAGTATCCCGGCGACGAAGAATGCAACAAAAAGTACGACAGCTTCATGCGCTCCTCACGCATGGGAGTAACCATCGGCACATTCTTCCATATGGCGAAAGAAATGGCTGATATATCTTGTGACACCAGTGCCACAGTGCCAAGCCCCCCCTTTCACGAAAAAAAGAGTAATTCTTCTAACTCATTGATAATCAATTATGACAAATTTGTGCCCAATTCTGAGAAAGGCGTGGCACAATGGCACAATGGCACTATCGCGAAGAATCAGACAGTTTTGGAAGAAATGGAACAGCGTTGTGCCACTGCTTTTGGCACTGTGCCAAATGTTAAATTATGTACCTTTTCCGATAAGATTCCCCTCTCTTCATGGCCGGAGTTGCTGCGCCCCATAGTGGAGCAGATGGACACGTCGGAGGGGGCAGACAAGATTCTGCTCTGCGCCCTGGCCGTAATCTCCAGTCTGGTGCCGAAATACTACGGCGTGTACGACGGCCGCCAGGTGTTCCCCCCTCTCTATCTCATCATCTATGGCTCTGCCGCCTCGGGCAAGGGCGAGCTCAACGCCTGCCGCCGCATCTACGACCCCGTGAAGCAGGAGATGGTTCGCGCCTACAACGCCCAGAGAGACGAGTATCAGCAGCAGCACGCCCAGTGGGATACGCTGGGGCAGGACAAGGCGACGCGCAGCACGCGAGGGCCTGAGCCACAGCCGCCGGTGTATCACTCGCCCGTGATACCGGCCAACTCCTCATCTTCGGCATTCTTCTCAGAGCTGCAGAACAACGGCGGATGGGGGTTGATGTTCGAGACGGAAATCGACGGACTGGCGCAGATGCTGGGCACCGACTATGGCGACTACTCCACGCAGCTGCGCAGCGCCTTTCACCACGAGCCGGTGACGATGAACCGCAAGACCGACAACCTTCACATCGACATCCAGCAGCCCCGTCTTGCCGTGTGCCTTACGGGCACGCCGGGGCAGCTCACGCGACTGTTCCCCTCGATGGAGAACGGTCTTGGATCGCGCTTCTGCTTCTATCACCTGCAGGGGCAGCAGGAGTGGCACGATGTGTTCCGCCCACAGGCGCAGCGGCTTGAGGAGGTAACAACGCAGTTGGGCAACCAGGTGTATGACATCTGCTGCCAGATGCGCCAACTGCCCGATCCCGGGGTGCAGTTTCTGCTCACGCAGGGGCAGAAGGAGCGTTTCAACAAGTATTTCCATTCGCTCTACACCGAGCAGACGGGCATGATGGGCAGCGACTTTGCCAGCTTCGTCTTCCGCATGGGCATCAATGTCTATCGCATAGCCATGCTACTGTCGTTGCTGCGCCGCTATTCGGAGTGTATGTTGCCGGGAGTGATGTTCTCTACAGCGGAGCATGCGCTGGTGTGCCAGGATGTGGATTTCGAGACATCGCTGACGATTATCGATGCTCTTGTTTCTCACACCGCCGATATGGTGACCACCCTTGTGCCGCAGGACAAGAAGGCGGCAGAACGCAAAGCCAAGGCGCTGCAGCCGATGTCGTCGAAGGAGCTGAGTCTGCTCAAGTCGTTGCCCGATGTGTTTTATGCGGCAGACCTTGAGGCGGCTGCCGCGGGACTGGACATCAGCAGGCGCACGGCATTCCGCCTGCTGCAGGGCTTCATCAACGAGCGGCATATCGTGGAGAGGGTTTCGCAAGGGAAGTATCGCAAGGTGAAGCAGGATAAAGAGGAATGATGGGCATGATGGGCATGATGGGCATGATAGGCAAGATGGGCAGGATAGGGCTTTCAGGCTTAGTAGGCCTAATATGCCTAATGGGCCTATTGAATTGAAACTTAACAAAAAAAAACGGAGATATTATGGAGAAGTTTGATGATTTTTTTCCTGGTGTGCATAGCATGTCGAAGGGAGATTTGGCCAAGATGTATTTCCCCGACGCAAGGTCGGTGAAGTCGGCAACCAACAGGTTGGCCAGGTGGCTGAAGTTGTGCGGTCCGCTGATGGCGGCTCTTATGGAGACGGGTTATACGCCCAAGCAGAAATGCCTGACGCCGCGGCAGGTGGAGCTTATTTTCCATTTCCTGGGGGAACCGGGGGAATAATGGGGCTAGGCATAGTGGGCAAGCAAGGCATGATGGGCATGACTAGGCAAGCTAGGTGTGATGGGCGTGATGGGCTTAGGTGAGAGCCTAGGCATGATAAAAAAAACAGCGTGAGGCGCAAAAAAATGCGCTTCCCGCTGCTGATGTTATGCGAATCTCCCCGCCAAAAGAGTGTTAGGCGTGGTGGCTGCCGCAGGAAAGGTCCTCTTTTTTACCTTTCTGTGATTTTTACTTTTCTCATGTGCCTTGCGGTGTACCCTTTGTGGGGGCAGAGAGCCGCAATGCGTGTTATCCTCCTTTCCATAGGAGCGGCAGCCGTTTCGCTTGTTAGTGGTTTTCCCTTGTGGAGACGGGGATTACTCGTCCCAGAGGTTGCCCCACTTGTTGTCTTTTGCTCCGGCTTCGAAGTCGTCACTGTCGTTACTGTCAATGCCGTGCTGAGTGTCGCCCTGAATGTTCTGAACGCTGGTGGCGATCATCAGCGCCTCGTCGGCGAACTTAACCTCGGTTGAGAGAGGTTTGATGTATTGCTTTTTCATCTTTTGTTGTTCTCCTTTTTTAAAAATGTCTTGTTTGTTGATGTATGGCGATTGGGTTATTTAACAACTTTTTTTCCGCCAACAACGTAGATGCCAGAAGCAAGTCCGTCGAGAGATGTGGCGTTAGCCTTAACGAGCTGTCCACCGAGGGAGTAGATGTTACCGCTGATGGTGAGTGCCTCTTTGCTCTCGTCGATAACGTTGTCGATAGATGTTGTTGAGCCGTCGGCTGTCTCTTCCACGCCGTCGATAGAATAGTTCAAGCCCTTGCTGTTGCTGCTGACAGGCTGCAACCATCCGCGGAAGCCCTTTGAAGCGGTCTCCTTGGTGCGGTAGT
>CAVLBD010000023.1:0-42995 GCA_963661195.1 bacterium
AAAACAGAGGCAAAGATGAAAAAATATTCACCATTGCCTCTGCTATTTTTTTATCAGTTTTAAAATATCCGTCAACCGCAAGAAGCCGACGGATGTTTCGTTAGATTGATACTGATTACTTCACGAGTTTTACAGAACGCTTAATGAATTCGTCAAGAGCTTTACCCTTAAGCAATCCGTTCTGCAGCAGAGCTAGATCGATAAGCTGATGAACATTATCCATACCATCGGCTTTAGCTTTAATGATACGCTCCTTTTCTTGTCTCTGCTCCTGCAGACTCTTCTCTGTTGCTGCCTTGTCGTCCTTCTCTTCTTGAGTAACCTCCTCTGGCTTTTTAGCCGAAGTTGTCTGGTTGAGTGCAGCAAGACGCGCTTGCAATCCCTTTATTTCTCCCAATACATGCTTCAACTCATCACCGCAAGCCTCCTTTGCATTTGTTAGGATGGTCTTTACAAGCGGATGGTCAGCGTTAAGCACAACATTCATAGAGTCAGGCATCTGTGCGTAGAAGCTCATTCCACTTTGGAAGCGACTCATGTCTTTCATTCGGCGCATATACTCACTCTGCAGTATAGTTACTGGTTGTTGCTCCTCACCAAGAGCCTGCACACCAACATAGAACTGCGTTTTTTCGAGCGTAGGCATCTGTGATTGGAAAGTGGCTGACAGAATGTCAGTAGAATCTGCATCAAGTTCCGTTTTCTTTTCGTCGTCTTTAGGAACGAGTCTGTCGGCAGTATCACTGTCAACGCGGGTGAAGCGTGTCTTCTCTAGCTTCTGCTCAAACATGTTGACACACGGCGAATCTAGTTCACCGTCGAAGAGAAGCACACTATATCCTTTTGCTTTTGCTGCCTCAATGAATGAATACTGCTCCTCAAGATTGTTTGCATAAAGATAAACCAACTGGCCGTCTTTGTCGGTCTGTGTGTCTTTGATAAGTGTTTTGTACTCATCAAGCGTGAAGTACTTGCCGTCAACGTCTTTCAACAAGGTGAAATCTTTTGCACGATCATAGAAATCGTTCTGCGAGAGCATACCATAGTTGATGAATAGTTTAAGGTCGTCCCATTTTTCCTCGAACTCTTTACGATTTTCCTTAAAGAGAGAGTTAAGGCGATCGGCAACCTTCTTTGTAATATATGTAGATATTTTCTTTACATCCGAGTCGCTCTGCAAATAGCTACGGCTAACGTTCAGAGGAATGTCTGGCGAGTCGATAACACCATGAAGCAGTGTGAGGAATTCGGGCACGATGCCTTCCACCTGATCTGTAACAAAAACTTGATTGCAATAGAGCTGTATTTTTCCACGTTGCAGGTCAATGTTCGACTTAATCTTCGGGAAATACAAGATACCTGTGAGGTTGAAAGGATAGTCAACGTTCAAGTGTATCCAGAAGAGCGGCTCATCGTGCATAGGATAAAGCTTGCGATAGAACTCTCTGTAGTCCTCTTCCTTTAGCGTGCTCGGAGTCTTTGTCCAAAGCGGCTCCATATCATTGATGATATTGTCTTGGTCTGTCTCTTGCTGCTTGCCGTCCTTCCATTCTGTTTTCTTGCCGAATGCCACGCTTATGGGCATAAACTTGCAGTATTTATCAAGAAGTTCCTGTATACGGTTCTTCTCAAGAAATTCTTTGCAGTCGTCGTCAATGTGGAGAACAATGTCGGTTCCGCGTTCAGTTCTCTCTGCGTCAGCTATCTCAAACTCAGGACTTCCGTCGCAGCTCCACTTTACTGCTTTAGCCCCATCCTTATAGCTAAGTGTAACAATCTCAACCTTGTTGCTAACCATAAAGGCACTATAGAAACCAAGCCCGAAGTGTCCGATTATAGCATTGGCGTTGTCTTTATATTTATCCAGGAAGTCAGTAACACCAGAGAAAGCGATTTGGTTGATATACTTGTCTATTTCCTCTTCCGTCATGCCCAGTCCATGATCGCTTATGGTAAGCGTTCCTGCCTCTTTGTCAAGACTTACGCGCACGGTAAGGTCGCCAAGTTCTCCTTTGAAAACGCCACGCTCAGCCAATGTCTTCATCTTTTGCGTCGCGTCAACGGCGTTGCTTACCATTTCTCTCAAGAAAATTTCATGATCAGAATAGAGAAATTTCTTTATCACCGGAAATATATTCTCGGTTGTTACTCCAATGTTTCCTTTCTGTGCCATATTCTTTATTTTTATTACGTTTATATTTAATGTTATCAACGTGGATTTGCAGAAAAAGTGCAAGGTCATCCTACGCAAAACGATTATGCAAATAACGTGCCAATAACAAAGATGACCTTCTCTAAATTTTAATTCATCATCGTCATTTTGCAAGATCATTTCAAGCTTTCCGCTTTTTACCACCTTAAAATTAGTGATGCACAATGCTTGAAGATATGCTTCTTGTATATTTTGCGGCGGGCATTATACCCAATAGTGGGTATTGTTGAACAGTAAAAAAGTGTTTAGCTTTGTAAACAAATACGGAAATACATAGACAAACGTATTTGCATTGCACGCGTTTGAGCTTTTTTTTACTTTCAAATACCTATTATTCCCTACATGGGACTATCACTAAAGTCAATACACACGCAATGGTTAAGACATTCATCACAACGGCCATAGCTTTGGCAACATTTGTAACTGCAACAGCTATTCCAGCAAAAAAAATATGGAGAACGATACTCCTTCCTGACGGAACGCGCACAGAAGCCGTTTTCGTTGGCAACGAAAGATGCCACTACTTCCTTACACGCGAAGGAAAAGCCTATACACCATCAAGCAATATCTCTGACAATGTGCCTATGCGCCTTTTGCGAAATAAGGAGATGCGTGTGGGAACAACTACGTTTGGCCGCTGCAATACATCTGCAACTCTGCGGGCTTTGTCGACTAACTCTGCGGCGTTTCGCGGCAAGAAGAAAGGACTTGTGATTCTTGCCTATTTCTCCGACAAGTCGTTCGCCCAAAGCGACTCATCAATAGTCTGTTTCTATGACAAAGTTCTCAACAAGGAAGGCTATTCAGAGAACGGCGCACCTGGTAGTGTTCACGACTATTTCATGGATATGAGCCGTGGCGCTTTCGACTTGACCTTTGACATTATTGGCCCTGTGCGCGTGAGCAAAACCGCAACTTACTACGGCGGCCCGTCGGCTCTCTACGGCGGAACGGATCATGCAGGAGAATTTATCACAGATGCCCTAAAGAAAGCGGACGCACAATTCACCATAAACTGGAGCGACTACGACTGGAACAACGATGGAGAAGTCGACCAACTATTTGTTCTCTACGCTGGGTACGGACAAGCCACAGGCGGCCCTACGGGAACAATATGGCCTCACGCTTGGACACTTGACGAGGCGACACAAAACAGCGACGGCGAAGGTGGACTGAGCTTGGGCGGAGTATACATCAACCGCTACGCATGCAGCAATGAGTTGTATTCCAGCTCTGGGCGCGTTAAAATGGGCCACGGCACTTTCTGCCATGAGTTCTCACACTGCATGGGGCTGCCTGATATGTACGACACGAACTACGGTACAACTCCTACAATGGGCGCATGGGATCTTATGGCAAGCGGTAGCTACAACGGTCCCAAGGGGCTGGGTTGGTCGCCAGCGCCATGGACAAGTTGGGAACGCTGGCAGGCAGGATGGCTAACGCCCACAGAATTGCAACCCGGAGATACGGTGAAAGCAATGAAAGGCCTGGAGGAAGATGATGCACAGGCATACATTATTTATAATGATGCGCACACAGACGAATACTACTTGTTAGAGAACCACACCATGAAAAAATGGGATGCTTATGTACCCGAGAGCGGACTACTCATTCTCCACGTTGATTATGATAAAGATCTCTTTGACAATAACATAGTGAATACTCGCGGAACATTTACTCCAGAAGATGGATATTCTGGCTATTTTACCAACGACCATCCACGTATGGCCCCGTTCAGCAAAGTAAGAAGCATATCGGGCTCAACATATTATTATACATATCCAATGCAAGCACCGCGCGGAGTGATTGATAGTCTTACCAACACGAGCACCCCTGCCGCAACACTATACAACGAGCAGATAGACGGAACACTTTTTATGAGCAAGCCCATGAAAAACATTGCCAAGGATTCCACTACAGGAAATATTTCATTCGTATTTATGCCCAAGGAGGGTGAGACTACAATGATAACAGAACTTACTGTTTTGCCATACGGAAACGCTGACCAAGAACCAATTTATAACCTTGCCGGCCAACGGGTAGGAAAAATGTCTGACCTACGCTACCATAACTTAAATCCTGGCATCTACGTTACAGCTAGCGGTAAGAAAACATTTGTAAGATAACTTTCCTGCACAAAAGACATGAAGACTGGACATATTCTGCTCGCAGCAATGTTGACGGCATGCGCAGAAGTTGCAGCGCAAACTGCCAAAGACACGATATGCACAGACAGCATTGGCAAGACGCTATACCACGGAAAGAAAAAGAATTGATGCCTCTACACATTCATACAATGTGGAAGAAGTGGTGGTTACGACAAGAGAAAACCAAGGCATTACCACCTCGTCAATCATTGACCGCAGAGCCATTGAGCATCTTCAGCCATCAAGTTTCACCGATTTGCTCTCGCTTCTACCAGGAGGACAGACGCAGTTGCCTACACTTACAAGTGCTAACAGCATTAGGTTAAGACAGGCTGGAACAGGCTCGGCGAACTACGACATTAGCGCATTGGGCACGCTCTTTGTAGTTGACGGCACACCCATAAACTCGAACGCCAACATGCAGCAGGTGAAACAAGCGTCAAGTGCAACAGGAGGAGACCCTGATGCCGGTAGAAACCATACAACACTGGGAGTTGACATGCGTACTATTCCCACGGACAACATTGAAAGCGTTGAAATAATACGCGGCATTGCCCCTGTGGAATACGGCGACTTGACAAGTGGACTCGTTCTAATAAAACGCAAGTTGAAGGCAACGCCATTTGAGGTGCGTTTCAAGGCAGATTCATATAGTAAACTTTTATATGCAGGAAAGGGGTTCAAAGTGAACAATCTGACTGCAAACATAGGCATAGACTACCTTGACGCAAAAGCAGACCCGCGCGACCCGCTCACAGCATACAAGCGTATCACTATTTCGGCTCGGCTGCAGCATCTATGGAAAATGGGCAATATGCGATTGCGTTGGCGGATGAACACAGACTACACTGGCTCTTTTGACAAAGAGAAGCATGACCCTGAAATTTTAAAGCAGAAAGATGACTCATATCGCTCTGACTACAACCGCATCAGCATGGCACACTCGCTACTGCTTACGCCAGAAAATGAGGCTATCCTAAAATCATTAAGCTTGGATCTCACTGCAACGTATGAGAGCAGCATAATAAAACAACGCAAAGGTATAAGCCTTAGCCGCGATATCGCAGCCTCAACATCACTACAGGAGGGTGAACATGACGGCACTTTCCTACCATATTATTACATATCTGATCTGAAAGTTGACGGGAAACCTCTTAATCTATACGCCAAGGTAAAGGCACTGTTGGGAGTAAAAACAGGACTGCTGTCGCAAGACTTCAACATTGGGGCCGAATGGAAGGCAGACAAGAACTACGGACGCGGGCAAGAATTTGATCCTGCACGCCCCATCAGTCCTGGAACGCCTTACAGACCACGCATTTATAGCCAAATTCCAGCTATGCACAAACTAGGTTTCTATTTTCAAGACAATCTGACATTTATGCTTGGCAACCACAAACTTACTGCACAAGCAGGAGTTAGAGGAAGTATGCTCGCCAATTTATCGTCACAATACGACATGAAAGGGAGAATTTTTCTTGACCCGCGCATCAACATACAGTGGCAACTGCCTCGACTAACAATGGCGGGGAAGCCGCTTGTGGTAGATGTAAACGGTGGATGGGGACGGCAAACAAAGTTCCCTACCCTGCTGCAAATTTACCCCGACAAGGTTTACACAGACCTTATTGAACTGAATTATTATGACTTAAACCCAGACTACAGACGCCTATGCCTAAGGACATATATTGACGATGCTACCAACTACCATCTGCAGCCTGCACGCAACGACAAGTGGGAAGTACGGCTCGGAACGACATGGAATGGGAATACATTCAGCATCACATATTTTCACGAAAATCTTTCCAGCGGTTTCCGTTCCTCAGCAATGGTTAAACCGTATGGATATAAAGATTATGATGAAAGTGCGATAGTGCCAGAAGAACTTTCCGGACAGCCTTCAATAGAGAATCTGTCTTATGTAAACAAGAAAATTCTTGTAATCTACGCTCAGACCACTAACGGTAGCAAACTTGTTAAGGAAGGACTAGAATGGCAACTTACGACAAAACGTTTTAACACCATACTAACACGCTTCACGATAAACGGCGCATGGTTTAAGACCACATACACCAACAGTGAACCGATGTTCAGTTCAAACACCAATGCCGTGGTGAACGGTACACCCGTCAACGATCTTTACATAGGTTACTACGAGGGCAACAGCGGAATGATAAGAGAACAGTTTACAACAAACTTTATGACAGATACATACCTTCCGCGACTTGACCTCACTTTCTCACTGACCGCTGAATGTATGTGGTTCACCTCTTCAAAGAACATGCCTACAAGCGGAATTCCGCTCAAGTATATCGACACGGAAGGCACGGTGCATCCGTTTGGCGACAACCTGAAATCAGACCAATACCTACAATGGCTCGTAAACAAATATAACGATTCGGCATGGCTTACGCAGAGAGTGCCGTTCTATATGTTCCTGAACTTGAAAGTAACTAAAGGCTTCGGAAAATGGATAAAAGCTGCACTATTCATAAACCGCATGATTGACTACATGCCTGACTATACTACAAACAGCGGACTCACCGTAAGAAGAACCACAAAGCCCTATTTCGGAATGGAGATGAATTTCACATTCTAACATAAAAGCCCAAAGAAACAAACCTTATAACACAACAACCTATATAAAAATGAAAGAAAAGAGAAATTACCGTGACGTAAACTTTTCGGCAATTATGCTCGTGGCATTGCTGAGTATCGTATTCTTTACATCATGCAGCAACGAAAATGACTCTGTAATCCCAACAGAAGCCTTTATAACTCTAGTTATGCCGCAAGGCTATGAGGAGGCAGAACTATCGGAAATTACAGTTACGCTGACAGACATCAACACGCAAAAGCAGACAAATCTGAAAGTCACACCAGACAGCAAGCACACACTCAAGTTGGGAACGCTGACCGGAGGATACTATAAAGTAAATGTTTCGGGAGAAATGACATACCGAAACAGTGATCTTCTTACGAAAAAAGTAGCCGTCTTGGCATATTCGGAAGGTATCACACTAACTTCTGAACAAAACACCGCAAAAATAAATCTACAGATTACATCAAAACCAGAGGAAGATCCAGCTGATGTGGCATACAATGGGTTTGTCTTGGCAGAAATCTTCTGCGCTGGAACAGCGAACGCACAGGGAAGCTATTACTATGCTGACAAATATTTTGTGATTTACAACAATACAGATCACATACTCTATGCAGATTCGCTACTCTTGGCAGAGAGTACGTTCATGACAACAATGAAGGAAGAATACGAGCCAGACATAATGTCAACCGATATGGCTGTCAGTGCCGTTTATATGATACCCGGTTCAGGGCATGATGTGCCTGTGCTACCTGGTGGAAAACTGCTTATCACAGACAATGCCGTGAACCATACGGTTGCAAACCCGAACTCCTGGAACTTGACAACCGCGGACTATGAATGGTATGACGAATCTACAAATCCCGAATACACGGACATTGACAACCCCAAAGTACCAAATCTTGAACGCATATACTCAAGTACACTGACAACATGGAGCCCCCCACACACAGGGATTCAAATCGTATGCACTTGCAAGGATGCACACTGACAAGATTACATACATTGTTGATTACATCTATGACTATACCTATCACCTCGTTGGAGCCGTGGGAGAAGCCGATATGGTTGGCTCATGCTACCGCCTGCCCAACAGTTGGATTATAGATGCCGTAAACATGAGTACAAAGGCTGGCTTCCAGTGGATAGTAACTTCACCGACACTTGACCGAGGGTATACATACAACTCAGACTTCAACTGGGACGATACACGTTTCGGAAAGAGCGTTAGGCGAAAAGTGCTGCGCATGGAAGGAGAAAGGGCCGTACTGCAAGACACGAACAACTCTTCAGAAGATTTCTTGCCGCGAGTGCAAGCTGACCCATTCCACGTGTTCAAAGCAGAATAACCTACAACAAAAAAATTTTCTTTAACTAGAATCCTCATAGAGATATTCCGGAAATGAAATTAAACAAAAGAATAACAACCCTTCTGCCAATTGCTGTTTCGGCCATTCTTACGCACGCCAACGACAGCATTCTTTATACAAAAGCAGAATACGCTTCAGGGCATGTGGCTTTCCAAAGGCGCACTCTTGACAATCCTGCGCTGAGGAATATTCTCAACGTTTGTCCGCTTTCGAATATTGCGCTAAGTGGAAGTTTATCTCCGGCAGCGAAAGCAGCAATACCACAGACGGGCAAAGGGGGAAAATTCATTAACATCAGTGTTGGTTCCATGCAACACCTTTCAGAGCATAATGCCGTATGGGGCAACGCATCATACGAAAATGGAAAGAAATACGATGTAGTATGGAACGAGACAAGCGACTTCTTGCAATTATATCCCTGTGTGATGGCTGACGAACGTGGCGGTGACATGAACGACGAACAGTATAAACTCAACGGAGGATACTCTGCCCGACATAAGAAAATCTACTACGGAGCAGAATTCGGCTACCGGGCTTTACAAGAATACCGAAGCTTTGACCCACGCCCCAATAACACCGTTGCCGATTTACATGCGAGGATAGCCTTAGGCTACAAAGCATGGGAGAGATACGTTTGCGCTATATCTGCAGAAGCAGGGAAATATAAGCAGACCAACGAACTTGCCTATTACAACGAACTAGGTGCAGGAAAAGAATATCACATCACAGGCTTGGGCAATGACTACGCACGCTTTTCGGGCTCAAACAACAATACGTTCTATAAGGGTTGGAACGTGGGAGCGACATTGAATCTTGCGTCTACTGATGCAGTGGGATGGAGCGCTTCATTGGCTTACTCATTTATTAAAAGAGAAAAAATTATAAGTGATCTCAACAGATTGCCGTTAAACGAACTGAAAATAGATGCTTACAGTGTTTCTGCAGGCTATTCTAAGAACACATATGGTATTAGAATGACATCAAGTATGTGGCTAAGACAAGGAAACGACAATATGTTCGGAGATGCTTCAGGAAACGTTTACACTCAAATAGGCACACAGAAAAACTACAAAGGCAAAATCTTTTCAGTAAATGCCGAAGGCTTTTGGGTAAATGTTGCAAGCAAAAGTGTCTCATGGCATTTGCTTCCGTTTGTTTCTTACACGAATGTAAACAACAAACACGTTGCTTCCGAAAACAAGTTCTCCACGCAATACATCCGTTGCGGGATTGCGTGCAAAATTAACCTTCTTTGGAAGAGAGGACTTCTAAATGTAAATACCTTTGTAAATCAACGTTGTAATCTTGCTACCTCGCTATTGTTAAATTCATACACCACAGAATCGCTTGTCGAATGTCTAAAACAAACAGAGAAATTCTTGTCTGATGGCGACACAACGTTCGGGATTGGTATAGGATATACCATAAGAGCATTCAAAAACAAAGCGTTGACAATTGGAGTTGACTGGCAGCATCAACAATATATCGGAAGAGAGAACAGGAATACTCTTGCAGCAAGACTAGAGTTCGCGCTATAACATACACAAAACTGCACAATATTTGATTGCTTTTCATTAAGCAGAAAACAGGAACAATATAAAGAAAACAATAACAATGAAGAAATTCTACTTAACACTATGCGTGCTTTCAGCTTCGTTAGTATGCCAAGCGCAAATCAAACTGGAGCAACCAGAAACAAAAATCGCCACAAACATCACATCATCCGCCTTTACTGCCAACTGGGGAGCTGTGAAGGATGCAGATGATTACTGCGTGTTCGTTTACGATCGTCAGCGAGTTACGGCAGATGGAGAAGTGACTATTGTCGACGAAGACTTCAGTGGAATTATCTCTGGAAGCATAAATGAACCAGAAGGAGGAGACGAAGAGTATGTTGACCTTTCGGCATATGGATATGCAACTTCGTATGGTTGGTCGGCTTATGCTTTCCCAAATTACATACCCAGCATGGTGGCAGGACTGATTTACTCACCATATATGGACTTGAGAGGCAACGACGGAAAATATAAAGTCATTGTCAGCGCGTATTGTAGCAACGGAGACGAAATCAGACTTGAGACACACGGAAACGCTGGAAAAGTTATTCACACTGCAAAAGCTACAGTAGAAAATGGTGGTACAGGCATTGCCGACATAACTTTTGAACTTGAAGATGGAAGTAAAGACTTGTTCTTTAGTGTGATAAACAATACAGCAAAAGACGGTGCGCCAGACTATTTCGACCGCATTCAAGTTAAGCAAAATCTAAAGAAAGGCGACTTCGTAAATATGATGGTGGACGGTAATGAAGCCGTTGACGCAAAGAGCGAAACATCTGGCGACTCAATAACATTCTGTCGTATACAAGCACCAAATCGCTATACTGCGTCAAAAGTTGTATATTACGACTGCTATGCCAGTGCAAACGACTTCACTACACCAAATGGTTCCATACCCTATACTTTTGTTGTCAGCCCGTTTACGAAGCTCGTAAAGGTAGACATGACACAGCGCACGTCGGAAATAATTGATGAAACGAGCGGTATCACAATCTCAACAACCGAGCAAAACACCAACAAAAAGCTTTCAGCTGTTTATAACCTCACCGGTCAGCAGGTTGATAGAAGCACGGCAAAGGGTATATTGATAAGCAAAGGAAAGAAATACGTCGTAAAATAATATCACATCGCCCTTTAAAATTTAAAAAGAATCGTAATACTAAAACTAAAATAATACCGAGATGAAAAAATTGTACTACTTTATGACAATGCTATTCGTATTCTTAGGAGTAGCAAACGCATCGGCAGATTCGTCGAAACAGAAACTTTCTTTAGGAAACTATGCGGATATAATATCAGGAGACCCTGACGACACGCAGTGTTATAACGCAAGTTATTATATGACCAGCCCTACGCAACTTTACTGTTCAATGACGGGTAATCAGATTATCTATACAAAAGAGCAACTTGCGTCCATGGCTGGAAAAGAAATCACCGGAATAAGCTTTGCCATTTTCAACCAAAGCTGCTATTCAACCATAAGTCGAACAGTTAAGATTTGGTTGCAAGAAGTTAACAACGATACATTCTTTTACAATTCCGAGAAGAAGAAATACTCTTTCTTTGAGTTTGCCAATGCCACAGAAGCACATAACAAAAGTTACGAATTCGACTATTTGGAATCGGCAGGCTGGGCGAATTCTGAAATGAGCTTTGACTTTGACACACCATTTGCTTATAGCGGCGAGAAAAACCTTGTGGTAACAATAAGCTTTGACGGAACAGATTGTACAGACGGGGCAACGGATATAGTTTACTATTATAACACAGACGATGTTGCAAAAAAGAAGGTAATGTCTTATGCTTCCGACAAAGCTTCATTTGATACCTACCATGATTCTGAAGACTGGCCTGTAGCAATAAGCGGATGCGGCACGCCGTCAGATCAAATAAGCCAACCGCTTACACAGTTTACATACCAAGAATCAAGTAAACCTGTTGTTAAACCTGCCATTCTTTCTGGCTCTGTAAAATGCAGCGGAACACCAATTGAAGGTGCTACTGTTGAACTTAGAGGAAAAGCAGACACACTTGCATATTCAACCTATACAGGAGCTGACGGAAAATATTCTATTTCCATTGACAAGATAACTGAGAAATACGCATTATCTGTAAAGGCTACAGATTATATCGACTATATAGCAACCGATTCTTTGACGTTCTTATCCGACGAAAAACGCGCACTTGATATAGAACTTACGAAAGCAGACAAGCCATCCGTTCTGTCTGGAAAAATTCTCTCTACATCAAATAACACACCCGTCAAAGATGCAACAATTACTCTAAAGAATGCAGCACATGAATATAGTGTTCAAAGTGACGAAAACGGGGAATATGCAATCAAAGTAATGAAAAGCGAAGAAAAATATAAGCTTTCTGTTACTGCTGCCGATTTCGAAGATTACACATCCGTTGACAGTATATCATTTGTGCCAGGCGAACCGAAGAAGCTAAACATCACACTGAAGAAGATTGACAAGCCTTCAGTTCTTTCCGGCATGGTTTCTTACAAAGGCACGGCAATCAAAGATGCAGTAATCAGCTTGAAGTCAAAAAATAGCACTTATACATACAGCGCTACTACAGATGAAGAAGGCAAATACTCCATAAAGGTTGTGAAGAGTGAAGAGAAATACAAACTCACCGCTACGGCAGGTGATTATGAAGACTATACAGAAACAGACTCTATCGTGTTCGTTCCTGGTAAAGACATGACGAAAAATTTTGAAATGACCATCATTGCGAATCCTGACAGCACGGTAACACTAGGAAAATACAACCGTTTCCTAAAAGAAGGCGATGCAAGCAACTGCTACTATGGTCACGGATATTCATGGGCAGCAAGTCCTACACATTTCTATCTCAAGCACTCTGGGTCGCAAATCATATACACTAAGGAGCAATTAGCCGAAATGTCAGGCTTGGCAATAAAGCAGATAAACTTTATCTACTATAACGAAAGTTGCTATGAGAGCTACCCACGCACAGTGAAAGTCACCCTTCAGGAAATCGATGACGATGCGTTTGAATACAACAATCAGACAGGAAAATACAAATTCTTTGAATATATTGATGCCATACCAGCTATCGCGAAATACGAGTTTGCGGGCGACCTTTACGAGAATGCAGGCACTAGCGCAGAACTTCCTCTTGTTTTCGATAAGCCAATCAACTATAGTGGCGAAAAGAATCTTCTCGTTACGATTACATTCGATGGAGAAAACACTTGCAATTCGCTTGACATGAACTTCTTCTGTCGAGAAGATGTAAAAAATAAAGCAATGTCTTACATGAGTGACTCATATACTTTCGATACACTTGCCGAAACGGAAGACTGGCCATACACCACAGATGACTGCATAAGTAACCTTGAACAGCCCGTAACACGCTTCTACTATACAAAGGCTGTGGCAACAGGAATAAGTTCAATCTCTACGAATGACAACGTTTTCCACACTTCATCAAAATACTACAACCTGGCGGGGCAAAGCGTCAGCAGCTCTTATAAGGGAATAGTTATCTGCAACGGAAAGAAATACGTAAAGTAAACTACCAACAATAAAGAGCGACCAGACAAGGAAAACAATTGTTTTTCTCACCTGTCGCTCTTTTTGCTATCATCAAAACGACAAACTAAAAGTAAGAACATGAGACTAACTATAATATTCGTAGCGGCCTTGCTAGTAAGTACAGCAACCATGGCACAGAAATTCTCAGGAGGCTTAGGAACAAAAGAATCTCCATATCTCATAAGCAACACAGACGACCTTAACGAACTAAGCACCCTTACAGACACCCCAGACGAGAATGGCAACTCACAAGTATACGGCAAATACTTTAAGTTAACCCAAGACATAACAACACCGTTCAAGGGTATCATAGGTTATGAAGGGTTCTTTAAAGGAGATTTTGACGGCGATGGACATTGTATAACGCTTGATATAAACTTACCATCAGACAATTACGTTGGTCTCTTCGGTACTGTGAAAACGGGTTCCGTGCACGACCTAGCCGTTCGCGGCAGCGTTATCGGCAATGCTTACGTAGGCGCAATCGTTGCGAACCCTACAAACGGAGCTGTTCTTTACAATCTTGTAAACTATGCCGCGGTAACGAGTAACAGTACTAGCCTCCTCTCAAGCGTTGGCGGTGTGATTGGGGGCATAGTGTCTACATCAATCGATAAGACAGAGGGGGCAACGGTCAAGAACTGCGCCAATTTCGGAACTGTCACCACGACTGGTAGCGCAGTAGGCGGAGTTATCGGATATTCAGGCCAGCAAGTAGGAAACACAATCAGCGATATAGCCAACTATGGTGAAGTAGTTAACACCTATTCCAGGTATACAATACGTGTAGGGGGCGCAATTGGCAATCCGCTTTACAATGACAATGTGCATAGAATCGTAAATTTCGGAGCTATAAGCAGCGACAAAATATCTGGTTGCATAGGCAATTCCAATCCCACCAATTGGGGCGAAATATTCTACGACAAGCAGTTCGCCAATACATCTGTCTCAATTTCTGCACAAGAAAAGAACACATCTGAAATGATCGGAACGCTAATGGAAAATGAACTTGGCGATAGTTGGATTTATTCAGATGGCCTTCTACCAAGGCCTAACATGAACGGAATGGAAAAATCTTCTCTTACCATTCTCTACGCCACACCTATTCTTTTAGCAGAAGGCGACACAAAAGAAAATATAACCAAGTCTTTTTCTGTTTCACGCGGCAATAATGAATATGGTACGGTGAATTGGACAGCAAAGAACGGAAAAGTTGAAATCGATAACGATGGCAATGTTTCAATCAAGTCTAACGGAAGCGAAACACTCGTTGCTACTTTCAATGGTGAAACCCGCGAAATAAAAATCAATATAAACAGTTCTTCCACTGGAATAAACGAGAACTCTATAGCAACACGTACGGATGATATATGGAGGACATTAAGCGGGCAGCGTGTTACTGCGCCTCATAATGGGATATTCATCAACAACGGGAAAAAAGTAATACGCAAATAAGTCTAAACATCAACTTTTTATCAACATGAACTTCAGAAAAGCCAGCAACGTCCTTTTCGGTTATGTTGCGCAGCGACTAACTCACGCTGCATTTTCCATAGCATTACTGTTCATCATGCTATGCGCCTTCATGGATGGATTTGGCGTACCAGCAAATCCGCGACCATTCAAATATGTGCAAGCCGACGGCACAACCATCATGCTTCGCCTAGTAGGTGATGAACACTGTCACGCTTATTTAGACAGTCTAGACAGAGTTGTTGAGATAACAGATGGGGGATACATAAAAGTAGTCTCCGACAAGGGGTCCGAATATGCATCAAGCATGCGCAAAGCAGCGGCGGCAAGTGGAAAGATGCGCTACGGACCTCTATCAAAAAGCATCTGTCGTGAAGCAATAACAAATGAAGTTCACGGACTCATTGTATTGGTAAACTTCAGCGATCTAGCTTTTACTGACACACAGGAGCGCATCCAGCGTATGATGAACGAGAAGAATTATTCCGAAAACGGAGCAACAGGTTCTGCGAGAGACTATTTCATCGCACAGTCAACAGGCCGTTTCAAGCCAACGTTTGATGTCATTGGCCCCGTAACACTTGAACTCCCCTATCGCTACTACGGGGGGAACGTCAATGACAAAGCGGGGAATGATCGCCATGCAGACACAATGATATTCAGTGCAGTGCAGAAAGCTGCAGAGCAAAAGCTCGTGGACCTCACGCAATACGACAAGAATAACGATGGTATCGTAGATATGGTTTACGTGATATATGCCGGCTATGGTGAAGCTGACGGTGGAGATGCCAACACAATATGGCCGCATATGTGGAACCTGCAGGCTAGTTCAATGTTTTATAGCCAAAAGATTGACGGAAAAAGACTTGGACTCTATGCCTGTTCGGCAGAGTATCGAGGAAACAAAACGTTCAGCGGCATCGGAACATTCTGCCATGAATACGGACATTGTCTAGGTCTCCCCGACATTTATGACACGGACTATAGCGGCGGCTATGGCATGGGAAATTATGACATAATGTCACATGGCTCATACTTGAACAACGGCAATACACCTCCTAACTATAGCGCCTTTGAACGTCATTGCTTAGGTTGGCTGGAACTTGAAGAGGTGCAATTATCACGCGACTACACACTTCTCTCTATTGAGGAATCTAACTCCGCGCTGAAACTCTCGTCCCGAAACAATCCAGACGAGTATTTTGTACTAGAAAACCGCCAACAACAAGGATGGGACAAGTATCTTCCCGCTCACGGACTAATGATAACTCACATTGATTACAACGAGGAAGATTGGGTAAATAATACGGTTAATGATGATCCAGACCACCAACATGTAATGATGATGGCGGCAGACAACCTTTGGAACAAGACGACACAGAACGGAGATCTCTATCCTGGTCTGCTTGACAACAGGGAATTTACCGACACATCTGTGCCAAGTTCTAAGTTATGGGACGGCAGCAATCTCGCCAAACCCGTTACAGACATAACACTCAACGGCAACGCTGTGAGTATGCACATTGAGCTTAACACAGACTGTATCGGAGGTTCCGTGAATCAATCAAACAACAATGTCTGCAAAAACGGAAGGACATACAATCTAAACGGACAGGAAGTATCTGAAACATTCAAAGGAATCGTAATAAGAAACGGACACACTGTAATCAACAACTAACAGGATTTACAGATATTGTAATGCAAGCGCGAACCTAACATCAACGTGGGATTTGTGCTTTTTTTGTATGCATGCGAATCATACGCTACATTATTCTATCACACAAGCACAAAGACGTTGCTCTAAACAAGCGCAAATAGAATAAGGACTGCAATATTTGATAATCTAAAAGATAAAATGTAACTTTGCATAAAAGAAAGACTAATAAAGAATGCCATTAAGAATACCAGACAAGTTGCCGGCGATAGATATTCTGAAGAAAGAGAATATCTTTGTTATGGACAATAGTAGGGCTTTAACTCAGGACATACGCCCGTTAAAAATAGTGATTCTGAACTTGATGCCAATGAAGATCACTACGGAAACCGACCTTATACGCCTGCTTTCAAACACGCCGCTGCAGATAGACATAACGTTTCTGAAATTAAAAAGCCATACTCCGAAAAATACTCCCATAGAACACATGATGATGTTCTATAAGGATTTTGAATTGGTAAGCCACGAAAAGTTCGACGGAATGATTATTACCGGTGCCCCCGTTGAGAATTTCGAATACGAAGAAGTGAACTATTGGAGTGAAATTACTGAGATTTTCGAATGGGCAAAGCGCAATGTTACAAGCACACTATATATCTGTTGGGCTGCACAGGCAGGGCTTTACTATCATTACGGCATACCTAAATATCCGCTACCCAAGAAGATGTTCGGTATCTTCAAGCAACGTTGCACAGACCCCCTGCTACCGATTTTTCGTGGCTTCGATGATATTTTCTTTATGCCGCACAGCCGACACACAGAAATACGGCGTGAAGACATTCTGGCCAATAAGAACCTTAACATCATTGCCGACTCAGAAGAAAGTGGCGTAAGCATCGTCACGGCAAACAACGGAAGGGAATTCTTCATCACCGGGCACATGGAATATGCCCCAAACACTCTTGACCAAGAATACCAGCGAGACGTGGGAAAAAGAGATGATGTAGAACTGCCGAAGAACTACTATGAGGACGATAGCCCCGACAATCAGCCGATTGTCAGATGGAGAGCGCATGCAAATCTCTTCTTCACAAATTGGGTAAACTACTATGTCTATCAAGAAACACCGTTCGACATAAACATGATAAAATGACCATGCGTGTAGGGCTCCTGATGCAAGCAGGTAGCATTTACGCATTGCACACAATAAATCCGCCACAACAAACACTTGTATGAGAGAATTGGAACTGCTTGCTCCCGCCAAAAACATTGAAAGCGGGATAGCTGCAATAGATAGCGGTGCTGATGCCGTATATATCGGCGCAAACAAATTCGGCGCAAGGCAAGCCGTGGGCAACAGTATTGCCGACATTGCCGAACTCTGTCGCTACGCCCACCGCTTTGGCTGCAAGGTTTACGTAACAGTAAACACCATTATCTACGACAATGAACTGAGCGAAACCCAAAAGCTTATCGGCGAGCTTGCTCTGGCTCAAGTTGACGCAATTCTCGTGCAAGACATGGGGTTACTGAAACTTGACATCCCCCAAGCACTTGCGCTCCATGCAAGCACACAGACAGACAACCGCATGCCAGAAAAAACCGCATGGCTTGCGTCACATGGTTTCAGTCGGGTAGTATTGGCAAGAGAACTTTCCCTTGAAGAGATTGCCGCCATCCACAAAGCTAACCCCTCGACAGAACTCGAAGCCTTCGTGCATGGGGCACTCTGCGTAAGTTATTCTGGAGTTTGCTATGCCTCAGAATATTGTTTCGGAAGAAGTGCCAACCGTGGAGCATGCGCACAGTTCTGTCGCATGAAGTTTGAGCTACTCGACAGCAATGGCTATGCGATAGGCAAAAGTGCCCACCTGTTGTCGCTCAAGGATATGTGCCGCATAGAAAATCTTGAAGAGCTTGCCGATGCCGGTATCACTTCCTTTAAAATAGAAGGACGACTGAAAGATATCAATTACGTGCGGAACGTTACTGCGGCATATAGCCGAAAGCTTAACGAAATTGTTGAAAGAAGAAAGATAGATTACAGGCGAGCATCTTTCGGCTCGTGCGAAACACTGTTCACGCCCAACCTTAACAAAAGCTTCAACCGCGGTTTTACCGAATACTTCCTACATGGACGTAAAAGCGGCTTCGCCTCATTCTATACCCCAAAGGCAATTGGCGAATTTGTTGGCAAAGTAAAAGAGATAAGACACAACTCGTTCAACGTAGCAGGCACGGCAACTTTTGCCAATGGTGATGGTCTTTGCTTCATCAATGGTGAAGGCGAACTTGAAGGATTCCGCGTTAACAAAGCTGAAGGCAACAGACTTTTCCCACTGAAAATGCCATACGGACTAAGACGAGGCATAGCCCTATACCGTAACAACGACCAAAATTTTGAACGTGAGCTTGCCGCAGACAAGTCAAGAAGGAAACTTATTGTAGCCTTAACCCTCAATGTTGAGGGCAACAACATTACCTTAACTGCCACTTCTCCCGACACCAATGTCGCTGCTTCCGCCATGCGAAACATCTCTTTAGATAGGGCGAAAACGCCACAAGGCGAAAACATTAAGCGCCAACTCTCAAAACTGGGCGCAACAATGTTCAAGGCACGCGAGATAACGCTGCAGCCTTCCGACTTCACATGGTTCGTACCCAATAGTATTCTCTCTGAACTACGTAAGGAATGCATGGAAAAGTTTGAAGAATGTCTTGCCAAAAGCGACATCGCGGCACGGACAGGCAAAGGGAAACAACAAAACTACTCTGCCGCCAGCGAGTGCAATGCACATCAAAACGACAGAAATCCGTACACAGCAGCAGGCAAGCCTTCTGCCTATCCCCTGCCCTACATGTATAATATATCCAACCATCTTGCAAAATCATTCTATAGCGAAGAAGGATTAAAGGACATACAACCTGCTTTTGAACTGCAGAAACAAAGCCAGCCACTAATAATGCAATGCCGGTATTGTCTGCGGTATGAGATTGGCGAATGTAAGAAAAACGGCAGACAAAGTTCACTTAAAGATCCGCTACGTCTGCGCCTTTCCGATGGAAAGACGTTCCGTCTAGAATTCGACTGTGCACATTGCCGCATGAACATATACGCCGATTAACTAGCAGGCTACGTCACTCACCATAGCAAACACGACAAAAAGGAGAAGCAATAATGAACAACTTACGAAACACCTTCCTATGTATTATCGCCATTGCCATTGCCGTGGTGCTTTCATCGTGCTCACACAGAACCCATAAAGCAGAAATGATGAATGCCGATAGTCTGCAATACACTGAGAAGCAGATTGACTCTATTCATTTCTCCCACACCCACCACTACGGACAGAACTTCAACTTCATCGTTAAGGCAGACTCTCTCGTTCTTATTAAAGGCCAACCGGAAGAATATCTCAGCGGTCTCACCACAGATACCGCATGCATGAAAAAAGGCGACAGAGTGGCTGTAGCAGACATAAAGATAATGTCTTCCGACCCCATTGACACGGTGTGGATAGAACTGGCGCGCGACCAGTATTCCTTTGGCTGGGCAAGAGAAAACACTATTCTTCCGCATGTCGTTCCGGATGATCCTATATCAAAGTTCATCTCCATGTTCTCCGATACGCATCTCCTCATAACACTCATCATAATCAGCGTCATTGCACTAGCATACTTACTGAGAAAACTATTTGCCAGCAATGCCAAGATTGTGTTATACAACGACATTAGCTCCTTCTACCCTACTTTTTTAATGATAATTGTATCGGCTTCAGCGTGCTTCTATTCCAGCATACAACTATTCGCCCCCGACGAATGGCAGAATTTTTACTTCCACCCAACACTTAACCCCTTCAGCGTTTCGCCGTTGCTTGCCGTATTTCTTGCCTCAGTCTGGCTTCTGCTGATTGTCACGGTGGCTGTTATCGACGAGTGTAGGCGCCTATTGCCCGCATCTGAAGCATTGCTCTATCTTTGCAGCCTATGCGGGATATGCGCCATGTGCTACATTCTCTTCAGCATTACCACGCTCTATTATGTTGGATACCCGTTGCTCATTGCTTTCATCGTGTACACTGTAAGGAAATATCTAAAGAATTATTACCTGCCCTTTGTTTGCGGTAATTGCGGGGCACGCATGAATAGCAAAGGTAAATGCCCTAAATGTGGAGCAATGAACGAATAAAACAATTGATTTTACCTAAAAAATCAATATTTATTATGATTGTGTGGATGCAAAAGGTGCCGTAACTTTGCACGCATGAAAAGATTTACAATCCACATTGCAACTGCTTGTCTATGCATTGGCGCTAACAATGTCGCATTTGCCAAGCAAGAAGTGCATGACATTTATTCAGGAAACAAAACAGAACCGGCACTTTCGCTGAAAGCCGACACATCGAAAGTGCGCAATCTTGACGAGATTGTCGTTATAGCACAGCCGAAAGAGAGCACAACACTCCGCAACATGCCTGTGGCATCTAGCGTCTTTACACACAAAGAGCTAAACCGTCTGGGGGTGAAATCACTCAGCGACTTATCTTCATATATACCGGCATTGGCCATCCCACAGTATGGCTCCCGCCTAACTTCCTCCGTTTATATCAGGGGCATCGGCTCTAGAGTAAACAACCCCGCCGTTGGTGTCTACATCGACGGAATGCCGTTGCTGAGCAAAAATGCCTACAACACACACATATACCAAACCGACCGCATCGATGTACTGCGCGGTCCACAAGGCACTCTATACGGAATGAACACCGAAGGCGGCCTCATACGAATGTTCACCAAAAGCCCTCTGTCGCACAATGGCACGGATGTGACGCTCGCTCTAGGCAACCACGTCCTCCGTAATCTTGAATTTACAAAATTCATTTCTCTTTCCGATGGATTTGCCCTCGCTCTGTCTGGGTTCTACAACGGATACAATGGCTTCTTGCGCAATTCCACAACGGGAAAACGGGCAGATGCATACAATGAAGGAGGCGGCAGGTTTCGTTTGGCAAAGCAACTGAACGCAAGACTGACGTATGACATTTCAACCGACTATCAGTACGTCAACCAAAACGGCTTCGCATACGGGCAATACGACATCTCGAACGGAAGCATTGCTGCACCCGCAAACAACCGTTACAATGGATACAAGCGTAACATCTGGAACTCCGTGCTAAACATAAGCTACGTACGCCCATCGTTAACATTCAACTCAACAACGAGTTATCAATTCCTTTCAGACAGGATGAAAATGGACCAAGACTATACAAATCTTGACTATATGCACCTGCAACAGAAGCAGCTTCAGAACGGAATAACACAGGAATTCTCTCTTAAATCCCAAACGTCTCGCCTATGGAAGCATACGTCAGGAGTGTTCTTTTCATACCTTTGGCAAAGAACCGAAGCACCGGTTTATTTCGATGCCGACTT
Source organism: bacterium (assembly GCA_963661195.1). Classification (GTDB taxonomy): domain Bacteria; phylum Bacteroidota; class Bacteroidia; order Bacteroidales; family Bacteroidaceae; genus Prevotella. The sequence goes on from CAVLBD010000023.1 coordinate 22,020, forward strand.
CAACACAGGAATGGCCTCAACGATACAGTCGGCAATGTATAGTGCCATTTCATCTGCAATGGCCGAAAAGTTCAAGGCTACGCCAAGCATTACCGATGAAATGGCAATGGAGATGGCTCGCAAAACAATAGAACGCGCAGGGGGAATAAGCGTGTCGGACATTAGCATGAGTGTGCCCGGATTGTTTCATACGCCACAATTAAACCTTGGCATCTACCACGAATCATTGTTAGACATAACAGAACGTCTGACCTTCAACATAGGATTGCGATATGATTTCAGCAGGGTTAAAATAGCATACGCCACCAATGCTTCAATGATCGCCAGCGTAAATGTTATGGGGAAAGATGCAACGAGCACCATTTCCTCAATATTAAACAACAGCAAGAGCGATGTCTTCAACCAAATCCTGCCCAAAATCGGTGTTACCTGGCGATTCGACAACAACGGCAGCAATCTTTACGCCTCTATATGCAAAGGATACAGAGCCGGAGGCTATAACATTCAGATGTTTTCCGACATCTTGCAAGCAGAGCTACGCACGAACGGCAGCACTGCGCTGCGTAATGGAACGGGAATAGAACATACTGAAGAAGACTATAGCCGCGTAAACACAACCATCTCCTATAAGCCAGAACTTAGCTGGAACTATGAGATTGGCACTCATCTTAATCTTTTTGACAACAAAGTGCAGGCAGACATTGCTGCATTTTATATAAAAATCCGCAACCAACAGTTGTCTGTTATGGCAGGAAACTACGGTTTCGGACGTATGATGGTAAATGCCGGACGTAGTCACATCCTCGGAGCAGAATTGTCTGTGAACGGAAAAGCATTCGACAACCAGCTGACATGGAACGCTACTTACAGCTTTACTCACTCTGTCTTTGACAACTACACGGAAGAAAAAGGCAACACACAAATTGACCATAGCGGCAAAAAAGTTCCGTTCATCCCGCGCCACACATTGGGATTGGCTGCCGACTGGACATTCCCCATTGCAGGCAAATGTCTCAACGCCATTGTACTTGGAGCAAATGTCAAAGCCCAAGGAAAGACATATTGGGACGAAACGAATCTATGTGCGCAAAAGTTCTACGCCATTCCTGGAGCCCATCTCGATGCAAGATTCAAGAATGTAAATATCTCAATATGGGCAAAGAATTTCACCTCAACAAGGTATGCCTCTTTCGCCTTCTCGTCAAGTGCTACAGGCAAGGAGATATGGCTTGCGCAACGCGGAATGCCATTTCAATTGGGTGTTGAAGCAAACATACACTTCTAACAAATAAAAAAGCAGAAAGACAGAACGTTACACCATAAAAGAAAGACTTTTAATAGAATTCCCGTGGGCTCTTAGCCTAAAGGCCGCGGCGTTATTTTTTAAAGTATGCGGGCTTAGGATACGATGGCCGCACGCAATAAACAAAAACTATTTAGGGGTGGATTTCAAAAATAGAAATCCACCCCTAAACTATTACTTATTTCACAATCAAATTACTCATCTTTCCATCAAGAATTTCTTGAAGTCGGCAAAGTCAGCGTTCATTGCCACGCTCTGTTTCTCACCCTTCATGAAAGCAGCAAGACGCTCTGGAATTTCTATTGTTGAACCTATGGCTGCCTCAACTGTGTCCTTGAACTTCGCTGGATGCGCTGTTTCTAGAAATACCCCGGTCTCTCCATCTTTCAGACCACCTTTCAGTGCCATATAGCCGCACGCTCCATGTGGGTCAAGAACGTATCCATTATCAGCAAAACATGCAGACATGGCTTCACGTATCTGTTGGTCAGAAAAAGTCTGGGCGCTGATGCACGACCTGATGTCCTCGACATTGCTTCCGAACATATCTAGAATACGCGCGAAATTGCTGGGATTGCCTACGTCCATTGCATTGGCGATTGTCTGGATGCTGGGGCGCGGAGAATATGTACCCGTCTGAAGATATTCACAGAACACGTCATTTGCGTTATTTGCCGCAACGAATCTTTTTATTGGCAGACCCATTTCGCGGGCAAAGAGCCCTGCCGTAATATTGCCGAAGTTTCCGCTTGGCACGCATACCACTAGATTGTCAGCTTTCCCCTGCGCCTTCATCTGTGCATAAGCATGGAAATAATAGAATGCCTGAGGAAGGAATCGGGCCACATTTATTGAGTTTGCCGATGTTAGCTTCATCTTCGCATTAAGTTCCCCGTCGAGAAAGGCTTGTTTCACAAGGGATTGACAGTCGTCGAACACTCCGTCTACCTCAATAGCCGTTATGTTCTTGCCGAGCGTAGCGAACTGGCTTTCCTGAATTGCGCTGACCTTTCCCTTTGGATAAAGCACATAAACATTTATTCCCTCGACGCCTAGGAATCCATTGGCTACTGCCGAACCAGTGTCTCCGCTTGTGGCTACAAGAACGTTGACCTCTTCTTTTGCTTCCTTACGGATGAAATATTGAAGTAGTCGCGCCATGAAACGTGCGCCGACATCCTTGAATGCTAGTGTCGGCCCATGGAACAGTTCAAGACTGTATATGTTTTCCTTCACCTTAACGACGGGACAATCGAAAGCTAACGTGTCGTCCACGATTGCATCTAGGGCATCCTTATCTACATCTTCACCGAAAAACGCGGCTGCCACTATTTTGGCAATTTCGTTGAACGGCATCTCGTCGATTACATCATAAAAGCTCTCTGGCAATCTGCAAAGGCTCTCTGGCATATACAGACCGCCATCGGGAGCCAATCCCTTAACAACAGCTTCGTGAAGTGAAGCCAACGGAGAATTATTGTTTGTGCTATAGTATTTCATCTTCGTTATCTATTTGTTTTGTCATTATTCTATTGTCATGAATTGCTGCATGAATTGCTGCAGGCGCAAAAGACCATATGAGCCTTCAACGCAGCTCAATTCGTCGTAAACTTGAACATTGTCTGGTTCAATACCTTTATGATATATAATAAAAGGCACTGGCTCACTAACGTGAATACGCATCTCAACAGGCGTGGGATGGTCTGGCAAGACCGCAATACACACTGGTTCGTCCCATGTTTTCAGTTCGTTGTATATTGGTTCTACAAGCCTGTGATCCAAATTCTCTATCGTTCGGATTTTAAGATCAAGGTCTCCGTCATGTCCGGCTTCGTCGCTCGCCTCCACATGCAAGAAGACAAAATCACATGTGCGCAGCGCTTCAATAGCGGCTTTCGCCTTTCCTTCATAGTTAGTGTCAGCAAGTCCGGTTGCTCCCTCAACAAAGATTTTTGTAAGGCCGGCATAATGTCCTATTCCCCTAATGAGATCGACGGCAGAAATTACGGCACCTTTCTTAACTCGCGGATACATCTGTGATATTGTCTGCATGGAGGGTCGGTAGCCACCGCCCCAAGGCCAAATGGAGTTTGCAGTATCCATACCTTCATCTGCCAGCTTTACATTCATTGGATGAGCGGAAAGAAGGGTCTGCGACTTAAGTATAAGCTCGTTAAGTAAGTCAGCAGTCTGTTGTGGCGTAAGCCTTTTCACTTCTTTCCCGTCGGCATCGGTGTAACTTTCGGGCTCTACATATTCACACCCCTTCATAGGTCTAACCATAAGTCCACGCCACTCTTCACCGGGATGGTCGTGTGGTGGTGCACATTCCACCCGTTTGTCACCTCCTTTTATTATAAGCAAATGACGATACTGTATACCCGTATAAAAATGAACACGTTCGTCTGCTAGATTATCATTTAGGTATTTTATCAGTGCCGCCCCATTTGCGGTGGTCAGATGCCCGCCATGATGGTTCTTTATCTTGCCGTCTTCAAGACAAATGATATTGCAGCGCATTGCAAACTCACCAGGTCGCATCTCATAACCTATGCTGGCGGCTTCAAGAGGTCCGCGCCCCTCATATACTTCTTTTTGGTCGTAACCAAGAATTGAGCTGTTGGCAACCTCACTCCCCGGGTGAAACCCTTCGGGAATGGTTACCAACCGTCCGCATCGCCCCTTGCGTGCCAACATATCCATGTATGGAGTATCGGCATACTGTAGGAGTGTGCGTCCGCCAAGACGGGCAACGGAATGGTCTGCCATGCCGTCGCCAAGAATTATCAAGTGTTTCATATTTGTGTGTGTTGTTGCGTTTGTGTCCGTCGTCAAACTTTATCCGCGAAACGCTAGGACTTTACCGTTAGATATTGGCTATAGACATTATATTGGCAAAGACTCCTGCGGCTGTCACGCCGGCACCAGCTCCGTAACCCTGAATGAGCATTGGGTATTCGCGGTAACGTTCTGTTGTAAGGAGCACAATGTTGTTTGAGCCTTCAAGCATATAGAACGGATGATGCTGGCCTACTGCTTCAAGCGAAACACAGGTCTTTCCGTGATCCATGCGGGCAACGAAACGCCAACGCTTGTTCTCGCTTTCAAGTACCTTGCGGCGACTTTCGAAATCATCATCCAACTTTGGCAAATTCTTCCAAAAATCATCTATAGAACCTTTGAAGAAATCTTCCGGAATAAAGAGGTTCTTCTCAACATCTTCCTGCTCTACTTTATATCCTGCTTCGCGCGTAAGGATGACAAGCTTGCGCACTACATCCTTTCCACTTAGGTCTATGCGTGGATCTGGCTCACTATATCCCTGCTCCTTAGCACGGTGCACAGTCTCAGAGAACGGGACGGTTGCGGAAATCTCGTTAAAGATGAAATTAAGAGTGCCGCTCAAAACAGCCTCAATCTTGAGGATTCTGTCACCAGAGTTGCGCAAGTCGTTTATCGTGCCAATGATTGGCAAGCCTGCGCCCACGTTGGTTTCAAAGAGAAACTTAACGCCGCGTCTTAACGCCGTCTCTTTCAGTTTCAGATAACTCTCGTATTTTCCAGAAGCCGCCACCTTGTTTGCAGCCACAACGGAAATGTTGTGGTCTATGAAGTCTTGATACAGCGCAGCTACTTCACTGCTTGCAGTGCAGTCTACAAAGACACTGTTGAAGATGTTCATGCCTATAATCTCGTTTTTCAGAGTCTCTGTATTGCTTGGGGCAGAGGAAAGCAACTCTTGCCTGTAGTGTTCTAGGTTTATTCCGTCGCGGTTGAATATTGCGTTGCGACTGGAAGCAATACCTACAACGTTGAGTTTAAGTCGCTGCGACTGCAAGAGCTCTTGATACTGGCTCTTTATCTGCTCAAGCAAGTTGCCGCCCACTGTTCCTACTCCGCATACGAAAAGGTTGAGAACCTTGTATTCGCTGAGGAAGAAACTGTCGTGAATAACATTCAATGCCTTGCGCAGAAATTTACTATCTACAACAAATGAGATGTTTGTTTCTGAAGCTCCTTGGGCACAAGCTATCACACTTATACCGCTACGGCCGAGCGTTCCAAACAGTTTTCCAGCAATGCCTGGCGTGTGTTTCATGTTTTCGCCAACGATTGCTATTGTTGCAAGATTGCTTTCTGCATGCATAGGAAACATTGCCCCAGTCTTTATTTCCTTGGCAAACTCGTTGTTGAGCACTTCAACAGCCTCGTTAGCATCGACATCACGCACACCTATGGATGTAGAGTTCTCGGAAGACGCCTGCGAAACCATAAATACAGAAATACCATTGTCGGCAAGTGCTGTAAAGATGCGGCGGTTGACACCTATTACACCCACCATCGAAAGTCCGGTAACTGTAATGAGTGTGGTTCCTTTTATACTAGAAATACCCTTGATAGGCTTGGCGTCGTTCTCTACATGCTTTAGGATTGTCGTTCCTGGATTCTCGGGATTGAAGGTGTTTTTAACCTTTATCGGAATGTCCTTCACGCAGACAGGATAAATAGTTGGCGGATAAACGACCTTTGCCCCGAAGTTACAAAGTTCCATAGCCTCAACATAGCTTAGCTCATTTATGGTATAAGCAGAGTGTATCACTTTGGGATCGGCAGTCATAAAGCCGTCTACATCTGTCCATATTTCAAGAACATCAGCGTTTAGTGCCGCAGCTATAATTGAAGCGGTGTAGTCACTGCCGCCACGTCCAAGGTTTGTTATCTCGCCAGAATCGCGGTCAGAACTGATAAAGCCGGGCACAATGGCAGTACACTTGCAATCTTTAAAAGTTTCACGTACAAGCTTTTCTGTAAGTTCGCTATCAAGAACATTCTTCCCGTGCTTGAAAACTGTTTTTATAAACTTCCGTGAATTGTAACGCTTGCCGTTTTCCACAAGAGCAGCCACGATATAGCTGCTTAGGCGCTCGCCATAACTGACAATGGCCGACTGTATTTTGTCGCTAAGGTCGCGAATCAGATAAACACCGTAATAAATAGAACGCAATTCCTCAAAGAGATTGTTTATAGTTCTCGTGAGGTTATCGCGTGTTTCCTCGTCTTCAATAATCGTTTCAATCATGTCATGATGACGCTTCACCATGCTTTCAAACTCCTCTGTGTAGGCTTTGTCGCCAGCCACCGCCATCTTGGAGGTTGCAATGAGCTTGTCTGTAATGCCACCCAAGGCACTCACCACTACGATGACCTGCTCTTTCTGGCTTTCAACTATCCTTTTCAAGCTCATTATGCTTTCAACGGAACCTACAGACGTTCCACCAAATTTCAATACTTTCATAAAGTCTTCTATTTTCTATTACGGTTATAATCTTCTTATAAACTGCAAAATTACTAATAATAGTTAAGTTATACAACAAGTTTTATAACAAAAAGAAAAGAAACCATACACGATAATTATAATTACGCAACGAAATAAGAAAACACGCAAACGCAATAAGTTCAGAAAAAGCTGAAAGACTGAAATTTAATTTGGTAAGTAAAAAAGATTAAGCTACTTTTGCAATAGACAAGAAAAAGAGAAATCCACTTAAAAATAAACTTATAAACACAGAAAATTATGAAAGCTATAGCAACAGAAAAGGCTCCAGCAGCAATCGGTCCGTACAGCCAAGCAATTGAAGTAGGCGGTTTTGTTTTCGCATCAGGCCAGATTCCACTTAATCCTGCAACAGGTCAGTTTGTTGAAGGCGGAATAAAGGAACAAACACGTCAGGCTCTTACAAATGCAAGAGAGATACTGAAAACAGCAGGACTAGACCTCAGCAATGTTGTAAAGACGTCTGTTATGTTGGCAGACATCAAGTATTTCGGTGAGATGAATGAGGTTTATGCTGAATTTTTCAGTGAGCCATATCCAGCCCGCTCTGCTTTCGCTGTTAAAGACCTGCCAAAAGGTGCACTCGTTGAAGTGGAATGCATTGCAGCAAAATAAGAAGCTGAAACGCATACCGCAAACTATATTTTAAGAAATGAAGGATTGCATAATAATAGTCAGTGGAGGCATGGACAGCATTACCATGCTCCACGACTTTAAAGACCGCATAGCACTGGCTATATCATTTGATTACGGAAGTAATCACAACGCGAAGGAAATACCTTTTGCAAAGCTTCACTGCCAACGTCTCGGGATTAAGCACATAACTATTCCATTGGCTTTTATGAAGGAACACTTTAAAAGCAGTCTTCTTAGCGGAGCGGAAGCTATTCCCGAAGGGCACTATGCCGACAAGAACATGAAATCAACAGTTGTGCCGTTCAGAAATGGTATAATGTTGGCTATTGCCGCTGGTATTGCAGAGACAAACGACATCTCGCACATAATGATTGCCAACCATAGCGGCGACCATGCTATATACCCTGACTGCCGCGAAAATTTTATATCAGCAATGAGCGAAGCCACACATGCCGGAACGTATAATGGTGTTACGCTTTTTGCCCCATATACAGGCATAACAAAAAGTAAGATCGCAAAGCGTGGCAAAGAGCTTGGCATTGACTATACTGAAACATGGTCCTGCTACAAAGGTGGAGAGAAGCATTGTGGCAAATGCGGTACTTGCGTTGAGCGAAAAGAAGCTCTGCGTGATGCCGGCATAGAAGACAAGACAGAATATGAAGGATAGAAGGGAGAATTAACTCCATTCTATCCTTTTTTAAATAATGTGTCGAAGATTTCTTGCCGTACGCGAGACAAAAAGCGGTGGCAAGGAAACAGAATTAACGGTCTTTCCCTCCACTGGCAAGATAATGCTGCATAGAGTTTTTTTCTGAAACTCCTGAAAAAACCATATCGTCAATAAGCCATTTGCCATTTTCTTTTACCATCTTGACACCGACTTCATGAGTTTCACCAAGATTTATCACTGAAACATTAGTACAATACCTGTCCCCTTTCATAACACCCTCATTTACTTTCGCCTTAACGTTCTGAAAATCTTGACCACACACCCAGTGATCGGATTCAAAAAAGCCTAAGTAACCATCAGCAGCAAGCTTTTCATCCATTTTTCTCACCTTTTTAAAAATGCCATTATAAGAGCTTGACATATAGCGAGCCTCAAAGTTTGGATTCTTCGAGAGTAAAGAAATGTCCTTTTCTGCCTTCGTATACCATGCGAATACTTGAGCATATATAGCTTTTAAGCTTTTTGTCGCTTCTTCAATTTCACTTTTTTCCAATTCGTTCTGCGAGGTTGACGAAACAGAGTGAGTGCTATCAACAAGCGCATTTTCGCGTTCTTGTGACGTTTTGTTGCCAAAATGATTTGAGCATCCAACAATAACAATTAAGGATGCCACTAGTAAAGAGTATATTTTCATACAGTCTGTAATTATATTCCTTCGTTAAAAAATTAAACATCAAAGTTGTAAATTCTTGAAGCTTAGCGTTTTTATTAAACCATTAGTGCATTCTTATAAATGCCCATCCCAAGCGGTGAGTTTTACCCTTACGGGAAAGCGAACGTAAAACATACATCCCATCAGGAATATCGGCTACATTTATAGTCTTAAGATAAGGCTTAGTAGTATAGGCGACACCTGTAGCAGTCTCAAAGACCACAAATTCTGCATCAAGAACAGATGATTTATCGGCTAATTGCAACACATTTCCATTATTGCGCAAAAGCACGTCTTCGGTTAAGGCTCCGTTGCCTACAAGCTCATCCACCTGCGATGGACTACTTTCTTTCCCATATCTGTCGATGGCAGTGACTGAAAAATAACGGAACTGCTTTGATTCTGGAACGAACAATTCGCATTTTTCCATACGTTGTGCAACGATATTGCGTGGATCTGCCACATCTACAGGCAAGGTATTGCTGCCATAAACATTATATAATATAGGAACTGACTTCTGCTTGCCACTGCCAAAACATTTTTCTGCTGTTTCCTCAGCAGAGGCTTTCCACGACAAGAGATACCCACCATCCATTCTTCTCAATTTAAAGTCTAGAGGTGCTGATGGGGCGGCATGGGGAAACCAAGTCATCTCCGGCACAAGTGCAGGATAAACGTTTAACTCATTTGCTGTAAAAGAGAAAATACCCTTAATGTCATCCATAAAAAATTTGTTACGGAAGAGGGCTGTTCCCACACCTTGACTACGGCACACCCACAACTCCCGCTGCACATCATCAAAAGGCCAGTTGGCCTCTTTGGGAGAAAGGAAATAAATGCCTAGTCCGGCAACCACAGTACGTCCATGGCTTCTCTCCTTCCAATCAGCAACAAACGGGAAAAACTGTTCTCCTCGGAAGTACATCATAGGATATATTTGGTCCATCCACCCCTCTTTAAGCCATCTTTCAACATCTTGGCATCCTTTTTCCTCCGCATTCCATCCGCGACTCCAATAGCGACTTAGGTCATTTCGCTTACCGATAGGCGAACAACTCATTTTAACCCACGGCTTTAATTGTTTCACAGCGGAAGAAACTCTTTCAACAATATTTGAAATATTATCACGCGCATGTTGCCTTGATATAGAGAGCTTCTGGTTTTCTGAATAACGGATGTAGTCAAGGTGTATGCCGTCAACATCATAATTACCTGCAATCTCTGCACATAGCGATGCTATATAACGCGCTGTTTCATCCTTCTCAGGACGCATAAAATATTCGTCGCCTATCTTAACCAACAAATCAGGATGGCTTCGTTTCAAGTTTTTGTAACCTGCACCCGAAGCTCTGCCTACTGGCACTGAAACAACCCATGCGTGAATTTCCATACCCCTCTTATGGCACTCTTCTATGGCGAACGCCAACGGGTCGTATCCAGGAGAAACAGTTGGTTTGCCCGACATACAACCATCCCATGGCTCTAGCTTTGAGGGATAAATTACCGTACCACGAATACGGGTCTGAAGCAAAACGGTGTTGATGTTGGCACGCTGCAACTTATCAAGCAATAGGCGTAACTCATTTTTTTGCTTATCTATACTTCGCTGAGACTGGGCATAAGAATGTGGCCAGTCAAGACCGCCTATTGTTGTCAGCCACACTGCTCTCACTTCTCGCTTAGGGAAATATTCCTTGGCGTCTGATGAGAAAGCAGACTGCGCCAAGACAACTAAAGGGAAGTATAATATAATAAGGAATAACTTGAAAAATCTAGTCATCGTTTTACTGAAATGCCTTTGAGATAAAAAGTTTTGGCGAAGATAACAATATTCTTTGGGTTGAGCAAATAATAGGAATTATTATAGCACTGTCTGTTTTTTTACTGTAACTTTGCACTTATGACACTAGAACCCATAGCCTATTTCCATTCACCATTCAAAGAAAAATTCGGAATACCCAAGCAAAGCGGAATTATTGAAACGCTGTCTGGACAGATTATCTTTGTTCCTAAATTCCGCAACCGTGAAGCTCTGCGCGGCATAGAAGGTTTCGATTACCTTTGGCTTCTATGGGGATTCTCTGCAAATCCGCATGCGGCAACAAACATTGTTGTACGCCCACCGCTGCTTGGCGGAAACGAGCGAATGGGAGTATTTGCTACTAGGTCGCCATTCCGCCCTAATGCCATCGGACTTTCTTCTGTGAAACTTAAGAAAGTGGACTTCGAAACGAGCGATGGCCCCATTATTCATGTATTGGGAGCAGATTTGATGGACGGTACACCCATCTATGACATAAAACCATACGTGACACTTTCCGACTGCCACCCCGATGCCCGTTGCGGCTTTGTAGACAATAATGCAATAAGGAGGCTTAACGTTATCGTGGATGACAGGATGAAAGTGGACTTTTACAACGATGAGTTGCAAAAACTTATCGAGGTATTGGAACTTGACCCACGCCCTCATTATCATAACGATCCGGACCGAGTTTACGGCATGTTATACAACGACAGAAACGTAAGATTCAAAGTTATTGAAACAGACTTACATATTCTGAGCACAGAAAGGGTAAATGAAAACATATAACAGAGTAATGCAAGAATGAGTTGGATACTTTTTTTGCATACAAATCGCCAGATTTTACCCCCACTTGTTAAACTTGACAAAGATTTTTCTGCATTTTAGCAAATCTCGGTAACTTTGCACTCACATTACATGGCTGAGGTATATTCTTCTGTCCATTTCATTTAGCATTCAAAACTTACGGAAAAGCAACCAACAAATGAAACTTACGAAAGGTAACAATAGTCTTGTTTTATCAGGAAAGATATTCGCAACAGGAATAATGTCGTTTTGCGGAGTTGTAAGCGAAACGGCAATGAACGTAACCTTCCCCACCCTCATGGAAGAATTCGGTATCAGCACAAGCATGGTTCAATGGATAACAACAGGATATCTACTTGTTCTAGCACTTGTTGTAACGATGTCGTCTTACTTGAAGCGCAATTTTCAGCCGCGCACGCTCTTTCTCGTTGCCATATCATGCTTCATATTTGCCACAATAGGCTGTTTCGCAGCACCTGCTTTTTGGATACTTCTTCTCGGAAGGACGGTGCAAGGCATCGGAACAGGAATTGCCTTGCCACTGATGTTCAATATAATAATGAGCGAAGCTCCGCGGGAAAAAATTGGAATGTTCATGGGACTAGGCATGCTTGTTACGGCTGTCGCGCCAGCCGTGGGACCCGTATTGGGAGGATATATCGTAGAGTATTTCGGATGGCGCTACATCTTTTTGTCGCTAATGCCGCTTCTTTTACTCTCTTTGGCCGTGGGCTTAACGTTAATAACGCGCACGGAAATAAAAGAAAGCTCAAGCTTTCATTTCTTCGACTACACACTTATCGTCATCGGATATACAACTTTCATACTGGCAATGGTATCAGCCTCATCACAAGGGTGGCTGAGTGTTAGTGTAATCGCACTTATCTGCATTTCTGCATTTGCATTAACATTTTTCGCGGTGAAGTCCAAAAAAGAAGAAAATCCACTGTTGCGCTGTCAAGTTTTGTCTCATGGCAGATTCATGACTGCACTTGCTACTATTCTTATCGGCCAGTTCTCTGTCTTGGCTCTAGGATACGTAATACCCAACTATTCGCAAATTGTAAATGAAACGGGAGCATTCCAAGCAGGATTGCTTTTGGTACCAGGATGTGTCGTAGGGGCTTGTCTTGCACCTGTCAGCGGGAAACTACTGGATAAATGCGGTGCACGACTTCCTATAACGGTTGGTTACGGGTTCATGCTTCTGTCACTCCTACTCTTTTCCATTTATGGAAAAAACATGAACACGACAATGTTTTATATTTTCTATATAATTTATACTATCGGTCAAGGCCTCGGATGCGGAAATGCCATGACATTCGGATTGGGATGCCTGCCAACAGAACTGTCTGCAGACGGGAACGCATTGATGAACAGTATGCAGCAGCTTGCTGGAGCCATGGGAACGGCGGTTGTTTCAACAATCGTAGCAACAAGTCAAAAGGCCGCAGGCAATAACGGATATGCCGAAGCGACAGCAACAGGAAGCAATGATGCCTTCATATTGCTTGCCGCAATAATGCTCATAGCCTTCATTGCCACGATTTGCATGACCGCCAACAATAAGAACAAGACAGTAAACAAATAGAAAAGGAAACACTTTTTACGATGATAGCTATGCCAATCAATAAAAAACAATTATTTTTGCACTGATTTTCGAAAACCTAAAAAACAACGTTTTGACAGAGAAGCATATCGTATTGGAGGACATCGACCCTGTTGTCTTTTATGGAACAAACAACGAACACTTGCAAATGATAAAGTCGTTGTTCCCCAAATTGAGAATATTGGCACGCGACAACGTGCTGAAAGTGCTGGGAGACGAAGCCCAAATGCAGAAATTTGAAATCTTCGCAGAGAAACTTAGGCAGCATATCGTAAAATACAACTACATTGGCGAAACTGATATCATAAACACAGCAAGAGGAAAAAGTTCGCCAAACAACGTTTCTGAAGATGTCATAGTTTACAACATTTCCGGGAAACCCATAAAGAGCCGTAGCGAAAACCAAAAGAAACTCGTGGAAGCATACGAGAAAGACGACATGGTCTTTGCCGTAGGTCCCGCCGGAACGGGAAAAACCTATCTCAGTATTGCGCTTGCTGTAAAGGCTCTAAAGGAGAAAAGCGTCAAGAAAATCATCTTGAGCCGTCCAGCTGTTGAAGCAGGAGAAAAGCTCGGCTTCCTGCCAGGCGACATGAAAGACAAGATTGACCCATATTTACAACCGCTATACGATGCGCTTGAAGACATGCTACCAGCAGTTAAGCTGCAGGAAATGATGGAAAAGCACATAATACAAATAGCGCCACTTGCCTTTATGAGAGGGCGAACATTAAGTGATGCAGTGGTTATCCTTGACGAAGCGCAGAACACAACTTCCGCGCAATTGAAAATGTTCCTAACCCGAATGGGATTTAACACCAAAATGATAATCACTGGCGACCTTACTCAAATAGACTTACCAAAGGGAACAAGAAGCGGACTTGCCGAAGCTCTGCACATTTTAGAAAGTATTGACGGCATTACTATTGCAAGACTTGAAAAGGATGACATAGTAAGAAATAAACTTGTAACAAAAATAGTAAATGCCTACGACAGGGCAAGCAATGATAGCCACGGGGCAAAATAAAACTTTTTCAGAAGCTAATTGCAAGTTTTTAAGGTAAAATCACTACATTTGCATTATTATACACATGCTTGTTGCTAAGCAAAACAAAAAAAGATAAAGAAACATTATTTATCTGACTTTAAATACATATAAAGTAATGAAAGCATTAACAAGTACCAACTTCCTATTTGACGGTCAAAAAAGTGTTTACCACGGAAAAGTACGCGATGTTTATGACATCAACGACGACATTATCGTAATGGTTGCAACGGACAGAATCTCTGCATTTGATGTAGTCTTGCCCAAGGGGATACCCTTCAAGGGACAAGTGCTCAACCAAATAGCAGCAAAATTCCTTGACCATACGACAGACATCTGCCCAAACTGGAAATTGGCTACGCCTGACCCAATGGTCACAGTTGGCTTGAAGTGTGAAGGCTTCAGAGTGGAAATGATTATACGTTCTATCCTCACAGGCTCGGCTTGGCGCGAATACCAAAAGGGATGCCGTGAACTTTGCGGAGTGAAGCTACCAGACGGAATGAAGGAAAACGAACGTTTCCCAGAACCAATAATCACGCCTACCACAAAGGCTGACGAGGGACACGACATGAACATCTCAAAAGAGGAAATCATTGCCCAAGGCATCGTCGGAAAAGAAGACTATGAAATAATGGAAGACTACACGCGCAAAATCTTTGCAAGAGGACAGGAAATAGCAGCAAAGCAAGGACTTATCCTCGTTGACACAAAATACGAATTCGGAAAGCGCGATGGTAAGGTTTATCTCATTGACGAGATCCACACCCCAGACTCAAGTCGATATTTCTACGCTGACGGCTATGAAGAAAAGCTAGCCAAGGGAGAACCACAGAGACAATTATCGAAAGAATTTGTACGCCAATGGCTTATTGAGCACAACTTCATGAACGAGCCAGGACAAACAATGCCTGAAATTACCGATGAATACGCAGAAAGCGTAAGCGACAGATACATTGAACTGTATGAACATATCACTGGAGAAACATTCGACAAGGCAAAAGAAAACGGTGACATCGCAGCACGCATAGAGAAGAACGTTTCTGAATGGCTTAAGACATACAGAAAATAATCATAACAACTGACAGTTACGGCATAAACGCTCATGCTTTTATTAACCCCAAAGCGCAAATGCCGTAACTGTCGCTTTTTCAGAAAAAAGACATAACCATTTAGCAACACGGGATAATGTACGAGCAAGAAAAAATAAACCCATACAACAAGGAAGAAAGAAAAACGGCGCAAGTTGAAAAAATGTTTGACTCCGTTGCCCACTCGTACGACTTGCTTAATCACAGACTGTCGTTCTGGATTGACAAATATTGGCGCAACACCGTGATCAAGATATTAAAAGATGTTGCACCACAGGAAATTCTCGACATTGCTACAGGAACTGGCGACTTGGCTATACTGGAAGCGACGAAACTAAAACCCAAACAAGTTATAGGAGCAGATATTTCAGAAGGGATGATGAATATCGCAAGGGAAAAAGTAAAGACTAAGGGGTTAGAAGAAACGGTCTGTTTCTCACGCGAGGATTGCTTGCAGCTAAGTTTTAAAGAAAACACATTTGATGCCGTTACAGCAGCCTTCGGAATAAGGAATTTTGAAAATCTGGAACAAGGGCTTAAGGAAATGTATCGTGTATTGAAACCGGGAGGCACCCTTTGCGTAATAGAACTTACTCGCCCAGTAAAATTTCCAATCCGGCAATTGTTCGCTATATACACGCATACAATTCTACCCATCTATGGGAGGATCATTTCAAAGGACAACAACGCATACACATATCTTATACGCACTATTGAAGCTTTCCCGCAAGGAGAAACAATGGTTTCAATACTGAAAAAAAACGGTTTCGGCAAAGCTAGTTTTAAAAGACTGACATTCGGAATATGTACCTGTTATACAGCAACTAAATAATACAGATAACTTATGGACAAGTATGGACTTATCGGATACCCACTCATCCATTCCTTTTCAAAGAGTTTCTTCAATGAAAAGTTTATGAATGAAGAAATTGACGCAGAATACATAAACTTCGAGATAAAGAACATTGAATCTCTCTTAGAAGTTATAGCTACCAATCCTGAATTAAAGGGATTGAATGTCACAATCCCATACAAGGAGAAGGTGCTTAGCTTCCTTGACTATATAAGTGTGGAAGCTCGCGCCATCGGAGCCGTTAATGTAATACGGGTTGAACATAGAGGGGACGATGTCGTGCTGAAAGGTTACAACAGTGATGTTATCGGCTTTACAAAAAGTATAGAACCTCTACTTGAAAAATTTCACAAGAAAGCTCTTATATTAGGTACAGGCGGAGCAGCAAAAGCCATAAACTACGGATTAAAGTCTTTGGGACTTGAAACAGTGATGGTAAGCCGATTTGAACGACCTGGTACAATAAGATATGCTGATGTAACACCTGAAGTTGTTAAGGAATACAATGTAATTGTGAACTGTACGCCTTCGGGAATGTACCCCCACTACAATGAATGTCCGGAACTGCCTTACGAAAGTATGGACAGCCATAATTTGCTCTACGATTTAATATACAACCCTGACGAAACATTATTCCTAAAAAAAGGCAAGGCACAAGGGGCAATAACAAAGAACGGACTTGAAATGCTTTTGCTGCAAGCTTTCTCTAGCTGGGACTTTTGGAATAATGAAGAGAAAGCATAGAAAGCAATAAAAATACAAGAATCACCTATTATAATATATAGAACACAAATATAAAAATATATTTTTGAGATGGACAAATCAAACAGATACATGTCTCGTGGCGTAAGCGCAGCTAAAGAAGATGTACACAACGCCATAAAGAACATCGACAAGGGAATTTTTCCACAGGCATTCTGTAAAATAATCCCAGACATATTGGGTGGAGACCCTGAATACTGCAACATTATGCACGCTGACGGAGCAGGAACAAAGTCGTCATTGGCATACATGTATTGGAAAGAAACAGGAGACCTATCTGTATGGAAAGGTATCGCACAAGACGCAATCGTTATGAACACTGACGATTTATTGTGTGTAGGTGCTGTTGACAACATTCTTGTTTCTTCTACAATAGGAAGAAACAAGATGCTTGTTCCAGGAGAGGTAATCTCCGCAATCATTAACGGAACAGACGAATTGCTTGCACAGATGAGAGAGATGGGGATTGGTATTTGGCCTACTGGTGGAGAAACAGCCGACGTGGGAGACCTTGTACGTACTATCATTGTTGACTCAACCGTTACTTGCAGAATGAAACGTAGCGATGTTATCAACAATGCAAACATCCAACCGGGGGATGTCATAGTAGGACTTGCTTCGTTTGGAAAGGCTTCATACGAAACAGAATACAATGGCGGTATGGGAAGCAATGGTCTTACAAGTGCACGACATGATGTTTTCTCAAAATATCTTGCAGAAAAATACCCAGAAAGCTACGACCATGCCGTACCGGAAGAACTTGTTTATAGCGGAACAAAGAAATTGTCTGACAACATTGAAGGTAGCTCAATTAACGCAGGAAAGCTTGTCCTCTCTCCTACAAGGACTTATGCTCCTGTAATAAAGAAACTTCTTGATGAGCTGCGGCCAGAGATTCACGGCATGGTTCACTGCACTGGCGGCGCACAAACCAAGGTTTTGCATTTCGTAAACGACAATTGTCGTGTAATAAAGGACAACATGTTCCCAATTCCTCCTCTGTTCAAGACAATCCAGAAAGAGAGCCAAACGGATTGGAAAGAAATGTACAAAGTGTTCAACATGGGCCACAGAATGGAAATATATGTAAGGCCAGAATTTGCAGAAAAGGTGATTTCAATCAGTAAGTCATTCAATATTGATGCACAAATTGTGGGACACATAGAAGAAGGACAACGCAGTCTGACGATTAAATCCGAGTACGGAACATTCAATTATTAAGAAATATGCCCGAAAATAACATATTGGATAAGCTAAATGGATTGGAAAGTCGCTACGAAGAGGTTTCAACCCTAATAACCGACCCCGATGTCATTTCCGATCAACAGCGTTACGTAAAGCTGACCAAGGAATATAAAGATCTTAGAGATATAATGGATGCCAGAAAAAGATACATAAACTGTATTAATTCCATTAAAGAAGCGAAAGATATTCTGGCAAACGAAACAGATGCAGACTTAAAAGAAATGGCACGCGAGGAACTACAGGCCAACGAAGAGCTGCAACCGAAAATTGAAGAGGAAATTAAAATTGCCCTCATACCCAAGGACCCTGAAGATGCAAAAAACGTGCAAATGGAAATTCGCGCTGGGGCTGGTGGCGATGAGGCCGCTCTGTTTGCCGGTGATTTATTTGGCATGTATAAGAGGTTCTGCGACTCTAAAGGATGGAATCTCTCGGTGACAAGCGTAAGCGAGGGAGCTGTAGGTGGCTACAAAGAAATTGACTTCGCTGTAAGCGGTGATGGAGTGTACGGAATACTTAAATATGAGTCTGGGGTTCATCGAGTACAACGTGTTCCAGCCACGGAAACACAGGGGCGCATGCACACATCTGCTGCTACTGTGGCCGTGTTGCCAGAGGCAGACAAATTTGAAGTAAATATCAATGAGGGCGATATTAAATGGGATACTTTCCGTAGTAGCGGTGCCGGTGGACAGAATGTCAACAAGGTAGAATCCGGTGTGCGCCTACGTTATCCATGGAAAAATCCCAATACTGGTGAAGTTGAGGAAATACTCATTGAATGTACGGAAACTCGCGACCAGCCTAAAAATAAAGAAAGGGCTCTTTCTAGACTCCGCACGTTCATTTATGACCGCGAACACCAAAAATACATTGACGATATCGCTAACAGAAGAAAAACTTTGGTTTCGACTGGCGACCGGTCAGCAAAAATACGCACCTACAACTTTCCACAAGGACGCGTTACAGACCATAGAATCGGCTATACAACCCATGACTTGCAAGGTTTCCTCGGCGGAGACATTCAAGCAATGATTGATGCACTTACTGTAGCAGAGAATGCTGAAAGAATGAAAGAAAACGAATTATAACGATAGAGAACAATGAAAAGACAAGAACTCATAAACATTATATTCAAAAAAAAATCATTCCTCTGTGTTGGACTTGACACTGACATCAAGAAGATACCGCAACATCTTATAAAAGAAGAAGATCCAATTTTCACTTTCAACAAAAAGATTATCGATGCTACAGCAAGATATTGCGTGGCATACAAGCCAAATTTGGCTTTCTATGAAAGCATGGGTGTAAAGGGTTTGATTTCTTTTGAAAAGACAATAAACTACATTAAAGGTGTTTGCCCTGACCATTTTATCATTGCTGATGCAAAACGTGGTGACATTGGGAATACATCAACGATGTATGCCAGAACTTTCTTTGAAGAATACGATGTAGACTCACTCACCGTGGCTCCCTATATGGGTGAAGACAGTGTGACTCCTTTTCTACAATACGAGGGCAAATGGGTTATACTTTTGGCTCTCACAAGCAACAAAGGATCCCATGATTTCCAATTGACAGAAGACAAAAACGGAGAAAGACTTTTTGAGAAAGTATTGCGCACTTCACAAAAATGGGGAAACGAAGAGAACATGATGTATGTTGTTGGAGCTACACAAGGAAAAATGTTTGAAGACATACGTAAAGTAGCTCCCAACCATTTCTTGCTTGTTCCTGGTGTTGGAGCACAAGGCGGTAGTCTTCAAGAAGTGTGCAAGTATGGTATGACAAAAGACTGTGCATTGCTTGTTAATAGTAGCCGTGGCATTATATACGCAAGCAATGGTGAAGATTTTGCAGAGATTGCTGCTCAAAAAGCAAGTGACCTGCAAAAACAAATGGAAGCAGAGCTGAACAAGCTAAAATAACTTCCTTTACACCTTAAAAATACATCATGAAACACACAAAATACTTTAACTTAACACTCATATTTCTCTTCTTCTATGCTACACTTGCTCTAGCACAGACGGAAGAGGAATATGAATCAGTTACAACAACATTGGATTTTGCCTCCCAAGCAAACGTTTATGGAATTGAAAGTAAAGTAGGAAACGATGACGCGAACCCAAATCCTACGATATTTAAAGTTAATGATATAACAATAGCTTTAGAAGGGAGAACGTTATTGTATGGCATCAATGAGTCGCACTACCTGCGGATAGACCTAGATTCTAAAGAAAATGGAAAGATAACCTTTTCTTGTCCGAATGGGATTACGATAGATAAGATAACATTTACAGCTGCTAACAATAAAATAACGCTTCACCCCCCCAAAGGCAAAGAAATCACATGTAATAAAAAGAAAAGTTGCTATTGGGAAAATTCAAGTAAAAAAACTACGCCATTGACCTTTTCTACAATATCACAAAATTCTTACATTGCCAACATTGAGATTCGTTACACACGCCCTAAAATTAACGTAACACTTAAAGAGAAAGATGACAACATTACCGAGATCATAAAAAAGAATATTGGCGAAACACGCGTGGCAACGGAACGAATATTTCATAATGGTGGGAAAAATACCGTTTGCTTGCCCTTTGACATAACTCTGAATAGCTTGAAAGAAATTTTCGGAGATGGCACACAAGCTGCTATTTATTCTGGCTCTGACGATGAGTCTATTAGTTTCTCTAATGTTAAAAGCGGTACGATAAGTGCAGGTATGCCATTCATCCTAATTCCGGAAATATATGTAGAAAATCCAAATTTCTATGACATAGAACTAATAGATGAGGATGCAAAAGAGATAACACTCGGCAACATTTCATTCTGTGGCAAATATTCTCCATACGAAATGCAAACCGATGGCACGGAACTTTTTCTGAACTCATCACAAGTTTTGGCACGCCCCAAAGCCGATGGTAATACAATGCGTGGACTGAGAGCTTTTTTCCGTCTTGAAAACTGCAATGCGGCAAAGTTTTCAATCCTGTTTAATGGAGAGCCATCAACTATACATGCCTATAACGATGCTATATCCTCAAAAAAAGAAAATGCGTATAGCATAGACGGAAAGAAACTTGGCGACTATATCTACAAAG
>CAVLBD010000024.1:0-42598 GCA_963661195.1 bacterium
AAATTCCATTATTACCACTATCGACAATGTAGGACACTGCATAAGAAGGCTCTGTTCAATATTATTGTCGGCAATAGTGTTGACACTTGCTCTGTCACCGACAATAGCCGGAGCACAGTCGCGCGTTTTTCTTAACGGCACATCTCAGCAGTTGTTACAACAACGGGCAATAGTAAAAGGACAACGATGGGAAACCTTACGTCCGTTACGTCCGTTTTATACTGCGGCATCGCATTACCGGGTGAAACCCATTCTGCGACAAGAGACGAATGACGGACACACCGTGACTATCAATGGTATCGTCTACGACGGATATGAGTACACTGCATCATCGTTTGATGTGGCAAGTACCATCCAGTTTAAAACCTTAGACTATAATAATGATTACGAAGCTTCGGGATGTGCAGTTTATGCCAACGGCAAGATGTACGTCAACTCTCTTCGCACTGGACTTTTGGAAACGACCACCATACAGCAGGTATTCGACTGCACCGACTGGACGCGCCTTGACCGACGCGAGATCAGTTGTACGGCTTCGGCTACAGCCATGACCTACGATGCTGCTACCAACACTATATTTGGTCAGTTCTACAATGAGGACATGTCGGAAATAGAGTGGGGATGGTTTGATCCACATACGGCACGCACGACAACCATCCGACAAATGGATGAGCGCCTCTACGCGCTTGCCGCTGCCGTTGATGGTACGATATATGCTATCAATGAGAATGGTCTGCTTGAAACTATCGATCCGCAGACTGGAGTTGTAATAAATCAGATTGGCAACACAGGCATTGTGCCAAAATACATTCAGAGTGCCACCATTGATCCCAAATCAGGCAAGATGTACTGGTGTGGCATGGAGTCGGACGGATATACTGCCCTCTACGACGTAAATTTAACAACAGGCGAAGCCACTAAGATAGCAGACTTTGATGATGGTGAAGAGATAGTAGGAGCCTATGTTGTAGACAAGGCCTATGATAATGCACCCGCTGAAGTAAGTAATCTCAACTTTGCTTTCGAAGGCAACAATCTTACGGGTAAGATCACGTTCCACACCCCCGCGACAACAACAAGTGGACAGGCACTCACCGGAACACTCTTAATAAAGGTTGTGGTTAATGCTGATGTAAAAAACATTGAGGCTCAACCCGACCAAGATTGCTCTGTAGATATTAACGTACCCGAGTCGGGTTGGTATACGGTCAAAGTGTCTGCTGGCAACGCTGCCGGAGAGAGTGTGCAGGCGATAGGGGAGAAATGGATAGGGATAGATAAACCTGAGGCCCCGTCAAATATAAAACTTGTAAACAAGAGTGGCAAGGCTGTCCTAACATGGGATGTGCCACAGAAGGGACAAAACGGTGGATATATTGACCCTGCGAAGGTTACATACTCTGTATTCCGACTGCCTGGCACCGTATATGTGGCCACTGACTACGATAAGACGGAGTTCAATGAAAAAATTGCTGACAACGAGGTGAGCAACATTTCTTACTATGTGATACCTTTCTATGAGGGCGAGTGTGGCGAGATGGCATCATCTAATGTAGTAACCTTCGGTACAACCTACGAGGTGCCAGCCACCATCAATCTTTGGAACATGACCGACTTTGGTGTATGTACCATTGAAGATGCTAATAATGATAACAATACATGGTTCTGGCTTGGTGGCGCAAAGTACAATGGCAACGATAGTATAAAAGCCGATGACTGGCTCATAACACCATCATACCATCTGCAAACAGGAAAATACTATAATGTTATTTACTCCGTGTCAGCCTCAAACGGATTATTTTATCCTGAGTACTATGATATTATGATGGGTAAGGGCAACCAATCGACCACTCTCACTACACCAATTGTGACAAATGATAGTATCAGGTATGTTTATGTGAACGATAAGTATGTAGAAAAGTCAGTAAGGGTAAAAGTAGATGAAGAAGGCAACTACAACTTCGGTATTCATGCCACTAGTAATGCTGGCAACCATACGCTCATGTTCTCTACTTTTGGAGTGACAGAAGGTCCTGTTTTCTCAGCTCCCGACTCTGTGATTGGACTGAGAGCCGTTGCGGCAGAACATGGCGTACTGAGTGCCACCATCACCTTCACACTTCCGACGAAAAACGTGCAGGGTAATGTTCTGACTTCTCTTGGTAAAACTATCATTTCGCGCGGCGACAGTATCATTGCGACTGTCATTGGGAAGCGTCTAGGCGAGTCCGTCAGCTATATTGACAACAATGCCGTACAGGGTGACAATACCTATAAAGTAGTGTGCTACGATATCGTAGGCAATGGCGGTAACGAGGCGAACACTTCAGTTTATGTAGGAGTAGATCGTCCCGGTGAGGTCAGCGCATGCACTGTCAGTTATGTCGATGGCAAGGCTCATCTTACATGGACTGCACCCTCTACAGGTATGAATGGCGGATATATAGAGCCGTCACAACTCTCTTATACAATAACCGAAGGTTTATACGATGAGATCGTAGCACAAAATCTTACGTCTACTTCCTATGATATTCCAATAGAATTAACAAAGGGCGAGCAAACAATTCTAGGCTATGGAGTTTATGCTAAAAATGTAGCAGGATACAGTTCGCGCGCCACATCCAATTATCTGATGATTGGCGATGACTACATCCTACCATTCGACGAGCAATTCACCAATGGTACAATGTCTTACAATATGTGGTTTACAGATGATACTGATGGCAGTTCTGAATGGGATATGGACAAGACTGACGGCAAAGATACACCAGGATGTCCGATGTTTTCGGGAGGCTATGGTGAATCTTCCATGTTGTCAACAGGTATGATAGCATTGCAGAACGCAGAAAATCCGATACTATCATTTTGGACCAGAAGCACGTCTAGCAAGGATAAACTTGAAGTACGCCTAACAACCGAATATGGCATTCCATACCAGACCATTTATACCGTAGACTTCAGCCAACTAACTCCGGGAGAGTGGCATAAGGTATCTCTGCCATTGACAACCTATAAGGCTGAAAAACATATATTAGTTGGTTTCAAAGCCTTTGCCAATGACACCTATTCTACCCTTAATTTTGACAATATAGTAATACGCGACCAAAAGGCACACGATTTGACAGCAACATCCATCACGTCAGACCTCGACAAGGTGGAACTAGGCAAGACTTCCGCCAACATTTCTGTTGATATTGTAAACAATGGCACAGAGAATGTTGCTGCCACCGACTATAACATAGGTGTCTACAATAACAACAATCTCATTGCCTCTATAGGAGGAAAGGATTTGGCAACTGGGGTGACCACAACTATTTCGACAACATATACACCACAATCAACCGATCCTACAGATAACCATATATATGCAGTTATTGATTATCCGGCAGACGAGAATATAGTAGACAATCAGACAAAAACCATAAACATCAAGATGGTTAAACCAGAGATGCCTGTCGTAGATGATTTAAAGTTGAGTGTTGAAAATGGGGTTAATACTCTCACTTGGACTAAGCCAAATCTAAGCGGTACTGCAGCACGCACTGTAACCGATGATTTCGAAAGTTACGATGCTTTCACCCTTACTGACATAGGCGGCTGGACACTTTACGATAACGATGGTTACAATGTTTGTTGCATACAAGGCACGTCTTATCCAAACATGTATCAACCAATGGCTTTCCAAGTATTCAATCCTGAAAAGGTGACCACTACGGGCAGCGGACTGACAGAGATTTTTTCTCCTCATAGCGGTAGCCAATATCTCATAGACTTTGCTACCGAGGATGGAGCCAACGATGACTGGCTCGTATCGCCCGAATTGTCTGGCAATGCACAAACCATCAGTTTTTATGTAAAGAGCGCAACTAACCAGTATGGTCTTGAGCAGTTTGAGGTATATGCCTCAGAAGACGGTACAGAGATCTACGACATGAACATAGTAATGGAAGAAACAAAGGCTCCTGCAAAATGGACTAAGTATACAGTTGATCTGCCCACGGGCACAAAACATTTTGCCATACGTTGTGTTTCGGACATGCGTTTTGCCTTTATGCTCGACGACATAACCTATGAGTCAGCGCCACAACCATTAGAAGTGGAGTTCATCGGCTATAACATTTATCGTAATGGGCAGAAACTCAATAACGAACCGCTTGCCGCTTCTGTGTACACTGATAACTATACGGCAGAAGCCACATACTACGTTACTGTAGTCTATAACCTTGGTGAGTCAGACACATCAAACATTGTGTCTAACTCAATTGACGGTATTACATCTATTTATAATAATATAGATAGAACCTACACATATTTTATTGGCGGCATTAAAGTTTTCCGACCCACCACAAATAAGGTATATATACATAAAGGAAAGAAATTTGTGGGTAAATAAGAAGCAAAATATTCTCTGCTACTAAAGTAGGTACAAACTAAAAATTCAAGATAGAAGTACAAGTTTTTGCATTGAAAGACATTGCACTTCTATCTTGAATTTTTTAATCCTTCTCTATTAATTATATTGTTTAGTCTGCTTTATTTTTCGTCTTTATAAATGGACATGAATAAGAAGTAGAATAATATGCCGCTGACGAATCCTGCCAATGCATCCACCGCATAGTGGGCTTGGATGTATACAGTTGCCATACATAAGAAAAGGTAGAATGGCAACATGCAAAGTAATAGTCGTCTGTTGCGTGTGTGCCATACTAACAACATAATAACAGTACTGATGCCTACATGGCTGCTTGGGAATGCAGCTGTTGGGCGTTCGCCTGCTGCCTTTGCATCTTCTACCAGTTGGTAAAATAATCCGTCGGTGTATCCTGGACTAGGCAGACATTCTGTGTGAGTATTAAACCAATCGCCTACGTTTGGGAATATTCCAGCTGCTATGTTGTCTAATCCTACGGCTTTATAGTAGAAGGTTGGTCCTGTAACAGGTATAAGGTCAAAGATAATGTAGTAGGCGAAGAAAGAGGCAAGTATGACGAATGAAGCCTTTTGAAATTCAGCATACTTCCATATGAAGTAATAAACTGCTGCAAGTACTATCATTGGATAGTATGAGGCATATCCCATGTCCATCAGTTCGCTTACCAATGGCCAAGGCATTTTTTTACAAAAAAGCAGTGCCGGTTGACATCTGAAGAGACTCTGTTCTGCAGTGGCGAATACATGATCCAAGTTTGGCAGAAGGCGATTAAGTTCATATGTATCAGGATACCACCAACCTAACAAAGCCATCTGTACTACGATACGTGCAAAGCGTGTTAATTTGCAAGGCACCATTCTGTATACTCCCCACATTGCAAAGGTCATTACCGCTATGCGTATTCTTCCCCAAATCATGGCATCTGGGTTGGCAACCTTTGTGTATGTGATAAGAACCATGAGTAGCGTGAAAACTAAATAGCCTAGCATTATCCATTCTACAATGAAGAGTCCTCGCTTGGGCTTTTTCTCTATTTTAAAGTAGTCTTTCATCTATTTTCTTTATGCAATGATATTTTTATTGGTTATGGTACATTGCGGTTATAACCAACCATTTTCTTTATACCATTTTATTGTAATTTGTACTCCGCGTTCCAAAGTATATTGAGGGTTAAACCCAAGGTCGCGCTTTGCTGGAGTAATGTCGCACCGCCAATTGCGCTGTTTCATTATATTATATTTGTCCCGGTTGAGAGCTGAAATTTTTCCCGTTAAATGTGCGAAAGCTTCTGCCACTGTTGATACCGTCTTGAGAAACCATAGTGGGGCAACGACACGGAGCACACCTTTTGTGTGTAGCTCTTTTTTTATTAGGTCGCTGAATGTACGGGAAGAATATACGCATCCGTCGCTGAGCAGAAAGCTCCTGCCACATACATCACGCTGCAGGGCGAGAAAAACAGCTTGTACAACGTCTTTAACAAATATAAAAGTTATATCTTGCTGCTTGTATCCCACGGCGAAATCAACATGTTTTTTTATGCTGTCGGCCATCATAAAATAGTCTTTTTCTCTCGGCCCATAAACACCTGTAGGGCGAAGTATAACGAATGGGAACGAACTGCCTAGTGAACGTAAGTATTCTTCAGCCATGAGTTTGCTCTGGCCATAAGCTGTGTTTGGACATGGTGTGTCGTCGTCTTTAATGTCAATATAAGGTTGTTCCTCACGTATAGGTCCTAAAATACTTAAGCTACTGACAAAAACGAAACGTTCAATCTTTTCGGAACTCTGGCGCAGAACATCAACAAGATTTTTAGTTCCATCGGTATTTGTACGGAAAAATTCTTTATTATTGAGACACTTTGTAACTCCTGCTGCATGGACAACATAGTTGAAATGATGACATTCAAGTTGTTGTGATAGCTTTTTAGGGTCAGATAAGTCAAGTTCAATGAAATTGATGTTTGGTTGCTGAAGATATTTTTTTGAACTTTTGCTTCTTACTGCTGCCCATACTTCCATGTCGCGGCTGAGGGCTTCCTCCACGATAAAACTGCCGATGAAGCCAGTTGCACCGGTTATAAGTATCTTTTTCTTTTCCATCAAAATAAGCGTTAGGTGCTGCAAATGTAAATAAAATAATCTGATAAATGCAAATATAAAGGTTCATTTGGTATAAATATAGTAGTAAGATGAAAAAACGGGCAAATGGCTGAAATAAAACGTTATACTTGCATATACAATTATATTTTCGTAATTTCGCACCCAAGTACACAGGTAAAAAATAATGATGAAAAAACTCTTTATAGAGACATATGGATGCCAAATGAATGTGGCAGACAGTGAGGTCGTTGCATCTGTAATGCAGATGGCCGGATATGAACTTTGCGAAAACGAGGCTGATGCTGACGCAATATTTATGAATACATGTAGTGTCAGGGAGAATGCCGAGAATAAAATATACAATAGACTTGAAACTCTCCATGCAGAGCAGCGTAAAGGACGTAAGGTTATACTTGGCGTGTTGGGATGCATGGCTGAAAGGGTGAAGGATGATCTTATAGAAAACCATTATGCAAATCTAGTATGTGGTCCGGATAGTTATCTGAATCTTCCTGATATGATAGCCCAGTGTGAGAATGGCAATAATGCCATTGATATAGAACTTTCCAAGACTGAAACTTATCGAGATATAGTGCCGCAACGCATAGGTTTGGTAAAGGTGAGCGGTTTTGTTAGCATAATGCGTGGGTGTAACAATTTTTGTCATTACTGCATTGTGCCATATACCCGTGGGAGGGAGCGCAGTCGCGATGCAGAAAGTATACTTAGGGAAGTGAAAGACCTTTCTGACCGCAATTTCAAGGAGGTAACTCTCCTTGGACAGAATGTAAATAGCTTTGGTCTGTCGCCCTCAGGAAAACGCGAAGAAGGAAGTGTGTCGTTTGCAGAACTTCTGAGAATGGTGGCACGCTCTGTGCCACATATGAGGGTTAGGTTTACTACTTCTAATCCAGAAGACATGACTGAGGACATTCTCCACGTCATTGCCGAGGAACCAAACCTCTGCAAGCATATACATTTTCCGGCACAAAGTGGTAGTGACAAGGTGTTAAAACTAATGAATCGCAAATATACCCGTGCAGAGTATTTGGCAAAAGTTGATGCTATACGGAGAATAATTCCTGGATGTGGGCTTACAACAGACATATTTGTTGGATATCACAACGAGACGGAAGAAGACCACGAAGAAACACTGTCGCTTGTAAGAGAAGTAGGGTTTGATTCGGCTTTCATGTTTAAATACTCAGAACGTCCAGGTACATATGCCGCAAAGCATCTTCCCGACAACGTTTCCGAGGAAGTGAAGATAAAACGACTTAATGAACTTATAAAACTGCAGACAGAGATAAGTGCGCAGCGTAATAAGGAAGATGAAGGTAAGGATTTTGATGTATTGGTTGAAACTTATAGCAAGCGCAGTCGTCAGCAACTGATGGGGCGCACTGAACAAAACAAGGCTGTAGTATTTGACAAGGGTGTGCATCATATAGGAGAAACAGTAAGAGTGAAGATAACTGGAAGTACTAGTGCCACGTTATTTGGAGAAGTTGTAGAATAAAAAATTATATTTGATGAAAGAATTTCTGCAAATATTGCGCCGTTTCGTGCCACCATACAAAAAATACTTGATGCTGACGGTGGCTTTCAACATACTTTCGGCACTACTAAACATATTCTCTTTTGCAGCTATAATACCCATTCTGCAGATTATTTTCAGAACAGGAAATACGCAAGTTGCCACGCACATGATGGAATGGGATTGGGATAACTTGAAAGAAGTGTTGTCAAACAATCTCAACTATATTGTTAGTCAACTTACTTCAGAAATGGGGCCAGCAACAACGTTGCTCGTTCTTGGACTTTTTCTCTCTTTGACAACGTTTCTAAAAACAGGGGCATACTTTTTTTCCTCTGCAACCGTGATACCTATACGCACGGGGATTGTACGTGATATAAGAAACCAACTATATCGCAAAATAACATCGTTACCACTCGGCTTCTTTTCAGAAGAACGCAAAGGTGACATAATAGCAAGGATGAGTGGGGATGTACAGGAGGTGGAAAACTCTATAATGAGTTCACTTGACATGCTATTCAAAAATCCAATCCTTATAATAGCGTATTTTGTGACACTGCTATTTGTCAGTTGGCAGTTGACCCTTTTCACTATACTCTTTGTGCCTATTATGGGATGGCTTATGGGAAAGGTTGGTCGTAAGCTCAAGCGTAAGTCTAAGGAAGCGCAGAGTCTTTGGAGTGATACAATGAGCCAGGTAGAGGAAACTCTCGGTGGATTACGCATAATAAAGGCTTTTTGTGCCGAGAAAAAAATGAACAATCGCTTTGATAAGGTAAACTCAGGATATAGAGACAGAATACTAAAAGTAAACACTCGCCAACAGATGGCACACCCAATGAGTGAATTCCTTGGCACGGTGATGATAGTAATAGTTTTATGGTTTGGTGGAATACTCGTGCTTAACCAGAAGGTGCTTTCTGGTCCGACATTTATATATTACCTAGTTATTCTATATAGTATAATAAACCCGCTTAAGGATTTTTCAAAGGCAAGTTACAATATACCTAAAGGTCTTGCCTCAATGGAACGTATAGACAAGATCTTGCTTGCAGAAAACGATATACGCGAAAAAGATAACGCAAAACACATAACGGCTTTCAACCATGAAATAGAATTTCGCCATGTTTCGTTTAGATATGGTGAGCAGTGGGTGTTGCGAGATATAAACTTGAAAATAGAAAAGGGAAAAACAATTGCTCTTGTGGGGCAGAGCGGAGGAGGAAAGTCTACGCTTGTGGACTTAATACCTAGATATTATGATGTGCAGGAAGGTGAGGTTCTCATAGATGGAATAAATGTAAAAGATCTTGATATACATGATCTCAGACAACTTATAGGGAATGTTAATCAAGAAGCAATTCTTTTCAATGATACTTTCTTTAACAATATTTCATTTGGAGTTGATAGTGCCACAAGAGAGCAGGTTGAAGAGGCTGCTAAAATAGCTAATGCCCATGAATTCATAACTGCTTCTGAAAATGGATATGATACAAATATAGGTGATCGTGGTGGGCGCCTCTCTGGGGGGCAACGGCAAAGAGTGAGCATAGCACGTGCTATACTTAAAAATCCACCTATACTTATACTTGACGAGGCAACGTCTGCTCTTGATACAGAAAGTGAACGTCTTGTGCAGGATGCGTTGGAGCGTCTAATGAAAACGCGCACAACAGTAGCTATAGCGCATAGACTTTCTACTATTAAGAATGCCGATGAAATATGTGTGCTGCATGAAGGAAAAATAGTGGAACGCGGAACGCATGAGGAGTTGCTTAACAGCGACGGGTATTATAGAAAGTTGCATGATATGCAGGCGTAAAAAGACAAAAGAACATTGAAATATGGTAAAAAAAATTGTACATTCAATTTTCTATGCAATATCACTCTTGCCATACAGCGTATTGTATGCAATGTCGGATATTGGTTTTTTCCTTGTGTATTTTGTTATAAGATATAGGCGAAGAGTTGTTAGGCACAATCTTACAACTTCATTTCCTGATAAAAGCAAAAAGGATATAATAGAAATAGAACACGGTTTTTATCATTGGTTATGCGACTATTTTGTAGAAACGGTGAAAATGTTGTCTGTATCCGATACAACATTGCTTAAACACATAGAATTCCGTAATGCAGAGCAAATAGAAAATTGTTATGATAAAGGGCAGACATGTGCCGCAATATTGGGACATTACTGTAATTGGGAATTGCTGTCGGCTACAGGCCTTGCCTTTAAAAGGCATAAAGATGCAATATGTGGACTTATATACCATCCTCTCCGTAACAAAGCTTTTGACAGTTTGTTCCGTGATATCCGTCAAAGCAAGGGAGGTGTGTGTGTACCGAAAAACGAGATTTTAAGATTTCTTGTGAAATATCGTCGAGAGAAGCGCATGTGGCTATTTGGTTACATATCCGACCAATCGCCTAAATATGAGAACATACATCTTTGGCTTCAGTTCTTAAATCATGATACGCCCGTGTTTACAGGTGGAGAAAAAATAATGCGTAAAATGAATGATGCAGTATTCTACGTAGATATGGAACGACCGAAGCGTGGACACTATGTTTGCACTTTTAGACTGCTAACAGACAAACCTCAGGAAATGGGAGAAAACCAGATAACGGAGCGCTTTTTTCAGATGCTTGAAAATACGATAAGAAGAGATCCGAGATGTTATCTTTGGAGTCATGACAGATGGAAACGTACTCGTGATATCTTTGACCAAAGATATATTGTAGAGAATGGACATGTAATAAAAAGAAAAACTACTGAACAGTCATGATTATCGGATTTGACGCAAAACGCATAGTAAGGAATTTCACAGGTTTGGGCAGTTATTCGCGCACACTAGTAAATGACCTTTCAGCTATTGTTCCTAAAGGTACAGGCTTGTTGCTTTATACACCGGATGAGGGACGCACAGAATTACGCTCTCAAGTAAAAGAAACACAGTACATGAAATATGTCTATCCCCAAAAACACCCCTTCAAAATAATGAGGGATATATGGCGTGTGAAAGGTATTGTGGAAGATATGAAAAGAGACAATGTAGATCTTTTTCATGGACTTACGGGAGAATTGCCTTCAGGAATAAGAAAGGCAGGGATAAAAACGGTTGTTACAATACATGACCTTATATTTATGCATCATCCAGAATACTATAATTGGATAGACACAAAAATATATGCATGGAAATTCAGAAGAACATGTAAGGAAGCTGACCGCATAATAGCAATAAGTGAGTGTACTAAAAGGGACATAATGCGATTTGGAGGTGTTGAACCGCAGAAAATTGACGTAATATATCAAAGTTGCAGCACAGAGTTTAAGGTTTGCGAAAGTGAAAAGAAACTGCAGGAAGTACATTCTACATATATGTTGCCCAAGCGCTATATTGTAAATGTTGGTACAATAGAGGAACGTAAAAATATTTTGCTCGCTGTAAAGGCCATGCCCATGATACCGTCGGATGTAAGTCTTGTGGTAGTAGGACGCCCAACTCCATATGCAGACAATGTTAAGGCGTATGTAGAGAAAAATAATTTAGGTGGAAGAGTAAAATTTCTGCACAATGTACCCCATGAAGATCTGCCTGCTATATATCAGATGGCAGAAGCCTGTGTGTATCCTTCACGTTATGAAGGCTTCGGATTACCTATTATAGAGGCTATACAAAGTGGATTGCCTGTTGTGGCATGTACAGGAAGTTGTCTTGAAGAGGCTGGTGGAAACGACAGTCTTTATGTAAAACCAGACGATGTCTACGGAATGGCAGAAGCCTTGAAACAGGTTTTGCAAGATGCGCCAGGCAGGGAAGAACGAATAAAGAAAAGTCAACAATATGTAAAGCGTTTTGAGGGTAACAACGTGGCTCAAAAAGTGCTTGACGTTTACCGCAAACTAGTTGTGGAAAAATGATAGTAGGTAACAAATTTTTATATATTTAAGACATAATTAGTTTTATATCAAAAAAGTTTTGACCTTTCAGTAAAGTTTCCGAACTTTGCACGAACTGCTACGACAAAAATAATTGAGAGCGTGAAAAAGCAGATAAATATAAAAGAGGTCGTAAGGAAATATAAATAATTGAACAATCATTAATACTGTAAATTTATGGCAGAGAATTTGGAAATTAAAGAGTTGGAGCAGGTCGTTGTGCGCTTTTCTGGCGACTCTGGCGACGGTATGCAGCTAGCCGGAAACATCTTCTCCACAGTTTCGGCCACCATCGGCAACGGTATCTCGACATTCCCCGATTATCCCGCGGATATTCGCGCCCCACAAGGTTCGCTTACTGGAGTTTCGGGATTTCAGGTACATATAGGCGAGGGAAAGGTTTACACCCCAGGAGACAAGTGTGACGTACTTGTAGCCATGAACGCTGCCGCACTGAAAACACAGTATAAATATGCGAAGAAACAGGCAACTGTTATTATTGATACCGATAGTTTCGGACCCAAAGACCTCCAAAGAGCGGAATTCAAGACTGAAGATTATTTGGCGGAAATGGGCATAGATGAAGACACCGTTGTGGCTTGCCCTATAACTAAAATGGTAAAGGATTGTCTCGTAGACTCAGGCATGGACAATAAATCTATTCTGAAATGTCGAAACATGTTTGCATTGGGTATTGTTTGCTGGCTCTTCAACCGCGATGTAAAATTGGTGGAAAATTTCCTTAGGGAAAAATTTGCAAAGAAACCGCAGATAGCGGAAAATAATATTAAGGTTGTAAATGCCGGATATGACTACGGTCATAATGTTCACGCAGGAGTTCCTGCTACCTATCGTATAGAGTCTAAACATAAGGAAAAAGGACGATATATGGACATAACTGGTAACAAGGCAACTGCATATGGACTTATAGCTGCTGCTGAAAAAGCAGGATTGAAGCTATTCCTTGGTTCATATCCAATAACACCGGCAACAGACGTACTTCACGAATTGGCAAAACACAAATCATGCGGTGTGACAACAGTACAATGTGAAGACGAAATATCTGGTTGTGCCAGTGCAATAGGAGCATCCTTTGCAGGAGCGTTGGCAGCGACGTCAACATCCGGACCAGGAATCTGCCTAAAGTCAGAAGCTATAAACCTTGCAGTTATAGATGAATTGCCACTCATTGTAATTGATGTGCAGCGTGGCGGACCATCTACAGGATTGCCAACTAAGAGCGAACAGACGGATCTTCTGCAGGTGCTTTATGGAAGAAATGGTGAATCACCAATGCCAGTGATTGCTGCAACAAGTCCAACAGATTGCTTTGATGCTGCTTATATCGCTGCAAAGATAGCGTTGGAACATCTAACACCTGTAGTGTTGCTAACCGATGCTTATGTTGCCAATGGTTCAGCAGCATGGAAATTGCCTAATATCGCAGAACTTCCATCTATTAAACCTCATTATGCTCCGGAAAGTATGAAGGGTGCTTATACGCCTTATAAGAGAGACGAGAATAGCTTAGTACGCTATTGGGCGATTCCTGGACAAGAAGGATTTACTCATATTCTTGGGGGATTGGAGAAAGACGGAGATACCGGAGCCATATCTACAGATCCTGAAAACCATGATAAAATGTGTCGTTTGCGGGCAGGAAAGATAGAACGTATACCAGTACCAAATTTGGAGGTTCTTGGAGATAAAGATGATGCAGAACTGCTGATAGTCGGTTTTGGTGGAACATACGGTCATCTTTATTCTGCAATGGAAGAATTGAGGAAGCAGGGCAGAAAAGTTGCTCTTGCCCATTTCAAGTATATAAAACCATTGCCTGCAAACACGGCGGATGTACTCAAAAAATATCCCAAGACCGTAGTGGCAGAACAGAATCTCGGACAGCTTGCAGCTTATCTGCGTGCTAAAGTGGACGGCTTTACGCCTTACCAATATAATGAAGTTAAGGGACAACCATTTGTTGTGAGTGAATTGGTGAGTGAGTTAAACAAAATTTTTGAAAAATAAAGAAACGTCTAAACAATATGGAAAAGTATACAGTTCAAGACTATAAGAAGGGGCAGCCACGTTGGTGTCCCGGTTGCGGCGATCACTTCTTCTTAGCTTCGCTCCACAAGGCGATGGCAGAGTTAGGCGTTCCGCCATATAATACGGCAGTAATTTCGGGAATAGGATGTTCTAGTCGTCTACCTTATTATGTTAATACATATGCTATGCAAACTGTTCACGGACGTGCAGCAGCAATAGCTACAGGTGCAAAGGTTGCCAATCCTGACCTTACCGTATGGCAGATAAGCGGTGATGGTGATGGCTTGGCAATAGGTGGAAACCATTTTATACATGCTAACCGCCGAAATGTAGACATCAACATAGTATTGCTTAATAACCGTATCTATGGTTTGACAAAGGGGCAATATTCGCCAACATCGCCAAGAGGATTCGTCAGCAAATCTTCTCCTTATGGTACGGTAGAGGATCCGTTCCGTCCTGCAGAACTTTGCTTTGGAGCACGTGGTCACTTCTTTGCTAGAGCCGTGGCTACAGATGCACAAGGGACGGTGGATATTTTAAAGGCTGCCTACAAGCATAAAGGGGCATCTGTTTGCGAGATACTTCAGAATTGTGTTATCTTCAACAATGGTGCATACGATCCTATTTACAAAAGCGAGGGGCGAAAGAAAAATGCTATATACGTGCGTCATGGTCAACCTTTGGTTTTTGGCGAGAACAATGAATATGGACTTGTACAAGAAGGTTTCGGACTAAAAGTTGTAAAAATTGGCGAGAATGGCATAATGGAGAAGGATATCCTTGTGCATGATGCACATTGCGAAGACAATACTCTGCAGCTGAAACTTGCCATGATGGACAATGAACATGGTTTTCCTGTTGCACTCGGTGTAATAAGGGATGTAGAGGCACCTACATATGAAAAGGCTGTGGAAGAGCAGATAGAAGAAGTTAAGAGTAAGAAGAAATACCATAATTTCACGGAACTGCTAGAGACAAACGATACTTGGGAAGTTAAATAAAATAAGTTTAAAAAATAATGTCATACTTTGCCAAAGATCTAGAAACAAATCTTTGGAGGTATGGCATATTTTTTTATAAATACACATTGAAATCAAGGTGTGGATATGCTTAACACGCCGTCATGTAAAAAAATATATATGATTACTGACAAAATATCCGAATTTGAAATAATGGCTCCTGTCGGTTCGCGCGAAAGCCTTGCTGCAGCAATACAAGCTGGTGCAGACTCAGTATATTTCGGAATAGAAAAGCTAAATATGCGAGCCCATTCGGCAAGTACTTTTACTATAGATGATTTGCGTGAAATTGCTGCAACATGCAACGAACATGGCATGAAAACATATCTTACTGTTAATACCATCATCTACAATAGTGACATATCATTGATGCACGAAATCGTTGATGCTGCAAAACAAGCGGGAATAACTGCAGTAATAGCAAGCGACGTTGCTGTAATGAACTATTGCAACAGTATAGGGCAGGAGGTGCATCTATCTACTCAACTTAATATATCCAACATAGAAGCCCTTAAGTTTTATGCACGTTTCGCTGACGTAGTGGTTCTTGCACGCGAACTAAATATGGAGCAGGTGGCTGAGATACACCGCATGGCAAAAGAACAAAACATATGTGGTCCGTCAGGAAATCCTATACGTATAGAGATGTTCTGCCATGGGGCATTATGTATGGCTATCAGTGGAAAGTGTTATCTTAGTCTTGACAATGCCAATCGTTCAGCAAACCGCGGTGAATGTATACAACTATGCCGGCGTTCCTATACTGTCACAGACAACGAAACTGGTACGCAGCTGGAGATTGACAATAAATATGTGATGAGTCCAAAAGATTTGAAGACCATACGCTTCATAGACAAAATGATGGAGAGTGGCGTAAGGGTATTCAAAATAGAAGGACGTGCGCGTGGCCCTGAATATGTATATACTGTAGTGAAATGTTATAAGGAAGCAATACGCAGTGTGCTTGAAGGAACTTTCACTGAGGAAAAGAAAAATGCATGGGATGAGCGTCTTGCAACAGTCTTCAACCGTGGTTTTTGGGATGGATATTATCTCGGACAGAAACTTGGAGAGTGGAATAAAAACTATGGCTCGTGTGCAACAGAACGAAAGGTTTATGTGGGAAAGGGCATAAAATATTTTTCAAAATTGGGCGTTGCAGAGTTCGCCATAGAGGCATCAGACTTCAAAAAGGGTGACAAACTGCTTATAACGGGTCCTACAACAGGTGTTATCTACCTTGATGCAGACGAGATACGTTACGATTTAAAGCCTGTAAACGAGGCTCTTAAGGGGCAGAGAGTATCAATGCCTGTACCTGCAAAAGTTAGGCCAAGCGATAAACTTTTCAAACTGCAGAAAACAAACTGAATAAAACTATAATAAATGACTATCAACGAAATACAAGACGAGGTGATAGAGGAATTCTCCGATTTCACTGATTGGATGGATAAATATCAACTCCTAATAGATTTAGGCAATGAACAGCCAACTCTTGATGAAAAGTACAAGACGGAGAGTAACCTTATTGATGGATGCCAAAGTAGGGTGTGGTTGCAGGCTGACTATATCGATGGTAAGATAAAGTTTACAGCAGAGAGTGATGCCTTAATAGTTAAAGGAATAATAGCCTTACTTATTCGGGTGTTAAGTGGACATACGCCACAAGAAATTCTTGATGCAAACCTGTATTTTATTGATCGTATAGGACTTAAAGAGCATCTTTCACCAACCCGATCCAATGGATTGTTGGCTATGTTTAAACAAATACGTATGTATGCATTGGCTTACAAAATGAAAGGCGAGGAATGAGAAAGTTGAAAACGTTGGAGATGCATCGCATGACGGTTGACGACTTTAAAAAAAGTTGTAAGATGCCGCTCATTGTGGTACTTGATGATGTGCGTTCTCTCCATAACGTAGGTTCGGTGTTCCGCAGTGGCGATGCATTTCGTATTGAAGCAGTGTGGCTTTGCGGAATTACTGCCACACCGCCTATGCCAGAAATCCACAAAACGGCGCTAGGGGCAGAGGATAGTGTGGAATGGCGTTACTTCAATTCGGCAACATCCGCTATTGAAGAACTGCATGCAATGGGATACAATGTGTGCGCTGTGGAGCAATGCGAGGGAAGCACCAAACTTCAGAAATTCTCTGTCTGTATATCTTCCGCCAAAGGATATGCTGTTGTGTTGGGAAACGAAGTGAAGGGAGTGCATCAAGAAGTCGTTGACCTATGCGATTGTTGTCTTGAAATTCCGCAGTTCGGAACGAAACATTCACTCAATGTATCCGTTACCGCTGGAATAGTGATTTGGGAATTTGCCCGTCACCTGTTGTTAGATGCTCAGAATTTCACCCTTTTTCGAAAAAACAATACTGTGCTATAACAATTGTAACATAGGCTTTTTTATCAATAGAAAATTGTTGTTCTCTAATAAAGTATATGAATATGAAAAGGTCTTTTGTCTTTTATATATTGCTTTTGTGGATATTTGTTGATTCATTTGCCCAAAGTACAATTGTTATAACAGGAAAAGTTGTAAACTCTGATGGCTTGCCAATACAGAATGTCGCTGTGTTGGCAAAGATGGAGAAAGTAACTGGTTCTCCAACAAACGAAAAGGGATTGTATCTTTTTAAGGTAAATGCAAAAGACAGCATACTTGTTTCATATTCTCATCCGGCATATGAAACACTTTATATGAAATACGCACCTGCAGACACGATAAATAATAATGTGGTGCTTGTTGACAAAACAAGTAAATTGGCGGAGGTCGTTGTAAAAGGGCAGATTGTACGTGTTTCAGACAATTCAATTGTGTATCTTCCGACGCAGAAACAGAAAAACAGTTCAAATTCAGGAATTTCCCTTCTTTACAATATAATGCTTCCGGAGCTGAACGTTAATCCGTTTACCAATAGCGTAACCGCAACAGATGGTACAAACGTTTCCTTCTACATAGAAGGGAGAAAGACAAATGTATCTGAAGTGATGGATATCCGTCCCAAGGACATTATAAGGGTCGAACTCTATAACAATGCCATAGAAGTGTTTCCCAATGAGCAAAAAGTCGTAAATTTCGTGCTTCGTCATTATGACTATGGTGGATATGTTGACATCAAGACAGATAACCGGGCATTCTATAATTACCATGACCAAAGGGTGCAGGCGCATTTTGACAACAAAAAATGGAACTATACATTGGCAGGAGGTATTATTAACGTATCTGATAACGGAATAAAGTCAAGCATAGCTGATACCTATAGATTTTCAACACCGTTTTCACGAAATACGGAAACCGTTAAAGGAAAAAACAATGTTGATGGTTATTTTGGTGCTTTCCGTTCTGCATACAGAGGAAATAGCCTATTCTTCTAT
Organism: bacterium; assembly: GCA_963661195.1. GTDB lineage: Bacteria > Bacteroidota > Bacteroidia > Bacteroidales > Bacteroidaceae > Prevotella. The sequence goes on from CAVLBD010000024.1 coordinate 18,468, forward strand.
TCGCAAGTGATGATCAACGCAGGCAACAAAACATTGTCAAACCAAGGTGATGTTACCTATAATCCCGAATTGTATGCGTCAGGGCAAACAAGTTTGTTTCATAACATCAAGACTATTTCACCGTCTCTCAATATTTATCTGAAGAAAAACTGGGGGACGAAAAGCAATCTTGAAGCAAATGTGTTATCATCATACCAAAACTCAAAAAGCAAACGTGAATATTCAGAATTGGATGCAATGACAAACAATGCTGTTAAGGAAAATGCATATCAAATAAAAAGCACAATAAAATGGCAACGTATTTTCAACAAGCATCACAGTATAAATCTTTTGTTATGGGATGTCTTTAGCCATAACAAGGACAACTATCTTGGGGAAGTAAACGACCAAAAGCTTGAAACCAATGACTTGCTTTTCTATCCAACATACACTTATAACAACGGAAAAATATATTTAAGTTGCCAACTGGGTTTTGATTTGAGTAGCACAAACGTGAACGGCACTTCTTACACGCAGACGTATCCGCGGCCAGCTCTTGTTGTGAATTATTATCTTTCAAAAAAGAGCAGCATGTATCTGGATGTAAAAATGGGCTCTACTGTACCCCAGTTGTCTATGATGAATACGGCAGAACAGCGATTGGATCAGTTTCAGATTGTAAGAGGAAATCCAGACTTGGATGTTATGAAAATCTTTGATGGCTTGTTCGCATACAATATACATACAAACGATATACATATGTCAGCTTTTGTGTCGTATAACGCTTTGTATGATTTGTCGAAGCTGCACTATATTGCCGACAATGACAGACTTATTCATACTTACCTTTCCGACGGAAATTATGTGTCTTGCAGTTGCGGACTAAATACTGTTTTCTATTGTTTTAAGCGCAATCTGCAAATAAGCTATAATCTTGCATACAAAGACCAAAGGGTTACGGGAAGATACAAAAATGACATACAGAATTTCTTTTACCGCATAAATCTATTGTGGCATATTAAAGACTATACACTTTCGGCATACTACAGTTCCAAGACAAAATCATTGCTATCCACACCAATGATTTCAGAATCCCCTTGTGATTATGGGCTTCTTGCATCATGGGGCGGCAAAGGCTTGCTGATAGAAATCGGCGCACGGAGAATATTCGAAAAGCGTTCAAATAGCCATCTGTATTATTCGTATGACATTTACGGCACAAGTTCCAACAGTTGGTCGGACGCTCAGGCAAGACAGGTATATCTGAAGGTAAGTTACAATTTTGATTTCGGGCGTAAGGTAAAACATTCAAATATTGAAAACAATACATCTGTAAAGTCTTCTATTATCTTTTAGTCCATGAGGATATATAATATAGTTGTCTTTATGCTCGCATCCGTTGCTTTCTAGCTAATATATGATAAGAAAGGGTGTTACAAACGGTAATTAGAAACGTCACCTTAAAAAGGTGAAAAATAGGCTCACCATACATAATAAGCAGAATACTAGAAAACAATATAATGGAAACAAAAGAACTCGTAAGACAAGCCGAAGTTGACCGCCGCCGCCTTTTGGAGGTAGTCTACAATGCTAAAGCCGGACATATCGGCGGAGACCTGTCATGTCTGAACGTTATGACGGCTCTCTATTTCAACGTTATGAATGTTACCTCCGAAGCACCAAAAGATCCAGAACGCGACCGCTTTATTTTGAGTAAAGGCCATTGCGTGGAAGCTCTGTACGTAACACTTGAGGCAAAGGGATATCTGAAGAAAGAAATAACAGACACTCTCGGACAATATGGTTCCATACTTTCAGGACACCCCACTATTGAAGTTCCAGGTATAGAAGTTAATACCGGTGCTTTGGGTCATGGTCTGCCTATTGGCGTAGGAATGGCCATTGCTGCAAAGATGGACGGGAAAAAATATAGAACATTTGTGTTAATGGGTGATGGAGAACAGGGCGAAGGTTCTATATATGAGGCAGCGATGGCCGGTCATCAGTATAAACTTGACAATCTTGTGGCAATTATAGACCGTAATCATCTTCAGATTTCTGGCAATACTGAAGACGTGATGGCTTTGGAAGACATAGAGGCACGCTGGACGGCATTCGGATGGGATGTTAAGAAGATGAATGGAGATGACATGGAGGATATAATGAAAACCTTCCAAAGTATTGACTATAAAAACGGCAAGCCCCATCTCCTTGTGTCAGACACAACTAAAGGCAAGGGCGTTTCCTACATGGAAAACGTGGCAAAATGGCACCATGGCATGCCTAACGAGGAGCAGTATAAACAGGCACTCAGCGAGATTGACGAAAGAATAAAGAACCTTTAAAATACACATTTTACGATATGATAGCTTGTAGAAAAAGTTTCACCGATACTTTGCTTGAATTGGCAAAGCAGGACAAGGATATAGTTGCCGTTACGACCGATGCACGCGGCTCTGTGACGCTAGGTGACTTTGCAGCTCAGTTGCCTGCACAGTTCGTTGAATGTGGTATAGCAGAACAAGATGCCGTTGGTATTGCTGCAGGGTTGGCTCATAGTGGCAAAAAGGTGTTCGCCTGTGGTCCTGCATGTTTTTATGTGGCACGCAGCCTAGAGCAGGTAAAAGTAGATTTGGCTTATAGCGAAAACCCCGTAAAGATACTTGGTGTAAGTGGAGGCGTTGCTTATGGAGCACTTGGCGCAACACATCATAGCTTGCACGATATCGCAGCTTTAAGGACGTTCCCTGGAATGAATATTGTGTTGCCTTGCGATGCAAGGCAGACACGCAAACTTGTAAAGATGCTTGTTGACTATCCTCATCCTGTATATGTCCGCGTAGGTCGTGCCGCAGTGCCTGAAGTATATGAGAACGATGATTTCGACTTTCAATTAGGTAAGGCAAACCAACTTCTTGACGGAACAGACCTTACTATTATAGGTTGTGGAGAGACTGTATACCATGCTTATCAAGCAGGACTGAAGCTGAAAGAGCAAGGTATTAGCGCCCGTGTGCTTGATATGTCATCTTTAAAACCTTGTGACTCAGAAGCGATACTTAAAGCAGCGCGTGAAACAGGACGCATTATCACGGTTGAGGAGCATAGCCGTTTTGGAGGATTGGGTGGTATCGTTACAGAGACAATAGCCGAAAATCCAGTGCCAGTGCGTATAATAGGCATACCCGATGAGAATGTTGTACACGGAACGAATAAGGAAATCTTTGCACATTACGGTCTTGATGCCAACGGAATTGTTAAAGCTGCCCTAGAATTTGTGAAAAAATAGCCCTTGGGGGGCAAATACTATATATAGGAGAGAGTTCCAAGTGTGAACACTCTCCTATAATTTACCAATACCTTTTCTATATACTATAAGAAATAATGGCAAACTACATAATAGCGATAGACCAAAGTACGTCCGCAACAAAGGCAATGCTTTTCAGTGAAAAGTGTGAAATGCTTCAGCGTGTCAACGTGGAACATCGCCAATATTACCCCAAAGCCGGATGGGTGGAACACGATGCAGAGGAGATATACTCCAATGTGTTGACAGCAGTAAAAGAGCTGATGCGTGGATGTGATATGGACGACAATTATTCTTTGGCCATAACGAACCAGCGTGAAACAGTCGTAGTATGGGACAAGACTACAGGGCATCCTGTATGCAATGCAGTTGTCTGGCAATGCATGCGTGGTGTAAACATCTGTAACGAACTGAAGGCGCAGGGCTACGGACCACTCGTGATGGAAAAAAGCGGATTGTTGATAGATCCGTATTTTTCTGCAAGCGGTGTGAAATGGATTCTTGACAACGTTGAGGGTGCAAGAAGCAAGGCAGACAAAGGTGAACTGCTTATGGGAACAATGGAGTCGTGGCTTATTTGGAAGCTGACAGAAGGTGAAAGACATGTTTCCGATTATACGAACGCTTCGCGTACGATGCTTATGAATATACATACGTTGCAGTGGGACGACGAACTTCTCGGTTTGTTTGGAATCCCTCGCAGCATGATGCCCGAATTGTTACCGTGCGATAGCGTCTTTGGGCAGACTACCGTGGGTGGTATATTCCCCACACCAATAACAATTGCTGGAGTGCTCGGTGATTCCCATGGTGCGCTTGCCGGACAGATGTGCTTTGAGGAAGGTCTTGGTAAAGCTACCTACGGCACAGGCTCGTCCGTGATGGTTAACATCGGTGAAAAGGCGGCACCAGCTCCCGATGGGCTTGTTACGAGCATCGCCTTTGCAGCAAAAGGAAAGGTGTTCTACGCTTTTGAAGGAAATATTCATAGCACGGGTGCCACATTAAAATGGCTTCAAGAACAGTTACATATGATAGAGTCACCCGCTGATGTTGAAGGCGAGGCGATATCCGTGGAAGACAATGGTGGAGTATATTTTGTTCCCGCCTTTGCTGGACTTGGTGCTCCATGGTGGAACGATAGCGTGAAGGCAGCAGTCATGGGAATGACACTTGCTACCACACGCGCCCATTTCTTGCGTGCCGCCCTTGAATCCATCGCTTATCAAGTAAGCGATTTGGTAAAGGCCATGACAGTGAAGGCAGGTATAAACCTGAAGGAGATACGTGTAGATGGCGGACCGACCAAAAACAAGTTCCTTATGCAATTTCAGGCCGACTGCTTGAGAGTTCCAGTCAACTGCTCTGATGTAGAAGAGGCTTCAGCAATGGGAGCTGTCGTAATGAATGGCTTGTCGCGCAATGTTTGGAATAGTTTTGAAGAAGTTGCCCTTTTGCGCCATTCAAAGTGGAGCATTCAGGCACAGGACAACAAGGAATGGATGGACACCAACATCGCGGGATGGCATAAAGCCGTGAACCAGCTGATAAAATAATTATACAAGGATATAAAGCAAAAACGATATGAAGAAAAACAAGAAACAGTGCTTTGGTGTCATAATAGGTACTAGAGCTTACTTCAACTCCGAATTGGCACGCGACGTGCGCAAACAACTGTTGAAAACGTTGGAAGACGAAGGGTACGATTATGTCATTCTTCCTGAAGACGCAACCCCGACAGGTAGCAGCAGTATTGAAACACGCGAGGATGGCTTGAAGTGTGCCGAACTTTTTCGTCAGAACCGCGACCGCATTGACGGAATAATAGTTTCGCTCCCAAACTTCGGTTTTGAAATAGGTATCATAAATGCCATAAGTATGGCAGATCTTCGTGTTCCTGTACTGGTTCAGGCTTGCGATGACCAAAATGACAAGGTCGATCTTGACAGTCGCCGCGATGCTTTCTGCGGAAAGATTTCTGTTTGCAATAATCTTTACCAATATGGCATACCATTTACAGACACTACACTTCATACATACTCTGTTTATTCTGATCTTTTGGCAAAGGACATCAATCGTTTTGCCGCCATTTGCCGTGTTGTAAACGGTTTGCGTCATGCACGTATAGGGCAGATAGGAACACGTCCGCTTGGCTTCAACACATGTCGTGCCAGTGAGAAATTGCTTCAGGCATCAGGCATCACGGTTGTGCCCGCAGACCTAAGCGAAATACTCTATGCAGCACAAGCAATAGAGGACAGCGACACAGAACTTCTTCATCAGATGGAAAAGGTTGCCGGCTATGCTGAAGTGCCAGAAGCCTACAATGAGAAGCTTCGTTTGCAGTGCAAATTCGGGGTGGCAGTGAACCGTTGGGTGGAAGCAAACCAAGTTGATGCCGTTGCCATACAGTGTTGGGATTCTCTTGAGCAGAATTTCGGATGCGCTGCCTGCGTGACAATGAGTATGCTCAGCGAGGCAGGGATACCTGCAGCTTGCGAAACAGATATTGCTGGGGCTGTTTCAATGCTTGCCCTCACGCTTGCCTCAGGTGAACCTTCGGCAATAGCCGACTGGAACAATAACTTTGCAGAAGACCGCAACAAGTGTGTATGCACGCACTGCGGCAATTTCCCGAAATCGTTTATTGGCAACGATAACCTTCGCCTCGGTCCGCTTGGCGTTTTGGGCAGGACATTGGGCAAGATAAATACATTCGGTGCTGTTTATGCAAAGGTAAGCGCTGGCGATTTCACGTTCTTCAGAATATCAACAGACGATACTAAGGGATGCATCAAGGCTTACGTAGGTGAAGGAAAGATGACAGACGATCCGTATGCAATGGACGGATGTATCGTTGTTACCGAAGTTCCACAATTGCAGAAGCTAATGAAGCATATTTGCAAAAACGGTTTTGAGCATCATGTGGCACTTGTTCGTGCTGATGTTGCCGGCATCATCGAAGAGGCTCTTGAAAGCTATCTCGGATGGAATCTATATGTTCACGGACAGGAATGACGGCTTGTTGCCTGCTGATAATGCAGGCTTGATGGCGGTTGCTCAACATTTGTGTATATATGTGACAGTCAATCACAGATAATCCCATACCAGTATGAAAGACTGGTTATTGTTAGACAATCTTTTGACAGGGGTGAAAGTGTCGCAAAGGGCGAACTTTCACCCCTTCTTTCTGCGTATAAAAACATTATTTGTATAGACGCTAATACATATACCGAAATAAATTTATAATTTTGCACCGTATATGACACAGAAGTTAATTCAAAGTCAAGAGCAGAAAGCCGTGCAGGTGCAGCGTCTCACGCAGCAACAAATGTTGGCTGTTAGGATGCTTGAAATGCCGCTCACCGAACTTGAACAGAGTATTCAAGCGGAGATCGACGACAACCCTGCTATGGAAAGTTCCTCACCTGAGGATTTTGGAGAAATGTCGGCTGCCGACAATGGTGATATCCGTGACAATGCAGATACGGAGGATGTTCGGACAGATGCTGGCGACAATGATACTGACGATGATTACAGCAGCGACTTGACCGACGATGCTCGGACAAAGGAGAAAGAAGAGCGTGAGACGGCTCTTGACGATGCTCTGTCCAATATAGGAATGGACGACCGCATGCCAGACGCAGATGCTGCCACTGTTTACGGAACAACCGACAATGCAGACTATGAAGAGATGGTTTACGGCGAGCAAACCTCATTTTACGATAGTCTTAAGGAGCAGATGGTTGACGTTGACCTTACGGACTTACAACGGCAGATAATGGAATACATAATAGGTTCACTTGATAGCGACGGACTTCTCCGCAAGTCAGCCGACAGTATAGCCGATGAACTTTCTGTATACCATTATATTTATTGCACAGAAAACGATGTAAAGGAAGTTATACACCTGCTACAGACTTTCGATCCTGCAGGGATAGGTGCCACCAGTCTGCAAGAATGCTTGTTGTTGCAGATAGACCGTAAGCCGGAATCGAAAATACGCCAAATTATGCACGAGGTCATATCCCTTCATTTCGATGAGTTTATGAACAAACACTGGAATCGCATAGTGAAACAATTGGAGATGAACGAAGCAACAGCCCAGACTGTCCGCCAGGAACTCCTGCGCCTTAATCCCAAACCCGGAGCTTCACTAGGCGAAACCGAGGGTCGCAATATGCAGCAGATAACTCCCGATTTCATAGTAGACACCGCCGATGATGGAAAAGTGACGTTCTATATAAACAATGGTCATGTGCCCAATCTTTATGTCTCGCCATCGTTTACAGAGCTTATAAAAGGCTATAAAGAAAACAAAGCCTCAATGTCAAGGCGCGACAAAGAGGCATTGCTCTACGCCAAGGAGAAGGTAGATCGTGCCCAAGGCTTCATAGATGCCGTAAAGCAACGGCGGCATACGATGTATGTAACGATGAAGACCATCATTGACATACAGCACCGTTTCTTCCAAGATGGTGACGAGAGTGACATAAAGCCAATGATACTGAAAGACGTTGCCGACCGCACAGGGCTTGATATCTCCACGATATCCCGCGTTAGCAACATGAAATATGCCCAAACCCGGTGGGGGACGTTCAAGTTGCGCCATTTTTTCAGTGATGGAATAAAGACTGAGGACGGTGGAGAGCTGTCCACACGCAAGGTAAAGCTCGCCGTGAAGGAAGTTATAGACGGAGAAGACAAGGCAAAACCGTTTAGCGATGATGCCTTGACCAAGATACTCATCCAAAAAGGCTTTCCCATAGCAAGGCGAACAATAGCAAAATATAGGGAGCAAATGGGGATACCCGTTGCACGTCTAAGAAAGAAATGAAAGTAAGAAACATAATGATGCTGGCAAAGGCTGTCAGTTCAATAGCCTCGCCGTTCTATCTGCCACTCATTGGGCTAGCGGCGTTGTTCATCTTCAGCTATCTCAGTCTGATGCCGAAGCTGTATCAATTGACCGTCCTGTTGATTGTTTATGTATTCACCATATTTTTGCCAACAAGACTCATACGGTTTTACCACAGATACCACGGGTGGACGCTTTTCGAACTAGGAGCAAGGGAGAAACGCATGATACCTTACATAGTATCAATCCTGTGCTATTTCTTTTGCTATTATGTTATGATGCTCAACCATGTACCGCATCTTATGGGGAGCATTGTCGTGACTGCTCTTGCCACTCAGGTAACATGCTCTGTCATAAACATGTGGTGGAAGATTTCTGTTCACATGGCAGCAATCGGTGCAATGGCTGGGGCCTTAGTGGTTTTCGCTGCCCGTTTTTCGTTTAATCCCGTATGGTGGCTATGCCTGTTGTTCATACTTGCAGGAATGGTGGGCAGTGCACGCATGATATTGCGCCAGCACAATCTACATCAGATTTACGGCGGCTTCCTTGTGGGCGTGCTCGTTGGTCTTGTTACCGTGCTGATAGTATAGCCGTATGGTCGGTGGAAAGAATAATAGTATGACTTTCTTGGCGATGTATTACGTAGAATAAGATAAGATAAAACAAAATAATATAGATATGAAACCATTGGTAAGTATTATAATGGGCAGCACAAGCGATCTGCCTGTAATGGAGAAAGCAATGAAGTTCCTCGACGAGATGGAAGTCCCATTCGAGGTTAATGCCCTTTCGGCACACCGTACTCCCGATGCTGTGGAGAAATTTGCAAAGGAAGCTTCGGGGCGCGGACTAAAAGTTATAATCGCCGGAGCTGGCATGGCTGCCGCTTTGCCTGGTGTTATTGCGGCATCTACTACATTGCCCGTTATAGGTGTGCCCATCAAGGGCAGCGCATTGGACGGAATGGACGCCATGTTAAGCATCATTCAGATGCCTCCTGGCATTCCCGTCGCAACGGTTGGTGTAAACGGCGCAATGAACGCTGCGATACTTGCCGTAGAGATGATAGCTCTTGCCGACAGCTCTTTGGCTGTAAGGTTGAAAGATTACAAAGAAGGCTTGGGAGCAAAGATAGAAAAGGCCAATAAGGAATTGGCAGAGATTAAGTACACATTCAAGACTAACTAACAGCTTGTCGCAAGACAAGCGCAGTCACTGAAAAGGAAACTAATTTAGGGCAGGTTTAAAAAAGAAATAAAGAGCAATCCCTCTAAAGAAGAATTTTAACAACGCGTGGGATTTTTATAACACGTCTTAAATAAACAGGCAATGGACAACGGCTTTTCTTCATTCTTCAACTACAGCCGCCGCGAAACTCACGAGGTGTATGTTGGCGGCACACCACTTGGTGGCAACAATCCTATACGTGTGCAGTCTATGACCACAACGCCGACTACAGATACTGAAGCTTGCGTGGCACAAGCAAAAGCCATTGTGTCAGCAGGTGGCGAGTATGTGCGTCTGACTACGCAGGGAGTGCGTGAGGCGGAGAATCTGAAAAACATAAACGCCGCCTTGCGTGCCGACGGTATCATGACTCCACTTGTTGCTGATGTGCACTTCAACCCCCATGTTGCTGACGTTGCTGCCCTCTATGCCGAGAAGGTGAGGATAAATCCAGGCAACTATGTTGACCCTGCCCGCACATTCAAGCTGCTCGAATATACAGACGATGAATACGCTGCCGAGCTGGAAAAGATAGAAAAGCAGTTTGTTCCTTTTCTTGAAATATGCCGTAAGAATCATACGGCAGTGCGCATAGGCGTGAACCATGGCTCTTTGTCTGACCGCATCATGTCGCGCTATGGCGACACCCCTGCAGGCATTGTTGAGAGTTGCATGGAGTTCCTTAGAATATGCCGTCGCGAAAACTTTACAGACGTGGTTATTTCCATAAAGGCAAGCAACACCGTTATAATGGTGCAGTCGGTGCGTCTGCTTGTGGAAACCATGCGTAAGGAAGACATGGACTATCCGCTTCACCTTGGTGTGACCGAGGCAGGCGAGGGCGAAGACGGTCGTATAAAGAGCGCTGTGGGCATAGGAGCTCTGCTTGCCGACGGCATAGGCGACACCGTCCGCGTGTCTCTTAGCGAAGCTCCCGAGGCAGAAATACCCGTAGCACGCCATCTCGTGGAATATGTTACAAAGCGTGAGGGGCATACTCCCGTGCCAGGCCTTGTATACGAGGGCTTTAATTGGGCATCTCCTGAGCGTAGAGCAACATGTCCTGTCGGGAATATCGGTGGAGGAAATGTGCCTGTTGTGATAAGTAGCAGGATTGGCGATACCGACGCTAACGCAAAAGACCACAATGCCAACCCAGACCAGATGCCAGACTATATTTATGTGGGACAGAAAATGCCGAAAAATCCCGTTGACGGACAGAAATACATTGTGGATTTCAACGTTTTTGCAAGTCTTGGCGATGTAGCCCGGCATACAGCCTTCCCCGTCTTTCCATACAATGCCATACCATTCCTAAACAGTATCAAGGCAGAAATAAAGTTCCTTGTGCTGCCATACGGAGCACCCAGCGAAGAGTATATCCCTTGTCTAAAGGCGCACCCAGAGGTGGTAGTGGTGAGTGTCAGCAGCAATGCCAACCGATTGGGCGAGCAGCGTGCCTTGGTTCATGAATTTATGTGCAACGGAATCAGCAACCCTGTTGTGTTCTGCCAGATGTATAGCCATAGCCAAGATGAAAAGAGCGATTTCCAGCTTGAGGCTTCAGCCGATATGGGAGCGCTTATGTTCGATGGCTTTACAGACGGGATTTGGCTTATGAACATTGGCACACTGTCGCATGCCGACATTGATGCCACGGCGTTCGGTATACTTCAGGCGGCACGCCTGCGCACAACAAAGACAGAGTATATCAGCTGCCCCGGTTGTGGACGCACGCTCTACGACTTGCGCACAACAATTGCGCGCATAAAGGAAGCCACAAAAGAGATGAAGGGCTTGAAGATTGGCATAATGGGATGCATAGTGAACGGCCCTGGCGAGATGGCAGACGCTGACTATGGTTATGTCGGTGCCGGGCGAGGAAAGATTTCCCTTTATCGCCGCAAGGAATGTGTGGAGAAAAATATCCCCGAGGCGGAAGCCGTGGAGAAGCTTCTCCAGCTTATCCGCAGCGACCAAGGGAGAGAAGACAGCGCAACGGCTTGACCATGTCGTGGACAAAGGTATCCGTAACATATTTTTGCATGCGGGCAAATTGTTCAGACTGAGCGGACAACAGAACGTTACACCGCAGGCTTGCTAAAAGAAGTCCACATCCGGCATAACAACTTTCTGCAGACGGCGGAAGTTGAAATTACACGAATAGAACAAAGCAAATGAGTCTAACACAAATAGTAAGAAAGGCTTTCGTCTCCAGAATGAAGGAGCTTGAGCGTTATGACAGAGAGGCAGAGACATTGCAGATGGAGACTCTGAATTATCTCACCACAGCTGCCAAACATACAGAATACGGGCGTAATCACGCTTTCTGCACGATAAAGACGTATGACGACTTCACGGAGAATGTTCCGGTGAACACTTACGAGGAGTTGAAGGGCGACATAGACAGAATGCGCCACGGCGAGCGTGACGTGTTGTGGCAGGGCAGTGTCAAATGGTATGCAAAGTCGTCGGGCACAACCAATGACAAGAGCAAGTTCATCCCCGTAAGTCGCGAAGGACTTCAGCATGTACACTATGCCGGAGGCACTGATGCCGTGGTTCTGTATCTGAGAAACAATCCCAAAAGCCGCATTTTCGATGGCCGCAGCCTTATACTTGGCGGTAGCCATTCGCCAAACTACGATGTGGCAAACTCACTCGTTGGCGACCTAAGCGCAATACTAATAGAGAACATCAATCCGCTGGTAAACCTTGTCAGGGTTCCAAAGAAATCGACAGCCCTACTTTCTGACTTCGAAATAAAGCGCGAGCGTATAGCTCACGAGACGATGAACAAGAATGTTACCAACATCAGCGGTGTTCCGTCGTGGATGCTTTCAGTGCTAACGAGGGTCATGGAGCTGACAGGCAAGAAGCATCTTGAGGAAGTATGGCCAAATCTTGAGGTATTCTTCCATGGAGGTGTGGCGTTCACTCCATACCGCAAGCAGTATGAGCAGCTTATAACATCGCCATCAATGCATTATATGGAAACGTATAACGCAAGCGAAGGATTCTTTGGCCTTCAGGATGACCCGCTCGACAAGTCGATGTTGCTGATGATAGACTATGGGGTATTCTATGAATTCATCCCTATGGATGAGTTCGGCAAGGACAATCCGACGGTAGTGCCGCTTTGGGGAGTGGAGAGGGGCAAGAACTATGCCATGCTTATTTCCACATCCTGCGGACTGTGGCGTTATGTCATAGGCGACACCGTGAGCTTCACTTCCACCAACCCTTACAAGTTTATAATTACAGGGCGCACCAAGCATTTTATAAATGCCTTTGGTGAGGAACTCATTGTTGACAATGCAGAGAAGGGACTTGCCTATGCTTGCGAAAAGACGGGAGCAGAGGTGCTTGAATATACTGCCGCTCCGGTGTTTATGGACGACAATGCAAAATGCCGCCACCAGTGGCTTATTGAATTCTCGCGTGAACCGGCAGACATTAAAGAGTTTGCCACGTTGCTCGATGCCAAGCTTCAGGAGATAAACAGCGACTATGAGGCTAAACGCTACAAGGATATAACGCTGCAGCATCTTGAGATAGTGAAAGCCCATAGCGGTCTCTTCAACGACTGGCTGAAATCGAAAGGAAAACTCGGCGGACAACACAAGGTGCCGCGCTTGAGCAACAGTCGCAAGAATATCGACGAGATGCTGAAGATGAATAGTCAACAACAGTAACACTCCACGATGCAGAATAAAAGAAAAAACATTAAGCAACGTATTGCAGCTACTTCCTGGTCTGGTATTGCGTTTGTTGTGGCAGGTCTTTTTGCCTTGCTGCTCGGTTCATGCGCCAAGATGGGACAACCCGACGGGGGATGGTATGACGAAACGCCGCCGCGCATCGTAGGCACAACACCACAAGACAAGGCTGTTGGTGTGAAGTCAAAGAAAATTACTATATATTTCGACGAGTTCATACAGATTGACAATCCAACAGAAAAGGTGGTTGTTTCGCCACCGCAGATGGAAGCGCCGGAAATAAAGGGTGCAGGAAAGAAAATTGTGGTAGAGTTGAAGGACACATTGAAAGAAAACACAACTTATACCGTGGACTTTTCTGATGCCATATCAGACAACAATGAGGGTAATCCGCTTGGAAACTATACATACAGCTTCTCGACAAGCGACCACATTGACACGCTTGAAGTTTCGGGCAACGTGGTCAATGCCGAAGACCTTGAGCCTGTAAAGGGAATACTCGTCGGGCTTTATGCCCTAGCTGACAGCATGCAGACAGAAGATCCTTTTCTCTCAAAACCGATGCTCCGCGTGTCGCGCACCGATAGTAGAGGACGTTTTGTCGTAAGAGGCATTGCGCCGGGACGATACCGCGTAGTGGCATTGCAGGATGCCGACGGCAACTATTTCTTCAGTCAGAAGAGTGAGATGCTCGCTTTCAGCAATGATGTTATAGAACCGCGTTTTACCGATGCTGTGAGGCAAGACACCGTGTGGCGCGACTCTCTGCATATCGACTCCATACGTTCCATTGGTTATACGCGCTTCTTGCCAGACGACATTGTGCTGCGTGCTTTCACGGAACGTCAGACAGACCGCTATTTCCTAAAAGCGGAACGCACCGACGCGCGTATGTTCACGCTATTCTTTAGCGGAGGTGATGAAAAGCTTCCTGAAGTAAAGGGAATTAACTTTAACTCAGACGGAGCTTTCCTTACGGAGTGTACGGAAAATAAGGATACTGTCAGGTTTTGGCTCCGCGACACACTTCTTGTCAATCAAGATACCCTGCGTATGCAACTGACGTATATGGCAACAGACACGTTGGGAAACCTTGTAACCACAATTGATACCCTTGATGTCTTAGCAAAGACTCCGTATGCAAAGCGTCTAAAAGAAAAGGCGCGTGCTTATGATGAATGGAAAAAAACGCAGGAAAAGGCCAAGAAACGCGGACGTAACTATCAAGAAACGATGCCTGCAGAGCTGCTTGAACCGAAATATAGCGTAAAGTCGCAACCTGATCCTGACCAAAACATAATTATCGACATGCCTGTGCCTTTGGCGAGTGTTGACACTTCAAAGATACATCTCTATGCAAAGCACGACACATTGTGGTATCGCTCCAAGTTTATTTTCCGTGAGAAAAAAGCCATACCGCGCCGTTATGAGATAATTGGCGAATGGCGGCCAGATGTGGAATATAGTTTTGAGGTAGACTCCACCGCCTTCGTGGATATATATGGCAACGTGTGCGCAGCTTACAAACAAGGGCTTAAGGTAAAGTCGGAGGACGAATACGGAACGTTGCTCATGACCATAAACGGCAGTGATAGCGTGCCTCGCATGGCGCAGCTGCTTGATACTGGCGATAGAGTCGTGAAAACAGTGAAAGTGGAAAACGGCAATGCAGAATTCTTCTACATCACCCCGGGAACGTATTATATGCGTATGTTCCGCGATGTGAACGGCAATGGTATTTGGGACACCGGTGACTATGCCTCAGGACTGCAGGCAGAACAGACATCCTATTATCCCGAAAAGATAGAATGTAAGGCGAAGTGGGACATAACGCTAAGCTGGAATCCAGAAGCGCGCGATGCAGCACACCAGAAGCCATACGCCATAACGAAGCAAAAAGCAGACAAGGACAAGACGGTTAAACACCGTAATGCAGAGCGGGCGCGGAAAATGGGAATACAGTATATCCCCAAATGATTCTGTTAGCCTTTGCTGTTAGTAACAGGAAAATCCAGAAAGAAACAAATCTATAGCAAGTGAATAAACAAGCAACCGGTGCATTGCGCATGCGCCTCGCCATAATGGCAGCAATGATATTCTTCGCACTGACTGCCGCAGCGCAGTGTTCGTTCAGAAATACAGCATTCAAGTCGGGCGAATTCCTTTCATATAACCTTTACTACAACTGGCAATTCGTATGGGTAAAGGCCGGGACAGCCAGTATGTATACCGTAGAGAGCACATACAAGGGGCAGCGTGCTTTTCGCTCCAGCCTTACAACACGCGGCAACAAGAAGGTTGACAACATGTTTGTGTTGCGCGACACATTGCTCTGTTATGCTTCAACTGCCCTCGAACCCCTTTATTTCCGTAAGGGAGCACGTGAGGGCAAGCGGTACACGGTGGATGAAGTATTCTATAACTATCCCAATGGAAATGTATCATTGCGTTGCCACCGTCAGCACAATGATGGCACTCATTCATGGAAAAGCTTCAATCCGTCAAACTGTGTCTATGATATGCTGAATATCTTCCTGCGTGCGCGCTCGTTCAGTTCGGTAAATTGGAAAAAAGGGCATACGGTTGATTTCCCTATAGCCGATGGGAAAGGAACGTCGCCAGCTCGTCTGCGCTTCAATGGCACAACGAAGATTAAGGCAGACAACGGGCATAAATATCGTTGTGTAGAGCTTTCTTATCTTGAAAAAGAAGATGGAAAATGGGAGGAGATAGTGCGCTTCTACGTTACAGACGACCAAAACCATGTGCCCATACGTCTTGATATGTTTTTACGCTTCGGCAGTGCCAAGGCTTTCCTTACGAGTATGAAAGGGATAAGAAACCCAGTCACATCGCTCGTTAAATGATATTTATCGGCAATCTTTGCCGGCAATCAGTATTACATGCGGTTTAACCTATTTTAAGGTTAAGCCGCATTTGTTTTTATGCACGTTTTAAAAGAATTTAAAATCTTTGAAATTCATACCGTTATTTCCGTTTTTGAAAAATACCATTCCATAATAGTCATACTAACGCCTTGGCATTCGTCTTACCTTTGCACACGATTTGAAAAAGTGAAGAATTATGAAGACAATGAAAATTTCTTATGTAGGAATTGCCATCGGCTGTTTTTTGCTGGCAACATCCTGCCAACAGAAAAAAACGGAACAAGTATCTAGTGCTGATTTCAAGACTATGACGGTGAGCCGCAAGACTATAGGTGTAGAATCGTCTTATTCTGCATCAATAAAAGGTCGCCAGGACATAGACATCTATCCGCAAGTTTCGGGGAAAATACAAAGGCTATGTGTCAAGGAAGGAGACAAGGTTGCTAAAGGGCAGTTGCTTTTTGTTATAGACCAGGTGCCTTACCGTGCGGCCCTTGCAACGGCTTTGGCAAACGAGCGGCAAGCTAAGGCTGCTCTAGCTACAGCAAAACTCACCTATGAGGAGAATAGGGAACTGCTAGCGCAAAAGGTTATTTCATCCTATGCTTATAAGACTTCCGAAAACGCTTACCACACAGCGCAAGCCCAACTCTCGCAAGCGCAGGCACAGGTAGTTGATGCGAAGAATAACCTTTCATATACTGAGGTTTGCAGTCCTTCCAATGGTGTTGTTGGCACTTTACCTTATCGTGTGGGGGCATTGGTAGGTCCAAGCATGCAGAAACCACTTACTTCCGTTTCTGACAATTCTGAAATGTATGTGTATTTCTCTATGACGGAAAAGCAGCTTCTTGGTTTTATACGCCAGTATGGTTCTAAAGACGCTGCTCTGAAGAGTATGCCCGCCGTATCGCTTCAGCTTGGCGACCAGTCTGTTTATCAACATAAGGGCAGAGTGGAGAGTATTAGCGGTGTGATAGATACGCAAACTGGCACGGTTAGTTTACGTGCAGTGTTTCCCAATTCAGAACGCTTGCTTAATAGCGGAGGCTCGGGAAATGTGCTTATACCGTCGGTCATGAAAGATGTGATAGTAATACCGCAGGCGGCAACAGTGCAGCAGCAAGACAAACGTATTGTGTATAAGGTAGTTGACGGTAAAGCCGTGGCTCAGTTGATAGGGGTGCAGCAACTGCAAACGGGCAATGAGTTTGTTGTAACAAGTGGTTTGAAGACTGGCGACGAAATAGTGGCCGACGGAGCAGGAATGGTGCATGAAGGAGATGTCGTAAAATCCAAAAAGCAGAAGTAAATGAAAGGCAACATATTTATCAAGAGACCAGTGATGGCGATATGTGTCGCCGTGCTGATTGTTATGGTAGGGTTGATATCCCTTTTCTCCCTGCCGGTGGAACAGTATCCTGACATTGCCCCTCCAACGGTGCGTGTGGAGGCGACTTATACCGGTGCTGATGCCGATGCGGTGATGAAGAGCGTAATCATGCCGCTGGAGGAGAGTATAAACGGTGTGGAAAACATGCTCTACATCACTTCAACTGCAACAAACTCCGGAACGGCGCAGATAAACGTGTACTTCAAACAAGGCACAGATCCGGATATGGCTACGGTAAATGTGCAGAACCGTGTGTCGAAGGCGCAAGGACTATTGCCTTCTGAAGTGACAAAGATTGGTGTCACAACGCAGAAACAGCAGAATAGCTTTTTGCAGATTGGTGCATTGGTGAGCAATGACGGCAAGTATGACGAGACCTTCCTTGCCAACTATCTTGACATCAATGTGGTGCCAGAGATAAAACGTATCAACGGTGTTGGCGAAGTGCTGGAGCTTGGCGACACATACAGCATGCGTATATGGCTGAAGCCAGACCTCATGGCGCAGTATCATCTGCAGCCTTCAGACGTTACACAGGTGCTTGGTGAGCAGAACATTGAGGCTCCAACTGGTGCGATAGGCGAAAATTCTAAAAATACGTTCCAGTATACATTGAAATACCATGGTAGATTGAAGAGTGTGGAAGAATTCAAAAACATGGTTATACGTAGTAATGATGACGGAACGTTGTTGCGATTGAAAGATGTGGCAGAGGTTGAGCTAGGCAGATTGTCATATAGTTTCCACGGAGAGGTAGACAAAAAACCAGGTGTTACCTTCATGACCTTCCAAGTGGCCGGTGCTAATGCTACGGAAGTAAACAAGAATATCTCGGCTAAGCTGTCGGAGATGTCGAAGGCGCTGCCGAAGGGATGTGAATTCGTGGAGATGCACAGTTCAAACAACTTCCTTTTTGCTTCTATTCATGAGGTAGTGGAAACACTTCTCATTGCCATTCTGCTCGTAATCCTTGTGGTGTATTTCTTTTTGCAGGACTTCAAGAGTACGCTCATCCCGTCGATTTCCATTATTGTCTCGTTGGTCGGAACATTCGCGTGTTTGGAAGTTGCAGGATTCAGTATAAACATCCTTACGCTTTTTGCTCTCGTGCTTGCCATCGGAACGGTGGTGGACGATGCCATAGTGGTAGTGGAGGCAGTACAAGCAAAGTTTGATTCTGGTTATCAGTCGCCATATCTTGCCACGCGTGATGCTATGCATGATGTAAGTATGGCTGTAGTTTCCTGTACGCTTGTATTTATGGCAGTGTTTATTCCTGTATCTTTTATGGGAGGAACCTCAGGTATATTCTATACTCAGTTTGGTATAACGATGGCAACATCTGTGGGACTTTCCATGATATCAGCCTTGACGTTATGTCCTGCACTGTGTGCTATGATGATGAAGCCGTCAAAAGATGGTCCGGGTAGCGAAGAAACAAACAGAAAAGGCTTCAGCGGACGCATTCGTGCGGCATATAACGCTTCTTTCAATGCAGTGATGGGCAAGTATAAGCGAGGGGTGATGTTCTTCTTCCACCACCGTTGGCTTGCGTGGATGGGACTAGTCGCATCTGTTATACTGCTAGTGTTCTTGCTTCGTACCACGAAGACGGGTTTCGTGCCGCAGGAAGACCAGGGTGTGATGATGATTAACGTGAGCACATCGCCAGGAAATACACTGGAAGAGACCAACAAAACAATCAGTAAGATTTCTGATATTTTGGCAAAACAGGAAGAAGTGGCCCACTTCAGTACGGTGGCTGGATACGGTTTGCTTTCCGGGCAAGGCACATCCTACGGAACGATTATCGTTAAGCTTAAGACGTGGGAAGAGCGCAAAGGCAAGGAACACTCCGTAGACAATGTTATGGCGCGGCTTAACAGCGAGTTTGCAAATCTGAAGGAAGCGCAAGTGTTCTGTTTCCAGCCAGCGATGATCCCCGGATATGGTATGGGAAACTCTATTGAGCTGAATATGCAGGACAAAACGGGCGGCGACAAGAAGGTGTTCTATCAGTATGTGATGAAGTTTATTGGGGCTCTTAACCAACGCCCTGAGGTGGCAGTAGCATATACTTCATATAACATGGACTTCCCGCAGGTATCGGTAGACGTGGATGCAGCCAAATGTAAACGTGCCGGCATTTCGCCTTCAACAATTCTTGATGCCTTAGGAAGCTACTGTGGCGGCTCTTATGTTAGCAACTATAACGAATTTGGAAAAGTTTATCGTGTGATGATTCAGTCGTCACCACAGTTCCGCTTAGACAAACACTCGCTCGACAACATGTTCGTGCGCAATGGTTCGGAGATGGCTCCGCTTAGCGAGTTCGTTACTCTGACCGACGGGGTAGGACCACAGGTGTCAAACCGTTTCAACCTCTATAGCTCTATACAGGTAAACGTGAATACAGCCGACGGATATTCTTCAGGTGAGGCTCAGAAAGCCATTGCTGAGGTATCGGCACAGACCCTTCCTTCTGGCTATGGCTATGAGTTTGGCGGTATGGCTCGCGAAGAAGGAAACAGCGATGGTGGCAAGACGATTTTCATCTATGGAGTATGTGTCATACTTATCTATATCATTATGGCATGTCTCTACGAGAGTTTCCTTATTCCGTGGGCGGTAATTCTGAGTGTACCGTTTGGACTTATGGGTAGTTTCCTCTTTGCAAAACTCTTCGGACTAGAGAACAACATTTATTTGCAAACGGGTATCATCATGCTGATAGGTTTGCTTGCCAAGACTGCGATTCTGATTACTGAATATGCAGTGGAGCGCAGACGAGCAGGAATGGGCATTATATCATCGGCATTCTCTGCTGCCCAAGACCGTTTGCGTCCAATTCTTATGACTGTTCTCTGCATGGTGTTCGGTATGTTGCCACTGATGTTCTCTACAGGTGCTGGCGCAAATGGCAACAGTTCTCTTGGAACAGGTGTGGTAGGAGGATTGCTCGTTGGCTCACTCTCGCTAATATTTGTCGTGCCAGTATTCTATGTCGTATTCGAGTGGCTGCAGGAGAAAGTGAGAAAGCCTTACGATGAAGAGGCAGACTTGCAGATTCAGCAGGAACTGATAAAGAGTATTGAAGAAAAGAAGAAGGTGGGCAAGTAATGGAAAGCTGGTTTTTAGAAAATCGGTATTACCATTTGGGAATACCGATTTTCGGGAGCTTGCTTGAAGTTTAAAAGACGAATAACAAAACGATTATGAAGAAAATAATATTGTCAGTCGCCATGATAGCATCGTTAAGCGGCTGCGGCATATATACTAAATATCAGCCAATGGCTTCTGTGCCAGAAGAGTTGTATGGCGAAAAAAATAGCGTGTTGTCGTTGTCGTCAAAGAATGACAGCCTTGAGACATACTCTGCCGACACATTGAGCTTGGGCACAATGGATTGGCACGAGCTTTTTACAGACCGACAACTGCAGGAACTGATAGAACGGGGGCTCGAGCAGAATACCGACTATCAGTCGGCAGCACTCCGGGTAGAAGAGTCGGCAGCAACCCTGAAAGCGGCAAAACTTGCTTTCCTTCCGGCTTTTGCATTGGCACCGCAGGCAGGAGTGAGCAGTTTCAACAACGAGAAGGCAACACAGACATACTCCGTGCCTCTAACGATGAGCTGGGAGATAGATATCTTTGGACGGATGCGCAATGCAAAGGAGCAGGCAAAGGCTCTTTATGCCAAGAGTCAGGATTATCGTCAGGCTGTGAGAACTCAGCTGATAGCCAACATAGCCAATACGTATTATACGTTAGGCACACTTAGAGAGCAGTTGTCGATATCAAAGGAAACAGAGGATGCTTGGAAAGAAACACTTGTCACGGCACGTGCCCTTAAGAATGTAGGCCGTTACGATGAGGCGGGTGTAAACCAAATGGAGGCGGCTATGCATCAAGTGCATACCTCAGTGCTTGACCTAGAGCAGCAGATCTCACAAACAGAAACGGCAATGTCTATCCTTCTTGGGGAAACACCACGCCATTATGCAACGGTAAGCAACATCTCACCAGCGTTGCCAGAGTGCATATCAGTAGGTGTTCCGTTGCAACTCTTATCTGAACGTCCTGATGTGCGCATGGCACAACACACGGTTGAAGCCGCATTCTATGGCGTAAACCAAGCGCGTTCGGCATTTTATCCGTCATTGGTGTTGAGCGGAAGTGTGGGATGGACAAACAATTCGGGGGCACAGATAATAAATCCCGGAAGGCTTCTGGCCTCGGCTCTTGGTTCGCTCACGGCTCCAATCTTCAGTAGAGGACAAAATATGGCTCAACTAAAAATAGCCAAAGCTCAGCAGGAAGAGGCTAAACTCTCGTTCACACAGACGCTTCTCAATGCGGGTAAGGAAGTGAACGATGCGCTGACGGCATGCCAAACGGCAAAGGACAAGGCCGTCTCGATAACTTCGCAGGTGACAGCACTAGAGAGTGCTCTTCGGAATACCACACTACTTATGGAACACGGTAGTACCACTTATTTAGAAATACTGACGGCACGCCAGTCGTTGTTGAGCGCGCAGCTTACGCAATCGGCAAACAATTTGTCGTTAGTGCAGAATCTCATATCTTTGTATCAAGCCTTAGGCGGTGGCTCTGAAGAACGAACTTTCTGATTATTCACCTTTTCAAGGATCGGTTACATTTGATTTTTCATACCTATTTGCGTAATCGATAGTCTCTGGGCTGTCTGTGAAGTGATTTCACGGGCAGCCCGTTTATTTTGTTTATCTGTGGAAATAATAAAAAGGTAATGTTATCTTGTTTTTAATTTGCCCTGAATTCTTTTGGGGTAATGCCCGTATTTTTCTTGAAATATCGGCAGAAGAACGACTGATCAGGGAAATTCATGCTGTAAGCGATGTTTTGAAGAGGTTCGGATGTTGTGCGCAACCTTATCTTTATCTCCTTTATGCAACATTGGTCAATGAAATCTTTGGCTGTCTTTCCAGTTTGATTGCGTACTATTGCCGAAAGATACCTATTGCTGATGCAAAGCTTGTCGGAATAAAAAGACAATTCGCGTTCTGCAGCAGCGTATTGGTGTACGAGTGTGAGAAAGCGCATAAACAATTTTTCTTGATTGCTTATGCCTACAGTACTCCTACTAGTAATTTGCTTCTTGCAGAAATCGTATTGGTCAAGATAGAAACATTGTATCAGCAACTGGGCAATCTGAATACTATGCTCTTGTTCCGACTTGTCAAGGATGTGGCTTACTCCAGCCATCATGTTGTTTATGTGAACGGCATCATCGGCAGGGATATCACCTACAGGGTATTCTTGCATGAAGGCGAAGTAGGTAGGTTCAAACCTATTTGTCAGTTCTTCGGTTATAGTCTGGGTGAACATAATGTAAGATACAATGAAATCATCACTCTGCCTTATGCATTTGAAAAAACAAGAAGGGGGAAGCATGAGCATGTTGCCCGATCTTAGCGAATAAGATTTAAAGTCTATTTCGATGTGCGCCTTGCCTGATGTCACAAGCATTATCACGGTATTTTTATTCCTATGTGTGTTCCCGTCAATAAAGGGGCATCTTTTATCAATGAATACAGTTATGCTTCTTTCTTCGTTACCTTTAGTATTTTCTTTTATATCCATAATTTGTATATGTACGATGAGTCCATACCGTTCTTTTGGCAAAATTAGCGACTTTAATTAAAAGTAAGGTCTATCAATCGGCAATAAGTGCGATTTTTCTCCATTACTACGCAAAATCATTCGAAACGGATGAGAACTTGCATTTTATGTGTACCTTTACATAAATGCTGGATTTTGTGTTTGCTTGTCATGGATATTGTTGTGGCATGACTGCATCATGATAACGCGAGGCATAAGGATGTGTTGTGTGGTTCTAAAAACTCCAGTTTTTATGTTGGTTCGATAAGAATAAAATTATGAAAGAAAGAATACAGAATGAAGATGACGTACGCAGTATTGTTACATCAGATGCTCCGTATATCGGGAATGCGATGCGCATACCACAAGACATACAACGCAAGTCGCGCCAGCTTTGCTGGAAATATAACGTTACAGATCCTTCGGATGCAGAAGCTCAGTCAGCAATACTAAAGGAGTTGCTTGGAACATGGAGCAAGAATGTGGCTATTATGCCGCATATGCATTTTGACTATGGGATAAACACTCACTTTGCAGGAGGGCATTTTACGCTAGTTAACTTTGATAGTGTTTTTCTTGATACATCGCCAATCTTTATTGGTAAAGATGTTTTTATAGGGCCTAGGTGCGTGCTGGCATGTCCAGGACATCCAATTAATTATGTACAGAGGCAGACGAAACCGCTTATGACGAGCAAGCCAATCAATATTGGCGATGGAGTTTGGCTCGGAGCAAGTGTGACCGTTATTGGTGGTGTAACCATTGGTAATGGTTCCGTTATAGCAGCAGGAGCTGTTGTTACTCACGACATTCCTGCAGGAGTTGTAGCAGGTGGTGTGCCGTGCAAGGTGATAAGGCAGATAACGGATGCCGATAAAATAAAGATGGAAGATGTGGTATTTTGATAGAAATGAAAAGTTGTAAACATTGTCATTATGGCGATAAAAAACAACGTCTATTATCGCTTTTTTATATGCAAATCGCAATGATTCTTCAAAAAAAAGCAGAATAAATTTGTATTTGCGAAAAAATATCATACCTTTGCAAAGCTTTTGCGGAAAGGCGGAAATAGCTCAGTTGGTAGAGCACAACCTTGCCAAGGTTGGGGTCGCGGGTC